>CAVSRH010000001.1:0-334407 GCA_963730235.1 uncultured Actinomycetes bacterium
GTCATTGACACCCGTGACCTGCTGGTTTCATTTCCTCTCCGACCCCCGTGGTCGGGCGTGTCGCGCTCGCCACGGCAAACCGGCCCCAGCCAAGGCCGGTCAGTCAAAGAGGGTTTGGCCTCCGCGCGTGGCCGCTAGATCCCCCTGGCCTCGCAGCCAGGGAACGCCGCCTGCTAACGCGCGTGCGCCCGCGTACCGGGCACGAGGAGTAAGGATACCCAAGGGCCGGGCAACAGGCAAAGCGAACTGGTGAATCGGACGTCAGGAGTAACACCGCTGGGGTTGCCGGCTATTCCTGCGGCCTTTCCTGTGGAACGTTCCGGGCCGCCTGACGACGAGAGGACCGGCCCGTGCGGGCCGGTCCTCTCGGAACCGCGGGAGGCGGTTATTACTGGTTGTAGGGGAAGTCGTAGTCCTCGAGGCGGATCGCCTCGCCGCCGGCGGGCTGCCCGAACGCGTAGTCGGGCACCTCCTCGTAGGCGGCCGCGGCCGGGTAGACCGAGGAGCGCGCATCTTCGGTCGGCTCCACCCGGACGCTGCGGTACCGGAGCATTCCGGTGCCGGCCGGGATCAGCTTGCCGATGATGACATTCTCCTTCAGGCCCAGCAGTGGGTCGGACTTCGCATGGATGGCGGCGTCAGTGAGCACCCGGGTCGTCTCCTGGAACGAGGCCGCGGACAGCCACGACTCGGTGGCGAGGGAGGCCTTGGTGATGCCCATGAGCACCGGCGGGCCGGACGCGGGAGTACCGCGCTCCTCCACCACGCCGCGGTTCATCTCCTCGAACCGGGGCCGCTCCACGAGCTCACCGGGCAGCAGTTCGGTGTCACCCGACTCCAGCACGTTCACCCGCTTGAGCATCTGGCGGATGATGATCTCGATGTGCTTGTCGTGGATCGACACGCCCTGCGACCGGTAGACCTCCTGGACCTCGTGCACCAGGTGCATCTGCACCTCGCGCGAGCCGAGGATGCGGAGCACCTCGTGCGGGTTGACCGCGCCCTGGATGAGCTGCTGGCCGACCGTCACGTGGTCGCCGTCGGCGACCAGCAGCCGGGACCGCATCGGCACCGGGATGGCGATCTCCTCGCCCCCGTCGTCGGGGACGACGATGATCTTCCGGGCCTTCTCGGTCTCCTCGATCTTGACGGTGCCCTCGACCTCGCTGATCGGCGCCATGCCCTTGGGGATGCGCGCCTCGAACAGCTCCTGGATCCGCGGCAGGCCGTGGGTGATGTCCTGGCCCGCCACACCACCGGTGTGGAACGTCCGCATGGTCAGCTGGGTACCGGGCTCGCCGATCGACTGCGCCGCGACGATACCCACCGCCTCACCGACGTCCACCCGCTTGCCGGTGGCCAGCGAGCGCCCGTAGCACTTGGCGCAGACCCCGACCTTGGACTCACAGACCAGCACGCTGTGCGTGCGCAGGGAGTCCACCCCGGCCGCCACGAACTGGTCGATCATCACCTCGGTCGTGTCGGACCCGGCGGCCGCCAGCACGGTGCCGTCGGCCTCGACATCCTCGGCGAGGGTGCGGCCGGTGCCGGTGTTCTCGATGTTGGCCAGCTTGCGCAGCGTGCCGTCGGCGCCCTTCTCGGCGATCTTCATCACGAGCGCCCGGTCGGTGCCGCAGTCCTCCTCGCGGACGATGACGTCCTGTGCCACGTCCACCAGGCGCCGGGTGAGGTACCCGGAGTCGGCGGTGCGCAGCGCGGTGTCGGCAAGGCCCTTGCGGGCACCGTGGGTGGAGATGAAGTACTCCAGCACGGACAGCCCCTCGCGGAAGCTGGCCTTGATCGGCCGCGGGATCGTCTCGCCCTTGGGGTTGGAGACCAGGCCACGCATACCGGCGATCTGCCGCACCTGCATGGGGTTGCCGCGGGCGCCGGAGTTGACCATCATCCAGACCGAGTTGGTCTCGGGGAAGGCCGCTTCCATGTCCTTGGCAACGTCCGCGGTCGCGTGCGTCCAGATCTCGATCAGCTCCTGGCGCCGCTCCTCGTCGGTGATCAGGCCGCGCTCGTACTCGCGCTGCACCTTGTCGGCCCGCTTCTCGTAGGACTCCAGGATCTGCGCCTTGTTCGGCGGCGCGACCACGTCCTCGATCGCGATCGTCACGCCGGCCCTGGTGGCCCAGCGGAACCCGGCGTCCTTGAGCGCGTCGAGCGCCGCCGCCACGTCCACCTTGGGGTAGGTCTCCGCCAGCTCGTTGACGATCGCCGAGAGCTGCTTCTTGCCCACCTCGTAGTTCACGAACGGGAAGTCGGCGGGCAGCGCCTCGTTGAGGATGCACCGCCCCAGCGTGGTCTCGATACGGAACGGGCTGCCCTCGGTCCAGCCTTCGGCCGGCTCGAAGCCGCGCGGCGGGGTGACGCCACGGAGCCGGATCTTGATCTTGGCCTGCAGGTCCAGCTCGCCGCGGTCGTAGGCCATGATCGCCTCGGACGGCGAGGCGAACACCCGGCCTTCCCCGGTGCCGCCATCCTCGGCCCTGGTCAGGCAGTAGATCCCGATGACCATGTCCTGGGTCGGCATGGTGACCGGCTTGCCGTCGGCGGGCTTGAGGATGTTGTTGGTGGACAGCATCAGGATCCGCGCCTCGGCCTGCGCCTCGGCCGACAGCGGCAGGTGCACCGCCATCTGGTCGCCGTCGAAGTCCGCGTTGAACGCGGTGCAGACCAGCGGGTGGATCTGGATGGCCTTGCCCTCCACGAGCTGCGGCTCGAAGGCCTGGATGCCCAGCCGGTGCAGCGTCGGCGCCCGGTTGAGCAGCACCGGGTGCTCGGCGATGACCTCTTCGAGCACGTCCCAGACCACCGGCCGGGCACGCTCGACCATCCGCTTGGCGGACTTGATGTTCTGCGCGTGGTTCAGGTCCACCAGCCGCTTCATCACGAACGGCTTGAACAGCTCGACCGCCATCTCCTTGGGCAGGCCGCACTGGTGCAGCTTGAGCTGCGGGCCCACCACGATGACCGAGCGGCCGGAGTAGTCGACGCGCTTGCCGAGCAGGTTCTGGCGGAACCGGCCCTGCTTGCCCTTGAGCATGTCGGACAGCGACTTCAGCGGACGGTTGCCGGGCCCGGTGACCGGGCGGCCGCGGCGGCCGTTGTCGAACAGCGAGTCGACGGCCTCCTGGAGCATCCGCTTCTCGTTGTTCACGATGATCTCGGGAGCGCCGAGGTCGAGCAGCCGCTTGAGCCGGTTGTTCCGGTTGATCACCCGGCGGTACAGGTCGTTGAGGTCGGAGGTGGCGAACCTGCCGCCGTCGAGCTGCACCATGGGCCGCAGGTCCGGCGGGATCACCGGGATGCAGTCCAGCACCATGCCCATCGGGCTGTTCCTGGTGGACAGGAACGCCGACACGACCTTCAGCCGCTTGAGCGCGCGGGCCTTGCGCTGGCCCTTGCCGGTGCGGATGATGTCGCGCAGCGACTGCGCCTCACCCTCCAGGTCGAAGCTGGCCAGCCGCTCCTGGATCGCCTGGGCGCCCATGCCGCCGCGGAAGTAGCGGCCGTAGCGGTCGCGCATCTCGCGGTAGAGCAGTTCGTCGCCCTCCAGGTCCTGCACCTTGAGGTTGCGGAACCGGTTCCAGACCTCGTCCAGGCGGTCCAGCTCGCGCTGGGCGCGGTCGCGGATCTGGCGGCACTCCCGGTCGGAGCTCTCCCTGACCTTGCGGCGGGCGTCGCCCTTGGCCCCGGCAGCCTCCAGCTCGGCCAGGTCGGCCTCCAGCTTGGTCTGCCTGGCCTCGATGTCGGCGTCGCGGCGCTGCTCGATCTGCTGCCGCTCGACCGAGAGCCGGGCCTCCAGCGAGGGCAGGTCACGGTCGCGGCCGTCGGTGTCCACGTAGGTGATCATGTACGCGGCGAAGTAGATGACCTTTTCCAGGTCCTTCGGCGCCAGGTCGAGCAGGTAGCCGAGCCGGCTGGGCACACCCTTGAAGTACCAGATGTGCGTGACCGACGCGGCCAGCTCGATGTGGCCCATCCGCTCCCGGCGCACCTTGGCGCGAGTAACCTCGACGCCGCACCGCTCACAGATGATGCCCTTGAACCTGACCCGCTTGTACTTGCCGCAGTAGCACTCCCAGTCCCGGGTCGGGCCGAAGATCTTCTCGCAGAAGAGCCCGTCCTTTTCCGGCTTGAGCGTGCGGTAGTTGATGGTCTCGGGCTTCTTGACCTCGCCGTGCGACCACTGTCTGATGTCGTCCGCGGTGGCAAGGCCAATGCGCAGGTCGTCGAAGAAGTTGACGTCAAGCACGTGTGTTATCCCCTGGGTAGTTCTTCGGTTCTTCAGACCTCTTCAACGCTGCTCGGCTCACGCCGGGACAGGTCGATGCCGAGTTCCTCGGCGGCGCGGAATACATCCTCGTCGGTATCACGCATCTCGATCGCGGCGCCGTCGCTGGAGAGCACCTCTACGTTGAGGCAGAGGGACTGCATCTCCTTGATCAGCACCTTGAACGATTCCGGTATTCCGGGCTCGGGGATGTTCTCGCCCTTGACGATGGCCTCGTAGACCTTGACGCGGCCGAGGACGTCGTCGGACTTGATGGTGAGCAGTTCCTGCAGGGCGTACGCGGCGCCGTAGGCCTCCAGCGCCCACACCTCCATCTCGCCGAACCGCTGCCCGCCGAACTGCGCCTTCCCGCCCAGCGGCTGCTGGGTGATCATCGAGTAGGGGCCGGTCGACCTGGCGTGGATCTTGTCGTCCACCAGGTGCAGCAGCTTGAGGATGTAGATGTAGCCCACCGAGATCGGGTCCTTGAAGGGGTCACCGGTCCGGCCGTCGAACAGCCTGGCCTTGCCGCTGCGGCCGACCAGCTGGTGCCCGTCACGGTTGGGCAGGCTCGCCTCCAGCAGCCCGGTGATCTCCTCCTCGCGGGCGCCGTCGAAGACCGGGGTGGCCACGGGGACACCCGGCTCCGCGCTCGCGGCGCCGATCTGCTTGAGCCGCTTCTTCCACTCGGCGTCGTCGCCGGCCACGTTCCACCCCGCCTGGGCCACCCAGCCGAGATGGGTCTCCAGCACCTGGCCGACGTTCATCCGGCCGGGCACGCCGAGCGGGTTGAGGACGATGTCCACCGGGGTCCCGTCCTCAAGGAACGGCATGTCCTCGATGGGCAGGATCTTCGCGATGACGCCCTTGTTCCCGTGCCGGCCCGCGAGCTTGTCGCCATCGGTGATCTTCCGCTTGGCGGCCACGTAGACGCGCACGAGCTGGTTCACGCCGGGCGGTAGCTCGTCGCCGTCCTCCCTGGTGAACACGCGGACGCCGATCACCTTGCCCGACTCGCCGTGCGGCACCTTGAGCGAGGTGTCGCGGACTTCCCGCGCCTTCTCGCCGAAGATGGCCCGCAGCAGCCGCTCCTCCGGGGTCA
The DNA here is from genome assembly GCA_963730235.1 of uncultured Actinomycetes bacterium. Lineage (GTDB taxonomy): Bacteria > Actinomycetota > Actinomycetes > Streptosporangiales > Streptosporangiaceae > DASXKD01. The sequence continues at coordinate 5,385 of CAVSRH010000001.1, forward strand.
GCTCGGTCTCGCCCTTGGGCGTGACCTTGCCGACCAGGATGTCGCCGGTGACGACCTCGGCACCGATTCTGATGATGCCGCGGTCGTCCAGGTCGGCGAGCACCTCGTCGGAGACGTTCGGGATGTCCCTGGTGATCTCCTCGGGACCGAGCTTGGTGTCCCGGGCGTCCACCTCGTGCTCCTCGATGTGGATCGAGGACAGGACGTCGTCCTGCACCAGCCGCTGGGACAGGATGATCGCGTCCTCGTAGTTGTGGCCCTCCCACGGCATGAACGCGACCAGCAGGTTGCGGCCGAGCGCCATCTCACCCTCGCTGGTGCACGGCCCGTCCGCGATCACCTGGCCCGCCTCGACCCGCTGGCCCTCGGTCACCACGGGCTTCTGGTTGAAGCAGGTGCCCTGGTTGGACCGGCGGAACTTGGCCACCAGGTAGGTGGCGCGGGTGCCGTCGTCGCCGGCCACGGTCACGTAGTCGGCGCAGACCTCCTCGACCACACCCGGCTTCTCGGCGACGATGACGTCGCCGGCGTCCACCGCGGCGCGGTACTCCATGCCGGTGCCCACCAGCGGGGCCTCGCTGCGCAGCAGCGGCACCGCCTGCCGCTGCATGTTCGACCCCATCAGGGCGCGGTTGGCGTCGTCGTGCTCCAGGAACGGGATCATGGCGGTTGCCACGGACACCATCTGCCGCGGCGAGACGTCCATGTAGTCCACGTCGTCCGGCGGGATGTAGTCCACCTCGCCGCCCTTGCGGCGCACCAGGACGCGGTTCTCCGCGAAGGACCCGTCGGCCTCAAGCGGCGCGTTGGCCTGCGCGATGACGTGCCGGTCTTCCTCGTCGGCGGTGAGATAGTCGATCTGCGCGGTGACCTTGCCGCCCTTCACCTTGCGGTACGGCGTCTCCACGAAACCGAACTCGTTGACCCGGCCGTAGGAGGACAGCGACCCGATGAGGCCGATGTTCGGGCCTTCCGGCGTCTCGATCGGGCACATCCGGCCGTAGTGGGACGGGTGCACGTCGCGCACCTCGAACCCGGCGCGCTCGCGGGACAGGCCGCCCGGGCCGAGCGCCGACAGGCGCCGCTTGTGGGTCAGCCCGGCCAGCGGGTTGGTCTGGTCCATGAACTGGGAGAGCTGGCTGGTGCCGAAGAACTCCTTGATGGACGCCACGACCGGCCGGATGTTGATCAGCGTCTGCGGCGTGATCGCCTCGACGTCCTGGGTGGTCATCCGCTCCCGCACCACGCGCTCCATACGCGCCAGGCCCAGCCGGACCTGGTTCTGGATGAGCTCGCCCACGGTGCGCAGCCGCCGGTTGCCGAAGTGGTCGATGTCGTCGACCTCGACCGGGATGATCGCCTCGCCGGCCTTCATCTCCTCCTCGCCGGCGTGCAGCCGGACCAGGTACTCGATGGTGGCGACGATGTCCTCCTCGGTCAGCGTGCCGTTGCGGATGGGCAGCGACAGACCGAGCTTCTTGTTGATCTTGTACCGGCCGACCTTGGCCAGGTCGTAGCGCTTTCCGTTGAAGTACAGGTTCTCCAGCAGCGCCTGGGCGGACTCCCTGGTCGGCGGCTCACCCGGGCGCAGCTTGCGGTAGATGTCCAGCAGCGCGTCGTCCTGTGAGGTCGTGTGGTCCTTGTCCAGGGTGGCCAGCATCGACTCGTACTCGCCGAAGCGCTCCCGGATCCGCTGCTCGTCCCAGCCCAGCGCCTTCAGCAGCACGGTGACGCTCTGCTTGCGCTTGCGGTCGATCCGCACGCCCACGCTGTCCCGCTTGTCGATCTCGAACTCAAGCCACGCCCCGCGCGAGGGGATCACCTTGCAGCTGTAGACGTCCTTGTCGGAGGTCTTGTCCACCTGGCGGTCGAAGTAGACGCCGGGCGAGCGGACCAGCTGCGAGACGACCACTCGCTCCGTGCCGTTGATGATGAACGTGCCCTTGGGGGTCATCAGCGGGAAGTCCCCCATGAACACGGTCTGGCTCTTGATCTCACCTGTTGAGTTGTTGATGAACTCCGCCGTCACGAACATCGGGGCGGAGTAGGTCATGTCCTTGTCCTTGCACTCCTCCACGGAGTACTTGGGCGGCTCGAAGCGGTGATCACGGAACGACAGCGACATGGTTCCGGTGAAGTCTTCGATCGGGCTGATCTCCTCGAAGATCTCCTCAAGCCCCGACTGCTCCGGAACGTCCTTGTCGCCTGCCTTCTTGGCCGTCGCGATGCGGCCAAGCCAGCGCTCGTTCCCGAGCAGCCAGTCAAAGGAATCAGTCTGCAGGGCGAGGAGGCCGGGAACCTCAAGCGGTTCCTTGATGCGGGCGAATGAGATACGACGAGTGGCGGAAGCGGTGGCCGAGGCGCTGCGCGATGCTGCCAACAGGGGTCCTTCCAGAGTTCACGCGAACTTTCACCGCACGCACGCAAAACGCCCTTCAGACACGCCACGAGGGGTTCGGGTATGTCGAGGACGTCAGAGTGCAGCGCAAATTAGCAGTGTAGTCACTACCTACACTGCTCGTCAAGTGTATGTCACTATGAGGTTCACGGTTCTCCGCAGCATGGCTGGTTCCGGGCGAAACGTCAAGTCCAGAAGGCCTGGCTAAGCCATCTGATTTGACGTGACGAACGCCACACCGGGACCTTGGTGTGGAGTTCATCCCTCATGGGTAAAAGTAGCAGCTCCCCGGGGAAGCTGCCCGGCCGACTCGCCAGAGGCGCCCATGGCGCCCCGGGGATCAGCATGGTGACGGGTGCCCGGCCAGCGTGATGCTGGCCGGGCACCCGTCCGGCGGCCCGGGGGCCGCCGCTCGCGCTTACTTGACGGTGACCGTCGCGCCGGCGCCTTCCAGTGCCGCCTTGGCCTTGTCCGCGGATTCCTTGTTCACCCGCTCCAGGACCGGCTGCGGCGCGCCGTCCACCAGGTCCTTGGCCTCCTTGAGGCCGAGGCTGGTCAGCGACCGGACCTCCTTGATGACCTGGATCTTCTTCTCGCCCGCCGCCTCCAGGATGACGTCGAACTCGTCCTTCTCCTCGACCTCTTCCGCCGGGCCGGCGCCGCCGGGGGCGGCGGCCTGGGCCATCGCGACCGGGGCCGCGGCCTTCACGTCGAAGGTCTCTTCGAACTGCTTCACGAAGTCGGACAGCTCAAGGAGCGTCATCTCCTTGAACGCGTCAAGCAGGTCGTCGGTGCTCATCTTCGCCATGGTTGGTCAGTCCTCCGTTGCGTCTTCAGTCGTCGCCTGCGCGGCGACATCGGCCGCGGCGTCTTCGTTGGGGTTGGCATCGTCTGTCTCGGTGGCCGGCGCTGCCCCGGCGGGGGCCGTGGCCTCGGCGGCGGGCGCATCCTCTGTCTCGGTGGCCGGCGCTGCCCCGGCAGGGGCCGCGGCCTCGGCGGCGGGCGCGTCCTCGGCCCGCTTGGCCTCCAGCGCGGCGGCCAGCCGGGCCATCTGCGTGGGCAGCGCGGCAAACGTGGCCGCGGCGCGTGCCATCGACGCCTTCATGGCGCCGGCCAGCATCGCCAGCAGCACGTCGCGCGATTCGAGGTCGGCCAGCCGGTCGATCTCGGCCGGGGTCATCGACTTGCCGTCGATGATCCCGCCCTTGATCTCCAGCGCCGGGTTGGCCTTCGCGAACTCGCGCAGGCCCTTGGCCGCCTCGACCACGTCTCCCTTGACGAACGCGATCGCCGACGGACCGCTCAGCAGGTCGCCAAGCTGGTCGGCGACTCCCGCCTCGGTAGCGGCGATCTTCGTCAGGGTGTTCTTGACCACCGCGAAGTTCGCGTGCCCGTTGAGCGCGCGGCGCAGCTCTGCGAGCTGGGCGACGCTCAGGCCACGGTAGTTGGCCAGCACCGCCCCGTTCGAGGTCTGGAACCGCTCGGTCAGCTCGGCGACCGCGGCCACCTTCTCCGCATTCGCCATGGGCCTCCTTTCGGGCCGGACTGTGCTAGCCCGGGGAGTGATCCCCCGGAGCCGCCCGTTGGCGGTGCTCGCACTGACCGGCAGTATCCGGCTTGGGTGCCGCCGGCGGGCCCACGGAAAGGCGAACGCCCCGGCGCGGCGCACCAGGGCGTGGACACCGCCCGGTGCACACCGGAGCGGCGGATCAGCTCGGTCGCCTGCGCGGGCCGCCCGCTCTCGCGGGTCCTTCGGTCGCCGCGCGCTGGGCGCACGGCAACGGCCGACGGTCTTTGGCTTCGGTGCTAAGAGTATCGGCGCGGGCCCGGCCGGCCAAATCGCGCTGCTCCCAAGATCGATCTTGCCTACGGGGTAACGGTGGTGGTGATCCGCCCGACCGAGCTGTTGGCGTTGTCGGCGAACCACAGCGTTCCGCCCGGGCCGGTCGTGATCCCCACCGGGCCGTTGATGTCGGCTCCGGTGTAGATGGTGACCTTTCCGCTGGTGGTGATCCGCCCGATCGTATTGCTGTTCAGTGCGTCGTTGGTGAACCACAGCGCCCCGTCCGGGCCGGTCGTGATCGTCCCCGGAAGGCTGATGGCCGGGTAGACCTTCACGTGGCCTGCCCTGGCAGCACCGGCAACGATCGGCAAGCCGGCGGCACTCAGTAACACGATCGCCGCGGCAACCGCCACTGCCTGGCCAAACCAGCGGAACCCACGCCATCCGATGCCCATGGCACCTCTCCAGCACATCCTCAGAGGGACAAAAGCCTCACTCTGAGGACGCTCAGGCGCCGCCAGCGGATGGCACCAGGACGGCGATTCGCGGCTACTCGCCCGAGCCTGGCCATCACGTGCGCGTTGAGCTGGACGAGGCGGCCGCCGGCTGGCTGGCTAGTTGGCCGCCGCGGCTTCCAGTTCCTCCGTCAGGCCGCGGGTCTTGGCCGGGTCGACCGGGATGCTCGGGCCCATCGTGGTGGTGATGGCCGCCTTCCTCAGGTACCTGCCCTTGGCCGCCGACGGCTTGAGCCGCATGATCTCATCGACCGCGGCCGCATAGTTCTCCAGCAGCGCGGTGTCGGTGAACGACGCCTTGCCGATGATGAAGTGCAGGTTGCCGTGCCGGTCCACGCGGAACTCGATCTTGCCACCCTTGATGTCGGTGACCGCCTTGCCCACGTTGGGGGTGACGGTGCCGGTCTTGGGGTTCGGCATCAGGCCGCGCGGGCCGAGGATGCGGCCGAGCCGGCCGACCTTCCCCATCAGGTCCGGCGTGGCCACCACGGCGTCGAAGTCCAGGAAACCGCCCTGGATCCGCTCGATCAGGTCGTCGGAGCCGACGTAGTCGGCGCCGGCCGCCCGTGCCTCTTCCGCGCGGTCACCGGTGGCGAAGACCAGCACCCGGGCGGTCTTGCCGGTGCCGTTCGGCAGGTTCACCGTGCCGCGGACCATCTGGTCCGCCTTGCGCGGGTCCACGCCGAGCCGCAGCGCGACCTCCACGGTGGGGTCGAACTTGGCCGGCGAGGTCGTCCCTGGCCAGCGCCACCGCCTCGGCGGGGCTGTAGAGCTTGGCGCGGTCGATCTGCTCGGCCGCGCTGCGGTATGCCTTGCTGCGCTTCATGGTGTCTCCTTCGCGAAACGGAGGTGTGGTCAGCGGGCCAGCGCGGGCCCTGCCACGGTGGGTGGTCAGCCCTGGACGGTGATCCCCATCGACCGGGCGGTCCCGGCGATGATCTTCTCTGCCGCTTCCATCGAGGTCGCGTTGAGGTCGGGCATCTTGGTCTGCGCGATCTCCCGCACCTGCGCGATGGTGATCGAGCCGACCTTGGCCGTGTGCGGGGTGGCGCTGCCCTTGGCCACCCCAGCGGCCTTCTTGATCAGTTCGGGCGCCGGCGGGGTCTTCGTGATGAAGGAAAACGACCTGTCCTCATAGATCGTGATCTCCACCGGGATGACGTTGCCGCGCTGGGACTCCGTCGCCGCGTTGTACTGCTTGCAGAAGTCCATGATGTTGACGCCGTGCGGGCCCAGTGCCGTGCCCACCGGCGGGGCGGGGGTGGCCGCGCCCGCGTTGAGCTGGACCTTGACCACCGCCGCGATCTTCTTCTTCCTCGGAGCCGCCATCAGCTGATTTCCTTACTTATGCCTGCTTTGATACGGGTGCTTGCCTGGAGTGCCGGTCAGATCTTGGAGACCTGGTCGAAGGAAAGCTCGACCGGCGTCTCCCGGCCGAAGATCGACACCAGCACCTTGAGCTTCTGGGTATCGGAGTTGATCTCGTTCACGGTAGCCGGGAGCGTCGCGAACGGCCCATCCATCACGGTAACCGATTCGCCGACGGCAAATTCCACGGCGCTCCTGGTGACTTCGGCCTTGGCCGCGGCTTCCTCCGGCTCGGGCGCGAGCAGCGACGCCACCTCGCCGAGGGACAGCGGCGACGGCCGGCTCGACAGGCCGACGAAGCCGGTGACCCCGGGGGTGTTGCGGACGACCGCCCAGGACTCGTCGATGAGGTCCATCCGGACCAGGATGTAGCCGGGCAGCACCTTCTCCGAGACCTGCTGCCGCTTGCCGCCCTTGATCTCGATCACCTGGTGCACCGGGACCTCGATCTGGAAGATGTAGTCCTCCATGTTCAGCGACTGGGTCCGGCTCTCCAGGTTGGCCTTCACCCGGTTCTCGTAGCCGGCGTAGGAGTGGACCACGTACCACTCACCGGGCAGCCGCCTCAGCTCCTCGGTGAACTGGGCGACCGGGTCGAGCTCATCGCCAGCGTCGGCCGCGGCACCGTCCGCGGCCGCGTCGCCATCTGCGGCGCCGTCTTCGGCACCATCAGCCTCGGCGGCGCCATCAGCCTCAGCGGCAGCACCGGCCTCGGCCAGCCCAGCCTCGGCCAGCCCAGCCTCGCCGGTCCCGCCAAGCTCACCGGCCTTGCCGGGCTCCTCGGGCTCGTCGAACTCACCGGACACGTCGGCCTCACCAACCTCGCCGTCTTTGACCGAGGCTTCCTCCGTCTCGTCGCCGAAACGGACCTGGGACTCGGACACGATCGATCTTCTCCGCTCTCCTGGTGGCGCGCCAGCGCTATGGCGCTCCGGCGGCACCGGTTACCCAGGCCTTGGTTCTTCCCCCGGCATCGCAGCCCGCCGCGGCACAGGTCACCAGCCGCTAGTTCGTGACGCTTCAGCCATGCCGCCGCCGGCGCGTCCGCGCCGGCCCACGGTTCAGCCGAAGGCCCAGAACACCAGCTTGGTGAACGCGTAGTCCAGGCTGGTCACGATGCAGACCATCACGAGCACGAACACCAGGGCCACGATCGTGTACGTACGCAGCTCCCGGCGCGTCGGCCAGATGACCTTGCGCAGTTCCGCGGTGATCTGCCGCAGGAAGAGCGCGGGAGTGGTCCGGTCCCGTTTCGAGGGGCCGGGCTTGTCCCGCTTCTCCGTGAGCTGAGTCGCCATGTCCTCACCTGAACAACGTCACTCGCTGATGCAGCAGGCCGCAAGCCGCGGTCCATGCTCGCAGGGCAGGAGGGACTCGAACCCCCAACCACCGGTTTTGGAGACCGGGACTCTAGCCAATTGAGCTACTGCCCTGTGATGGCCTGACCGCATCCTGCCGGCCGTACCACCGCTGCTGGCGACCCCGCGGCCGGTCCCGTGAGCCCATACGGGCGCGCGGGGTCCGTAGCGGAACCGCCACCAATGGGTGAAGTGTAGTTGCCCGGGGCGCTGCCGTCGAACCCGTCAGCGGCGACGGCCCCCGATCACCGTCGCGGTGATGACAGGATGGCCCTATGACTGCCGTCCACCGCCGCATTTCCGAACGTGTCAGCGCCATCACCGAATCCGCCACCCTCGCCGTGGACGCTAAGGCGAAGGCGCTCAGGGCGGCCGGGCGGCCGGTGATCGGCTTCGGCGCGGGGGAACCCGACTTCCCTACCCCCGATTACATCGTGGCCGCGGCGCAGCGCGCGTGCGCGGAGCCGCGGTTCCACAAATACTCCCCCACGCCCGGCCTGCCGGAGCTGCGCGAGGCGGTCGCGGCGAAGACGGCGCGCGACTCGGGATACCAGGTCACGGCGGGCCAGGTGCTGATCACCAACGGCGGCAAGCAGGCGGTGTACCAGACGTTCGCAGCCCTGCTCGACCCGGGTGACGAGGTGCTGCTGCCCACCCCGTACTGGACCACCTACCCCGAGTCCATCGCCCTGGCCGGAGGCGTCGCGGTCCCGGTGCTGACCGACGAGCGGTCCGGGTACTGCACCTCGGTCGCCGACCTGGAGGCGGCCTGCACGCCGCGCACCAAGGCGCTGCTGTTCGTGTCGCCGTCCAACCCGACCGGCGCGGTGTACCCGCCGGAGCAGGTCACCGAGATCGGCCGGTGGGCGGCGGGCCGCGGCCTGTGGGTGATCACCGACGAGATCTACGAGCACCTGGTCTACGGCACCGCACGGTTCGCCTCCATACCGGTCGTGGCGCCGGAGCTCGCCGACCGGTGCGTGGTACTCAACGGCGTGGCCAAGACCTACGCGATGACCGGGTGGCGGGTCGGCTGGATGATCGGCCCGGCGGACGTCGTCAAGGCGGCTACGAACCTCCAGTCGCACGCCACCTCCAACGTCTGCAATGTCGCCCAGGCCGCGGCGCTTGCCGCGGTCACCGGGGACCTGTCGGCGGCCGAGGCGATGCGCCGGGCATTCGACCGGCGGCGGCTGGCCATGACGGCGATGCTTAACGACATACCGGGGGTGATCTGCCCCCTCCCGGAAGGGGCGTTCTACTGCTACCCCTCGGTCAAGGGCGTGCTCGGCAAGGAACTGGCCGGCACCCGGCCCGGCAGTACCACGGAGCTGGCCGAGGTGATCCTCGAGCACGCCGACGTGGCCGTGGTACCGGGCGAGGCCTTCGGCACGCCGGGGTACTTCCGGCTGTCCTATGCGCTCGGTGACGCAGACCTGGAGGAAGGAATCACCCGGCTGCACAAGCTGCTCGCGCAGGCGAAATAAGCCCCTGGATGGCCCGGCCGCTCGCCGCGCTCCCCAAGGCGCACCTGCATCTGCACTTCACCGGTGCCATGCGGCACGCCACGCTGGTCGAACTGGCCCGCGAGCGCCGGGTGCACCTGCCGGACGCGCTCGTCTCGGGCTGGCCGCCGCAGCTGAGCGGCACCGACGAGCGTGGCTGGTTCCGGTTCCAGCGGCTGTACGACATCGCCCGCTCGGTGCTCCGCGAGCCCGCCGACGTATTCCGGCTGCTGGCCGAGACCGCGGCGGACGAACGGGCCGAGGGCTCCGGCTGGCTGGAGATCCAGGTGGACCCGTCCGGGTACGCGGGGCGGTTCGGCGGCCTCACCCCCACGGTGGAACTGGTACTCGAAGCGGCGGCGGCCGCGCAGGCCGCGACCGGGGTGGGCATCGGCGTGATCATCGCGGCGAACCGCACCAGGCACCCGCTGGACGCGCGCACCCTGGCCAGGCTCGCCGGGCAGTACGCCGGCCATGGCGTGACCGGGTTCGGCCTGAGCAACGACGAGCGGCGGGGTGCCGCGGCCGACTTCGCGCCCGCGTTCCGCATCGCCGGCCGCGCGGGCCTGCTGCTGGCCCCGCACGGCGGGGAACTGGCCGGCCCGGACAGCGTCCGCGCCTGCATGGACGCGCTCGGCGCGCACCGGATCGGCCATGGCGTGGCCGCCGCGGCCGACCCCGACCTGACCAAGCGCCTCGCGGCCGGCGGGATCACCTGGAGGTCTGCCCCGCCTCCAACGTCGCACTGGGGGTCGCCGCGCGGCCCGGCGACGTGCCGCTGCGCGCCCTGCTCGACGCGGGCGTGCCGGTGGCGCTCGGTGCCGATGACCCGCTGCTGTTCGGCTCCCGGCTGACGGCGCAGTACGAGATGGCCAGGCAGGTGCACGGCCTGGGCGACGCGGAACTGGCGGCGCTCGCCGCGATGTCGGTCCGCAGCTCGGCCGCGCCGCCCGCTATCGCGGCCCGGCTGCTGGCGGGCATCGACGCCTGGTTGGGGTGCTAGCCGGGGTCAGTTGGGCGTGACTGGGGTGACGGACCGCTGCCGCGCCATGCGGGCGACCTTCGCCCGGCGCCGGCCAGGCAGGGTCCTCGGCTGCGGCGGCGCGGTGGTGATCTCGACGGTGATCAGGTCGGTGTAGGCGTCCTGGCGCAGCCGCAGCAGCAAGGCCTGCGCCTGGTTCTTCATCTTCGCCGACACCCCGGCGATGGAGAACCCGGTGATTCCCGCGGCCGCCAGCAGGCTCTTGGCCAGCGCGGTGCCCTGCGGGCTGGCCAGCAGGTCGGCGAGCGCGATCAGGGCGGCGCCGCCGAGGCCGGTGAGCAGCAACTGGAACCAGAACGCCCGGATCACGTGCGCGACCTGGCGGAAGTTGCGCAGCAGCGCGTAGGGGCTGATCAGTGTGGTCGGATCCTGTGCGGCGATGGTGAACTCGTACCAGTGGCGGATCTGCTGGTACAGCGCGGGAGCCGCGTTCTTGCGCCAGCCGGCGTCGGCCGCGACGTGCATCCAGACCATCGCCGAGCCCGCGATGGCCGCCGCCGTATACATGTGGAAGTAGCGGGACAGGCGGCCCGCGAGCCGGCCGATCTCGCGGCAGCGCGGCCCGCTCAGCAGGTACTCCCAGGCAACCGGGTTGGCCTCGGCGGCTGCGCCGGGGGCGGGGCTGACCTTGGCCGCCGCGCCGGGATCGAGTGCCCAGTAGGCCTCGGCCATGCCCCGGCCGAGCTGATAGCCGCACGACTGCGTCTCCCGACCGCGCGTCCAGGGTGTCCTGGATGTGCGCGTCGAAGTGGTAGATCAGCTCGGCAAGGTCATCCCACAGTTTGCCGGCGATCCCGTCACCGCTTTTCCGCGCCTGGTAAAGAGCCTTGGCGTCGTCGTTCACCTGGCGCGCGTAGCTGTGCTCCTTTTCGCCGTCGCCATCCACCCCCAGCTTGGCGGCAAGCGCGATAAGCAGCGTCTCGGCCTCGATGCGCAATTCGTCCGGCGTCCGCTCGATTTCAAGGGGCAGCGCATGGCCGGAACGGGGCGGTTCCACCGCCGCGCCGGGCGGCGGGTCTGACCGGTTACGCCCCCGTACTTCGGCCATGCACCAGCCCAGCCGCAGCGCTGACACCACGGCCGCCGCGTCTGGAGGTACCGCCATGGCATCGTCCCGCCCCGTGCGTCGCCCCGATGGGAACGCCCGCCGTTTACCGGATCAGTCCGGGCACGCCGCATCGTATTGCAACGACAAAGTATGCCAAGCCTGGAGTAAAAGCGGCGTAATTGGCGGGAAATGGCGGCGCGCCGTGCCCGCCGCGGGCGGGCCGGTTCCGGCTGCTGGCGGGCAGCCGGAACCGGCCCCTCATCGGCCTGGGTGGGGGACGGCCACCCAGGGGCCGGCGAGATGGACGGTGATCACGGCGAGCAGCAGGCCGGTGAGCAGCGACGCGGTCAGCAGCAGCCAGCGCGCCGGGCGGCCGCCCAGCACCTCCTGCGCCCGGTGCCCGGCCCGGCGGGCCAGGTCCCCGCCGGCCAGCCTGGGCAGCCGCCAGACGTAGGCGAGGACATGGATGGTCATGGCGCCGAACCACAGCACGAAGGCCGCCTTGTGCGCGAGCAGCCAGATGCCCAGGGCCGGGCCGGTGATCGCCAGCATGACCCCGGTGCCGATCACCGCGACCGAGGTGAGCATGACGAACGGGCCGAGTACGCGCAGCGGCAGGGCGGGCGGGCCCTTGCGCCGGTACTCGGCGTCCCCGGCGTAGTACCGGGCGAACCGGTACCCGGTCGAGCAGACCTTGAGCAGCACCGGGCCGATCAGCAGCATGCCGAGGAAGAAGTGCAGGGTGAGCATCTGGCGTACGGCCAGGACCGTGAAGCCCTCGGCGGCGAAAAGCACCAGCAGCACCAGGCCGGTCAGCCCGGTGAGCCGCTCGTTTCCCTCGGCGCCACCGGTCGCGGGGTCCGGGTGCCCCCGGTACCCCGCGTCGTCCTGGTCATCCCAGTACGCCCAGGCGGCAGGGTCCCGGCCCTCGCGGTACCGGTAGAGCTGCGATTCGCCTCGCATGGTTCCAGCGTGCGCGATGGCTTGCCGGCAACCTGTTCAGCAATGGTTCAGGTCTGGTAAGGAATCGCGGCCCTGCCGTCGGCCACCGTGGCGGCCTGGTCGTCCGGCGCGGCGGGCAGGTCGAGGGTGACCGTGAGCCCGCCACCGGGGGTGTCCGACAGCGCGGCGGACCCGCCGTTGGACGTGACGAGCCGGTGCACGATCGCCAGGCCGAGCCCGGTGCCGCCGGAGGTGTTGCTGGCGAACCGGCGGAACGCCGCCTCCTGCTGCGCCTGGCTCATGCCCCGCCCGTCGTCGGCGACCGCGACCAGCGCACCCTGGCCGCCCGGCTGGGCGCTGACCCGGATGTGGCCGCCCGCGGGGACCGCGTCCAGCGCGTTCGCGATCAGGTTGTCCAGGATCTGCTCCAGGTGCCCCTCGCCCAGGCTGGCGCGCACCTGGGCGGGCCCGGCGGCGGACAGCAGGACGGCGCGCTCCTCGGCCACGGGGGCCCAGGCCGCGACCCGGTCGCGGATCACCCGGGCCACCGCGACAGGTACCGGCTCGGTGATCGCGCTTTCCGCCCTGGCGACCGCCAGCAGCCCGTCCACCAGCCGGGACAGCCGCGCGACCTCGCCCTGCGCACCGGCAAGCTCCGCCGCGGTGGCCTCGTCCGCGTCGGCCGCGAGCAAGTCCAGCCGCAGCCGCAGCGCGGCCAGCGGGGTGCGCAACTGGTGCGAGACGTCGGCCATCGTGGCCCGGTTGCCGTGCACCAGGGCCTCCAGCCGCCCGGCCATGGTGTTGAACGTGCCGGCCAGGCGGCGCACCTCGGGCGGGCCCTGCCGGGCGGCCGCCCGGGTTTCCAGCGCGCCGCCGCCCAGCCGCTGGGCGGCCGCGTCCAGGTCCGACAGGGGCCGGCCCACCCAGCGCCCGACCCACACCGCGACGATCGCCCCGGTGACCAGCCCGGCGGCCGCGATCGCGGCGAGCACCGCCCAGAGCACCCGGAGCCGCTCGTTCAGCTCGCCGGTGGGCCGGCCGAGCACCACCACCCCCGCCGGGCGGTTCCCGGTGCCGCCGTCCACGGCCACGGCCACCAGCAGCCGGCTCTGCGGCTGGGTGATGGAGATGCCGTTGCCGCGCTGCACGGCCGCGACGGTCGCGGCCGGGGGCCGGTAGCCCGCGGGCATAGGGCGGGTGTGCTCGACCAGCCGCCCCGCCGCGTCGTACACCCAGGCGGCCTCGCCCGCGTTGCCGGTCCGGGCGAGGAACGTGGCGAGGGCCGCGCTGGGGCCGGGCTCGGTGAGCCGGTCCTCGCGCGGTGGCGGCGAGCGCACGGGCGGTCAGCACCGTGTCCTGCCGGAACGAGGCCCGCTCCCGTGCGGTGGTGATCAGGCCGAGCGGGACTACGGCGGTCAGCAGCAGGGCGCCGACCAGGGAAAGCATGGTGAGCGCGATCCGGCGGGCCATCACACGCCGCCGAGGCGGAAACCCCTGCCGTAGACGGTCTCGATCAGGCCGGGCACGCCGAGCTTGCGGCGCAGCGACCCGATGTGCACGTCGAGCACCTTGGTGGGCCCGTACCAGTGCGCGTCCCACGCGCTTTCCAGGATCTGCTGGCGGCTCAGCACCCGGCCCGGGTCGGCGGCCAGGCACTCCAGGATGTCGAACTCCTTCGGGGTCAGCGCGATCTCCTGGCCGGACATGGTGACCCGCTGGGTCCGCAGGTCCACCGTGAGCGGGCCGTGCCGCAGCAGTTCGCCGCCGGGGCGCACCCGGCGCAGTACGGCCCGGATCCGGGCCAGCAGCTCGGCCAGGCCGAACGGCTTGACCAGGTAGTCGTCCGCGCCTGCGTCCAGGGCGAGCACCCGCTCCGGCTCCTCCCCACGCGCGGTGACCACGATGATCGCTACCGGCGACCGTCCGCGCAGCTGGCGGCAGACCTCCACCCCGTCGGTGTCGGGCAGCGCCAGGTCGAGCAGGACGACGTCGGGTTCCCCCCAGCGCAGCGCTTCGCTCCCCGTCGTGACGTGGTCCACGTCGTAGCCGCCGCGGCGCAGCCCGCGGACGAGCTGGGTGGCGATGCCCTGGTCGTCCTCCACGACCAGCACGCTGGTCCGGGCGGCCGGAGACGCCGGAAGTGTCATGGCACCACGGTAGGGGGCCCGGCGGGGCCAGCCGGGCCATTCCCCCAGATGCCGCGGGGCGGCATCAGGCCAGGGTCCAGCGCCAGGTCGGGAGCAGTTCGTCCAGCAGCGCCTCGGTTTCCGTGGTCATCTCCGCCGATCCGTCCAGGCACGCGCGGGTCCAGATCTCGCCCGCCGCGGCGTAGAGCAGGTTCTCCTGGCCGGTGGCATGCGCGGCGGCGAGCAGGTCCCGCCAGAGCAGCTCATCGTCGGGCGCGATCCGCAGCCCGGTGCGCACGGCATCCATCGCGCCGCGGGAGTCCCCGTCGTTCAGCCGCAGCTCGCACAGCCGGTGCGCGGCGTCGGCGACCCGGGCAGCCACCTCATACTCCAGCCCGTCGGTGACGATCCAGGAGTAGCCGCCCGGCCCGCAACCGGCCAGGAAATGACCCTCGACCAGGCTCAGCGCCTGCGCCAGCTTGGCCTCCTCCGCGCGGTGACCGTCCCTGCCGCTCGGCCCGCCCGTCTGCCCGGCCTGGGCCACCAGGGTGAGGAAGACCTGCCAGTCCACCCGCACCCCGGAACCCAGGCGCAGCCGGCCGCTGGCATCCGCGGCCAGGTGCGGCAGGCCGATTCCGTCGGTGCCGAGCCAGTACGCGACCTCGTCCAGCACGCCGTCCAGGTCCTCGTCGGCCACGCCCTGCGGCCAGATGGCCCTGGCCAGCACGTTCGGGTGCACCCCCGCCGGGTGGGTGGCCAGGTAGACCACGATCTCCGTGGCCAGCGGGACCAGGTCCGGCTCGATCTCCCCGTGGGCGCGTACCGCCACCGGGCCCAGCACGGTGACCTCGGCCGGCATGGTGGCGCCCGGGGCCAGGTGCGGGGCCGGTGCCGCGTCCACCGGCGGCGCGGACATCAGCGCCCCGCTCATGTCGTCGGCGGCGTCGAACAGGTCCGCCAGCGCGGCCTGCTGGTCGGCCGGGAGGAACTGGGCCGCGACGGCCAGGCCCAGTTCGGGGGCCTGCAGCAGCCCGTCAGGGGTGATCTCCCAGGTCCAGGCCGCGCCGGGAAGCTCGCCCGCCACCAGGTAGCCGGCCGCCAGGTGACCCGTACGGCCGAGCTCGGCCAGCCGCCGCGCTTCGTGCGGGGCCGGGGGGATCAGCGTGATCAGGTAGTGCGGCACCCAGGCCTCGGGGATGAGCCCCTCGCCCCTGCCTGCCAGCACCGACCGCGCGCCGGAGGCGGCCAGCGCGTCCGCCACGCCGGCGGCGTGCGCCTCAAGCAGCGGCAGTGCCTCGGCCACGGAGGCCGCCACGTGCACCCGGCCCGGCGCGAGCACCGCCAGGTCGGCCTCCGCCCCCACCAGGGTCAGGTGCAGCGCGTCGGACCAGAGGCTGGTGGCGATCTCGGTGGCCATCGCGCACAGCGCGTCGGCGACCAGTTCGCCCGGTCCGGTGACGGCGATCGGGCCGCGCGCGGCCTCCAGGTCCACCAGGACCCGGCCGGTGGCATCGGTGCCGATGGTCACCAGCCCCGGGTAGAGGGCGGTGCCCTGAGCCGCCTGATCCCGGTCCGGGCCGGGCAGGCCGGTCAGCGGCAGCCGCCACACCTGGCCGTCTCCCACCGGGTACCAGGGGGCGGGCACGTCCTGGCTGGGCGGGGTGACCCACAGGTCCAGGTTGTCGTCGCCGATGTGCGCCGCGAACACGGTCGGCGGCGTCCGGCCCTGCCGCTGCAGCGCGCGGCTCAGGTAGCGCAGGCCCGCGTCCAGCATCCTGGCGGTGGCATCCTCCTCGCCGAGGCGCAGCGCCACCTCCGCCCATGCGGCGTCCGGCTGCGGCGCGACCACCTGCAGGCCGGGCGGCCTGCGCCGGGCCTGCTTGCGGCGGCGGCGTTCCAGTTCGGCCAGGACGCCGGCGGCGAGCAGCCCCGCGGCGGCGAGCTCGAGTGGAAAGCTGGCGCCGGACTGTGCGGCGTGGGCGGGCGCGGCGTGGGCGGGCGCCGACCGGTCCGGCGCGGTCTGGCCGGGCGCGGACTGGCCGGGCGCGGACTGGCCGGATGCGGGCTGGCCGGTGGCCGGCCGGCCGTTGGCGGCGGGAGCCGGGGCGGCCGACGCGGCCGGGGGCGGCGGCTTGGCCGGGGCGCGGGACGCCGGGGCCGACGCCTTCGGCGCCTTGGCGGACGGTGTCTGCGCCTTCGGTGTCTGCGCCTTCGGTGTCTGCGCCTTCGGTGTCTGGGCGGGCGGTGTCTGGGCGGGCGGTGTCTCTGCCGGCGGTGTCTGGGCCGCCGGGGTCTGGGCGGCCGGTGGGGTCTGTGCCGGGGGCGCCGGCACCGCCGCGGGCGCGGAGGCGTGCCTGCCCTGGGCGCCCGGGCGGGCGGTGGGCCGCGGCTCCTGCGCCCGGCCGGAATGCCTGGCCGGCGGGCTGGCCTTGACCTCCTCGATGCCCAGGCCGTACGCGTCGTGCGGCATGCGCAGGATCCAGCCCGGGCGGATCAGGCTGGCGATCGTGAGCATGGAGCCGTCCGGCTGCGGCAGGTCCTTGTTCAGCTCGAAGATCTCGCGGTACCGCCTGCCGTCCCCCAGGTGGTTCTCGGCGATCTCCCACAGGCTCTCGTGGAACCGGCCGGCCGGCGGTTTCACCACGTAGATCTTCTCGGTGCGGTGCGCCCACCTGTCCTGCCCGCCGTCCGGGGTGGCAGCGGCGGCCTGCGTCCCGTTGCCGTTCCCGGAACCGGTGGCCGGCCGGAACTCCTGGCTAATGTCCGCCGGGCCCGGCTGCCGGTGGTGGCCGCCCCCGTTGGCCGACGGGGGGACCAGCAGGGACGGCGGCAGCGACTTGCCAGGGAGCACGCCGCCGGGCGCGGCGGCCTGGGCCGCGGCCGGTGCCATGGCCGCCGCGGCGGCGGGCGGGGTGGCCGCCAGCGCGGCGGCAGGCGCCAGCGCGGGCGCCACCGCGGTGGCCGTGGACACCAGCAGCGCGGTGGTGACCAGGCGGTGCACGAGGGCCTGCATCCCGCCGGCCAGCGGCACCCGGCGCGGCATGCCGATGTTGCGCACGGCCGCCGTTACCTCGGCCGCCACGCACCAGACAAGCTGCAGCCAGGCCAGCCACACCACCACCGAGCAGGCCCGCAGCACCGTCGCGGCCTGGAGCCGGTGGGTGAACAGGGCCGCCGACGGCATGGTGTGCGGGACCGGCAGGCCGAACACCGTGATCAGGGCCACCGGGGGCCCGATCAGCAACACGAACAGCACGACGATGGCGCCCAGGCCCGCGGGCACGTCCCATCCGGAACGCGCCCGGCCCGGTGTGTGGTCTTGCCTGGCCATCAGCACAACGCTCCTTGGTTGATCCCGCATTCGGGGGTGGCGGTCGCCTGTGCGGACTCGTGGAACCCAGCGAGGACGCCGGGAATCAGCGGCCGGGTGGACACGGTGACCTGGACCGTCGCCCGTTCAGCACCCGGGGGCGCGGTGCAGCTCACCATGCTGGTGCTGGTGACCTTGTCCAGCCCGTTGGACAGCAGCCGCCCGTAGCTCTTGACCAGGCCCGCGGCGGCGAGGCAGGCACCCGGGCCGATCTGCGCCCGGCCGCTGGCGCGCAGCGTCTGCAGGTCGATGGTGTCCGCGGCCGCGCGGGCCGCCTGGCCGGCGATGTCCATGGCCCGCTCCTTGGCGTTCAGCGCCGAGCCGCCGTCGAGGATCAGGGCGAGCAGGAAGATCACCGCGATCGCGAAAACCGCGGTGAACACCGAGACGGATCCGCGCTCGCCGCGGGCGCGCCGCGGCATCGCGGCCCGCGTCAGCATGGGAACGCGCGTCAGCATGGGAACACGTCCCGGCACATGAACTCATCGAGCGGCGCCACGGCCTGACCGGTGAAACGCTTGGTCACGCCAAAGCCGAGCGTCTTGAACGGGCTCATGTCCACCTGGCAGGTGACGGTGACGGTCACGTCCCCGGGGGCGGTGACGGTGACGGGCACCGCCGGGTAGCCGGCTACCTGGACGCCGACCGTGCCCGGGGTGCACAGGCTGGTGGTGCCCAGGTCCGCCTGAGCGGCCTGCTGGGCAGCCGTGACGGCCTGGCTGTAGGACCGGGCGATGCTGGCCGCCCTGGCGGCGTCCCTGGCCGCGCCGTCGATGTGGCCCTGCACCTCCACCACCCGCGCCCCGGCGGCGACCAGCAGTAACAACAGCGCCAGCCCCGGCGCGAGCACCGCCAGCTCGACCGAGATGGACCCGCGCTGGCCCGGCCCGCGGCGGCGCACCGGCGGCCTCCGTCTGGCGCGGCGCATCAGCAGCCCCCGCCCTGGCCGGCGGGCCGGAAGCACTCGACCGGGCCGCCGGCGGTCGCCGACACGGTCAGGTGCAGCCCGAAGAACGGGAACACCGAGACGGCGAGCTGGCCGCTCACCGTGACGTACACGTTCCCCGGTGCGGTCGTGGCGGTGGTCGCGTTGACCTGCTTGAGCAGCTTGCTGTTCAGCTTCTGGTAGTACTGCCGGGCGGTACCCGCCGCGTCCGCCTGCCATCGGCCCGGGTTGCTGGCCGCCTCCTGGCGGGCGACCACCGCCCCGGCCTGCGCCGCCGCCAGCGCGGTCTGCCGGGCGTTGAACCACAGGCCGAACTGGAGGATGAGCATGCAGATCATCATCAGGGCGGGGGCCAGCACGGCGAGTTCGACCGCGCTGGAGCCGCGGTCGGCCAGTGCCGCGCGGCGGCACCAGCGGGCCAGGCGCTGGACGGTCAACTGGTCCCGCCCTACGGGGTCGTGTTCTTGATCTGGTTCGAGGCGCCCCGCACGAAGTGCTGGATGGCCACCAGCAGCACGACCGCCACCACGAGGATCATCGCGGTGATCACGGCCAGCTCGACCGCCGATGCGCCGCGGTCCTGGTCCCGCCAGGCCGCGCGCAGCGCCACCAGGTGCACGCCGAGGAAGGCCCGCACGTAGCCTGACACCGGGTTGTTCATGCCGTTCTCCCAACTTTCTCGCCACCACGACCGCTTCGCCGCATGCCTCAGACGCCCAGCAGCCCCACCACCGGGAACACCAGGAAGAGCAGGAAGCCGGCGCACAGCATGAGCTGGGCGACCAGCATCGACTGGGACCGCTCCCCCGCCTGCCCCTCCAGGTCGGTCAGCTCCCTGCGGCGCAGGCTCTCCGCCCGCGCCACCAGTGACTCGCGCACCTTGGCCCCGTCCTCGGCGACCAGGCTGAGCGCCGCGGACAGGTCGCGGAGCTCGTCGATGCCGACCTCCTCGCCCAGGGCGCCCAGCGCGTGCCATGCGGTCTGGCCGGTGATCCGGGCATTGGCGAGCGCGTCCCTGATCCGCCAGAACGCCCAGCCGGTGCCGACGTCGCTCGCCGTCATCAGCGCCTCGGGCACGCCGCGGCCGCCGGCCAGGTTCATCGCGAACAGGTCAAGGAAGGAACCGATCGCGTGCCGGAAGTCCCGCCGGCGCTTGGCGGCCTTCTGCCTGATCTCCAGGTCGGGCAGGAAGCTGAACACCGCGCCGAGCAGCAGCCCGAGCCAGACCTGGATCCATATCGAGACGTGGATGCCGAGCAGCCCGGCCAGCAGCCCGAGGGCGGGGCCGAGGACGAAGCCGAGCACGGCGAGCAGCACCTTGGTGGCCAGGAAGATCTCGAACGGGGTCCCGGCCAGCGACAGGTTCTTCCGCAGCGAGGAGAACTCCCAGCCCTGCTCGGCGCACAGCCGCGCCAGCCACGAGCCGAGCCGCCAGCGCGGGCCGGTGTCGATTGCGTCCTGGCCACCGGCCCAGTGGCCGTTCGCGCCGCGCCGCGCCGCGTCGAACGCGGCCAGGCGGCGGGCCAGCCGGGGCCGCGGCGGGTGCAGCGCGAGCCCGAACAGAAACAGGCCGAGCCCGGCCAGGCTGCCTGCGAGGAATGCCCCGGTCATGACGCACCGCCCCGCCAGGCGGCGACCGCCTCGGGAATCTCGGGCACGGGCGCGGCTCCGTCGCCGGCCAGCAGCCGTTCCGGCACCGGGAACCGGGCCAGCGCGCGCATCCACACCACCCCGGCCGCGTACAGCGCCACCACCACGCACAGCACGAGCTGGCCGCTGACGCTGTCGTAGACCTGCACGTAGGCGTGGTTGAACAGGGCCAGCCCGAGCGCCAGGCCCACCGAGATGCCCACCACGATCTGGGCGCCGCGCCGGGTGGACCGGCGCTGCGCGTTCACCTTGCGGCGCACGTCCAGTTCCTCCCTTACCGACCGGGACAGCGCGCCGAGCAGGTCCCGCAGGCCGGGGCCGCGCAGCCGGGCATTGATCATCAGCGCGGCGATGATCAGGTCGGCGCCGGGATCGGCGAGGTCGTCGGCGAACCTGCGCAGCGCCTCGGGCATCGGCACCCGGGTGTGCAGCCGCTCCACCAGGGCCGCCAGCGGATCGCGCAGCGAGGGTGCCGCGGCCCGCAGCGAGGCGGGGATGGCCTGTTCCAGCCCGACCGCGCCGGCGATCGTGTCACGCAGCGACTCGGTCCAGGTGGCGAGCGCTTCCAGCCGGGCCATCGCGGCCCGCTCCCCCGCCACGCCGGACATGCCGCGCCAGCTCAGTACCAGCAGCGCCGCTCCTATCCCGGCCACCAGCCACCGGGTCGCCACCAGCACCACCAGCCCGGCCACCAGGGCGGCGGCCCAGCGGCCCGGGCCAACCTCACGGGCCCAGCCGCGCAGCCTGCCGGCCTCGCCGGGCGGCCGGGCGGGGAGCCCCCGCATGGCCACGAAGAGCAGGAACAGCCCGGTACCGGCCACCGCACCGGCGAGGATGGCGATCAGGCCGGGCCCGGCCACCGCGGGGCTCACCAGGTGCTCCGGACCGGGTCGTAGCCGTGCTCGGCCAGTTGCCGCAGGCAGGACGGCGGCGCGTGCGGGACGGCACGGCCGTCCGGGCCCGCCGCGAAGATCTCGCTGGACAGCACCCGGGTGTCGATGCCGGTGATCTCCCGCACGCTGGTGACGAACCGGCGCAGCGTGCCACCGCGGGAGTAGTCGTTGCGCTTCTCGATGAAGATCACGAAGTCGACGGCTCCGGCGATGAGCATGTGGGTGGCCTCCAGCGGGAGGCGCTCGGCCGCCTGGATCGCGTAGGTCGCGATGCGGTTGAACACCTCCATCGAGGAGTTGGCGTGGATGGTGGACAGCGAGCCGTCGTTGCCCTGCGTCATCGCGTTCAGCATGGTGACGATCTCGTCGCCGAGCACCTCGCCGACGATGACCCGGCTCGGGTTCATCCGCAGCGACCGGCGGACCAGTTCGGCCATGGAGATGGCACCCTGGCCCTCGGAGTTCGGCAGCCGCTCCTCCATGGCGACGACGTTGGGGTGCAGCTCGGGGAACTGGTCGAGGCCGAGTTCGAGCGCGCGCTCCACGGTGACGAGCCGTTCGCCGGGCGGTATCTGGTTGGCCAGCGCCCGCAGCAGCGTGGTCTTCCCCGCGTTGGTCGCCCCGGCGATCATGATGTTCTTCCGCGCGGCCATGGCGGCGGACAGGAACGCAGCCGAGCTCGGGCAGCAGCGTGCCGTTGCCGACCAGGTCGGCGAGGAAGACCTTGCCCAGCCGGGCCCGGCGGATGGAGATGGCCGGCCGCAGCGTCACGTCCATCACCGCGGACAGCCGGGAGCCGTCCGGCAGCCGCAGGTCCAGTTGCGGATGGGCGGCGTCGAAGGGGCGGCTGGACAGGCCGGAGTAGGCGGCGAGCGCCTGGATCAGCTCGACCAGTTCCTCGTCGCTCTCGGCAACCGGCTCCCCGAGGACCTCCTGGCCATCGGCGTAGCCCAGGAACACCCGGTCGCAGCCGTTGACGTCGATGTTCTCGATCCGCTCGTCCTCCAGCAGCGGCTGCAGGCGGCCGACGCCGAACAGCGCGGCGTGGATGCCGGTGGCAAATTCCTCCTCCTCCTGGGCGGTGAGCGGGATCCGGCCCGCGGTGATCTCCGCGCGGGCGTGCCCCTCCAGCGCCGCGACGATCAGCGCCCGGGCGAACTGCCGCTCATCCTCCGCGGACATGGGCGGCACGCCGGACGTGCCGTCCAGCCGGCGCTGCTCGGCGAGCCGGTCACCCACCTGGCTGCGCAGCCGCTTGACCACGGCATGATCCACCCGGTCACCCCCGTCCGGCCGGGGCGGCCACCGCCGGGGCGAGGGAACGGGACAGCCGGCCCGCCAGGTCGCGGGCCGTGCGCAGCAGCAGCGACCGGCCCAGATGGCCGCTCTGCACACCGCCGAGCGCCTCGGCGGCCCGCGGCTCGTAGGCGAGCCCGCCGAGTATCCGGGCGGCGCCGCCGGGGCCGAGCGCCTGCCCGGTCTCGGACAGCGCCGCATGGAACCGGCGGTGGTCCGCCACCACCATCACGCCGACCGGGATGCCCTGCCGGTGCCGCAGCGCCAGCGCACCGGTCACCGCCGCGACCCGCTCCCGCAGCCGCACCACCTCCTCCAGCGAGGCACGGGTGACCAGCACCACCGAGGACGCGTACGCGAGCAGGTCGTAGTGCGGGCCGTCCGCACCGATCCGGCCGCAGTCGGCGATGACGTCGCAGTCGGGCAGCCGGGCGAGCGCGGCGCCGACCGGGCCCCAGAGCGGTTCCAGCCCGGTGCCCTGCTCCGCCGTGACCACGCCGACCAGCACGTCGAGGCCACCCCGCAACTGCTGCGCATGCTCCATGACCTGGCCCGGGGTCAGCCCCCGGCGGGCGGCGACGGCCAGGCTGAGCAGCCCGCGCCCCGGGTCAAGCTGGCCGCCGCGGGCCGCGGGCAGCCGGTAGACCAGGTCCCCGCCGGCCGGGTCGCACTCGGCCAGCAGCACCGGCCGCGGCCAGACCAGGGTGAGCGCCAGGCACGCGGTGGTGACCCCGGGTGCGCCCTTGTCCGCCGCGATCGCGATCAGCGCCATCGCTAGCCCGCTCCGGTGGGCGACCCGGGCTGGACCGCGACCGCCACGTTGCTGTTGGCCGCGTTGCAGGTGACGGACCCGGCCGCGGCCGGGTCCAGGGCCACCCGCACGTCCACGGCGGAGGCGCTGGCGGCCGCGGGCGGGGCGGTGATGCCGAGCACCACCGCGTTCGACGCGAGCAGGCTGCCCGGCGTGCCCGGGCAGGACTGGCTGGCGTCACTGACCTGGTAGAGGTTGACGTGATCGCCCGCCTGCAGCCCGTCGGGAAGCTGCCCGTCCTTGAGCGCCAGACCCACCACCGACTTGCCCCTGGCCAGGCCGTTGACCTGAGCCACCATCGCGCTGGTGAGCAGGGTGCCGGGCGGGATGCCCGTGGCCGCGAAGAACCGGCTCACCTGGCCGGCCTGGCTCCATGGCACGTAGCTGATCCCGCCACTGGTCGCGATGTCCACCTCGCGCAGCGCGCCGAGCGGTATCTGCTGCCCGGCACCGAGTTGCTGGGTGACCTCGATGGCGGCCACCCGGTGCCCGTTCTGCAGGACGAGGTAGGCGGCGCCGAGCGCCCCGCCGACGATGAGGAGTAACGCGAGGGCCGCGAGGGCGGGCTTGCGCTCTCGTGCCACCTGGGGCGGGCGGCGGCTTCCCGGCGCGGTCGGCCGCCGCGGCTCCTTGTCCTGCGACGGCTGCGCCCGGCGGGTCAGCGTGCCTCGGTCACCCGGCATGATTCCGGTCTCCCCTGCCTCTCGCGCCTCCCGGATTTACCGGCGTTATCACACATGCCTCCCACCTGGGCGCTTGCACCCCAGCAGCCGCTCTGCCCGGTGTCATTTCAGTTGACCGCCTGGATTTCCCGCACGGTCACATTCGTGCTTCCGGTCTGTACCGGAACCGGCCATGGCGGCGAGGTGAAGGTGCCCCGCTCGCCGGTGCTGTCCGACCATGTGACGGTCCACCGTGCGGTGACGGTGATGGTGTAGGGCCCATGGGTGGAGGGGGCCAGGAAGGTCACCCCGCACGGCGGGATCGCGGCCGGGTTGCCGGTGTACCGGCTCCCGGTGGCGCCGCAGTTGTTGTACAGGCGCGCCGCGCCGGTGTTCACCGAGACCGACACCTGCGGCGGCGAGGTGGCGACCGTGGCCGACAGGGCGCCGCCGCCGGGCAGCGGCACGCTGGCGGTGTCGGTGGGCTGCTCCGGGCCCGCGTAGCGCACCCCCACCCAGACGGGCAGGTTGACGTCGCTGGGCTTGCCCACCGCCGGGTTGGTGTAGATCTTGACCGCGGGCAGGGCAAGTTCGGCGCGGGCGAGCGCGGCGAGGATCCGCCCGTCGATCGGGTGGCCCGGGGCGGCCCGGCCCGCCGGTCTGCGGGGGCAGGTACTCCAGGTACTGGGCGCTGAAGTTGAGCATGTGCACCAGGCCCATCGCGCACGCGTACCCGTTGACGCCGGCGTTGATCCAGCCCGGCACCCACCACCAGCCACTGCCGCCCTGGCGGGCCTGGAACACCTTGTTGACGGCCTGCTTGAGGCCCTGGATCCGGCCGAGCACCCCGGCCAGGGCCGGCTCCTGGCCGACGAACCACCACCAGTAGGAGTCGGCGTCCCCGGTCGGGCTCGGCTGCGGGTCGCCCTTGTGGTAGGAGTCGGCGCCGGTGAACCGCGGTTCCACCCAGCACGGGGCCGGGGTGTACGCGGTGGGGTTGCCCAGGGCACCTGGGTTGACGTCGCCGGTGACGCCCACCTGGGAGTACGCGAAATTGGAGTACACCGGGCCGCCACCGCCGGGCGCGGCGGGCGCCTGGCGCGCCGCCGGGCCGGCCCGCTGGGCCAGGGCCGGGGTGCCCTGGCCCAGCGCGGCGACGGTGGCGAACGCCGCGAGCAGCGCCATGCTGGTGAGAAGGCGGGTTCTCATCGGCACATTGCCCCCCGTGTGCTGGTTGCCGGGTAGATGGCCAGGCGGGTGACGGACCAGGTGCCGGTGCTGCCGCGCCCCTCGGCCACGTTTTCCAGGTAGCGGGTCAGCCGGGTGGGCAGCGCCGGGCCCATCGTGGCCCCCGTCTTCGCGTTCACCTGGTGGAACGCCGAGGCGTCGACGCAGGAGAGCAGGTCCGCGCCGGTGCCGAAGTAGACCCCGACGACCTTGGTGCCGGTGTAGGAGATAGTCCCCTTGACCGTCACGCCTGGCGATGCGTACCGCGCGGCCTCGCGGCGCACGAATCCCGCCGCGTTGCCGCCGGCGTGCTGCAGGTAGGCGGTGTTGCCGCCGTGCGTGAGCACCGCCGCCCAGAGCGAGAGGACGTAGTCCTGGTAGCCGGAGACGACCGCCCGCTGCACCGCGCTGGCCGGTGCCGGGGCGGCGAAGTCGATGGCCACGTCACGGGGGAACCGGAAGCTGCCCAGGCGCTGGCCCGCCGGCGCCGGTAACGGCGAGCCGACCGGCGCGGGCGACAGGGCCCCGGCCGGATGGAACACGGCGGCGGCCCCGTTCCCGCACGCGGTAACGCCCGCCAGGATGCCGACAGCGAATAACGCCGCAGACCCGCACCGGCGCCGCATGGTGCCTCCCTGGCCGCCCGGATCGGGGTGACGCGCTCAGTCCAGCCCGGCGCTCCCGCCGGCAGGCCCATCCGCCAGCCAGCGCCCACCCAGATCCACCTAATAAGCTACAGAACGATATCTACCGCTCGCAGCCCGTGCGCCAAGACAAAAACGGGACTATTCATGGCCTTTTCCCAGGTTGGAAGCCGGACCTGGGCCCTATCAGCCACTCTGGTCACAATCGCCACTGTGGTCGCGGTGGCGCTGCGGTTCGGGCTGAGCCCCCAGGCCCCCGCGTTCTGCGTGCTGGCCGCGGCGGGCGTCCCGCTGGCGTTCTTCGACGCCCGGACGCTCCGGCTGCCCAACGTGGTGACGCTGCCGGCCTATCCGGTCAGCCTGGCGCTGCTCGGCGTGGCGGCCCCGTTCGTTCCTGGTGGCCCGGGACGCCTCGGCCACGCCGCGATCGGGATGGCCGCGGCGGTAGCGTTCTTCAGCGTTATCGCGCTGGTGTCGCCGGCGGGCCTTGGCGCCGGCGACGTGAAGCTGGCCGGGCCGCTCGGCGCCTACCTGGGCTGGCTGGGCGCGACCGCGTTCCTGGCCGGGCTGCTGGCCGCCTGGCTGCTCGCCGGGCTGACCGGGCTCGCCCTGCTGGTCACCCGCCGGGCCAGCAGGAAGTCGGCGATCCCGTTCGGCCCGTTCCTGATCGCGGCGACCCTGGCGGTCGTGCTCGTCAGCGGGGCCACCGGCTGGTAATCCGGACCCCCGGTCCGGGTGTGCGGGCGCTGTGCGGGGTCGCGATCCGCGGCGGGGCGGGGCTGGCAGTTATGAGGAGGCGGGGAGTGGCCCAGGATCCGGCGGGGCTTCGCTGCCGTACGCGGGTTGCGGCCTGGCCGGTAGCCTGCGGACGGATCGGGTGAGCAGTGCGCCGAGGTTCGCTATGGCCACCAGGCTGCCAGCACAGATCAGGGTGCGCTGGGTACCGAGGATGGCGGATACGGGGCCGACGAGTACCAGGCCTACCGGCTCGAGCGCGAAGGCGCCCAGGGCGTCCCAGGAGGTCACTCGGGACAGCTTGTCGCCGGGTATGTGTTCTTGCACCGCTGTCAGCCACAGCACTTCGTAGACGTCGATCGAGACGCCGACAGCCAGCATCGATACGGCGGCGAGCCACACCGGTGCGTGGAAGGCCAGCAGGAAGAACGGTGGCACGATGCCGAAGGTAATGATGGTGGCGGCCAGCAGGGGAAAGGCGGGCCGCAGCCGCATCGCGATGAGGCTCCCGGCGATGAGCCCGATGGCCTGCGCGGTGATGATCACCGACCACGCGAGCGCGCCGCCGTAGTGCTGCCTGGCGACGACCGGGCCGAGCACGTTGATGCTGGGCCCGAAGCATAGGTTCACGACCGCGAACTGGGCGATGCATACCCATAGCCACTGCCGGGACCGGACCTCCTGCCACCCTTCGCGCAGGTCGGCGATGATCTTCATGCTCTCTTCGGCGGGGCGTGCCCGTGGTGCCCGCGAGGTCAGCATCAGCCCGGCCGACACCAGGAACGACACGGCATCGATCGCCAGTGCCCATCCGGCGCCCACGCCAACGATGATCACTCCCGATATTGAGGCACCGGCCAGGGCCGCCGTGTTCTGCGACAGGCGGATGAGCGCGTTCGCGGACTGCAGTTGCGGGCCGTCTACTATCTGCGGGATCAGGCCGCGTGCGGACGGGTAGAAGATGCCGCTGGCAGCACCGGTGACCGCAGACAGCGCGGCGATCAGGCTCAGCGGCGCGGCCTTGGAGATGAACAGCCCGGCGACGCTGCCCTGGGCGGCGAATGCGAACAGGTCCGAGCCCACCATCAGCCGGTACCGCGAGAACCGGTCAGCAAGGACCCCGCCGGCGAGCAGGAATACCACCTGGGCGACCGCTTCACTGGCCATGACGACCCCGAGCCTTGTCGCGCTGCCGCCCGGCTGGCCGAGAACCGCGAACGCCAGCGCGATCGGTGCTGTCGCCGTGCCCAGCAAGGAGACAGCACGGGCCAGGAAGACGTGGCGGAACGTGTGCTGCCGCAAGATTCCGAATTGGCCCTTCACCGTGCACTCCTTCAGGAGCAGATATCCGCAGCGACCTGGAGAGAAGACACTTCCGGCGCGTGTCTAGGGAGGCGGTTCCGATCATGGTTTTGCGCGCGGGGGATCAAGCCCCGGCGGCAGCCGTCAGCCTGCTGGAGCAACGCCCTGGGTGACGCCGATGACCGGATTTACTTCGGCGGCTTCGGTATTTCGCCGCGTGACCGGCCGATCACGAGCGCGCGCCAAACCCGGCGCGCCTGCCAGCATCGCTCGCTACGTCAAGCGCTGCGCCGGCCGTAAAGGTCCAATACGGGTCGGCGGTGCGCTGTTAGACCAGGACCCGCGCCACGCTGGGCGGACGGCGCCGGTGTTCCTTGCGGACTGTGCCGCTTGGGTCGCTGATCACTCGCCCGGGCCCGGTCCCGCTGGTAGCCATGCCCCGCATGGTACAGCAGCGCAAACAGGACTCAGCGCGGCGCTGAAGTGCCGGGCGGCGGGCCGGTTTGCAGGCGGCTGTCAGAGATCCGCGCCGACGAGCACCGGTTCGGCGGCCAGGTCCACGCCGAAGACCTTGCGCACGCCGCCGGCGACCTCCCGGGCGAGCGCGAGCAGGCTGGCCGTGCTGGCGCCGCCGGGATTGACCAGGGCCAGGGTGTGCTTGGCGGAGATCCGCGCGCCGTGTTCGCCCGGCCCTGGCTGGTACCCCCTGGCGAAACCGGCCCGCTCGATGAGCCAGGCGGCCGGCACCTTGACATGCCCCGGCCCGGCCGGGAACGTCGGCACCCGGACGCCGGGGCCGAGCCGGCGGCCACGGCCCGCTCCAGGTCCGCGTATGCGGCGAGATCCAGCACCGGATTGGTGAAGAAAGAGCCTGCGCTACGCGTGTCGGGGTCGGCGGCGTCCAGGACCATGCCCTTGCCCCGGCGCAGCGCGAGTACCGCCGACCGCACCTGCGCCAGCGGCGCCCGGCCGCCTTCGGCGATCCCGAGCGCGCGGGCCAGTTCGCCGTAGCGCACCGGCGCGGACCGCGCCGAGCGCTCCAGCCGGAAGGTCACGCCGAGCACGACGAAGCGGCCGGTCACGGCGGGCCCGGCGGCGGCCCAGGAGTGCAGCGACCGCTTGAAGGCGCTGGTCCGGTAGCCGAACCCGCACTCGGCGGCGGGCAGGTCCGTCACCTCGCCGCGTTCCCGGTCATAGCCGCGGACCGCCACCAGCGTCTGGGCGACCTCCTGACCGTAGGCGCCCACGTTCTGGATGGGCGTGGCGCCGGCCAGCCCGGGGATCCCGGACAGGCACTCCAGGCCGGCCAGGCCGTCCGCCACGGTCCCGGCGACGACCGTGTCCCAGTCCTCTCCGGCGGCCACGGTCAGCAGGACGCGGTCCCCGTCCGGCTCGCGGTGGATGCCCCGCGTGGCGACGTGCACGACGGTACCGGGAAAGCCCTCGTCGGCGACGACGAGGTTGCTGCCGCCGCCGAGGACCAGCAGTGGCTCGCCGCGCTCATCCGCGGCCCAGACCTGGGCGACGAGTTCGGTGTCGTCGCGTGCCTCGGCGAAGTGCCGGGCGGGGCCACCGAGGCGCAGCGTGGTGTACCCGGCGAGCGGGACCTGCGCCAGGTACGGTGCTGGCCCGGGGGGGCGACCCCCCTGGAACCCCCCGATGGCCCGAGGCCCCGTTCCTTCGTCACGGGGCCTTGGGCCCGGGGCGGCATTCGGGTCAGGCGGCACGCTGCGACATGCCCTAGGGCAGGCGGACGACCGCGCGGGCCCGGGTCAGCACCTTGGCATCGCCCGAGCGCGCGGTCAGCGCGACCGCGACCAGGTTGCCGTCAAGCTTCTCCTCGACCGTGCCGCTGACCTCGATGGTCGCACCGGTGTCGTCATCGGGGACGGGCACCATGGCGGAGAACCGGACCCCGAACTCCACCAGAGCCCCGGCGTCACCGGCCCAGTCGGTCAGGTACCGGCCGGCCTGCGCCATGGTGAACATGCCGTGCGCGATGACGTTCGGCAGGCCGACGGAGCGGGCGATCCGCTCGTTCCAGTGGATCACGTTGAAGTCGCCCGACGCGCCGCAGTACTTGACCAGGCTGAGCCGGGTGACGGGGTAGGACACGACCGGCAGTTCCGCGCCGGCGGTCACGTCCGCGAACCTGGTCATGCGCTCCCCCGTTCCACCAGGGTGCCGAAACCGGTGCAGACCAGTTCGCCGCCGGTGGTCTTGATCTGCGTCTCGGTGGTCACCATCGTCATACTGCCCACCTCGCGGATCCCGGAGATCGTGGACTGCGCGACCACCACGTCGCCCGCGTGCAGCGGCCGGGAGTAGGTGAACCGCTGCTCGCCGTGCACCACCATGGCGTAGTTGATGCCCAGGCCGGGATCGGCGATCGCGGCCCGGCTGGCGGCCATGGTGATCACGATCGGGAACGTCGGCGGGGCGATCACGTCGGGGTAGCCGGCCGCCTGTGCGGCGGCGGCGTCGGTGTACAGGGGGTTGCGGTCCCCGATCGCCTCGGCGAAGTCCGCGATCTTGACCCGGCTCATCTCGTAAGGCTCGGTGGCCGGGAAGGTGCGGCCGAGGTAGTCGCCGTTGATGGCCACCGCGGCTAGCGGGTCTCGCGGTGCGGCCGGTGACAGCGGCAGTTCGGGCAGTACTTCATCAGTTCCATCCGGTCCGGGTCGTTGCGCCGGTTCTTCCTGGTGATGTAGTTGCGGTGCTTGCACTCCTGGCAGGCCAGGGTGATCTTGGGCCTCACATCGGTGGCAGCCACGAGGGAGTGCCTTTCTCTTGCGTCGGTCCCGGGCCGACGATCGGACCGGGGTATTGCGTAGCGGAGGCCGGACTTGAACCGGCGACACAGCGATTATGAGCCGCTTGCTCTGCCTGACTGAGCTACTCCGCCGCCTGTCCGGCCATCAACGTGCCGCCGCAAGGGCGGCCCGGAGCGCCGGAAGCGCACCTAGCTTACCGGGAATCGCCACGAGTGCGCATCGAGGCCGGTCCGGCGCCCCGGCTTGACATGCAGCCAAACGGCTGCCTATTCTCAGACACGCAGCCGGACGGCTGCCTATCAGCGCAAGAGGTGATTCCCGTTGGACGTGTTCCGGGCGCTGGCCGACCCCGGCCGCCGGCGCCTGCTGGACAGCCTGAACGACCGCAACGGCCAGACGCTCCGCGAACTGACCGACTGCCTGGACATGGCCCGGCAGTCGGTGAGCAAGCACCTGGCGGTCCTGGAAGCGGCCAACCTGGTGACCACGGTCCGCCGCGGCCGGGAGAAGTACCACTACCTCAACGCCGCGCCCATCGGCGAAATCGCCCAGCGCTGGATCGGCCAGTACCACCAGCAGCGGGTGGACGCGCTGTCGGACCTGAAACGTGCCCTGGAGGACACCCCGATGGACAAGCCCGAGTTCGTCTACACCACCTACATCCACACCACGCCCAGGCAGCTCTGGCAGGCGCTGACCGGCCGGCCTTCACCCGGCGCTACTGGGGCGGGCTCGCGATGGAGTCGGACTGGCAGACCGGCTCCGCCTTCACGGTCACGCTCGCGGACGGGACCCGGATCGCCGACCCGGCCCAGGTCATCGTGGCGGCCGACCCGTACCGGCGGCTCGCCTACACCTGGCACACGTTCAGCCCCGAGTGGGCCGCCCACTACAACATCGCCGAGGATGACCGGGCGGCGTGGGCCAGCGAGCCCCGGTCCACGGTGACCTTCGACATCGAGGAGCAGGGGCCGCTGTGCAAGCTGACCGTGCTGCACGACGGCTTCGAGGCCGGCAGCGGCGTGCTGGCCGGGATAAGCCAGGGCTGGCCGCTCGTCCTGGCCGCCCTCAAGACCCTGCTGGAGACGGGCGATCTGCAGCCGGCCCGGCGAGGGCCTGGCCGGGCCTGGTACAGCAGCAGGCCCGCGGCCACGGCCAGGTTCAGCGACTCCGCGGTGCCGGTCATCGGGATCCGCACCTGGAGGTCGCCGGCGGCCAGCAGGTCGTCCGGCAGCCCGGCCCCTTCCGCGCCGAGCAGCAGCGCGACGGGCCGGGCGTAGCTGGCCTCCCAGAAGCTGGTGCTGGCCTTCGCCGAGGTGGTGACGACGGTGACACCGCGGCCGGCCGCCCAGGCGAGGAACTCCGCCGGGCCGCCGCGCGGGCGACCGGCACCGCGAACAGCGCGCCCATCGACGCCTTGACCGCGGCCGGGTCGAACGGGTCGGCGGCCGGGCCGATCAGCACCACCCCCGCTCCCCCTGCCGCGTCCGCGGTCCGGATAATCGTGCCCAGGTTGCCGGGGTTGCCGACCTCGTGCAGCGCGACGAAAACCGACCCTGGCGTCACCGCGAGGCCGGCCAGCCCCGGGACCGTTGCCCGGACGATCGCCGCCATCCCGGACGGCCCGTCCCGCGCGGACACCCGGGCGAACAGTTCGGTGGTCAGCCGGGCCACCCTGACCCCGGCGGCCTCCTGCCCGGCGACCATCCGCGCGGCCGCGGATCCATCCAGCAGGCCCGGGGCCACCACCAGGACCTCCACGTCGGCCCCGGCCTCGACGGCCTGCCACACCGGCTGGATGCCCTCCACCACGAAGGCGCCCTCGCGCCGCCGGTGCCTGCGGTCACCGAGCAGGCGCATCCGCTTGACCACGGGGTTCGCGGCGCTGGAGATCAGGCCGCCGGTCATGGGCCGGCCACGTCGAGGAGGACCTTGAGGTGCGCCGGATCCTCGCTCGCGGCCAGGGCCTGCGTCACGCCGGACAGCGGGAACCGGCCGGTGACGAGCGGCGCGGCATCGAGGCGCCCCGCCGCGCAGAGCCGGATCGCGGCGTCGAAGTCCCGGGGCCGGGAGGCGCGCGGGCAGCGGATCGCGAGTTCCTTGAGATACGCCTCGTAGGCCGGCAGCCCGTCGGCCGTCCGCACCGCGCCAAAAAGGATCACGGTCGCCCCGGGACCGGCCAGCCCGATGGCCTGGGCCAGCGTCGCGGCGGTGCCAGCGGACTCGATCGCGACGTCGGCGCCACGCCCCCCGGTTGCCTCGGCGACCGCCGCCGCCGCGCCGTCCGGGGCGGCCACGCTGCTGGCACCGCAGGCCAGGGCCAGGTCACGCTTCCAGGCCGCGCGGGTGACCCCGACGATCGCCCGCACCCCCTTGGCCGCCAGCAGTTGCACGTGCAGCAGGCCGGCCACCCCCAGGCCGATCACCACGGCGCTCGTCTCCGGGGACACCGGCACCTCGGCCTGAGCGTGCACGCAGGTGGACAGCACCTGAACCAGGGCCGCCTGGTCGGCGGTGACCTCGGCGGGCAGCCGGTGCAGCAGCGTCTCGGGGACCGCGACGTACTCGGCGAAGCAGCCGTCGAGGTCGCGGCCGAGCAGCCCGCCGCGGGCGCACAGGTGCGGCAGGTCCCGGCGGCACTCCCGGCACAGGCCGCAGAAGGCGGCCGGGTTCACCACCACGCGGGTGCCGGCGGGCACCGCTCCCCCGGGCCCCGGGATCTCTACCCAGCCGGTCATCTCATGCCCGAGCACCCGTGGCGCGGCGACCGGGAACACGCCCGCGGCGAGCTTGCGGTCGGTGCCGCAGATGCCGGCCACGCCCACCCGCACCAGGGCGAGCCCGCCGGCCTGCGGCACCGGGACCTGCCGCACCGTCACGGCCCCGGGCCGCTCGATGACCGCTGCCAGCATGGTGCAATGCTCTCACCGGCCGGTAGAGGAGGCGCCCGTGGTTCCACAGGACACAGTCGTGGGCTTCATCGGTCTTGGCACGATGGGCTCCGC
This sequence comes from uncultured Actinomycetes bacterium, assembly GCA_963730235.1. Lineage (GTDB taxonomy): Bacteria > Actinomycetota > Actinomycetes > Streptosporangiales > Streptosporangiaceae > DASXKD01. The sequence continues at coordinate 38,785 of CAVSRH010000001.1, forward strand.
GCTGAGCGGCCACCTGCTCGCCGCGGGCTTCGAAGTCGCCGGCTACGACATCGACCCGGCCCGGCTTGCCGCGCACACCGGGCGGGGCGGTACGGCCGCCGCCAGCCCGGCCGGCACCGCCGCCCGCGCGGACATCGTGGTGACCTCGCTGCCCACCGCGGCGGCGCTGATCGGCGTCACGACCGGCGAGGCCGGGCTGGCCGCCGGCCGCACCCGGGCCTGGTGGTCATCGAGACGTCCACGCTGCCGCTCGCGGACAAGCGCCAGGCGCGCGACGCCCTCGCCCGGCGCGGCATCGTGCTGCTCGACTGCCCGCTGTCCGGGACCGGCGGGCAGGCACTGACCAAGGACGTGGTCGCCTACCTGAGCGGCGCCGCCGAGGCCAAGGCCCGCGCGCTGCCGGTGCTGGCCGCGATGACCCGGGGCGTCCACGACGTCGGGGAGTTCGGCAACGGGTCGGCGGTCAAGTTCATCGCGAACCTGCTCGTCGCCATCCACAACGTGGCCGCCGCGGAGGCCCTGGTACTCGCCGAGCGGGCCGGGCTGGACCTGTCGGCGGTGCTCACCGCGGTCGCCGACGGGGCGGGCTCATCGGACATGTTCGAGGTCCGCGGCCCGGCGATGGCCGCCGGCGACTGTTCCGGCCTGGGCGTGACGACCACGGTGTTCGACAAGGACCTGCAGATCATCGCCGGGTTCGCCAGGCAGACGGCACCCCCACGCCGCTGTTCGCCATGGCCACGTCGTTCTACGCGGCCGCGTGGCCCAGGGGCACGCCGACGACGACACCGCCTGCGTGCACGCGGTCCTGCGATCGCTGGCCGGGCGGTGACCGCGGTGCTGACCGTGGACGTACACACGCACTTCCTGCCGTTCGACGTGCTGGCGGCGGCCCGCCGGGGCAGGGGTTCGACGGGATGACGGCCGAGCACGGCGACGGCCAGGAGTGGCTGGTCCACCGGCAGGGCTTCCGCTGGCCCGTGCCGCCGGTGTTCTACGACCTGGCCGCGCGGCTGGAGTCCATGGACCGGCGCGGCATCGGCCACGCCGTGCTCTCGGCCGCCCCGCAGTTGTTCATGTACTGGCCGACGGCGGCGAGGCGGCCGGGCTTCTGCCGCGCGGTGAACGACGCGCTGGCCGCCTTCGCGGCGGGTTCCGGCGGCCGGATCACCGCGGTGGCCACGCTGCCGATGCAGGACCCGGGCGCGGCCGTGGCGAACTGCGGCGCGCGGTCACCGAACTGGGCATGCGCGGCGCCGAGATCGGCCCGGACGTGGCGGGCACCCCGCTGGACGATCCCGGGCCGCGCACCGTGCTGGCCGCCGCCGCGGGCCTCGGGGTGCCGCTGATCCTGCACCCGTACTACGTCGGGCCAGGCCCGGGCTCGCGGACTTCTACCTGACCAACCTGATCGGCAACCCGCTGGCCACCACGATCTGCGCGGCCAGGCTGATCTTCAGCGGGACGCTGGACGAACTCGGCGCGCTGCGGCTCGTGCTGACCCATGGCGGCGGTTACCTGCCGTACCAGATCGGCAGGCTGGACCACGGGCACCGGGTCCGCCCCGAGGCGAAGGGCTGCGCGCAACCCCCGTCGGCGTACCTGAACAGGTTCTGGTTCGACACGGTGACCCACGCGCCGGGCCCGCTGCGGTTCCTGGCCGGCCGGTGGGCCCGGACCACGTCGTGTACGGCACCGACTTCCCGTTCGACATGGCCGCGGGCCCGCTGGCGGATCAGCTGGCCGGGACGAGGCTGTCCGCGGCCGACGCCGAGCTGATCGCCGGCCGCAACGCCGCCGCCCTGTTCGCCCTTCCCCTCCCCGAATCCCAATCGTGATCATGACTTTGGTGTCGCTCCAACAGCACCTAAGTCATGATCACGAAGCCGGGCCGGGCAGGAGTGGCGATGATCATGGCGTTTTGCTTCTGGAGGAGCCAAACACCATGATCACGAACGTCTAACGGGGCGTCACGCGACGGCCTTTCGTCCAGACGCCGGTGATGTGCTCCGGGCGGCGCGAGCACCGCGATGTCAGCGAGCGGATCGGCGTCGACGGTGAGGACGTCGGCGTCGTAGCCGGGTGCCAGCCTGCCGGACTCGGCGCCTGCGGGCCGAGCGTCAGCGGGGCGGTGGCGGTCGCCGCCTCGATCGCCTGCAGCGGCGTCATGCCGAGCCGCACCAGGTGGGCAAGCTCGGCCCCGTTGGCCCCCAGGAGTTCGGCCGGTCCGGGCCGGTCAGCGCGATGTCGGTGCCCATCGCGATCGTGACGCCGCGCTCGATCGCGCGGGACACCGCTTCGGCGTGCCGCTCGGCCAGCGCGGTGAGCTTGGCCGCCGCGTAATCGGGCACCGCCGCCAGGTCCGCCAGGATGTCCTCGAAGATGGTCCTGGTCGGCACGAGGATGGTGCCCGTCTCACGCATCGCGTCGCAGGCCTCGTCGTCGAGGTAGGTGCCGTGCTCGATGGTGCGGCACGCCAGCCTCGACCGCGGCCATGATGCCGGGCTTGCCGTGGCAGTGTGCCGCCACGACGCGCTCGGCGAGGCCGGCCACCTCCACGATCGCCCGCAGTTCGGCGCACGGTGAACTGCTGGTGGATCGGGTCGTCGATCTCAGACAGCACCCCGCCCGAGGCGCAGACCTTGATCACCCGGGCGTTCTGCCGCAACTGCTCACGGACCGCGCGCATGCACTCGGCGGGTCCGTCGGCCAGCCGCAGTTCGCCGTAGCGCGGCCGAAGTCGCCGATCCACGGCAACGGATAGGAGTGCAGGTCGGCATGGCCGCCGGTGGTGCTCAGGATCGCCCCAGCGGCGTAGATGGCCGGGCCGTCGAGCACGCCCTCGTTGACCGCCCTGGCAAGGTGCACGCCCAGGCCGCCGACCTCGCGGACCGAGGTGATGCCGGCCCGCAGCGCGGCCGCCAGATCGCGCGCGCAGCGCGCCGCCCGCAACGGCACCGGGTCGAGCGGTAGCCGGCCGAGGTCGAGCGTGCGCGTGCCGAGGAAATGGCCATGGCAGTCCCACATGCCCGGCATGACCGTCTCGGCGGGTGCACCACTGCCCCTGGCGTTGCCGGCGCCTGGCTGGCCGGGCCGGCGTAGCTGATCGCCGAGTCCGTCGATGATCACGACGCCGTCGCTGACCGGCTCGCCGCCGCCGGGGATCAGCAACTGCGCCTCGATCCGCTGCATCCCGCCATCCTGGCACGGGCCCAGCCAGGCTGAAGCGGGGCACAAACGTTTGTATCTGTCGCTGCTGCGGCCGTCCGGGCGCTGCTATGGTCCCGCCATGGTGATCGAGTGCGACGTGCCGGTGCCGGTGGACGACGGCCTGGTGCTGCGGGCCGACGTGTTCGCGCCCGACGGACGCGGGCCGCTACCCGGTGATCCTCACCTACGGCCCCTACGCGAAGGGGCTCGCCTTCCAGGACGGCTACGCCGACCAGTGGCGGCTCATGACGGAGCAGCACCCCGACGTCGCGCCGCGGCTCGAGCAACGTCCACCAGAACTGGGAGGTCGTCGACCCGGAGAAGTGGGTGCCGGACGGCTACGCCTGCGTCCGGGTGGACTCGCGGGGCGCGGGCCGGTCGCCGGGCTGTCCTCGACCCGTTCTCCGCCGGGAGACCCGCGATCTCTACGAGTGCATCGAGTGGGCGGCGGCGCAGCCATGGTGCAGCGGCAAGGTCGGGCCTGAACGGGGTCTCGTACTACGCGATGAACCAGTGGCACGTGGCCGCCCTGCAGCCCGCCGCACCTGGCCGCGATCTGCGTCTGGGAGGGCGCCGCCGACTTCTACCGGGACGGCACCCACCACGGCGGGATCCTGTCCTCCTTCTGGGCGAACTGGTACGGCAAGCAGGTCACCGTGGTCCAGCACGGGGTCGGGGAGCGCGGCCCGCGCAGCGCCGGTCACCGGCGAGACCGTGGCCGGCCCGGAGACGCTCAGCCGGCGACGAGCTGGCGGCCGCGCGGGTGCCGCTTCGGCGAGGTGATCGCGCTCCCACCCGCTCGACGACGAGCTTCTACCGCGACCGCTCCGCCAACTGGGAGCGGATCACCGTGCCGTTGCTGACCGCGGCCAACTGGGGCGGCCAGGGCCTGCACACCCGCGGCAACTTCGAGGGCTTCACCCAGCGCCGCGGCGCCGCGCACAAGTGGCTGGAGGTGCACGGCCTGGAGCACTGGACGCACTTCTACACCGACTACGGGGTCGGACCTGCAGAAACGGTTCTTCGCCTGTTTCCTGCACGGCGACGACAGCGGCTGGCGGGACCAGCCGCCGGTGCAGCTGCAGGTCCGCCGTCTGGACGGGTTCGTCCAGCGGGCGGAACAGGAGTGGCCGCTGGCCCGCACCCGCTGGGAGCACCTCTACCTGCGGCCGGACTCGCGCCGAGCTGAGCGCGGCCACCGGCGCCGGGCAGGAGCGCCGGTCCTACCGCGCGGACTCCGAAGGGGTCACGTTCACCGCGCCGCCGGCCGGGCAGGAGACGGAGATCACCGGCCCGGTGGCGGCGCGGCTGTTCGTCTCCTCGACCGCCACCGACGCCGACCTGTTCTGCGTGCTGCGGGTCTTCGCCCCGGGCGGCGAGGAAGTCACCTTCCCGGGCGCGATCGACCCGCACACCCCGGTCGGCCAGGGCTGGCTCCGGCTGTCCCACCGCAAGCTCGACCCGGAGCTGAGCACCCCCTACCGCCCCTACCACAGCCACGACGAGAGCCAGCCGCTCATCCCGGCGAGATCTACCAGGCCGACATCGAGATCTGGCCGACCAGCGTGGTCATCCCGGCCGGTTACCGGGTGGCACTGACCGTCCGGGGCCGCGACTACGAGGTCCGCCATCCCGGGCCGCCCCGGCTGGGCTCGTTCAAGAACGAGATGACGGGGTGCGGCCCGTTCCTTCATGACGACCCGGTGGACCGCCCGCCCCAGCTGACCGGCAGCACGCAGACCCTCTGGCACGGTCCCGGCCGGCGGTCGTACCTCCTGCTCCCGGTCATCCCGGACGGCTGACGGCCGAGTCACAGCGGAAGGCGGCGACCCAGATCATCAAGATCTCAACCGGCGGCGGGCCGACTACCCGGTGCGGCCGTAGCCCGCACAGCCCCGCCCACGAGAAAGGACGGCAGCGCATGAAGGAAGCGTTCGGTGGCCTGAGCACGGACTGGAAGGAAGGCATCAACTGGGCGGCGGTCCGGGCCTGGCGGCTGCAGCGGGCGAGGGAGGCGATGGCGCGGCATGGCCTGGGGGCGCTGCTGCTGTTCTACGACGAGAACATGCGCTACGTGTCGTCCACGTACACGCCGGGCTGGAACCGGCTCAAGCCCGGCCTGCGCTACGTGGTGCTGTGCGAGGGCAGGGAGCCGATCGTCTACGAGCAGGGCGACATCGGCATCCATCTAAGGCGCACAACCCGTGGATCCCGCCGCAGAACGTGCGTCACTCCTACACCTGGATCAAGGGCGCGGCGGGCCCGGCCGCGCAGAGCCAGGTGGGCAAGTTCACCGCCGCCCTGGTCAGGGACCTGGAGGAGGCGGGGGTGCTGGACAAGCCGCTCGGGGTGGACTTCATCGACATCAACATGATCCCGGCGTTCCAGAAGGCCGGAGATCGACCTGGGCGGACGGGATGACGCCGATGATGGAGGCCCGGTCCATCAAGAGCCCCGACGAGCAGAAGGCGTCCCGCATCGTCGGCGCGATCTGCGACTCGCTGCACTACGAGTTCACGCAGTTCCTGCGGCCCGGGGCTGACCGAGAACGAGGTGGCGGCGTTCGGGTTCGCAGTACCTGCTACAACATCCCCGGCATGGAGGACGTCGAGGACATCATCGTGTCCTCCGGGCCGAACGCGTGGCCGAACTGGCGCAACTTCTCCGACCGGATCATCCGCCCGGGCGAACTGGTGATCATCGACCTGGCCGCGCTGACCTGGAACGGGTTCAAGTCGTGCGTCTACCGGACGTACTGCGTGGGCGGGAAGCCGACCGGCGAGATGAAGCGATACTACGAGACGGCGCACAAGTGGCTGTGGGACGCGATCGAGGTCGTGCCGCCCGGGCGTGACCACGCGCGACATCGCGCTGAAGTGGCCGTCGGCGCAAGGAGGCCTGGGGGTACGAGGAGGAGGACCAGGCCGCCGCGAACCTGTGGGGCCACGGGCTCGGGCTCGCCCAGTACGACCGGCCGGTGATCTCGCGGATCTGGTCGCTGGACTACCCGGAGGAGATCAGGCCGGGCATGGTGTTCGCGCTGGAGACGCAGCACGGGAAGGTGCACGAGTTCGGCGTCCGGCTGGAGGAGATGCTGCTGGTGACCGGAACCGGGCATGAGCTGCTGTCCTCGTACGCCTCGGACTAGATCATCAAGGTCGGATGAGAAGGCTGGTTCCGTCGCGCCTGCCCCACGGTGGGGGGCGAGATCAACGACGCGATGGCAACTGCAAAAGCCATGCGCGGCCCGCTGCCCGGCTGGGAACGGCCGGCGGGGTCCGGGCAGGGCGCGTCGGGTTCAAGGCGGCGCGGCTGGGGGCTCGCGCTGCGCGCGGGGCTGCCCGTGTTGCCGGGGTGGGTCGTGCCGGTGGGTGAGGGGCGAAGCGCGATGGGCGGCCGGGGCGGGAGCGGTTCGCGCGGATGGGCCGGGGGCGGGGCGGGGGGCCGTGCTGGGCGCTGTCGCTGGACGCTGGGCTGGCCGCGGATCTGCGCGCGGCCGCCGACGGGCTCGGCGGGCGGGTGATCGTCCGGTCTTCCAGCCCGCTGGAGGGGGATCCGCGGTGGGCGGGCGCGTTTTCCTCGGTGGCGGGGGTGGGGCGGGACGACATGGGTGGGGCGGTGCGGAGTTGCTGGGCTTCGGCGTTCGCGGTGGACCCGTTGGGGCGGCTGGAGGAGTGCGGGCTGGCGCTCGAGGCGCTGGCGCTGGCCGTCCTGGTGCAGCCGGAGATCGGGCCTGAGGCGGGGGGCGTGGCCCGGGTGCACGGCTGGCGAGGTGATCGTGGAAGGGGTGCGGGGGCATCCGGGCGCGCTGCTGTCCGGGTGGGCCGAGGGCGCGCGGGACGGTGAGCTGGCGGGGCTGGCCGGGGCTGGGGTTGTGGCGGAGGTGACTGCGCTTGCCGGGCGGGTCCATGCGGAGCTCGGGGATGACGTGGTCGAGTGGGCGGCGTGCAGGGGGAAGGTGTGGCTGCTGCAGTCGCAGCGCACCGGGGCCCCGGCCGGCCATGAACCGGCTGCCCCGATGCCGGTGGACGGTGTGCGCGTAGCGGGCAGGCCCGCCGCGCCGGGGACCGCGGCCGGGCCGCTGGTTGCCTGCCGGCCGCACGAGACCGCGGCGAGCAAATGCCGGGGTGCCATCGTGCTGGTGGACCGGCCGGTGCCGGCGCTGGCGCCGCTGCTGTTCGGCGCCCGGGGGGTCATCGCGCGGACCGGGGCGGCGAGTTCGCATCTGGCCGGGGTGGCCCGCAGCCTGGGTGTCCCGATGGTGACCGGCTGCCGCCCCGAGACGGTGACCGGGCCGGTTCCCGCCCCCGGAGCATGGCTCGCCACGATCAATGGCGGAACCGGAGAGGTCGTGCTGGCCCCGGCGTGACGCCAGCCAGGTGACGCCGGCCAGCGGGCGGGCCTGCCGGCGTCACTCACGGCTGGACGGTCAGGGCACGGACCAGTGCTGGTCCGCGGCGTTCTTGCAGGTCTGGACCTGGACCTGGGTGCCGTTGGTGGTGGCGTTGCCCGGGTCGGTCAGGCACAGGTTGCCGCCGACCAGCACGTACTCGCCCGCGGTGTTGCGCGACCATTGCTGGTCCCGCGCCCCGTTGCAGGTTTCGATCACCAGGGGGGTGCCGGAGCCGCCCCCGTTGAGGTCCGTCAGGCACTTGCTGCGGACCACGAGTTCACGGTTCTGCTGCGTCCACCGCTGGCGTGCGCCGCCGATGCACTGCCAGATGTCGACCGGGTTGCCGTTCACGCTGAGCCCGTTATCGTCGTCCAGGCACAGGCTCTTGTATCCCGTCAGTTGCCCGACGGGCTTCAGCACGCACCCGTCCCCGCCGTTGGCGAGGGCATCGTTGTCGAACAGTGGCTGCACGGCGAACGTACCGGTGGAGAGCGTAACGGTGCCAATGTCGATATTGCCGCTGACCGGATCGCGCCATGCGCATTTGTCAGCGACTTCACCGCCCGACCCGTCGGCCGGATCCCACCAGCCGGAGACCGGGAAAGGATCGGTGATGGTTTCTGCGTATTCGTGGCCGCCGACGATGGAGAATCCGTCGTACTGGTTCTGCACGATGTCCTCGCCGCAGCCGCCACCCGCGTCGAGGATGTAGGGCAGGTTGGTGTACGGCTCGTTGGAGTTGGAATGCCAGGCGCAGTAGTCCCCGGTGCCGCCGTCGCAGTTCGGCGAGTAGAAGCCCTCCGGGCAGGTCCCCGACTGCGTGGCGACGACGATCTGGGCGTCGGTCAGGTCGGTGATGCCATGGCTGCTGGCGAACGCGTCGGCCTCGGCGGCGAGCTGGCTCTGGTCGACGCCGGTCGGCGGGGTGCTGGTGTCGTGGAATGCACCCTCGTACACCGAGCCGCTGAACGTGGGAAAGCCGCTGCCGTCACCGTACAGCGAGGTGATTTCCGACCAGCTGTCCTTCGGCTGGACACCAAGGCCGGAGTAGAAGCTCTCCAGGTAGGAGGCGCTGGCCGCCTGGGACGGGTCGGAACTCCAGTTCGGCCCCCACAGCAGCAGGTACAGGTGCGGTGAGTGCTGGACCGAGCCACCGTTGTAGGTGAGCGGGCAGTTCGGTTCCGTGCAGCTCGTGGTGACCTTCGCCGCCTTGGGTGCCTTGCCCCGGACGTACATGACCCCGGCGATCTTGGCACGCTTCGTGTGGCCGAGATGAGCCAGGTAGGCGTGGTGCAGGTTGATCACCGTGGCGTGCGGCGCAGGCGTGGCCGGCGGCGCCGGGGTGATGGCCTGTGCCTGCGCCGCGGTGGCGGCGGACATCAGGCTCACGACGGCCACGGCCGTCCCGGCAAGGACGCGTTTCAGCATGAAATCCCCGTATCTGTAGATAAAGAATGCCCGGATTGCACCAGCCACAAGGTGAAAACCTCGGCCCGCGCCATAGTGGATATAGCGCTGGTTTTGACACTTGATTGACGTTTGCCCGTCCCCACATGAGCGGGGTTTGCGCGGCAGCCTCGGTTAGGCTACCGGCTGCCGGATCTATTGCAAGATAACCAGGCCGGTGTGATCAGGGCGGCATTCGAGAATGCCGCAGGCGGTGGGCATTCGCTCGAACTGGCCGTGCCGCGCCGTCCGCTGCGGGCGTGGCCGACCGGCCGCCCACGCCCGCGCCGCGCCACTGCCAGCCTGCGCCGCGGCCAGGCTGCGCCACCTGCCACGGCCACTCTGCGTCGCCGGGCCCCGCCACCATCCCAGCCCACGCGACGACGGTCAGAACTTTTCGCGGATCTTCCTCGTGCGGGGTGAAATGTCGGCATGAAGCCCTAGACTGGAACCAGTTTTCGAAGACTTGTTCGGAATACTGCACTCGGCAGGAGGTGAGGGCATGTGTGACGGCAGCGGCGCCCCGGCCAGCGTGGCCGACGCGCTCGCGTCGCTGGACCGTGCCCTGGACCACCTCAACGCCGCCGATGCCGCGTCGTTACCCGTGGCGTTGCAGGCCGAGGCGCTGCGCGCGCTGGGGCGGGCCGAAGCCAAGCACACGGCCGCCCGGGCACGGATGCTTGGCGCATTCGCCAGCCAGGGCGGGTTTCGAAGACGACGGGCATGGCACGGCGCGCACCTGGCTGAAGTGGCAGACCCGGGTTTCCACCGGGGCCGCCGCGAGTGCCGTCGCGTGGGCGCGGCGACTGGCCGCCCACCCGGCGATCGATGAGGCCATGGGCACCGGTGCGCTGTCGCCGTCCTGGGCCAGGCACATCTGCGAGTGGACCGAGCGGCTGCCCAGGGACCGGCGTGACGACGCTGACGAGATTCTGGTCGCGGCGGCGGGGGGCGGGGCGAGCCTGGCGGAGCTTGGTGGCCTGGCCCGGGAGATGTATGAGCGGTGCATGCCGCCGGACGATGACGGATTCGAGGACCGCTGGTTCCGGCTGGGGATCACCTTCCGCGGCGCGGGCCGGGCCGGGGGGGACCTGACCCCCGGGTGCGCGGCCGCATTGACGGCCGTGCTGGAGGCGTTAGGGAAAAAGGCCGGGCCGGAAGACATCCGGACCGGGGCGCAGCGCCGTCATGATGCGCTGGAGGAGGCGTGCCGGCGGCTGATCCGCGCCGGGATGGTCCCCGCCCGGGCGGGGCAGCCAACTCAGGTGCTGGTGCACCTGACGCTGGCCCAGCTGCGCGGCCAGTCCGGCGCATCGGCGACCGAGGACGCCTGGGCCGCCGCCCCCGCGTCCCAGCCCGGCTGGCTCACCGGCCCCGACGCGGACGCCGCCTTGTGCGATGCGACAGTGGTGCCGGTGGTGACCGGGCACGTCGACTGGGCCGCCCTCGACCAGCTCACCGATGCGTTCCTGCTCGCCCGCGATCCCGGCCGCCACACCGGACAGCCTGCCAGCCCGGCCACTGCCGCCACCGCCAGTCCTGCCAGCAGCACTAGCCATAGCTGCACCTGCGGCGGACGCACCAGCTGTGGGGACGCCAGCCCATTCCCCGGACCGCTCAGTCCCGCCAGCCGGGACCGGCTGCGCCGGGCGCTGCTCGGCCTGGCCACCGACGCCCTGTCCGGGCCCGGCGGGCTCGCCGCCCGGCTGCGCGCCGCCCTCGACAGCCGGACCACTGACCTCGGTCAGCCTGCCACTGGACATCGGCGCCGCCACCGAAACCATCCCCGCCCACCTGCGCCGCGCCGCCACCACCCGCCACCCGCACTGCGCGTTCCCCGGCTGCGACCAGCCCGCCAGCGTCTGCGATATCCACCACCTCATCCCCAGGTCCCGCGGCGGCCCCACCAGCCTGCCCAACCTGGTGCCGCTGTGCTCCTTCCACCACCTGACCGCGATTCACCGGTGGGGCTGGACACTGATCCTGCATCCCGACGGCACCACCACCGCCACCAGCCCCGACCGCAGCAAAACCCTGCACAGCCACAGCCCACCCGGACACGACCCACCCATCCGGGCCGCCTGACCCGGGTCAGGACTGCCAGGGGATGACGGCCGCTTCACCGGCCAGCAACTGGCGGCGGGCCTCCTGCTCGTCCCTGATCACGTGCATGACCGCGTTGATCAGGGCCAGGTGGGTGAACGCCTGCGGGAAGTTGCCCAGATGCCGGCCGGACCGCGGGTCGATCTCCTCCGCGTACAGCAGCAGCGGGCTGGCGTAGGACAGCACCTTCTCGCAGAGGTCTCTGGCCCGGCGCTGCTCGCCGATCTCGGCCAGGGCTGAGACGAGCCAGAACGTGCAGATCGTGAACGTGCCCTCCTCGCCGGGCAGCCCGTCGTCCGTCTCGGCGAGCCGGTAGCGCAGCACCAGCCCGTCCCTGGTCAGCTCGTCCGCGATCGCCCGCACCGTGGCACGGATCCGCGGATCCTCCGGCGGCAGGAATCGCAGCAACGGCATCAGCAGCAGCGACGCGTCCAGCGCCGTGGTGTCGTAATGCTGGACAAACACGCCACGATCATCGAGGGCGTTGGCGCAGATGTCGGCGTGGATCTCGTTGGCGGCCTTCTGCCACATCCTGGCCGTGTCGTGCTCATCGCGGAGCCTGGCCAGCCGCGCGCCGCGGTCCGCGGCCACCCAGCACATGACCTTCGAGGACGTGAAGTGCTTCGGCTCGCCACGGATCTCCCAGATCCCGCGGTCCGGCTCGCGCCAGTGCTCAAGGGCGTGCTCGACCTGCTGGCGGGCGACCTGCCAGACCCGCTCATCCAGCCGGTCGCGCGACCTGGTGTGCAGGTAGACGGATTCGAGCACCGTCCCCCACACGTCGTTCTGCTGCTGCTGGTACGCCGCGTTCCCGATCCGCACCGGGCGCGCGTCCTGGTATCCCTGCAGGTGGTCGAGCACCCGCTCGGTGAGATCCGCGGTAACCGTCGATGCCGTAGACGATCTGGAGGTTGCCGCCATCACGTTCGGCCAGGTCCGCGATGAAGGCGAAGTAGTCGTCGGCCTCCCAGTCGAAGCCCAGGGTGTACAGGCCCCAGAGCGCGAAGGTCGCGTCGCGGATCCAGCTGTAGCGGTAGTCCCAGTTGCGTTCCCCGCGCGGGGTTTCTGGCAGGGACGTGGTGGCCGCCGCGGCGATGGCACCGGTCGGGGCGAACGCCAGGCCCTTGAGCGTCAGCGCGCTCCTGGTGAGGTGGCTGCGCCAGCGGTGATCCGGGAAGTTGCCCCGGGCCAGCCAGTGCTGCCAGTGGTGCGCCGTCCACCGCAGGCGCTTTTCGGCGTCCTTGTAGCTCTTCGGCGGGGCCTGGTGGCCCCAGGACAGCGCGCAGAACCGGGTGTCGCCCTCGCGCAGCAGGGTCCGCCCGCGGGCGGTGGATCCTTCGATGCCGAACCGGATGTCCGAGGTAAGGGTCAGGTCCAGCCCCTTGCCGTCCTGGGCGACGGCCTGGTGATACCCCGCTTCCGGCCGGGTCCAGTGGGCCCGCTCCATCCCGTAGCCGAACACCGGCTGGCAGTCCAGCGCCAGTTGCACCGAGCCCTGCACGCACCGGACCGTACGGATCAGCGTGTGCTCGGCGTCATAGTCGGTCGGCGGCCTGATGTGCGTGGTGCGTTCCGGGTGCTCGTGCCGCCACTCACCCATCACCAGGCAGTCCCGGACGACGATCCAGCCCTCGCCGCAGTCCCAGCTGGTCTCCAGCACCATCGTCCCGGGCAGGTAGCGCCGGTCCGCCGGCACGTCCACGTTCTCCGGGCCGAACCGGAAGTTGCCCGCGCGCCGGTCCAGGATGGCGCCGAAGACGCTCGGGCAGTCCATCCTGGGCAGGCACATCCACTCGATGGCACCGCTCGGCGCCACCAGCGCGGTGACCTCACAGTCGGACAGGAAGCCGTAGTCCGCGATCGGCGGATAGGCGGAGAAATCCCCGGTGCTGGTGATCAGCCCCATGTAGTCCGGCTCGGATCCGTCTGGCGCCGGCGCCGCTGGCTCGCCATCCATCGTCACAATCCCCCTGTTGCCACAGGTATGCCAGGTAGTTACCCGGATGCTGCAGATGCATCCCCGGTCACCCGTCCGGTCTGGTCGGCGCCGGCCGCGGTCACCGGCCGAGATGGTCGAGCATGACCTCGTGATGGCGCCGCACCGCCGCCTGCGCCCGGCCGGCGTCACCGGCCGCGACCGCGTCGTAGATCGCCTGGTGAATATTCAGCAAAACGGATTTCCCGGGGCCGGTCAGCCAGCCCGGCTCGGCCTCGGTCCGTACCCAAAGCTCGTGTTCCTGGCTCAGCACCGCCGTGTGCACACCCTCGTACATGGCGGTCAGGTACGCGTTGCCCGCGCCGCGGACGACGTCCGCGTGGAACACGGTGTCCGCGGCGATCCAGGTGGCCGCGCTGCCCGTGGCCCCGGCCAGCCGCTGCAGGCTGCCAGACAGCCCGGCAGGGGCACCGCGCTCAGCGGCATGCACCGCACCCAGCGTCTCCAGCCATAGCCGCAGTTCCGCAAGATCCGCGAGCGGGCCCTGGTCGAGGTCGAGCATCAGGCCGACCGACGCGGTGACCATGTGCTGTGGCCGGCGCAGCACGTAGGCGCCCGAGCCCTGCCTGATCTCGACCAGGCCCATCAGCGACAGCATCCGCAGCGCCTGGCTGATCATCGGGCGGCTCACGCCGAACCGCTCGGCCAGATCGCGCTCGGGCGGAAGCCGGTCCCCCTCGGCCAGCCGCTCGCCGGTGATCAGGATCCGGATCTGGTCGGCCACCTGCTCCGAGACCCGCCGGGAGGACACCGGCTGAATCCCGGCCAGGCCGGCGGCCCGCTGCCGATCCGCCATCGTGGCGACCTCCCCTTCCCGGCCACCGGCAGGCACTTCCCCGTCCGGCCGGCCTGGGCAGAATTGGCATAGCCACTTTACCAAAGGAGGCCGCCCTGACCGTGAACCCCAGCGCGACCGGGCCCGGGCTGCGCCGGCTGGCCACGGCGATCCGGTTGCGCGCCGTGGCGATGGTGGCCCCGCAGGGTTTCGGCTACCTGGGCCAGGCGCTGTCGGCGGCCGAGCAGTATGCCGCCGTCTATGGCGCGGCCTACCGGCCCGGGACCGACCGGGTCGTCTGCTCACCGGGCCACTACGTCATCGCCGCCTACGCCGCCGCCGCGGAGACCGGCCTGCTCGCCGAGGCGGCCCTGGCCAGCTACGGGCAGAACGGGTCGTCCCTGGAGGCGATCGGCACCGAGCGCAGCCCGGTCCCCGAGTACACCTGCGGCTCGCTCGGCCAGGGCCTGTCGGCGGCCGCGGGCTTCGCACTGGGGGACAGGCTGACCGGCCGCGGCGATGTCCGCACGTTCGCGTTCGTCAGCGACGGCGAACTTCAGGAGGGCCAGGTCTGGGAGGCGGCGATGTTCGCCGGGCACCACCGGCTGTCCCGGCTCACCGTCCTGCTGGATGCCAACAACTCCCAGGTCGACGGGCCGGTGGACAGCATCACCACGATCGAGCCGGTCGCCGCGAAATGGCGGGCGTTCGGCTGGGAAGCCAACGACCTTGACGGCCACGACGTCACAGCGATCGCCGCCGCGCTCGCGGCCGGCGCGCGGGCCACCCGGCCCCAGGTGCTCATCTGCCGGACCTCGACCCGGCACGGGCTGGCCTGCCTGCCGCCGGACGCCGACGGGCACTTCATCAAGCTGCCCGCGGATCTCGCCGAGGCGGCCGCCGCCGAACTCCGGGCCGAACTGGACCGCCCCGCTCCGGAGGCGACCGGCCATGACTGATCTCAGCCGGCAGGCCGTGCTCGGCCCGCCGTACCGCACGGCGCTCAAGCCGTACGGCCGGGCACTGGCCGAACTGGCCCGCACCCGCCCCGAGGTGGTGTGCCTGTCCGGCGACCTCACCCGCCAATGCGAGGTGGACATCTTCCAGGACGAGTTCCCCGATCGGTTCATCCACGCGGGCATGGCCGAGGCCAACATGATCGGGGTCGCCGGTGCGCTGGCCCGGCAGGGGCTCATGCCGTTCGTGCACTCGTTCGGCGTGTTCACCACGCGCCGCCCACTGGACCAGATCGTCAACGCGGTGGCCTACCCGCGGCTGCCGGTGCGGATCGTGGGCTTCATGCCCGGCGTGTCCAGCCCCGGCGGGCCGAGCCACCAGGCGATCGAGGACGTCGCCCTGATGCGCGCCATCCCCGGCATGACGGTCATCGACGTGGCCGACGCCACCGAGACGGCGCAGGTGGTCGCCGCCATGGCCGACGTCCCGGGCCCGGTGTACCTGCGCCTCAAGCGCGGCGAGATCCCGGTGATCTTCCCCGCGGATCACTCACTGTCGCTGGACCGCGCCCAGGTGCTGGAGTGGCGCGGCGAAGCGATGGACGGCGGCGCACAGACCACGGGCGGCGCGGGAACCGACGGCGGCGGTGTGACCAGCGGTGGCGCACAGACCTCGGGCGGCGCGGTGAGCGCCGGCGGCGCGCAGATCGCCGGGGCGGCCGACACCACCGGCGGCGGGCACCACGCGGGCGGTGCGCTCACCTCGGGCGGCGCGCAGACCACCGGTCTGGCCGACACCAGCGGTGGTGGGGTCAGCACCGGCGGCGGCGTCAGCAGCGGCGGAGCCGGGATCCGTGACGGCGGGTGGAGTTCAACTTCGGGCGCAGCCCCATCCTCTGACGTAGCTCTGCTGGCCAGCGGCATGATGGTCGCCCCTGCTCTCGCTGCGGCCCGCGTCCTGGAGGCCGCCGGTGCCGTCACCGTAGTAGTGAATATTCCCGTCATCAAGCCCCTGGACACGGAAACGGTCCTCGCGGTTGCCGCGGCAAGCCAGGCCGTCATAACGGCCGAGAACCACACAGTCATCGGTGGCCTGGGTTCAGCCGTAGCCGAGGCACTGGCCGAGTCCGGCCTCGGCCGCCCGTTGCGCCGCATCGGCCTGCAAGACACCTTCGCCGAAGGTGCCAAAGACGCGGCCTACCTGTTCACGAAGTACGGCCTGACCACCCAGCACATCGTGGACACGGCCTGGTCCGTACTGCATCGCCCCGGACCCACTCCCCGCTCTCCCACCCTCCCAGCGGATGTTGGCGAATATGCACCCGTGTGAGGGGCGATGGATTCCTAGGAGGAAGTCATGGTTCAGAATTACGATGCTACGACGCAGTCCGTGCCGATCGCTTCGCCGGGGGCGACGCTGGGGACCGATTGGGAGCAGCGGGTTGACTTCGCGCGGCTAAGGGCGGATCGGGCGAGAAAGGTTCAGGACGCGCTAGCTGGTTCCGAGATAGGCGCACTGATCTTGTTCGATATGAACAATATTCGTTATACGACGGCTACCCATATAGGTAATTGGGCCAGGGATAAGCTGTTTCGGTGCTGTTTGGTGATGCGGGGGGAGCAGCCGATCCTATGGGATATCGGGTCGGCGGCCAGGACGCATCAGGCGTTCGCGCCATGGAATGCCAAACAGAACTGGCGCGCGGGGATATCCAGCTGGCGGGGGTCCATTCCCGAGGAGGTGGGGGTGGAACGGGGGAATGCGCGGCGGCTGGCCGGGATCCTGCGCGAGCACGGGCTGGACGGCGAGCCGGTCGGGGTGGACGTGGTGGAGCTTCCGGTGCTGCGGGCGCTGGAGGCGGAGGGCCTGAACATCATCGACGGGCACGGGTTCATGCAGGATATCAGGGCCATCAAGACCGCCGACGAGATCGCCCTGCTCGACCATTCCGCCGCCCTCGTGGATGGCGCCTACGACGAGCTGTACCGGTATCTGCGGGCGGGCATCAGGGAGAACGCCTGCGTCGCGCTGGTGACCAGCTACCTCTACGAGAACGGCTCGGAGGAGGTCGAGGCGGTCAACTCGATTTCCGGTGAGCGGTGCAGCCCGCACCCGCATGTGTTCTCCGACCGGCTGATCCGGCCCGGCGACACCGCGTACTTCGACATTATCCATTCGTTCAACGGATACCGGACCTGCTACTACCGGACGCTCAACGTCGGCAGCGCCAACCGGCAGCAGCGCGCGGCGTACCGGCGGGCCCGCGAGTTCATGGACAACGCGATCGCGGAGATCCGCCCCGGAGCCACCTCGGCCGACGTGGTGCGCCATTTCCCGGCCGCCACGGAATTCGGTTTCGCGGACGAGGAGGAGGCGTTCGGCCTGCAGTACTGTCACGGGCTGGGCCTGTCGAACTGGGAACGGCCGCTGATGAGCCGTTACCACTCGTTCGAGCATCCGGTCGAGCTGAAAGAGGGCATGGTGTTCGCGATCGAGACCTACTGGCCGACCCCGGATGGGTCGGCGGCGGCGCGGATCGAGGAAGAGGTGGTCGTCACCCCGGGCGGGTGCGAACTGCTGACCCGGTTCCCCGCCGACCAGCTCTACGTGGCCGGCACCCGCCTGTTCACCGGCGCGGACCTCCCAGGCACCGAGGGATCATGATGATGGATCCCGGGGCGATGCTGTTCGTGGAGTTGGGCTGGTCAGGAGCTAGGTGGCTGGTAGACCGCGTTGTGCTCGACGGTTTGGTAGATGTCCATGGCGATGGGGTGACGCTGTTCTTCGGCCAGGTGGCCTAGCAGGCCGGCCGTCCGGGCCAGCAGGGCGAAGCCGCGCAGTAGATCGGGTGGGAGGCCGAGGTCGGCCAGGGCCGCGCCGCAGGTTCCCGCGCCGTTCAA
This sequence comes from uncultured Actinomycetes bacterium, assembly GCA_963730235.1. Classification (GTDB taxonomy): domain Bacteria; phylum Actinomycetota; class Actinomycetes; order Streptosporangiales; family Streptosporangiaceae; genus DASXKD01. The sequence goes on from CAVSRH010000001.1 coordinate 56,565, forward strand.
CGGCAGGGTCCGGCCGAGCACCTGCGGGTGGACCCGGCCGATCGCCTCGAACAGGCGCAGGTGCGGGCCCCGGGTGCCTTCCTCTTCCGCGATCCGGATCAGCACCGGGGTGCGCGGGTCGGTGACCTTGTGGATGGGATGCCCGAGCCCGGGGACCAGCCTGCGCTGCTCGCGTGCGGCCCGGACCGCGGCCAGTGCGAGGGCATCGAAGGCGGCGTCGTCACCGGGGGGCTCGCCCGCCCCGGCCAGCGTATCGGCCAAAAAGCGGCCGGCGTCCTCGGTGACGCCGAGGAACCGGGAGCCGCCGCCGAGCAGGCCCGCGGCCAGCGCGCCCTGGACCGAGTCGGGTGCGCTGAGGTAGGTGAGCCGGGCGGCGATGGCCGTCGGCGTAAAGCCGTGGTCGGCCAGCGCCACCAGAACGGCCTCGAACACCCTGACCTGGGCCGGGGTCGGCCGCCGTTGGGTCACCAGCCATAGCGCCAGCTCGCCGAAGCCGACCTTGCCCATCAGGTCCGCGGCGAGATTCTGGCCGAGCAGGGTGATGCTGTCGGCGTCCGAGGTGCCCAGCGAGGTGGGGAAGCGGGGCGGCGGGGCTGGTTCGGTCATGGGCTCGTCCCTCTCTGCGGTGCGCTGCCGGTGTCCGGCTCCGCGCCGCGCCAGGGTACCGGGCCGGGCGGGGCGGCGAGCCAGGCGCGGATCTGGTCACCGTGCTGGTCCAGCGCGGGCGGGGGCAGCGGATAGCGCGGCGGGGTCGCGGAGAAGTCCACCGGGTGCCGGATGGTCGGCACGGCGTCCGCACCGGTTCCGGCGGCCGCGACCGGCCGCAGCCCGACGCCGCGGGCGAACTCAACCCCGCCGTCCACCGTGTTGATCGGGCCGCACGGCACCCCGGCCGCGATCAGCAGGTCGAACCATTCCGCCGAGGGCCGGGCCGCGAGCCGCTCCTCCAGCAGCGGGCGCAGTTCCTGCCGGTGGGCGGTGCGCTTCCCGGTGGTGGCGAACCGCGGGTCGTTGGCGAGTTGCGGCGCGCCGATCACCCCGCACAGCCGGCGGAACTGCCCGTCGTTGCCAGCGGTGACGATCAGCTCGCCGTCCGCCGTGGGAAGCGGCTCGTAAGGCGTCAGGCTGGGGTGGGAGTTCCCCATCCGGATCGGTACCACTCCCCCGGCGACGTAGGCGCTGGTCTGGTTCACCATCCCGGACAGGGCCGAGCCGAGCAGCGAAGACTCGACGTGCTGCCCTTCGCCGGTGGCCGCGCGGTAGTGCAGCGCGGAAAGGATCGCGATGGCCGTGTGCAGGCCCGTCATCACGTCGATCACGGAGATGCCCGCCCGCTGCGGCGGGCCGCCGGCCTCACCGGTCAGGCTCATCAGGCCGGACACGGCCTGCGCCATCAGGTCGTAGCCGGGCAGATGGGCACCTCCGGTGGTGCCGAAGCCGGTGATCGAGGCGTAGATGATCCCCGGGTTGGCCGCGCGGACCGAGTCGTAGTCCAGCGCATACCGGGCCAGCCCGCCTGGCTTGAAGTTCTCCACCATGATGTCGGCACGGCGAGCGAGTTCGGCACCGGCCGCGCGGCCCGCGGCGTCCTTCAGGTCGAGCACGACCGACCGCTTGTTCCGGTTGATCGCGAGATAGTAGGTGGCCACCCCGTCCCTGGTCGGCGGTACCCAGCGGCGGGTGTCGTCCCCGGCCGGGCTCTCCACCTTGATCACATCCGCGCCGAGGTCGGCAAGCAGCATGGTGCAGTACGGGCCGGCCAGGACCCGGGAGAAGTCAGCCACCAGCAGGCCGTCGAGCGGGCCGGGACGCGTATCTGCCTCGGGCATGCCTAGGTCGGCCGGTAGTACAGCACGTTGCCGCGGTGATCGGTGGCCACGCAGAACGTCACGCTCGCGCAGCTCAGGGTGTCGATGGGGGTGGATCCGTCCACCGCCGACACATGCGACCACTTGGCAAAGCGGTAGATCGCCGCCCCACCCGCGCCGTTGGTGGCCACGCAGAAGCCACGGGCCGGGCAGGACACGGTGACCATGGTGCTGCCGATGGGGCCGACGCTCCAGGTCCCATGGTCGAGCACCGCGGCGTTACCGGAATTGTCGACCGCCACGCAGAACGTGGCCGTGGCACACGACACCGCGGTGAACGAATGGCCCACGTCGATCGCCGAGACGCCGCTCCACGACGTGCCGTTGAACGTGTAGACGCCGCCGCCGTTGTCCACGGCCACGCAGAAGCCGGAGTTCGCGCAGGACACGCCGGTCAGGCCGCCGCCGGTGGTGTCCACGGAGAACTGCTGCCAGCCGGCCGCGGTGCCGGCGAACGCCGCGCCGCTGCTGTCACCGGCCATGCAGAACGCCGCGGTGGGACAGGACAGCCCGGTGAACGTCCCGGTGCCGGTGTCCACCATGGCCGGGGAACTCCAGGTCCCGTTGCTGAGGGTGAGCGCGTGGCCGGAATGGTCGAGCGCGACGCAGGTGCCCGGGCTCCCGCAGGAGACCGCCACCAGCCCGCCGGAGGGGTCGGTGACCGCCTTCCGCCAGCCGGCCGGCGGCCTGGAGGACAGCACCGCCCCGCTGCTGTCCGCCGCGAAGCACGCCGAGGTGCTGGGACAGGACACCCCGGTGATGACGGCGTTGCCGTGCAGCGGGGCCACCGGAAGCGGAGCGCTCCAGCCCGGCGAGCCGGCCGCCTGGGCGGGGGTCAGCGACGGGGCCGGGGATGTGGCACCGGCTGAGCCGCCGCGGCCGGCCGTGGCGCGGCCGCTGCTGGCGGCCGCCGCGGCCGAGCCGAGTGGCGCGGTGAGCTTGGCCGCGTAGTGCCGGTGCAGGGCCAGTGCCCCGGCGGTACCGCCGACGCCGGCCGCGATCACCAGCAGCAGGACGACGATCGCCCGGGCACGGCGGGGCCGCCGCCGGGGCTGCAGTTCCGGTTCCGCCTCTGGCTCTCCCGCGAGCCGGGGCCCGTCATCGTGGTGCACACCGCCATCGGGACCGGGCGCGTCCCGCGGCTTGGTACTGCTCCGCCAGGTGCGGGCCGGGTCCCTCGGGGCTGGGAAGCGCAGGTCAGAGGGCAGCGCGGTGGCCGGATGAGCCGCGCCACCGTTCACCGTGGACGATGGCGTCACGGGTGCGGGCGGAGCGTTCCGCACCGGTGTGGCGGCCGCTGCCGGAGGGGGCACAGAGACAGGCTCTGGCGGGGCCGGTGCCGGGACCGGTCCGGGCGCTGGCGTTGGCGCCGCCGCGGGCGTTGGCGTTGGCGTTGGTGCCAGGCTCCACGGGGGCGGGGCCGGGGCGGGCGGCGCCGGATCCGGGGTCCGCCGCTCCCATACGGAGAAGGGGGCAGGCGGCTCGGGGACAGCCTCCGGCTCGGGTACCAGGGCGGCCGGTGGTTCCGGCTCGGGCCGCAGGTCCAGCGGTGGCTCGGGGACAGGCTCCGGCTGAGGCAGCGGTTCCGGCTCGGGTACCAGGGCGGCCGGTGGTTCCAGTTCGGGCCCGAAGTCCAGCAGCGGCTCTGGGGTACGGGGCTCCGGGATGATGACCGCCTGGGCCGGCTCCGGCTCGGCGACCGGAACCGGCGCGGACAGGTCCTCCAGCGGCGGCAGGTCCTCCGGCGCCGGCCAGTCCATCGGGACGGGCAGCTCCGGCAAGGACCGCGACGCCGCGCCCGTGTCATCGTCGCCAACGGCGATGAAGTCGGCGAACGACCCGCTGCTGTATTCCATTGTGAGCGGTGCGGCGGCAGCCATCGCGGGCTGGCTGGCCGTCAGCGGCAGCAGTTCGCCGCATGTGTCACAAAAGAGCAGGCCCGCCCTGCTCACATGACCCTGGCTGCAACAACGCCTCAGGTCGTCACCGCAAATCTCGCAGGTTTCCATTCCGGGGGATACGGAATGGCCCAGCGCGCAACTCGACACCGTGTCCCGCCCTCGCTCACCATGTCACCGATTGAAAATGCTATGGCAGATACACGCGGCCGGCGGTGCGTTCGGCAAGGTGACCGGAGCCGATGCGGGCCGGGCCAGGTCCCGGCACCGTCGTCAGAACCGCGTCACGAGGCCGTGGGCGAGCCCAGCCGCCACAGCGCTGGCTCGTCCCAGGCACCCACGATCGCCGCGTCCGGGTTCTGGCCACGGAGCCGGGCGAAGTTCTCGGCGATCAGCTGGAGCCGCACGGTCATCGGGATCTGCGCCAGCAGCGGGCCCAGGCCGTCGCCGTCGCCGGGTGCCGCGAGCACGGCCACGGGTATCCGCTCCGCACGGGCGGCCGCGGCGACCCCGCCGGTGAGGCCGTCCGGATCGGCGGCCGGCTCCAGCACGACGAGCCCGTCCGCCGCCGTGTAGGGCACGGCACCGCCGTGCAGCAGCCGGTCGGTGTCGAAACCCTCGGCGAGCGTCCGGGACGCCTCCCGGATCTTCAGCGCGCCCTCCCGCGCGGTGACCGCCCACGGCCCGCAGCCGACGATCGCCAGGCTGCGCGCGGGCACGGCGACCGCCGCGGCATCCGGGCCAGGGTCCGCGCAGGCGCGGCGGACCTGTTCCGCGGCCACGGCCAGCTGGGCGGGGGAACCCTCCGGCGAGCCCAGCGTGTGAGCGAGCCGGGCGAGCACGGCCAGCGCGGCGGTGTAGCTCACCGTGTAGGTGTGCGATTCGTCCGGGGCGACGGTCTCGATTGCCTCGGGCCAGCCCCGCCCGGTCCCGGTGACCGAGACCACGGGCACGCCCGCGGCCAGCGCGTCCGCACGGGCCCGTGCCGCGTACGCCGTCTCCGCCGTGTGCGTGATCACCACGACCACGTCGGTCGCGCGCGGCCCGGGGCCCCACCGTGCCCAGGCCGCGGCGGGATACGCGTACGCGTCGTGGCCGGCCTGGGTGAGCATCATCGCCCCGAGTTCGGCCGCGTGCAGGCTGGTGCCGGTTCCCACCAGGAGGATCCGGCGGGCCTGGGCGAGAATCTCCGCGGGGCCGGCCAGGTCCAGCCCGGCGATGCGCTCCAGCGCGCCGGCCTGGGAGCCGATCATGCGCAGCAGTGCGGTATCCATCGTCCCTCCGGTCAGCATTCGATGACGTTCACGGCCAGGCCGCCGCGGGCGGTCTCCTTGTACTTGTCCTTCATGTCCGCGCCGGTCTCCCGCAGTGTCTTGATCGCCTTGTCCAGTGACACATGATGCGTGCCATCCCCACGGACCGCCATCCGGGCCGCGGTGATGGCCTTGACCGAGGCGATGGCGTTGCGCTCGATGCACGGGATCTGCACGAGCCCGCCGACCGGGTCGCAGGTGAGGCCCAGGTTGTGCTCGATGCCGATCTCGGCGGCATTCTCCACCTGCTCGGGCGTGCCGCCCAGCACCTCGGCGAGGCCCGCCGCGGCCATCGAGCAGGCGGAGCCGACCTCTCCCTGGCAGCCCACCTCGGCGCCGGAGATGGAGGCGTTCTGCTTGTACAGCACCCCGATGGCGGCCGCGGTGAGCAGGAAGGCGACCACGCCGTCGTCGTCCGCGCCGGGCACGAACGTGGTGTAGTAGTGCAGCACCGCCGGGATGATGCCGGCCGCGCCGTTGGTGGGCGCGGTGACGACCCGCCGGCCCGACGCGTTCTGCTCGTTGACGGCCAGCGCGTACAGCGTCACCCACTCCATCGCATACAGCGGGTCGGCCCGGTCGCCGGTCCGTTCCAGCGTCGCCCGCAGATCCCTGGCCCGGCGCCGGACCTTCAGGCCGCCGGGCAGCACCCCGTCCGCCTGGCAGCCCGCCTCGACGCATTCCTGCATGACCCGCCAGATCCGCAGCAGGCCGGCCCGGATCTCCGCCTCGTCCCTGCGGACCTTCTCGTTGGCCATCATCACGCCGCTGATGGGCAGGCCCGTCTTCGCGGTGTGGCCGAGCAGGTCCGCGCCGGTGTCGAAGGGGTACGGCACCGGCGTCGCGTCCGCCTCGATCCGGGGTGCGCCGGTTTCGTCCTCGCCGAGGACGAAACCGCCGCCGATCGAGTAGTAGGTGCGTTCGGCGATGCGGTCACCGTGGGCGTCCATGGCGGCGAACTGCATCGCGTTGGAGTGGAACGGCAGGCGCTTGCGGCGGTGCAGGACGATGTCGGAGCCGGGGTCGAAGGTGATCTCGCGGCCGCCTGGCATGGCCAGCCGCCCGGTCTCGCGGATCCGGGCGACCATGGGCTCGGCGGCCACCGGGTCCACCGTTTCCGGGTGCTCGCCGGTGAGCCCGAGCACGACCGCCTTCACGCTGCCGTGACCGTGCCCGGTGGCGCCGAGCGAGCCGAACAGTTCCACCCGCAGCCCGGCCACCCGCGGCAGCAGGCCGTCGGCGGCCAGCGACTCGGTGAACATGCCTGCCGCCCGCATCGGCCCGACGGTGTGCGAGCTGGACGGGCCGATCCCGATCTTGAACAGGTCAAACGCGCTGATCGTCATGGCCCGGCTCCTCCCTGCGGTACCGCGTCGTTGCGCTGCCCGCGCCCACCCCGTGCCCCCCGCTACGGTACGGTGCCGCCGCGAACCCGCTCCCCCGCCGGGTCGAAGGGCGGGCGCAGCGACACCGTCGCCGGCCGGATCTCACCGCCCACGTTCACCTGGTACGAACCGGTGCGCACGAACTCCGGTGTCACCGGGTCGCCGGCCGGATCCCGGACGTAGGCCAGGCCGGTCGTGGCGCCGAGCGCGGCCCCCCAGGCCGCCGAGGTCACCTGGCCCACCGGCACGCCGTCGCGCAGCACCAGCTCGCCGCCCCACATCATCGTGCCCGAATCGCCGGCCACCAGCGACACCAGCCGCCGCCGCGGGCCTTCGGCCCTGGTCTTTTCCACGGCTTCCCGGCCCAGGAAACTGATGTCGGTGCGCAGCTTGCAGGCGAATCCCAGCCCGGCCTCCACCGGCCCGTAGTCCGGGGTCAGTTCCCGGCCGTACGCCCGGTAACCCTTCTCCAGCCGCATCGACTCGATCGCGTAGTAGCCCGCATTGACCAGGCCGAACTCCTGCCCGGCGCGAGTCAGCAGGCCGAACACGCCGACCGCGAACTCACACGGCACGTACAGCTCCCAGCCCAGTTCGCCGACGTAGGTGATCCGGGTCGCGCGGACGGTGAAGTGGCCGAGGCTGATCTGCCTGCTGGCCCGGAACGGAAACGCCTCGTCGGACAGGTCGTCGCCGGACAGCGCGGCGAGCAGGTCGCGGGACCGCGGCCCCATCACGCCGAACACGGCGTACGCCGACGTCACGTCCACCAGCGCGGCGCGGGCACCGGCGGGCATCCGGGTGGTGATGTGGTGCTTGTCCCGCTCGGTGGTCGCCGCGCTGCTGATCAGCAGGAACTCCAGTTCGGAAAGCCGGGTCACGGTCAGGTCGGACTCGTAGGTGCCGCGCTCGTTCAGCATGCCGGTGTACACCGTCCAGCCGGGCTGCACCGCCACGTCCGCGGTGCACAGCCACTGCAGCGCCTGCTCCGCGCCCGGCCCGGTGAGCAGGTACTTGGAGAACGAGGTCTGGTCGAACAGCGCCACGTCGCGGCGGGCCGCGCGCTGCTCGGCCGCGCAGGCGGGCAGCCAGTTCTGCGCCCCCCAGGAGTACTCGATGACGGGCTCGTCCCCGGGCAGCGCGAAGAAGTTGGGCCGCTCCCAGCCCATCCGGCTGCCGAAGCAGGCCCCGGCCGCCTCCAGCAGGTGGTGCACGGGCGAGCGGCGGAACGGGCGGGCGGTGGCCAGTTCCCGGTTCGGCCAGGGCAGCGCATAGTGCAGCCCGAGGATCTCGCCGACCCGGTCGCGCAGCCACCGGTTGTTGCCCTGGAACGGCGCGAACCGCCGGATGTCGCTGGCGGTCAGGTCGATGCCCGGGTCGCCGGTGAGGATCCACTGCGCCAGCGCCTGGCCGGCCCCGCCGGCGGAGGCGATGCCGACCGAGTTGAACCCGGCCGCGACGAAGAAGTTGCGGCACTCCGGCGCCTCGCCGATGAGGAACTGGTTGTCCGGGGTGAAGCTCTCCGGGCCGTTGTACATCTTCTTGATGCCGGTGCTGCGCAGCGCGGGCACCCGGAGCTGCGCCTCGTCGGCGAGGAGCGAGAAGTGGTCCCAGTCTTCGGGCAGCAACTGGAACTCGAATGGGTACGGCAGCGCGTCGGGCGCCACCCACGGCTTGGCGTTGGGCTCGAACCCGCCCACCACCAGGCCGCCCACCTCCTCCTTGAAGTAGGTGTAGCCGTCCGGGTCGCGCAGGATGGGCAGGTCCCGGCGGACCCCGTCGATCGGCTCGGTCACCACGTAGAAGTGCTCGCACGAGTGCAGCGGCACGCTCACCGCGCACCACGCACCGACTTGCTTGGCCCACTGGCCGGCGCAGTTGACCACGATCTCGGCCTCGATGTCCCCGGCCGCGGTGCGGACCCCGGTCACCGCGCCGTGCGCGACGGCGATGCCGGTGACCCTGGTGCGCTCGGCGATCACCACGCCCGCGTCCCTGGCGCCCTTCGCCAGCGCGTAGGTGAGGTCGGCGGGGTTGGCCTTGCCGTCGTCGGGCAGCCAGGCCGCGCCGCACAGATCGCTCACGTCCATGACCGGCCACAGTTCGGCGGCCTGCTGCGGCGTGATGATCTCACAGGACAGGCCATACGCTGCTGCCGCCGCGGCCGTCCTGCGCAGTTGCACCATGCGCTCCGGGGTCCGCGCGACGATGACGCCCCCGCACCGGACGAACCCGGTGTCCTGACCCACCTCCGTGGCCAGCCTGGCGTAGAGCTCGGTGGAGTACTGGACCAGCCGGGTGCCGCTCTCCGAGGCCCGCAACTGGCCGACGAGCCCGGCCGCGTGCCAGGTGGTCCCGCAGGACAGCTGGCCCTGCTCCAGCAGCAGGACGTCGCGGCAGCCCGCAACAGCGAGGTGGTAGGCGACGCTGGTCCCGATCACACCCCCGCCGATGATCACAATGCGGGCCCGGCCCGGCAGTTCCGCCATTCCCGCCCTCAGTCCTCTCGCGTCACATCGTCTAGCAGCCGTTCAAAGCTGTCGCTGGTCAGACCTTCGGCGGCGCCCTCGAAGCGCTCCATCGCCCAGGACCAGAAGTCGAAGTCGATGGGGCTGGTCGCATGCTGGATCGCTCCCCACAGCGTCCAGCCGTACTTGCCCACCATGCCGAGCAGCCGGGCCCGGGCGATCTTGTTGCGCAGCGTGGCCCCGTAGTACGCGGTGATCAACTCGGCCAGCGCGTCCACGGACAACCGGCACTCGCCCCAGATGTTGCCCAGCTCGAAGCAGGGGTCGTTGTTGCCGGAGTACTCGTAGTCGATCAGCCAGATCCGCTCCCCGTCGTCGATGAAGTTGGCGGCGAGCAGGTCGTTGTTGCAGGGGACAGTGGGGCCCGCCCGTCCGGCGAGCGCCACGCGGGCGTCCTCGATCCGGCCCATCAGGTCGTCGTAGCCGGCCGGGATGGCGAACCCGTGCTCGCGCGCCACGGCCCGGTAGCGCCGCTGGATGGCGAACATGTCGAAGTCGCCGAGGAACCGGGGGCCGGCGTGCAGCAGCCGGCAGGCCCGGGCGATCCGGCTGAGGTTCGCGGGCTCGGTCACGTCGGCGTTGCCGAAGGTGCGCCCGTCGATGTAGCCGAGCACCAGCAGGCTGTCCTCGGGACGGTAGGCCACGACCGGGGCGCCGACGCCGGCCTGCGCCGCGGCCACCGAATTGTGATGCTCATGGTCCCGGTTGATCGCCAGCATGTCGCCGCGGGACCAGATCCGGGCCACGAACGCGCCGTCCGGCGTGGTCACCTTGTAATTGCGGTTGGTGAGCCCGCCGGGCAACTCGGCCACAGCTCGCGGGGTGCCGGCCAGGGCAGGCACTCGGTCGAACAATTCCGTGACATCGAACACGAGATGAGACTAGACCCATAAGGTCTAGACGAAAAGAGACAAGTAATCCTAAGTAGTCAAAGGTCTAGACAGTTAGGCCCTGAGAAGCCTACGCTACGCCTCATTCTGCGCAGCACCGCAACGGAAGGACCAGCGGATGAGCGCCAGCCCCGGCACCTCGAGCGAACAACAGTCGGATGCGGCCGACCTGGCGCGTTTCGGCTATCAACAGGAACTGAAGCGCGGGCTGGGCCTGTTCAGCTCATGGGCGGTCGCGTTCAGCTACATCTCGCCCTCGACCGGCATCTTCACGCTGTTCGCGCTCGGCCTGACCACCCTGGGCGGGGTTTTCATCTGGACCTGGCCGGTGGTGGCTCTCGGCCAATTCATCATCGCGCTGAACTTCGCCGAGGTGACCAGCCACTATCCCGTGGCCGGCTCGGTGTTTCAGTGGACCAAGTACCTGAGCACCCGGAGTTATTCGTGGATCACCGGCTGGATTTACCTGTTCGCCGGAATCCTGACCGTGACCGCGGTGGTCGCGACGCTGCCACTGGCGCTCATCCCCGCCCTGAACGGCCTCGGCTGGCACAGCCTGGTCCTGACCCTGCACACCGAACTGGTCTTCGCCCTGATCACCCTGGTGGTGATCACCGTGCTGAACATCTACGGCGTCCGGCTGGTCGCGCTGATCAACAACACCGGCGTGGTGTTCGAGATCCTCGGCATGTTCGTCTTCGCGCTGATCCTGATGGCGTTCCACAACCACCAGGGCTTCCACGTGGTCACCAACAGCGCCGGCTTCCATGTCAACGGCAGCTCGTTCCTGGCCGCGATGTTCATGTCGCTGTTCGTGATCTACGGTTTCGACACCGCTGCGACGCTGGCCGAGGAAACCAAGGACCCGCGCCGGGCGGCGCCCAAGGCGGTGCTCTTCTCCATCATCGGCGCGTTCATCATCGGCGGCGTGTTCCTGCTCGGCACGCTGATGGCCATCCCGAACATGCACACCGCGATCACCAACGCCTGGTCCCCTGCCAACATCATCGAGGCCAACTTCTCGACCGGGTTCGCCACGCTCTACCTGTTCGTGGTCTCCGCAGCCATCTTCGTCTGCTGCCTGTCGATCATGGCGGCGACGATCCGGCTGTGCTTCGGCATGTCGCGCGACAACCAGTTGCCGTTCTCCAAGCCGCTGTCGCAGGTCGCACCCAAGCTGCACACCCCGGTCTGGACCTGCGTCACGATCGCGGTGCTCGCGGCGGTGCCGTTCATCCAGTACTCGGGGGCCGGCACCGTCGCCATCGCGGCGACCGCGATGATCTACCTCAGCTACTTCCTCGGCAACATCGCGATCCTGCGGGCCAGGCTGACCGGCTGGCCGAGGACCACCGCGCCGTTCAAGCTGGGCGGCTGGGGCCCGGTGGTCAACATCGTCGGCCTGCTGTACGGCGGCGCCATGCTGATCAACTTCGCCTGGCCACGGGCGCTCAGCAACCCGGAGCCCAACCAGACGGTCATCGGCGGCGTGCAGCAACTTGACTTCCACATCGCGTTCCTGAACAAGATCCCGATCCTGTGGACGGTGTTCGTGGTCATCGCGGCCATCGGGGTGATCTACTACCTCACGGTCGGGCGCACCAAGCAGTTCGCCCCGGTGATCTCCCCGTCCGCCGACGACCCGCCGCTGGTCGCGGCCACGCCTCCCGGTACGGCGGCCCAGCCTGAGGGATGAGTGATACTGGCCTGAGCATGCCGTCTTTGCCATGGCCCGGACCGGCCCCCGCAGCGTCGCAGATCCTGGGCCCGGTGCCACCGCCGATCTCGCGCGGCCCGGGCCCGACGGTGCACGCCCAGATCGAGGACTGGCTCGCGGAGCTGATCTCGGTCGGCATCCGCCTCGCCCCCGGCGACCGGATGCCGACCGAGCAGGATCTCGCCGCCTGGCTCGGCGTCAGCCGGATGACCCTGCGGCATGCGCTGGCCAACCTCGCCCGGCGCGGGCTGGTCACCCGCACCGTCGGCCGCCGGGGCGGCACCTTCGTCGCCGAGTCCAAGCTGGAGCAGGACCTCACCACGCTGGCCAGCTTCTCCGAGCAACTCCGCCGCCACGGGATGGTGGCCGGCGCGAGGGTACTGTCCGCCACCGAGCGCCCGGCCGGCCCGGTGGCCGCGCGCGCGCTGGAGGTGGCGGAGGGGGCGGCCCTGTACGAGGTGCGCCGGGTCCGCCTTGGCGACGGCAGGCCCATCGCGCTGGAGCACTCACTGTTCCCCGCGGCCGTCTTCCCCGGCATGCTCGGCTGCCGCCTGGACGGTTCGCTGTATGAGCTGCTCGAAGCCAACTACGGGCAGCGGCCCTGCCGCGCCAGGGAAAGGCTTGAGCCGGTCAGCGCGGGCGTCCGCGAGGCAGAGGCGCTGGAGGTGAAGGAGGGCGCGGCGCTCATGCTGGTGGAGCGGACCGCCTACACCGACGAGGGCACCCCGGTGGAGTTCGCCCGCGACCTGTTCCGCGGCGATCGCACCCGGCTGGTCATGTGGACCTCGGAGCTGCCCGCCCGGCTATGACCGGCCGGGCCGCCGCGAAGCGAGGTCTCCCACCGGCAACGTGATGTCCGTCACTGTCCGGGCCCGATTGGATTTCCCTGAGCTGGGCACCCGTTGACGCTATCTGGACCCTCGCTTAATCTACTAAGCGAATCGGAATAGTCGCTTTAGCCGGTTGGACGGCTACGCCCAGGAGGTCTGCCCCGTGGCCCTGCCGGACTTCTTCATCATCGGTGCCCCCAAGGCGGGCACCACGGCGCTGCATGCCGCCCTGGCCGCTCATCCCGGCCTGTTCATGTCGCCCATCAAAGAGCCCAAGTTCTTCCTCACCGACGGGCCGCCGCCGGCCCGCGGCGGCGGGCCCGGCGACGTGCAGACCTACCGGGAGCACATCTGGCGGCGCACCGACTACGAGGCGCTGTTCGCCGGCGCCCCGGCGGGCGCCCTGCGCGGCGAGTCGACGCCCTTTTATCTCTATGACCGCCCCGCGCAGCGCCGCATCAGCGAGCTGATTCCCAGCGCCAAGCTGATCGTGATCCTGCGCGACCCGGTCGAGCGGGCCCATTCCAACTGGACCCACCTGTGGTCGGCCGGGCTGGAGCCGGTCGGCGACTTCGTCCGCGCGTGCACAGAGGAGGACGCCCGGGTGGCGGCCGGCTGGGCGCCGTTCTGGTACTACACCCGGCTCGGCCGGTACGCCGAGCAGCTTGAGCACCTGTTCCTCAGGTTCCCCAGGGAACAGGTGTTCATCCTGCGCTACCGCGCCCTGCTGGACACTCCGGCGCTGGCGCTCGACGACATCTGCGAGTTCCTCGGCGTCCACCCGGGTGTCATCGAGCACGTGCCCAGGGAGAACGTCACGGCGCACCCGGCCGGCTCGGTCGCCCACCGGGCCCTGTCCAGGCTGGCCCGGGGGGCCGCCACGGCAGGCCGGCATCTGCCGGGCCAGGCGGGCACTTCTGTGCCCCGGTCCCTGGAGCGCTTCCTGCAGCAGAACGCGGGCCAGCGCCAGCCGCTGTCCTGGGAGCAGCGCCAGGCTGTGCTGCCCTACTTCGAGGACGACATCAGGCAGCTTGAGCGCCTGACCGGCGCGGGCTTCGGCGACTGGCTGCAGCCCAGGGAGCGGTCCGGCGGGCTGGTCGGCGCCAGGCCGACCGGGCAGTCGCAGGCACGCAACGGCCAGCCCCGCCTCTGACGCTCCCCAGCCCCGGGTCGCCCCGAGGGGTGGCAGGGCCAAGGCTCCCGCGACAAAGTCGCAGGAGCCGCAGGCCACCGGGGGGTCCGGGGGGTCGCTCCCCCGGGCTAGCAGGGTCGCTCCCCCGGGCTAGCGCAGTTCGGTGCGCAGTTCGTGGGCGCCGTCGGGGCGGGTCATCTCGTAGTAGATGCGGCGCCCGCCCCCGGGAAGTTCGAGAATGTCGAGGTAGCGCAGCCCTTTGCCGGCGTAGGGCGACTCGGCTGCCGGGCCCGCGCCGAGCGCCGCCAGCGAGGTGGGCCCGTCGCCCGCGGCGATGCCGGTGCGCTCCTCGTAGTTCTCGGCCACGCTGGCCCGCCCGTCGTAGAACGCGACCACCGCATCCCCGTCCTGCCACACGGCGCTGATCCGGGTGCCCCGTGCGTCCCAGTGACCGGGACGGCCGGTCAGCGCGGTGCCGTGCCAGGTCCAGTCGAGCCCGTCGGAGCTGGTCGCATAGTCGGACACCATCTGGTCGGTCTCGGCGGGATCGGCCAGCGGGTGGCAGCACGCCCACATCTGCCAGCTGCCGTTCAGCCTGATCACCGGGTCCTTGACGCCGGTCTGCGCATCCCCGGGGAGCACGACCACGCGCCTGCTGATATCGAACTCGGCCGGGTGAGCGGCCTCCAGCACCTCGATACGCCAGTGCTTGGTGCCAGGCGTGGCACAGCTCAGGTACAGCCGCCACCGCCCCGAGCGGTCGCGCACCAGCGCGGGTCGCTCCAGCGACTCTGCGCCGGCCTCGTCACGCCCGATCGTGGTGAGCGTCTCGAAGTGCACCCCGTCGGCGGACCGCGCCACGGCGATGGCATAGCCCCGGCCGGCCCCGATCGGCCGCCGCAGCCGGTATGCGAGATAGATGCCGTCGTCGCCAAGGGCCGCACTGGGGGCGCCGGCCCAGTAGCCCCGGCCGGGAGCGGGCGGGGCGATCACGACGGTGGACTCATCGGGGCGCGGCAGCAGCGCGGCTCCCGCGCCTCCAGCCAGTTCGCTACTAAGCATATCGGAATACTAGACAGTCACTCTGGTCACGCGCTGGATGAACGCGGCATCGCCCTGATTTGTCCATGCCCGCCCCTTGCGCGCAATGTTACGTCCCGGTAACGTACTCGCCGGTAGCCTATCGGCAAACCGGGGTCCACGATAGGCGGCCTGATCGCCGGGCGGGGTCAGGTAGACCGATCAAAGAGAGAAGGACGGATGGCTTTTCGTAACAGACTTACCCGCAGGGTCCTGTTCACCGGTACCGCGGCGGCCGTGGCGGTCGGCGCAAGCGCCGGCGTCGCCCTCGCGGTGGCAATCACCTTCACGATCACGCCGGGCGGGGCTATCACCGCCAAGGCAGGCACGACGACCCTGACAGACACCAAAACCGGCAGCGTGCTGACCTGCAAGTCGTCCACGTCGTCCGGCACGCTGAAGAGCGGCAGCGGCGTCAGCGGCGCCAACCTGGGCTCCATCACGAAGCTGTCCTTCAGCACCTGTACCGGCCCGCTGGGCCTGGTGTTCACGGTCACCAACAGCGCCTTCCCGTGGACGCTGAGCGGCACCTCCTACAACGCCGGCACCGGCACCACGACCGGCTTCATCAACGGCATCAAGTCCAAGCTCTCCGGCCCGGGCTGCAGCGCCAACGTGGGCGGCACCACCGCCACCAGCAAGGGCAAGGTGAAGGTCACCTACAAGAACAGCACCGGCAAGCTCTCGGTGCTCGCCGCTGGCGGCAACCTGCACGTCTGGGCCGTCAGCGGGTGCTCCGGCCTGATCAACACCGGCGACGCCACCCAGTTCGTTGGCGCCTACACGGTGACGCCGAAGCAGAAGATTACCTCTCCGTAACTCACGCGACGGGCCGCTAGCGGCCTGAGGGGCAGTCACCGGACTGCCGGCACTGCCCGGCACCACCCGGTGGCTGCCCCCACTGTTTTCCGGACGATGAATCCCCATTCACCCCACCCGTATCCCGAGACCAAGGAGATCTCCATGAACTGGCTCGTGCGGCTGCCAGGCCGCGGCATGGCGGTCGCGGCCGTCGCCGGACTGCTCGCGCTCGCCACGATCGCCGTCACCCCGGCGGCCGCGTCGGCGGACACGACGATCAAGGTCAGATACCCGGTGAACGGCAGCACGTTCCTCAAGGCCGCCAACGCGACCGTCCCACTCGGCCCCGGCACGCTGCGGTCCAAGGTGGATGTCAACACCGGCGCCGTGACGGCCAGCCTCAACCTCCCGCCGGCCACCGGGTCGTTCAAGGAATTCGGCCTGATCCCTGTCACCGCTACGGTCGCGTTCATCCAAGACGGCCCCACTACCGGAACCGTCAACCTGAACACCGGCGCTGTGACGACGATGTCCACCATCACCCTCCAGGTCACCAGCCTGTCGGTGGGCGGGCTGCCGGTGCCGGTCGGCCCTTCCTGTGAGAGCGCCACCCCCGCCTCCGTCGCGCTGGCCAGCCAGCCGGGCTTCAGCATCGTCAAGGGCGGCACCGTCAGCGGCACCTACACGGTCCCGCCGTTCGCGAACTGTGGCCTGGTCACCCCGGTGCTCAACCTGACCGTCACGGGGCCGGGCAACACCATCACGCTCACCCTCGGCAAGGCCCACGTAATCGGCTGAGCTCACGCGGGGCTATCACCGCGCACGCGGCGTGGCGATAGCCCCGCTTCATCCGTACTCATGGCAAATATTACGGATGTATTACGTTTTGTTCCCACCGAGCAGGGCAATGCAATGGGGTCGATCACAGCAAGCCCGCTCACCGAGGATGAGCGGGCAAGCCGATCAGGGAGAGGGGACACCATGACAATCCTCAAACGGGCTGGCAGCGTTCTCGTCACGGGCGCCGCGCTGGCCGGGATGCTGACCCTATCCGCCAGTTCCGCCTTCGCGGCGACCAACGCCGGGGTCGCGGCCACCTGGACGGTCAAGCCGGGCGGGGCCATCACGGCGAAGGCCGGCACGACGACACTGAAGGACACGAAGACCGGCAGCGTCCTGACCTGCGCGTCGTCGAGCGGCAAGGGCACGGTCAAGAAGGGCAGCGGGCTGTCGGGCGCCGGCATCGGCTCGATCACCGCGCTTGGCTTCAGCAACTGCACCGGCCCGCTGGGCCTGACCTTCACGGTGAAGACCACGCACTTCCCCTGGAAGCTGAACGCGAAGTCCTACAAGAGCGGCGTCACCACGGGCACGATCACCGGCATCCACGCCACGCTGAGCGGCCCCGGCTGCAGCGCCGTCGTGGACGGCACCAGCGCCACCGCCAACAATGGCTCGGTGACGGCCACCTACAGCAACGGCACCGGCAAGCTGGCCACCACCGGCGCCGGCAACCTGCACATCTACAACGTCAGTGGCTGCTCCGGCCTAATCAACAGCGGCGACGGCAGTTCGTTCAAGGGCTCCTACGCCGTCAGCCCCAAGCAGACCATCACCAGCCCGTGACCCATCAGGGTCAGTAGGCAATGTCACGACTGGGCCGCCCGGATCGCCGGGCGGCCCAGTGCCGTATCTGGCGGAAGGACGGAAGCTCATGACCAGGCGCGCACGTTTCTTGTTAGCCGCTCCGGCGGCCTTTCTCGTGGCGGCCCTCGGTACCACGACCGCCCTCGCCGCCACCACGTGGACGGTGACCCCGGGCGGGGGCTTCACCGGGAAGGGCACGCTCACGCTGTCGGTGGGCAGCGGTGGCGGCGGGCTGAGCTGCAACTCGTCCATCGCCGGCAGTCTCCGCGGCGGCAAGGGGCCAGGCAGACACATCGGCTCCATCACGGCGCTGGGCCTCACCAGCTGCGCCGGCCCGGTCGGGCTGACCTGGACGATCCAGGCCGGCGGGCTGCCGTGGGTCATGAACGCCCAGTCGTACAACTCCGGTACCGGCACCACCACCGGTAAGGTCGCCGGCCTGCACCTGAGCGTCAGCGGCGAGGCCTGCAGCTTCACGGTGGACGGCACCGGGGGCAGCAAGGACAACGGCAAGGTGACGTTCACCTATGCCAACGCCACGCACGTGCTTAAGCTCGCAAAGCCAGGGAATCTGCACGCCTACAACGTCTCCGGCTGCACCGGCCTGATCACCAGCGGCAGCCCGGTGTCCCTGTCCGCCAGCTACACCATCAGCCCGCCCCAGACGATCACCAGCCCTTAGCAGAGACATTCTTCAGGCCGCTACCGGGACGGTGCGCCCGGCACGGTCATCACCAGCCCATAGCCGCAGTCGGCGCAGCTCAGCAGGCGGGCGCGGGGCATGCCTTCGGTGCTGCACCCCGCGCCCCCTGTGACATGCCCGTGACCTGCGGAGACCTGGATGAATCAAGACTAATTCCGATTCAGTATCTGTTAACGTGCCCTTGACCCTGATATCCGTACTCCCTAAGATACTGGCCGGTAACAAGAACGACTTGCCGCAGCTAGCATGGGCGGGCTGCGGGCAGGGCCGACAACGAGGCCGGGGCGCGCCGGATGCTCCGCGCGGCTGCTTGAGGCCTCCGGTGCGCCTGCCGCACGGGCGACACCGAGGCCAGACCGGTGATGGACGGAGGCGGATGCGTGGCTCTCGCCATCGCTGAGACAAGGCTCGCCCCCGCAGGCCCGCCCGCACATCAGCACCACGACGTGCGCCCGGTGAGGGGCGTCGGCCACGCATGAAGTGGACGGGGAGGACTGCGCGGCATGCCCCCTGGGCTGCGGCCCGGGTCGTGGCCCTGGCCGGGATGCTCGCGGTCAGTGGCCTCGCCGCAGGCGCCGCCTCGGCCTCCGGAGGCCAGCCCACCGCGGCGCAGCCCGCGGCGGTCTCGCTGACCTACCGGTGCCGCTTCCCCTCCGGATCCCAGCCCGTGACGGTCGCAGTGACGGTGAGCCTGCCTGCCGTGGCGGCCACGGGCAAGCCCATCCAGCCGACCGGCGCCAGCCTGACCATGTCGTTGCCGCCGGCCGCGGCGGCCAGCCTGCATGCGGTCACGGTGAGCGCGGCCACCAAGCTGACGATCAGCGCGTCGGAAGGCCCCAGCGGAGCCAGCGTCGTGTGGCCGGGCAGTACCCGGCGCCCGGTCCGCCGGCCGGCGCATGGCGGCCTGACCCTGACCACCGCGGGAGCGGTGCCGCCGGTGACCGCGTCCTCGGCCGGCGAAGTCGCCCTCACCGCGGCTGGCCTCTCGGTCACGTTCTATGCGGGCAGGCCCGCCGTCCCGGCGCCTGGGCCGGCCCAGTCGCCGGCGCCGGGCCGGCCGTTGCCGAACGCGGGCGGCCGGGCCGCCGCACCGCGGTCCACCGCCTCCGCCCCGCAGCCCACGGGCCCGGCACCACGGCCCACCGCCCGGCCCCCGCTCCAGGTGAGCTGCACGCTGGCGCCGGGTCAGCGCGCGGCCCTGGGGACCGTGCTGATCACCGGCAAGGCACGCCGGACCGCTGCGAAGAGCGGCACGCCCGTGGGGAAATGCCCCAAGCTCCCGAAGGGCGGGCTGCAGTTCAACCCGCGCTTCCCCCTCCCGCCACCGATCAAGGCGCCCGGAACCAAGGTCATCCATTTCCCCGAGCAGGCGTGCGCGTTCACCACCGGCTACGCCGACGCACGCAAGCTGAAGGGCGCGGTGCTGCTCACTGACGCCCTCACGAACGTGGCACTCACGGTACGGGAGGTGGTGAACTTCAGCCCGAACGTCAATTTCTTCGAGGCGGACAATGTCGCCCAGCTGGACTTCCACGGGCTGCACGAGTTCCCGCCGTCGACGGCGACGTTCCTGACCTTCGGCTTCGTACCGACCACCGCCGCGGTGGTTCTCGTGGAGCACGGCACCATCAACATCGTCGCGGTGGGCCCCGCGGTAGGTACAGGCTGCAAGCCCAACAAGTTCCAGAACTGCGTCACGGTCGCCACGGTGAGTTCCCGGCTCTCGGTGCAGATCGTCCCGGGGAGCGTCCTGGTCAACGGGGTGCCGCTCGATGTGGGCAGCCAGTGCCAGACGCCGGCCTTTGACGCGATATTGACGGGGAGCAGCGCGAGCAAGCCTCCGTACAGCGTCCAGTTCGGCGGCCCGCTCGTCGGCACGGTCACGATTCCCAAGTTCAAGAACTGCGGTGTGACGGAGAACCTGGACTCGATCTTCGACGCGGCGATCTCGGGTCCCAAGAATTTCAACCTGCTCACCCAGGGCGTGGTGTGCTTCGTGCAAGACGCCCTGGACTGCAAGCCGAAGGTCAATACGCCTGTGCCGCCGGTGCCGCTGCGCAAGGTTACCGGCTGACATGCCGGGCAGTTGTGGTCGCCGCCTGGCACCCAGGGAGGTGAGATGGGCACCGAGGTGATCGTGGAAGGGCTGACCAAGTCCTTCGGGCGCCATGTCGTGTGGCGTGATATCTCGCTCGCCCTGCCGGCGGGCGAGGTGAGCGTCATGCTCGGGCCCTCCGGCACCGGCAAGACGGTGTTCCTGAAGTCGCTGGTCGGCCTGATCAAACCGGACCGCGGCCGGGTGATGGTCGACGGCACCGACACGGTGCACTGCACGGAGCGCCAGCTCTACCAGGTGCGCAAGCTGTTCGGCGTGATGTTCCAGGACGGCGCGCTGTTCGGCTCGCTGCACCTGTATGACAACATCGCCTTCCCGCTGCGCGAGCACACGAAGAAGACCGAGGCCGAGATCCGGCAGGTCGTGCTGGCCAAGATGGAGATGGTCGGCCTGACCGGGGAGGAGCGCAAGTTCCCCGGTGAGATCTCCGGCGGCATGCGCAAGCGCGCCGGGCTGGCCCGCGCCCTGGTGCTCGACCCGCAGATCATCCTGTGCGACGAGCCGGACTCCGGCCTCGACCCGGTGCGCACCGCCTACCTGTCGCAGCTGCTGATCGACCTCAACGCGGAGATCGACGCCACCATCCTGATCGTGACGCACGACATCATGATCGCCCGGACCGTGCCGGACAACATCGGCATGCTCTTCCGCGGCAACCTGGTCATGTTCGGCCCGCGCGAGGTCCTGCTGACCAGCGACAACCCGGTGATCACCCAGTTCGTCAACGGGCGCCGGATCGGGCCGATCGGCATGTCGGAGGAGAAGGACGAGGCCACGCTGGCCCAGGAGCGGGCCGCGCTCGGCAACGGCGACGGCGACCCGGGCAGTCCCGCGCTCATGCCGCAACTGGTGCCCAGCCCCGGGCTGCCCGAACGGCAGGCCGTGCACCGGCGCATGGACCGGGTCATGTCCATCCTGCCCACCCTGCCCACCCCGGCGCAGCAGGCGATCCTGGCCGACATCGCCGGCGGCCCGGCCCAGGGCCAGCCCCCGGACCCGGAGCGGGACCGGGCCCAGGCCCAGGCGCGCGCCGAGGCCTGGCGGCTGGCCAGGGAGCGGGAGGCGGCGCAGCGCGAGGCCGAGCAGGAAACCGCGGAGCATGACCCCGTGGAGTGGGAAAAGCCCGGCAGCTGGCCGCCCGACTGGCCCGGAGGCGGCGGGTGACCACACAGAAGCAGCCAGAAACCCCCGCCGCGGAGCCGGTCACCAAGCCGGAAGTCAACTTCCCCGGCGCCGGGGCACTGCGGCAGACCGGGAACCTGTTCGCGCTCGCGGCGAGCGTGATCCGGCTGACGTTCAAGCGCCCGTTCCAGACCCGCGAGCTGATCGAGCAGTTCTGGTTCATCGCCAGCGTCACGATCCTGCCGACCGCGCTGGTGGCGATCCCGTTCGGCGCGGTGATCACGCTGCAGGTCGGCTCGCTCACCCAGCAGCTCGGCGCGGAGTCGTTCACCGGCGCGGCGAGCGTGCTCGCGGTCGTCCAGCAGGCCGCCCCGATCATCGTGGCGCTGCTGATCTCCGGTGCCGGTGGCTCGGCCATCTGCGCCGACATCGGCTCCCGCACGATCCGCGAGGAGATGCAGGCCATGGAGGTGATGGGCGTCTCGCCCATCCAGCGCCTGATCGTGCCCCGGGTGCTCGCCGCGATGTTCGTCGCGATCCTGCTGAACGGCCTGGTGTCGGTGGTCGGCGTGCTCGGCGGCTACTTCTTCTTCGTCTACCTCCAGCACGGCACCCCGGGCTCGTTCCTGGCCAGCTTCTCCGCGCTCGCGCAGACTCCGGACCTGTTCATCAGCGAGATCAAGGCGCTGATCTTCGGGTTCATCGCCGGGGTGGTGGCCGCGCACCGCGGCCTGAACCCCAAGGCCGGCCCGAAGGGCGTCGGCGACGCGGTCAACCAGTCCGTGGTGATCACGTTCCTGCTGACGTTCTTCGTCAACCTGGTCCTCACCGCGATCTACCTGCAGATCGTGCCTCCGAAGGGATCGTGACCATGGGCGTGGTGACCGGCACTGGCGCGGGCAGGTGGCCCGCCCGGCTCGCCGCGTTCGGCGACCGGAGCCTGTCCTGGCTGGACATGCTCGGCGACCAGCTTGTCTTCTACGCCCGGGCGCTGGCCTGGACCCCCCGTGCGATCCGGCGCTACTTCAAGGAGGTGCTGCGCCTGCTGGCCGAGGTCAGCTTCGGCAGCGGCGCGCTCGCACTGATCGGCGGCTCGGTCGGCGTGATGGTCGCCCTGACGCTGTTCACCGGGACCGTCGTGGGGCTGCAGGGCTATGCCGCGCTGAACCAGATCGGTGCCGCCGCGTTCACCGGCTTCGTCTCGGCCTACTTCAACACCCGGGAGATCGCGCCGCTGGTCGCCGGGCTGGCGCTGTCCGCCACCGTGGGCGCGGGCTTCACCGCGCAACTGGGCGCGATGCGGATCAACGAGGAGGTGGACGCCCTGGAGGGGATGGGCGTGCCCAGCCTCCCCTACCTGGTGACCACCCGGATCGTGGCGGGTTTCGTCGCCGTCATCCCGCTGTACGCGCTGGGCCTGGTCAGCTCCTACTTCGGCTCCCGCCTGGTCACTACGCTGTTCAACGGGCAGTCGGCGGGGACCTATGACCACTACTTCGGGCTGTTCCTCTCGCCGGTGGACGTGCTCTGGTCGTTCCTCAAGGTGATGCTGTTCAGCGTGGTGGTGATCCTCATCCACTGCTACTACGGGTACCGAGCCAGCGGCGGCCCGGCGGGTGTGGGCGTCGCCGTGGGCCGGGCGGTGCGGACCGCGATCGTGATGATCAACATCATCGACTTCTTCATGAGCCTGGCGATCTGGGGCGCCACGACAACCGTGCGAGTCGCCGGATGAGACTGTCCCCGGCACAGGCAAAGACCAGGATCCGCCTCGTCGGCGTGGTGTTCCTGCTGGTCTTCGCCCTGCTGGTGTGGCTGTCCGTGGCGCTGTACAACAAGCAGTTCACCCCGGTGGCCATGGTCACCCTGTACACCGACAGCGTCGGCAACGAGATGCATCCCGGGGCCGACGTGATGATCCGCGGCGTGCTGGTCGGCGAGGTGCGGCAGATCTCCGCCGACGGCACCGGGGCCCGGCTGGCACTGGCGATCCAGCCCGGCATGGTGGACCAGATCCCGGCGAACGTGACCGCCGAGATGGTGCCGACCACGCTGTTCGGCGAGCGGTACGTGGACCTGATCATGCCGGCCCAGCCCGCGCAGGCCCGGCTCACCGCGGGCGCGGTGATCACGCAGGACCACGCCGCCGACGCGGTGGAACTGGAGAAGGTGCTGAACAACCTGCTCCCGCTGCTGCAGGCCTCGGAGCCGGACAAGCTTTCGGTCACGCTGACCGCGCTCGCCCAGGGCCTGCAGGGCCACGGCAAGGAACTGGGCCAGACCCTGGTGGAGCTCAACGCCTACCTGGCGAAGTACAACCAGCACCTGCCCGCCCTGGACACCGACATCAAGCAGCTGGCCGCGTTCGCCAGGAACTTCAACCAGGCGTCGCCGGACCTCGTCCAGGCCCTGGACGACTTCACCACCACCAGCGAGACCGTCGTGCAGGAGCGGGACAGCATCTCCGCGCTGTACAGCACCCTGACCACGGCGTCCGGCGACCTGCAGGCGTTCCTGGACGCCAACTCGGCCAACATCATCCAGCTCAACGCGGACAGCGTGGGCACCCTGAAGATCCTGGCCCGCTACTCCCCCGAGTTCCCATGCGCGCTGAAGGACCTGGTCAGCTTCGAGCCCGCGGTCAACAAGCTGCTCGGCAAGGGCACCAGCCAGCCCGGCCTGCACGTCCAGGCGATCGTCGTGCCGCCGCTCGGGCCGCACAACATCGGCCGCTACGTGTTCCGCCAGGACACCCCGAAGTTCGGCGACAACCTGGGCCCGCACTGCTACTCGGTCCCGTTCAAGGGGATCACCCTCAACGACGGCGCCGCCCCGTCCAACGCCGCGGCAACGTCCATCCCGGGCAGCACGCCCCGCGGCGCCGGGCACGCGCAGCAGGCGCACACCACCGCGGCCCAGCTGGCCGGCTCCCCCGCGGAGAGCGAACTGGTCCGTGAGCTGACCGGGATGGAGCTGGGCCGGTCCCCGGCGCTGGTCCCCGCCTGGGGCAGCCTGCTCACCGCCCCGCTGTTCCGTGGCACCACGGTGACCCTGAGGACCCCGGCATGAAGCGCGCGAGCCTGGCCGGCCCGATCATCAAGTCGGTCATCTTCATCGTGATCACGGCGACGGTCACCGCGATCCTGGGCATCAGCATCGCGCACAGCGGAGTCTCCGCCACGGTGGGCTACCAGGCCGTGTTCACCGACGTGACCGGGCTGACCGTGGGCGACGACGTGGACATCGCCGGGGTGCGGGTCGGTGACGTGACCTCGATCGGCGTCTACCAGCGCAACAAGGCGCTGGTCGGCTTCGCCGTGCAGTCCGGCCGGACGCTGCCGGCGTCGGTGACCGCCACGATCAGGTACCTCAACCTGGTCGGGCAGCGCTACATCGAGCTTGGCCAGGGCACCGGCCCGGTGGGCCGGGCACTCCCCCAGGGGGGCACCATCCCGGAGGTGCACACCACCCCCGCCCTGGACCTGACCGAACTCTTCAACGGGTTCCAGCCGCTGTTCCAGGCGCTGTCCCCCGGTGACGTGAACCAGCTTTCCACCGAGATCGTCCAGGTTTTCCAGGGCGAGAGCCCCAACATCACCGCGCTGGTCGCCAGCGTCGGATCGCTGACCACCGCCCTGGCCACCAGGGACCAGGTCATCGGCGCGGTGATCGACAACCTGAACTCGGTGCTGCACACGATCGGCACCCGCAGCGGCGAGCTGTCCAACCTGGTGACCACGCTCCAGGAACTGGTGTCCGGGCTGGCCGCCGACCGGGAGCCGATCGGCAGCGCGATCTCCGCCATCGCCAGCCTGTCCAGCGCCACCGCGGGCCTGCTCCAGGTCTCCCGGCCGCCGCTGACCGAGGACATCACCCAGCTCGGGCGGGTGGCCGGCACCCTCGCGAGCAACACGCCGACGGTCAACACGTTCCTGAAGAACCTGCCGGTCAAGATGTCGCAGATCGCCAGGCTCGCCTCCTACGGCTCGTGGCTGAACCTCTTCATGTGCGACGCCCTGGTCAGCGGGGTTAAGGAGAAGTTCGGCCCCAACCCGACCGGGGTTCCCATCACCGCGGCGAGGTGCCAGTGATGAAGCCCCTGTCCGAGCGCAACCCGATCGCCGTGGCCGTCGTCGGGCTGCTGCTGCTGGCCCTGATCGCATTCGGTGTCTTCGACTCGGCCAACCTGCCGATCATCGGCGGCGGCACGGGCTACACCGCGTACTTCGCCGAGGACGCCGGGCTGGTGCCCGGCAACGAGGTGCGGGTGGCCGGGGTCATCGTCGGCCGGGTGACCGGCATCGCGCTGGCCGGCAACAAGGTCGCGGTGACGTTCAAGGTGAAAGGCGCCTGGGTCGGCAACACCACCAGGGCCGCCATCAAGATCAAGACGCTGCTCGGCGACAAGTTCCTGGCCCTCGACCCGACGGGCACCCGGGCGCAGAACCCGGCCACGCCGATCCCGCTGTCCCGCACCACGTCCCCCTACGACGTGACCCAGGCGTTCAACGGGCTCGGCCAGGAGGTCAGCCAGATCAACACCGTCCAGCTCGGGAAGAGCCTGGAAACGCTGTCCGAGGCGTTCTCCGGCACCCCGCCGTACACCCGCTCGGCGCTGCGCGGGCTCGCCTCGGTGTCCCAGGCGATCGCCTCCCGCGACAACCAGCTGGCCGGCCTGCTCGCCGGGGCCAAGAACGTCACCGGGGCGCTGGCCGGCGAGGACGCCAGGTTCGCCAAGCTGCTCGGCGACGGCAACCTGCTGCTGGCCGAGCTGCGCCAGCGCCAGGCCGCGATCCACGCACTGCTGACCGGCACGCAGGCGCTGGCCATCCAGCTCTCCGGCCTGGTCACCGACAACCAGGCCAAGCTCGGCCCGGCGCTGCAGTCGCTCAACCAGGTGACCACCGTGCTGGAGGCCAACCAGGCGAACCTCAAGAAGGCACTGGCGCTGGCCGGGCCGTACTACCGGCTGCTCGGCAACGCGCTCGGCAACGGCCGCTGGTTCGACTCCTACCTGTGCGGCATCCTTCCCAAGTCCTACCTGCCGCCCGGCACGGGTCCCTCGACCGGGTGCGAGCCCCCGAAACCATGAGGTCCCGGCGATGATGACGATGCGGATCGGCGGCCTGCTGCGGACGCGGCGGGACCGGCTGGTGCTTGGCGCCGGGGCCGTGATCGTGGCCGCGGCACTGGTGGCCGGCGGCATCCTGGTGTACCACGCCGCGCACAAGGGCAACCAGGTCACGGCCTACTTCAGCGAGGCCATCGGGGTCTACCCCGGCTCCACGGTCCGGGTGCTGGGCGTCCCGGTGGGCACGGTGGACGCGGTCCAGCCCGAGGGCACCGAGGTCAAGGTCACCATGACGGTCAACGCCGGCGTGCCGGTGCCCGCCGACGCGAAGGCCGTGGTGGTCGCGGCCAGCGTGGTGTCCGACCGGTACGTCCAGCTCACCCCCGCCTACACCAGCGGCCCACAGCTCGCTGACGACGCGGTGATCCCGGTCCGGCGCACCGCGGTGCCGGTCGAGGTGGACCAGATCTACACCAGCATCAACCGGCTCTCCCAGGCGCTCGGGCCGAACGGGCTGAACAAGCACGGCGCACTGTCCGAGCTGGTCAGAACGGGTGCCGCCAACCTGACCGGCAACGGGGCCAACCTGCACGCCATGATCACGCAGTTCGGCGCGCTGTCCAAGACGCTGGGCGACAACTCGGGCAACCTGTTCGCCACCATCACCTATCTGCAGCGGTTCACCTCGATGCTGAAGGCCAACAACGGGCAGGTGCAGCTGGCCGAGCAGCAGCTCGCCGACGTGTCCGGGTTCCTGGCCAGCGACCGGCAGGACCTCGGCGGCGCGCTGCACGAGCTGTCCATCGCGCTCGGCCAGGTGCAGGGCTTCATCGCGGACAACCGGGGGCTGATCAAGACCAACGTCACCAAGCTGGCGTCGATCACCAAGCTCCTCGCCGACGAGCGCGCCTCGCTGTCCGAGGCGCTGGGCGACATACCGCTGGCGGTGGACAACGTGGTCAACGCCTACGACGCCACCAACCACACGCTGGACGGCCGCGGCGACCTGAACGAGCTGTCCATGGGCCCGGGCGCGAACGACCTGACGGCGATCACGCCGGGCGGCACGGGCGCGGGCGGCTCGGGCCGGCCTGGCACGGTGCCGCTGTCCCCGGCGGCGCTGCGGGTGGTCCCGCCGCTGCCGCTGCCGGCGGTGGGCCTGTACGGCACGCCGCAGGCCGCGCGGGCGGGAGGCCGCTGATGCGTTTCGCTGCGCTACGCTCCCCGGCCGGTCCCCGCCGCCCGCGGCGCGCACGGGTCCCGGCGCTGGCCGCCGGGGTGACCGCCGCCGTCACCGCGGTGTGCCTCGCGGGGTGCGGTTCGGGGGGGTTCAACGGGATCTACAGCATCCCGCTGCCCGGCGGGGCCAGCCTGGGCTCGCATCCCTACCAGGTGACCGCGGAGTTCAGCAACGTGGGCGACCTGGTGCCGCAGTCCTCGGTGAAGGTGAACGACGTCTCGGTCGGCCGGGTGACCAGGATCTACCTGCCGCCGCGCAGCTGGACCGCACGGGTGACCATGATCATCAACGGCGGCGTGCACCTGCCGGCCAACGCGATCGCCCAGGTGCAGCAGGCCAGCCTGCTCGGTGAGCAGTACGTGGGGCTGTCCGCGCCGCCGGGCATCGCGCCGCAGGGGCGGCTGCGCAACGGCTCGCTCATCCCGCTGTCCAGCACCACCACCAACGCCACCGTGGAGGAGGTCTTCGGCGCGCTGTCGCTGCTGCTCAACGGCGGCGGGCTGGCCCAGCTGCACGTGATCGACACCCAGCTCAACGCCGCGCTGGCGGGCAACGAGCCGCAGATCCGCGCGCTGCTCGGCCAGCTCTCCACGCTGATCGGCAATCTCAACGACCACCGCCAGGACATCATCAGCGCACTGGACGGGCTGAACGCGCTGTCGGCGACCCTGGCCGCACGGAACCGCCAGATCGGGCACGTGCTCGACCACCTCACTCCCGGCCTGCAGGTGCTGGCCGATCAGCGCGCGCAACTGGTCACCATGCTCAACGCGCTGCACCGGCTCAGCGGCGTCGCGGTGAGCACGATCAACGCCAGCGAGGCCAACTTCGCCACCAACCTGCGGTCGCTCGAACCGATACTGCGCAATCTGGCCGACGCCGGGCAGAACCTGCCGCTGGCCCTGCAGGTACTGCTCACATACCCGTTCACCGACCAGGTGCTCAAGGACATCAAGGGCGACTACCTCAACGCCTACCTGTCCCTCCAGGCCGCACCGGGGACCACGGTCATCGCGCCGGTCCAGCCGCACCCGGCCGCCACCCCCACGCCGACGGCCAGTCCAGCGGGAGGGGGGCACTGATGCTGACCCGCGCCACAAAGATCCAGCTCGTCGTGTTCGCGGTGATCGCCGTCCTGGTGGTCGGCTATACCGGGTATCACTACGCCAACCTCGGCCGGCTCCTCGGCGTGCGCGGCTACTACACCGTCCAGCTGGAGCTGGCCAACGCCGGTGGGATCTTCCCTCAGGCCGACGTGACCTACCGCGGCGTGTCGGTGGGCCGGGTCGGTGCGCTGCGGCTCACCCCGACCGGGGTCGAGGCGGAGCTGAACATCAGCAACTCCGCACCGCCGATCCCGGCGGACCTGTCGGCCAGCGTGGCCGACCTGTCCGCGGTGGGTGAGCAGTACGTCAACCTGCGGCCGGCCACGCAGCAGCGCGCCCTATCTCGCCCAGGGCAGCGTGATCCCGCGCAGCGCCACCTCGCTCCCGCTGCCGGTGACCAGCCTGCTGACCAGCGTCAACCAGCTGGCCACCTCGGTGCCGCTGCCTGAGCTGCGCACGGTGCTCGACAACCTGGCCACGGGGTTCGGCGGCACCAGCACCAGCCTGCAGGAGCTCATCGACGGGCAGAGCAAGTTCATCCGTGCGTCCGGCGCCGCCCTGCCACAGACCGACACGCTGATCCAGGACGGCCAGACGGTGCTGGCCACCCAGAACGAGGAAGCCGGCGCCTTCCGCTCCTTCGCGGCCAGTTCGCGGCTGTTCGCGGGACAGCTCGTCGCCTCCGACGCCGACCTACGCCGGCTGTTCGCGAACGGCGCCCCGGCCGCGGTCCAGGTGGCGGGCCTGATCACCGACAACACCCCGACGCTGGGCGCGCTGATCGCGAACCTGCTGACCATCTCGCAGATCACCCTGACCCAGGGGGCCGCGATACAGGAAACGTTCTCCGCGCTGCCCGCCGCGATCGCCGCCGGGTCCACGGTGATCACCAGCAAGGGGGCACGCTTCGGCGTCGCGCTGACCTTCTTCAACCCGCTGCCGTGCACCGCCGGGTACCAGGGCACGAAGATCCGCAACGGGCTGGATACCTCACCGGGGCCACCGCTGAACACCAACGCGCGGTGCACCTCGCCGCCCAGCAGCGGGATCGACGTGCGCGGCTCGGCGAACACCCCGCCCCCCGCGTCCTCGTCCGGGCTGGCCAGCCTGCTGGGCCTGAATCCATGAGCCGGGCGCGAGCGCTCCCGGCCATCACCTAGAGTTTCTGGACGTGTCCACGGCAAGCATGACCTCGAAACCGGGCGCCCGCGGGCGGCCGGGCGAGCCGCTCGTGGCCACCGCCCTGGTGCTGGCCGTCCTGGCGGCCCTGTTCGCGGCCTGGTCGGGCTGGTCGTGGTACCGCGCGTCGAGCGCGGCGCCGCCCGCCTCGGCCCAGCTCCGCGACCAGGTGCTCCAGGCGGGCGAGCAGGCGGTGCAGAACTTCAACACGCTCGACTACCGCAAGGTCGCCGCGGGCCTGGCGCTGTGGGAGCAGTCCTCGACCGGGGCGCTGCACGCCGAGATCAATGCCGGGCGCGCGCAGTTCACCCAGCAGATCGAGCAGACCAAGACGGTCACCACGGCCAGGATCCTGGACGGCGCGCTCACCGCGCTGAACCGGAACACGGCGAGCATCATGGTGGCCGTGCAGATCACCGTGGCCCCGGCCAGCGGGTCGCCGTCCGTCAAGCAGAGCCGCCTGCTCGGCACGCTGACCAGGACATCGGCCGGGTGGAAGCTCAGCGCCCTGGGCCAGGTCCCGGTCGGCGCCGCGGCGCCCGGCAGCGGAAAGGGCTCCGGCGGTGGCTGACAAGGACGTCGAGGTCACCGAGGCCACGGCCGCGCCCGGGGCCGGGGCCAACGGCACGGCGGCCGGGCCGGCCGAGCCCGCGGACGCGGCGCAGGCCGTACAGTCCGATCTCGTACAGTCCGAGGTCGCACAATCCGGGGCGGGTCAGCCCGAGACCGCACCGTCCGGCACCGGGAAGTCCGACATCGTACAATCCGAGGTCGTACAACCCGCGCAGGGTCAGCCCGAAGCGGGCGCGCAGCCAGCGGAGGACGCGAAGCCAGCGGAGGACGCGCAACCGTCTGAGGACGCGCAGCCATCCGAGGACGCGCAGCCATCTGAGGACGCGCGGTCCGGGCGCCGCGGCTGGCGTATCGCCGCCGCGCTCGGCGCCGCCACGGTGGTTCTCGGCGGGTTCGGGATCTGGGCCACGCTGCACGCCAGCAGCCTGCGCAGCAACGCCGCCGCCCAGGCAAACACGGCGCTCACCGACGGGCCGGCCACCGCCGCGGTCCGGCGGGAGATCTCCGCCGGGGTCAACACGATCTTCTCCTACAACTACGCGGACACCGCGGCGACCCGGCAGGCCGCGCAGCGCGTGCTCACCGGCCCCGCGGTGCACGAGTACAACACCCTGTTCGCGCTGGTGACCAGGAACGCGCCGACCCAGAAACTGGTCGTCACGACCAAGGTGACCAACAGCGGGGTGGAGTTGCTCAACGGCAACCGGGCCAGGGTGCTGGTCTTCGCCAACCAGCAGGACACCAGGGCAGGCACCGGCCAGACCAGTTACGCCGGCGCGATGTTCGCGGTCACCGCTCTGCGGCAGGGTGGCCGGTGGAAGATTGAGAACATCGACACGTTCAGCGGCTGACCGCCCCCGCAAGGAGACCGAGCGACACCGTGACCGGCACCGGGCGCGCGCGCGGCAGCCGGGCACGGCGGCCCGCCATGGCCGCCGTCCCGGCGGTGCTGGCCTGCCTGCTGGCGGTGGCGTGCGGCGGCCCGAAGCCCGCCGCCAGCGGTGCCGCCGGTGACGCCGCGGCCTCTCCCGCCGCGCCGGCCTCCCCCGGCCCGGCCACCTCCACCCCCACCGCCAGCCCGCAGCCGACCACGGCGGCCAGGCCCCTGGCCGGCATAACGGTGGGCATTGACCCCGGCCATAACGGCCGCAATGGCACCGATCCTGGCTATATAAATCAGCCGATCTGGAACGGCCGGGAAACCGAGACCTGTGACACCACCGGCACCCAGACGGCCGGCGGTTACACCGAGGCGCGGTTCAACTTCAACGTGGCCCGCTATCTGCGGGCCGCGCTGCTCACCGACGGCGCGCGCGTGGTAATGACCCGGCAGAACAACCACGGCATCGGGCCGTGCGTGACCCGCCGGGCACAGATTCTCAACCGCTCGGGCGCACAGGTCGCGATCGACATCCACGCCGACGGCGGCCCGGCCTGGGGCCGCGGATTCACCGTGCTGGAACCGGTGGCCGACGGCCCCAACGACCAGGTGATCGGGGCCTCGGTACGATTCGGCCGGGACGTGCGCGCCGCCATCCTGGGCCGCACGAGCATGCCGGAGAGCGACTATTACGGCAGCCACGGCATCGAGTTCCGCAATGACCTGGCCGGGCTCAACCTCACCACGGTGCCGAAGGTGCTGATCGAGAGCGGAAACATGGTCAACTCGACCGACGCCGCGCTGCTGACCACGCCCCGCTTCCAGCGGCAACTCGCCGGGGCGCTCCTCGCGGCGATCCTCAAATTCCTGGATAAGTAACCTTTTGCCGGTTGTTTCTGGCGCGGCCGGCGTGATGGCATTGCCTCGTGACAAAGCGGTCGCGCCCGGCCCGCCACCGCATGCTGGCGGTACTTACCTGCACCGGAGCCCTCGTCTCCGGCATGATCCTGCCCGTGCTCGCCACCACGGCGGCCGCGGCTACCCCGGCCGGGCTGGGCCCGCCGAACACCTTCGTCGCGACGGCCCCGCTGGGCGTCGCACAGTCCGGGCAGACCGCCACGCTGCTGCACGACGGGCAGGTGCTGATCGCCGCCGGTGGCACCACGAACGCGGAGCTGTACAACCCGGCCACCCGGACGTTCGCGCCGACCGGGAAGCTGCCGCTGCCGGTCAGCAGCGCGACGGCCACGCTGCTCCCGGGCGGGAAGGTACTGGTGGCCGGCGGGGTGCACGGCTTCAAGCAGGTCACGAACGCGGAGTTGTACAACCCCGCGACCGGCACCTGGGCCGCGACCGGGGCGATGAACGTGGCCAGGTCCGGGCAGACCGCCACGCTGCTGCCCGACGGCAAGGTGCTGGTGGCCGGCGGGGGCTGCAACGGCAGCGGGTACGGCTGTGACGCCGGCAGCTTCGAGAGCACGCTGGCAAGCGCCGAGCTGTACAACCCGGCCACCGGGACGTGGGCGAAGACCGGGTCGATGAAGTTCGGCCGCGAGTCCTTCACGGCCACCCTGCTGCCCGACGGCCAGGTGCTGGCCGCCGGCGGCTTCAACAACTGCGACGACGATTTCTGCAGCGACGTCGCCACCGCGGAACTGTACAACCCGGCGGCCGGGACCTGGACCCAGACCGGGTCGATGCAGGGCGCACGCGAGCAGCAGAGCGCCACGCTGCTGCCCGACGGACAGGTGCTGGTGGCGGGTGGGCTCAATGAGGGCGGCGACTGCTGCTCGCAGTTCGAGTACTCCAGCGCCGAGTTGTACAACCCCGCGAGCGGGACGTGGGCCCCCACGGCCTCGATGGCGGTCAAGCACGCGGGCCAGACGGCGACGCTGCTGCCGAGCGGCTGGGTGCTTGTTGCCGGCGGCGGCACCGCGGTGGCCGAGATCTACGAGCCGAAGGCCGGCATCTGGGTGTCGCCGGGCCCGATGAGCACCGTGCGCACCCACCAGACCGCGACGCTGCTGCCGAACGGGCGCGTGCTGATGGCCGGTGGTGACGGCCCGGACAGCCAGCCGCTGTCCACCGCCGAGGAGTTCCTGGCCGGCAACGGCCCGCTGGTCACGGTCGCGCCCGGCTCGATCGCGTTCGGCGGGCAGCAGGTCGGCACGGTCAGCGCCGCGCAGTTCTACAAGGTCACCAACGTCGGCTCGGCCAATCTCGTGGTCACCGGGGCAACGCTGACCGGCAAGAACCCCGGCGACTTCCGGGTGCATACCGGCTGCGCCGGCGCCCGGTGCCGCCCGGCGGCACCTGCACCGTGGCGGCGCGGTTCGCCCCGTCGTCCATATCGCTGCGCTCAGCCACGGTCTCGGTGTCGGACAACGCACCCAGCGGCGCGCAGGGCGTCCCGGTCACCGGGTACGGCGGCGGGCCCGACGCGTGGGTACCCGTCGGTTCGATGACCTCCGCCCGCGAGCACTTCACCGCGACGCTGCTGCCCGACGGCAAGGTGCTGATGGCCGGCGGCCAGACGCAGACCGCCACCAGCCTGGCCACCGCGGAGCTGTACAACCCGGCGACCCGGTCGTTCGCCGCCACCGGTTCGCTGCACACCGCACGGTCCTATCCGGCCGCGGCACTGCTCCCCGACGGCAAGGTCCTCATCGCCGGGGGCCTGTCCAGCAACTTCATCCCGACATCCAGCGCCGAGCTGTACAACCCGGCCACCGGCACCTGGGCGACCACCACGCCGATGAACACGGCCAGCTACGGCCTCACCGCGACGCTGCTGCGTGGCGGCAGCGTGCTGGTGGCCGGCCTCGGCGGGACAACGCCCGCCGAGGTGTACAACCCGGCCAAGGCGACCTGGACCAACACCGGGCCGCTGGCGGTCTCGCAGGGCCCCTTCCCGACCGCCACACTCCTGCAGAACGGGCAGGTGCTGCTGGCCGGCGGCGGCACCGCGGAACTGTACAACCCGGCGACGAACGGCTGGACCGCGACCGGCGCGATGAACGCCGCCCGCCAGAACGCGGTCGCGGAACTGCTGCCCGACGGGGACGTGCTCGTCGCCGGTGGGGAAACGCCCGACGGCGGTGCCTCCCTGGCCAGCGCGGAGTTGTACGACCCGGCCACCGGCAAGTGGAGCACCACCGCGTCGATGACCGACGCCCGGTACGCCGCGACCGCCACCGTGCTGCCCGACGGCACGGTCCTGGCCGCCGGCGGGTGCAGTTCGTGCAGCAATCAGCCCGCCCTGGCCACTGCCGAGATCTACCGGGACGGTTTCTGGTTCCCGGTCAACTCGATGACGCAGCCCCGGGTGTTCCAGACGGCCACGCTGCTGCCGGACGGCAGCGTTCTGGCGGCCGGTGGCGGCCCGACCTACTACGGCGCGGCCACCAATACCGCCGAGCTGTTCACCCCGGTCCTGACGTCGGTGAATCCGGCCAGCGGCGCGGTGGGTGCCCAGGTCACCGTCGGCGGCAGCGGCTTCTACGCCGGCGAGACCGTGACGGTGTACTTCGACACCACCGTGCTCGGCCATGTCAAGACCACCGCGGCCGGCACGTTCAGCACCAAGATTACGATCCCGGCAGCCAGCGCCGGAGCGCACACGATCGAGGCGCAGGGCCGCCGCAGCTTCGCCTCGGCGAGCACCACGTTCACCGTGACGGGCTGACGGCTCACATCGGCAGGGTGCGGCCGGCGGTGATCGCGGTCAGCTTGTCCGGATTGGCCAGCAGCTGGATCGCGGTGATCCGGCCGCTCGAGACCGTCAGCGTCAGGGCCGCGAGCGTCCGGCCGCCCGCCGTGATCAGGGTGCCCGGGCTCCCGTTGATCTCGGCCGCCGTCACCGTCATATCGGAGACCGGTGTGCCCAGGTAGGGCCGGCCCGCGATCCCCACGAGGAACCGCGCCGCCTTGCGCGCCCCGACGATCGGCCGCAGCGCGGCGCGGGTCTTGCCCCCGCCGTCGGTGAGCAGCGTCACGTCCGGGGCGAGCACCGTCATCAGGCTCTCGATGTCCCCGCCGGCCGCGGCGGCGAGGAACCGCTCGGTCACCTCGCGCTGCTGGTTCCAGTCCACGTCGAACCGCGGCCTGCGCGCCTGGACATGCTCCCGCGCGCGATGCGCGAGCTGCCGCACGGTGGGCGCGGGCCGGCCGAGGGCGGCCCCGATCTCGGCGTGGCCGAAGCCGAACACCTCCCGCAGCACGAAGACCGCCCGCTCCTCCGGTGTCAGCGACTCCAGGACCACCAGCATGGCCACCGACACGGACTCGGCCAGCTCGGCCCGTTCGGCGGCATCCGGGCCGGCCTCGGTCAGCAACGGCTCGGGCAGCCATGGCCCGACGTAGGCCTCCCGGCGGGCACGGGCCGAGCGGAGCCGGTTCAGCGCCGTGGTGGTGACCACCCGGGCCAGGTACGCCCTCGGGTCCAGGACATCCGCGCGGGGCGCCGCCGACCAGCGCAGCCAGGCGTCCTGCACCGCGTCCTCGGCGTCCGCGATGGTGCCGAGCATCCGGTAGGCCACCGCGAACATGAGGCCGCGGTGCGCCTCGAACACCTCCGCGTCGGTCACCCCACCCGCCTCCCCTTCCCCTTCAGAGCCCGGCCGTGGCCGGTATCTCGCACCGGTCCTTGAACCCCTGCGCGGTCAGGCCCAGCGCCGAGTTGATCCGCGACCGCAGGTTCTCCACGGCCACGATCGCGGTCAGCTCGACCAGTTCCGCCTCGCTGAGGTGCGCGCTCAGCCGGGCCACCAGCTCGTCGGTGACGCTCGGCGGGGTGTCCGTCATCGCCTCGGCGTACTCCAGCACGAGCCGCTCCAGCTCGGTGAACACGTCGCTGTCCCGCCAGCCGGGCACGGCACGGATCTTCTCCGCGGGCACCCGGTGGTTCACCGTGGCTTCCCAGTAGCCGAAGTCCAGGCACCAGGTGCAGCCGATCGACGCGGCCGCCGCCATGACCGCGAGGTCCTTCAGGCCACGGTCCAGCGCCCGCCACCGCTCCACGCCCAGCTCGAAGATCGCGTACGAGCGCCCCACCTTCACGTTGTGCGCCATGGCGGCGACGGGATCGGGCACCACCCCGTACCTGCGGCGGGCGAACCGGGTGCCGATCCGGTAGCTCAGCGTCCTGGGTGGGTCCAGTGAGATGCGTGCCATGATCTGAGTCCTTTCCTCACCCACCTTCGACACACGAAACCGCCCAGGTGTGACAGCCAGGGGCTCAGGCCGCGTAGGTGCGCAGCAGCCGCAGGGCCGCGTCCCCTTGTGGGCCGGTGGCCCGGAGGCCAGACCGGCCGGGCGCCAGCCGCTGGGCGGCCACCCGGCAGAACGCACCGGCCGGGCCGGTGATCACCGACTCCGCGCCGTCCGGCCCGAGCCGCCAGGATGCCGCGCCGTCCGGGGCGGTCAGGTCGCACCGCACGTCCTGGGCTCCCTCGCCGGCCAGCGCGAACGCGTAGGGCAGCGAGCGGTGCGCCAGCCAGGCGACGTGCCGCAGCCGGTCGGTGTCGGGAAAGGCGATGCCCAGCGGCCCGGTGATGTCCAGGCCGTGGGCCCAGTGCTCGGCCAGCCGGGTGGTGGCCATCGTGGCCGGTTTCAGCGGCGCTTCCACCCAGGACAGCGGCTGCCCGGGATCGGCCGCGCGCAGCGCGCTCACCGCCCGGCGCCGGGCCTCCCGCCAGCGCCGGAACACCACCGGCGGCTCGTCCCGTTCGGCCCGGACGAGATCGTCGACGATCTGGTCCACGGTGGCGCCGGATCCCCGTTCGGGCCGCAGGGCGGCACCGCTCACGCTCGCGACCACGGCTTCCTCGGTCTGCGCGAGGTGCAGCACGACATCGGTGACGCTCCAGCCGGGCGCCGCCGACGGCGCCGTCCACTGCGCGGCGGCGAGGCCGGTGAGGATCTCCTCCAGCCGGTCTTGCTCCGCCTCAAGGTCGTCAAAGATAGCCATGCCTGGACTATGGCATGGCCACCCGGCCTAAGGCCTGCGGCGGGGCGGGAATTAGGGCATTCGTACGATCCGGCGGCGGGGGTCTTACGGCGATGCTGAAGGCACGAACGGACAGAGGTCCGTGAAGAGAGGAGCACCTCAGATGACTGCGATCGAGCCCAGGACGCGTTTCGGCCGGATCGTCCACCGCGTGGCCGGCGTCGTGGAGGAAATGAACTACTCGCAGCGCAGGAGCCTGGAGCTGTACCTGGGCCTCGGCGAGCGGCGCTAAGGCCGCCCGGGCCCATGGCGGCCTCCATCCCGCCCCCGTAGCCGCCCGTCCCCCGGATCCCGGGGGGCGGGCGACGATCATCTAGCCACCGCGTGCCTGGCACCCACCGTGCCGCCCGGCCTAGGCTGGCGCCGCCGTTTCGTCCCGGCAGAGCCGCCCCATCGTCCGGCAGAAAGGTCCAGGTCATGCCAAAGCGCCAGGTCATAGCCCTAGCCGCCGCGATACTCGCCGTTGCCACCGCAGGCGGTGCCGCCTCGGCCAGCGCGCAGTCAAGCAGCGCGCCGGCGGCCGGGCACGCCCAGGCCGCGCAAACCAGGCAGGCGGGCTTCACCGTGCAGGCCGGCAGCGCGCTACGGGGAGCCCCACCCGAGCCCGGCTGTGGCTACACCAAGGCGGTCCCGTTCGATGATTTCAAGGGCCTGCCGAACTTCACCATGAAGAAGGCGGCGCGCCCGTACATCGCGGTCATGCACACCACGCAGGGCGTCATCACGGTCCGGATGCTGGTCACCAAGGCTCCATGCACCACGTACTCGTTCCGGTTCCTGGCCCAGCGCGGCTACTTCAACGGAACCCACTGCCACCGGCTCACCGTCAAGGTGATCTTCGTGCTGCAGTGCGGCGACCCGACCGGCACCGGTTCCGGCGCCCCCGGCTACCGGTTCAACGACGAGAACCTGACCGGCGCCACCTACGCGAAGGGCATCGTGGCCATGGCGAACGCCGGGCCCAACACCAACGGCAGCCAGTTCTTCTTCAACTGGAAGAACAGCAGCAAGATCCCGCCGGACTACACCCCGTTCGGGATGGTGATCGGCGGCATGAAGGTGCTGCAGAAGATCGCGGCCGCCGGCGACGACAGCCAGAACGGCCCCGGTGACGGCTACCCGCATGCCTACACCGCGTTCAACCGCATCGAGATCGTCTTCACCAGGTAAGCCCGCGGGCAGGCGGTCATCCCCCAGCGTGGCTTGTTCAGCCGAGCTGGGGGATGACCTCCGCGGCCAGCCGCTCGGCGTGCTCGGCCTGCTCGAACATGGGCGTGAACAGGATCAGTTCCGCGCCGGCCGCGGCGGCCTCGCGCACCGCGGCGGCGCACTCGGCCGGCGTGCCCGCGACCGCGGCCGCCTCGATGTCGGCCGACCGCCGCCCGTAGAGGTGCTCCATCTCCGCGTTCATCCGGCGGCGCGCCCGCGCGCCGTCGTCGTCGATCGCGACGTACAGGCGCTTGGCGATGGCGAAGTCCGCGGCCGGACGGCCCGCCGCGGCGAGCGCCTCCCGCACGATCTGGACCTGCTCGGCGAACCGCGCGGTGGGCGTGGAGCCCGCGCCGAAGAAGCCGTGGCCGAGCCGCACGGCCCGGCGCAGCGCGGCCGGCCCGTTCGCGCCGAACCACAGCGGCGGGTACGGCTTCTGGAACGGCTTGGGCTCCATCGGCGCGTCCCGCAACTGCCAGAACTCTCCGTCAAAGGTGACCCGTGGCTCGGTCCACAGCGCCTTCATCAGCGCGATCCCCTCGGTGAACCGCGCGACGTACCGGTCGCCGTCCACCCCGAACGCGGCGAACGGCCGCATCTTGCCGCCGGTACCGACGCCGACCTCGATCCGGCCGCGGCTGAGCTGGTCCAGCGAGGCCAGGCTCTTGGCCAGGTGCACCGGGCTGTGCAGGGTGGACACGAACACCACGCAGCCCAGCCGCAGCCGCTCGGTGCACGCGGCGGCGTAGGTCATCGCCTCCAGGGGGCTGAGCTGCGGCGCCGCGCCGAGCATGTTCTCCTGCGCCCACGCGCTGTCGAAGCCAAGCTCCTCGGCGCGGGCGAAATAGCTGCGGTACGCGGCCGGGTCGAACTCACCGTCCGCGACGAACTGGGGTATCGCGATCGCGAACTTCACAGCCGCATCGTAACCGGACCGGTCACCCCAGCCGCTTCCTGACTTCGGCGTAGAGGTCGTCCGGCAGCGGCCCCTTGGCCGCGATGGCCAGGTTGGCCCGCAGGTGCTCCGGGTTGGAGGTGCCCACGATCGTGCTGGACAGGTCCGGGTGGCTGAGCGTGAAGCGGAGCACGAACTCATGCCGCGGCATGCCGCCGAGCAGGTCGTCCAGCCCGGCCGAATCCCAGCGGCGCTGGCCCTCGCCCGGGGGCAGCCCGAGCGGCCCCTGGGCCCAGTTCTTGTCCTCGGCGGGCGCGCCGCGGGCGACCCCGCCCCGGATCAGCGTCCCGGCGCCGGACTGCGCCGCGGCGGTGATGAGGTCCTCGTGCTCCCGCTGGACCACCGAGTAGGGGATCTGGAACACGTCGAAGATGCCCATGGCGATGTGGTCGGGGAGGTTCGGCAGGATGCCCGACATGCCGATGAACCGGGTCTTGCCCTCGTCGCGCATCGCCACGATCGTCTCGATGGTCTGGTCCGCCTCCATTTGCGCGCGGCTGGGCGACATGTGCACCTGCACCAGGTCCAGGTGGTCGGTGTCCAGCCGGCGCAGGCTCTGCTCGATCCCGGCCCGGACGTTGGCGGCGCTCCAGTCGTGCGGGAACGGCGGCTTGGCACCGGGCGGCGGCGGGCCGAGCAGGCAGCCGCACTTGGACGCCAGGAAGTACTCCTCCCGCCGGTGGCCCAGGTAGCGCCCGATGAGCTCCTCGCTGCGGCCATAGTCGATGGATGTGTCGATCAGGTTGATGCCGGCGTCGAGCACCTCGTTGAGCAGCCGTCCCGCGGCGGGGTCCACGATCGCCGAGGCGTGCGGCTCGCCGCGCAGTTCCATGGCGCCATAGCCGAGGATGGTCACGTCCGCTCCGGTCCGCCCCAGGCGGCGGGTCTGCATCGTCATGCTCCGAACGCTACTCCGGGCGGCTAGCCGGGGGCGGCGGCGCGGTGTGGCCCAGGGGCGGGCCCCGGGGGTGCGTAGCGCATGATCGCACCTCATGCGTCCCTGACACGCAGCAGCACGCCGCCGGCCAGCAGCGTCCCGGCCGCCCAGGCGGCCAGCACCGCCAGGCCCTGCCACGGGGACAGCGGCAGGCCGCGCAGGCCGGTGGTGGCCTGGATGTTCAGCCCGGCGGTCATCGGCGCGGTCTGCAGCAGGTGCCGCTGCACGGTCGCGTTGCCGACCACGGCGGCGACGATCGGGAGCAGGTAGAGCAGGCCGAGCACGAGCCCGATGGCCACGGCCGAGTCCCGCACCGCGGCGGCGGCACCGAGGCTGAGCAGCGCGATCAGGGCCAGGTACAGGACGGAGCCGGCGGTGGCGCGCAGCACCGCGCCGTCGGCCAGGGTCAGCGGCGCGAACCCGTGCGCACGGGTGAAGCCGTGCCCGGGCAGGATCAGCCACCCGGCGAGCAGGCTGCCGGCCGCGGCGACCGCCCCGGCGGCCAGGATCAGCGCGGTGACCACGGCCGCCTTGGCGGCCAGCACGGTGACCCGGCCGGCATCGCCGCCAGGGTGGTGCGGATCATGCCGGTGCTGTACTCGGTGCTGACCGCCAGCACGGCCACGATGGCGGCCGCCGCCTGGCCCAGGTCGATGCCGGTGAGGCTGATCTTGCCGGGGTCCTGGCCGCAGCCGGCCGCCGGGCACCGGGCGGACGCCGCGGCCGCGGCGCTGACCGCCACCGTCACCGCGACACGGCCAGCAGCAGCCAGGTGGTCCCCGGGGAGGTGCGCAGCTTGGTCCACTCGGCGCGCAGCGCCACGCTCATGCGTCCCTCCGGCGCAGCAGGAACACCGCGAGGGCCAGGGCGGCCGCGGCCCAGGCGCAGAGCACGGCGAAGCCCGGCCCAGGGTGCCAGCGGGTAGCAGCCCCCCGCCACCGTGCAGGCGTTGCTCACCTGCGGGTAGTTCGGGATGGCCTGCTGGACCGCGAAGGCCCGCGGCCGGGACCAGCCGCATCAGCCAGTTGTCCGCGCCGGCCGGCAGGACGTGGTGACCGCGACGAGGTACGGGAGGACGATCGCCACGATGACCACGGTCACCGCGATCGCGCCGCGGCGCAGCACCGCCCCGAGGGCGAGGGCGAGCACGGCGGCGACGGCGAGCAGCGCCGCGGTGCCGGCCACCAGGCGGGCCTGCGTCAGCAGGGTCACCGGGTACAGGTAGTTGCCGTTGGCGCGCAGCACATGGCTGTTGAGCGGGATCGCGATGGCCGCGGCCACCAGCCCGGCGGCGAAGCTGACCACGCCGATCACGATGGCCTTCGCGGCCAGCACCTGGCCGCGCCGCGGGCTGGCCGCGAACGTGACGGCGATCAGGCCGCGCCGGTATTCGGCGGTGATGAACATCGTCGCGACCACCACCACGGCGATCAGCCCGGCGAACGCGCCGACCAGGGTGTGGTCGAGGGGCTGGCCGGGGCCTGCGCCGCCGGGCTCGTCCGGTGCGATGTCCCCGGACCCGGTCACCGTGAACGTGCCGCCGGCCTGGTGGTAGCCGCCGGGCATGGCCGGGGCCGGGTCGCTGGGGCCGGCGCCGATCTGAGTGCCGGTCCAGGCGCCGGGTGCGGCGCCGCGCAGGGTGACGTGGTCGAGGGCGGCGGTGGCCAGGGTGGGCCCGCCGTGCCGCTGGTGCCGAGCGGCCCTGGGCCGTGGTCACGGTGTAGGCGGGGAGGTGGCGAACAGGCCGGCCTGGACGGTGGCCGGCAGCCCGGGCAGGGTCGCGGTGCCGACCTGCGTCC
This sequence comes from uncultured Actinomycetes bacterium, assembly GCA_963730235.1. Taxonomy (GTDB): domain Bacteria; phylum Actinomycetota; class Actinomycetes; order Streptosporangiales; family Streptosporangiaceae; genus DASXKD01. Next base: position 98,551 of record CAVSRH010000001.1, read on the forward strand.
AGTGCGTCCCGTCGGCGGACGCGTAGCCGGTGATCGTGTCGCCCGCCCGGGTGAGCCGCAGCCAGCGCGGGGACGCGGCGCGGGACGGCCCGGCAGGCCCGGCGATGTCCTGGGTGTAGTCGTACTGCATCCGCACCCCGTGATCGCCGCTGACCAGGACCGCCGCGTAGGCCGAGCCCTGGGCGGTGCTCGCCTTGACGATGAGGCCGCCCTTGGACCATGGCTCCAGGCCGGGGTGCATGCCCGCGCCGGGCGCTGCCCGGCCCGGACCCGGCCGCTGCTCGTCGCGGTCGGCAGCTGGCCGGTCAGCGAGGTCACCCGTGCGGTGATGCTGCCGTCCCTCGCCAGCGGCCGGTGCACGAAGTAGAACGTGTCGGTGACCGCCTCGCCGCCGGGGCCCACCGGGTACACGAAGTGGCACGGCTGGCCGTTGTTGCTGCACGCTGTCAGGCTGCCGGCCGCCGGCAGCAGACCGACCACTACGGTCACCAGCGCGGCGACGGTCAGGCCGATGACCCAGCCGCGGACCGTGCGGAACTTGGTCCACTCCGCCCGGAGCAGCCGGCGAAGCTGTCCCGGCCCGCCCCTGCCTCCGGCGGCGCCTGCGGTGGTGCCTGGGTGGCGGTCATCGCCGGGCCCTCTTCGACCGCCGCGCGGTACTCGACCGCGTCCTGGGTCAGGCCCAGGTAGGCCTCCTCCAGCGTGGCGCGGTGCGAGGACAGTTCGGAGAACGGCACCGTCTGCCCGGCGAGCAGGGCGGAGATCTGCCCGGTGTCCAGCCCGGTGACGGTCGGCAGGCCGGCACCGGCGACGCCGACGGAGGCCCCCGCGTGCCTCAGCACCACCGCCGCCCGGTCCGGATCGGTGGTGCGCAGCAGGGCCCGGTCGCCGGACGCCGCGGCGAGCAGTTCGGCGACGCTGGTGTCGGCGATGACCTTGCCCCGGCCGACGACGACCAGGTGGCCGGCGCCATCCTCTGTGAGCAGCGTCTCCAGTTCGCTCATCAGGTGGCTGGACACCAGCACGGCGCGGCCCTCGGCGGCGAGCGACCGCAGGAAGCCGCGCATCCAGACGATGCCCTCGGGGTCCATGCCGTTGAACGGCTCGTCCAGCATCAGCGCCGGCGGGTCGCCGAGCATGGCGGCGGCGATGCCTAGCCGCTGACGCATGCCGAGTGAGAACCCGCCCGCCCGGCGCCGGCCCACCTTCTCCAGGCCGGCCTGGGCAAGCACCGCGTCGGCACGGCGGGCGTCCAGGCCCTGGGAGTGGGCCAGCCACAGCAGGTGGTTGCGGGCGGTGCGGCTGGGCTGCAGCGCGGCCGCGTCCAGCAGCGAGCCGACATGGCGCAGCGGGTACCGCAGGCTGGCGTACCGCTGCCCGCCGACCAGGGCGGTGCCCGCGTCGGGCGCGTCCAGGCCGAGGATCACCCGCATCGTGGTGGTCTTGCCCGCGCCGTTGGGGCCGACGAACCCGGTCACCTGCCCCGGCGCGACGGTGAATGTCATCCCGTCCAGCGCCAGCGCCGGGCCGAAGCTCTTGCGCAGCCCGCGTACTTCGATCATCACGTCCATGCGACGGTTGTAGGGCAGCGGCGCTAACACCGGCCGAACACGGGCCGTTATTCCGCTGTTAGGCCCGGCCGGGCATCCTGGAGGCCGGGGGAGGCTGCGACCTGCCTGGAGAGCGCGAGCCAGCGGGGAGGCGAGAGATGCGAATGCTGCTGGCGGGCGTGCTGCCGCGCCGCACCGTGCGGATGCGGCTGACCGCCCTGTACGGCGTCCTGTTCGTGGTGTCGGGTGCGGTGCTGCTGGCCATCGCCAGCGGCGTGGCCGTGTCCTCGTCCCGGGTTTCGGCGACCGCGGCGAACCAGGCAGTGCTGTCCCCGCTGACCCGGGACCAGATCCGGATCCACGAGTTGCAGGACCAGCTCGCGAACGCGGAGTCCCAGCTCCACTCGGGCGTCTCACACGGCCTGCTGGTCGGGTCGGCGATCGCGCTGGGCATCATGACCGTCGTGTCGCTGGCGGTCGGCTGGCTCGTGGCCGGCCGGGTGCTCCGCCCGCTGCGCCTGATGACCGCGGCCACCCGGCGGTTCTCCGCGGACAGCCTGCACGAGCGGCTGGCCGTGACCGGCCCCGGAGACGAACTGAAGGACCTCGCGGACACCATCGACGGGCTGCTGGGCCGGCTGGAGGGCGCGTTCGCCGCGCAGCGGCGGTTCGTCGCCAACGTCTCGCACGAATTGCGCACCCCGCTGACCACCATGCGGGCCAGCGTCGACGTCGCGGTCGCCAAGCCGGAGCCGGTGCCCGCGCAGACGATCGCCCTGGCGGACCGGCTGCGCGCCGAGCTTGACCGGGTCGACGGGCTGCTCGACGGGTTCCTGGCACTGGCCCGGGCGCAGCACGGCGATCTGCCCGGCCGCACCACGCTCTCGCTGGAATACGTCACGGCCGCGGCCCTTGCGGTGCGGGCCGATGCGATCGCCGCCCGGCACCTGACCGTGCACCACGTCACCGGGGCCGGCGGCACCTGGGTGACGGGCAGCCAGGCGCTGCTGTGCCGGATGGTCGACAACGTGCTCGACAACGCGATCGGGCACAACCGCGACGGCGGCTGGGTCAGCGTCAGCACCGGGGCCGAGGGCCAGCTCGCGCACCTGGTGGTGGAGACCGGCGGCGACGTCCTCGACCAGGATCAGGTCTCCCAGCTCGCCCAGCCGTTCCGGCGGCTCGGCGCGGACCGGACCGGGTCTGACCGCGGTTCCGGGCTCGGGCTCTCGATCGTCGAGGCCATCGCGGGGGCGCACGGCGGCACCCTCGACCTGCGGGCCCGGCCCGAGGGCGGCCTGCGGGTCAGCATCGCCCTGCCGCTGGCGGCGGCCGGGCAGCTCGCCGGGACCGGTGTGCCGGCATGAGGGTGCTGGTGGTGGAGGACTCGCGGTCGCTGGCCGAGGTGCTGGTCGAGGGCCTGCGGGACCAGGGCATGGCGGTGGACGCCGCGCGGGACGGGCTCGAGGCGGCGGCCAAGCTCGACCTCAACTGCTACGACGTGGTGGTGCTGGACCGGGACCTGCCGGGCATCCACGGCGACACCCTCTGCCAGATGATCACCGGGCAGGACGACCGGGTCATGGTGCTGATGCTGACCGCGGCGGACTCCCCCGGCGACCGGGTCAGCGGGCTGGGCCTGGGCGCCGACGACTACCTCGCCAAGCCGTTCCACTTCCCCGAGCTTGTGCTGCGCATCCGTGCCCTGGCCCGGCGCCGGCCTGCGGCCAGGGCGCGGACCCTGCGCGCGGCCGGGATCGAGCTGGATCCGGTGCGGCGCACCGTCACCAGGGACGGGCGCCAGCTTGACCTGTCGGTCAAGGAGTTCGCCGTCCTTGAGGCGCTGCTGCACGCCGCGCCCGGCTACCTGTCCGCCGAGGACCTGCTCGAACAGGCCTGGGACGAGCAGGCCGACCCGTTCACCAACACGGTTACGGTGACCATCGGCCGGCTGCGGCGCAAGCTCGGGGAGCCGCCGGTGATCACCACCACCCCGGGTGTCGGGTACCGCATCGCCGGCGCCGGCTAGCGGGGTTCGTGCCGCACCGCTGCGGCGCCGGACCCGGGTGGCTGGCGCGGGACCCGGGTGGCTAAGGACTGGTGATCGCCTGGCGCGGCGAGATCGTGTAGCTGGCGGAGAGCGTGGCCGCGTCGCCGTCGCGGACGATGCCGGCGCAATCGTGGGCGACGTGGTACCAGTGCAGGTCGCCGCCATCCTGGAGGATCTTCAGGGTGCCGGTCTTGCTGGCGTAGCTGACCGGTACCACGCCGTCAGGCGCGGTGCCGCTGGTGCCGTTGATCACCGCGGTGCACTGGTGGAGGATGGCGGCGACGCCGATCTTGAGGTGGCTGATCGTGCCCATGGCCACGCCGGTCCGCCGGTCGTAGGAGGTGAGATTCAGCCGCCATGGCAGGCCGCGAGCGGTCAGCGTCGCCTCGTTCAGCCCTCCCGCCGCGCAATGCGAGTACGCCGCCGTGCTGAGCGATCCGATGCCGGCGCCCGGCAGCCCGCTGCCCGCCTTGAGCGTGCCGGACATGCGCGCGGACGCGCAGGGAATCATGGCGCCGGTGGGGGTGTCGGCCAGCGTGGTCTTGCCTGCCGCCGCCGTGATCGTCCCGCCCGGGCGGACCGTCCAGGTCGTCACGGCCGCCGCGGCCGAGGGCGCGGCACCTGTGGCGGTAACCAGCACCGCCGCCCCGGTCAGGGCGGTGGCCAGGGCCGTCGCGCCTGCCCGGGCGATCGCACCCCTGCCTGCGAGCATCGGGGCCTCCCTCCGCTGACCGGCGCGCTCCACGCTACCGGGCGGGGCACTAGGATGCGCTGGTCCGGTTCGCGAACAGACTTCGCGGGGCGGCTGCGGGCGGCCATGGGTGGCTTCGCGGCTGCTTCGCCGGGGAGGGGGCAGCGATGTGGCTTGACGCGGCGGAGGTGGCCGCCGAGGTGCGGGCACTGCGGCCGGACTATGCCGCGCTGCTGATCGTGGCCGAGGGCCTGCACCCCGGGCCGAGCGACGGTGCCAGCGGCGCCCTGCTGGCCGGCGCCGAGGACCGGGCCCGCAAGCACCTGGCCGGCGGGCGTCCCGAGGACCTGCCGCAGGTGGCCGAGTGGCGGGAGGCGTTCCGCGCCTTCGGCGCCAAGCCGCAGCGGACCAGGCCGAGCGTCGAAGCCCTGCTGCGGCGGGTGGCGGCCGGCCTGCCGCGCATCGACCGGATCACCGACGCCTACAACGCGGTGTCCATTACCTGCCTGCTTCCGGTCGGCGGCGAGGACCTGGACCGCTACGCCGGGCCGGCCAGGCTCGTCCGGGCGGCCGGCGACGAGGACTTCGACACGACCGCGGACGGGCAGCCGGCCGTCGAGCACCCGGACCCGGGCGAGGTGGTCTGGCGCGACGATCGCGGGGTGACCTGCCGGCGGTGGAACTGGCGCCAGTGCGTGCGCACGAGGATCACCCACACGACCACGACGGCGATGTTCGTCCTGGACGGCCTCGCCGCGCTCGGCCCCGGCGGCCTGCGCGCCGCCGAGGCGGAACTGACCGAGTCCCTGGCGGGACTCAGCCCCGGCGCGACGTTCACCTCCCGGCTGCTCGGGTGATGGCGATGGGGCCGGAGTAACCGGTCTTGATCCTGGGGAGAGCCGTGTTGGTGGCAATCCGGATCGGGGTCACCCCGGCCGTGACGAGGGACACGTAGGCGGTCTTCCCGTCCGGGGTGATGACGATGGCGAACGGGTTGCCGCCGGTCTTGATCGGTGGCAGGGCCGTGTTCGTGGCGGTCCGGATCGGGGTCACCGTGCCCGCGGTGTTGTTGCCTACGTAGGCGGTCTTGCCGTCCGGGGTGATCGCGATGGCCTGAGGGAGGCGGCCGGTCTTGATCGGCGGCAGGGCCGTGTTGGTGGCGGTCTGGATCGGGGTCACCGTGTCCGAATCCTGGTTGACCACGTAGGCGGTTTTCCCGTCCGGGGTGATGGCAATGGCCAGCGGGTCGCCGCCGGTCTTGATCGGCGGCAGGGCCGTGTCGGTCGCGGTCCGGATCGGGGTCACCGTGCCCGAAGCGCCGTTGGCCACGTAGGCGGTCTTGCCGTCCGGGGTGATCGCGATGGCGGCAGGGCCGTGGCCGGTCTTGATCGGTGGCAGGGCCGTGTTGGTGGCGATCCGGATCGGGGTCACCATCGTCGAATTAAGGTTGGCGACGTAGGCGGTCTTGCCGTCCGGGGTGATCGCGATGGCCATAGGGAGGCGGCCGACCTTGATCGGTGGCAGGGCCGTGTTGGTCGCGGTCCGGATCGGGGTCACCGTGCCCGAAGCGCCGTTGGCGACGTAGGCGGTTTTGCCGTCCGGGGTGATCGCGATAGCGACGGGCGTCCTGCCGGTCTTGATCGGTGGCAGGGCGGTGTTGGTCGCGGTCCGGATCGGGGTCACCGAGCCCCGGACTTCGTTGGCTACGTAGGCGGTCTTGCCGTCCGGGGTGATCGCGATCGCCACCGGCTGGATGCCGACCTTGATCGGCTTACCCGGCGTATTGGTCGCGGTCCGGATCGGGATCACCGTGTCCTTAGCGCTGTTGACCACGTAGGCGGTAGCCCGATGAGCCGGGCTCGCGCCAGCCGTCGCCCGGGTGCCGTGGATTGCCCCCGCGATGGCCGCGGTGCCAGCGACCACGGCGATGACCGCTGCGGCGGCGGCCAGCGGCACCAGCCAGCCCGGCCAGCGGCGCCCGGCCCCCAGCGGCCGCGGCTGGCGGCCGGCCCGAGCCTGCGGCGCCAGCGGCGGAACCGGGCCACGTTGTGGCGGCCCGCCGGGTCCTGGCGAGATCGCAGGACGCGGGCGAGCATCGCCTGAGCCGCGGGTGAAGTCGCGGACGGCTCGTAGCCAGGGGCTGGCCGCGCGGCGCGCAGGGCGGCCAGCAGGTCGTCATCGAGTGGGGTCATTGCGAGCCTCCGTGAGATCGAAGCCGTCACCCTGCTCGTGTCCTGCCAGGGCCTGGCGTTGCACTCTGGTGTTCAGGCCGAGCCGGGCCGCCAGGCGACCGCGTGCCCGGTGCAGCCGGGAACGGGCCGCCACTGGCGTGCAGCCCAGCACGACGGCGGCTTCGGCTGGGGTGAGGCCGTCCCAGGCAACCAGGCGCAGCACTTCCTGGTCACGCTCGCTCAGCGAGGCCAGCCCGGCGCGCAGCAGGCCCGGCTCCAGGCTGGCCGGGTCGCCGCACGCTCCGGCCGGTGGCAGCGCCCGGTAGCGGGCGAGGATCTCGCTGCGCCGGTGGACCTGGCGTACCTGGTTGCGCCACAGGTTGCGGGCAACCGCGTACAGCCAGGGAAGCGGCTCCGCCATGGGCACATCGTCGATCCGGCGCCAGGCGATCTCCAGGGTCTGCGCGACAATGTCCTCCGCGTCCGCCCCGGTCAGCCCGCGATGACGGGCGTAGCGGCACAGCGGCGCGTACGCCGCGTCGAACACCGCACGGAAACGTGCCTCACGGTCCATGCCCTTCTCCTGTCGCGGGCAGGACCAGCGTTGCAGGCAGCACCTCCGTGATGTTCCTGGGCTGGTGCCTTGCCCACCTGGTTGCGGCTACGGGCTGGTGATGGTGCTGGCCATGCCTGTTGAGGTTCGCGGGAACGCCATGACCTGGTAGATGAACTGATCACCACTGTGGATCTGGCCGCCGCAGCCAGTGACGTTGTAGGCCGTCAGGTTGATGAGGACCTGCGCGAAGTCCAGTTCACCATCCAGTTCACCGCCAGTGTTGGCGTACGTGAAGGGGATTTTGCCGTTGTCGGCGTTCGGGCCGGTGCCGTCGATGGTGCCGGTGCAGGGCGCATGTCCGGGGACGGTGGAGATTTTGATGTGGACGCCGGTGATCACCCCCTGGGTCACGCCGGTGGCGGCACCGTAGTGCCTGGCGCTGATCTTCATGGGAAAGTGAGTGAAGGTGATCAGGAACGCAATGCCGGGGAGGGCGCAGGTGATCGTGCTGGTGCTGGGGCCGCGCACGGTGGCGATCTGGCCGATGGGGTTGACCAGGCCGCTGCCACTGCCGAAGGTGCCGGTAATTTTTAGGGGCTGACAGGCGTAATTCTTGCCCCCGGTGTGCAGGTCACTGAGGCGTGTCTGGCGGGCGAAGGGGTTGGTGAACGCCCCGCCCGGGGTGACGGTCCACGTGGTGGCGGCCGCGAGTGCCGGGACGGTGGCCGACCCGGCCGCCAAGACGGCCGCGGTCCCCACGATGGCGGCGTACAGGAACCGGCGCATACCGATCAGCTCCCAGCGTGATTGCCTTCACAGAAGTCCCACGCATGGTTGCACCGCCGGCTAGGCGGAACAACCCCGTCATCCATCAGACGCCCGGCGTCGTATGAGGGGGCCCCGCGCCCTAGGGATCGCCCGCGGGCGAGGAAACGATCATGGGTGGGGCGGGGCGACGGAGCCGCGCAGGATCAGGCTCATCGGCTCCCGGACCATGACGTCGCTGGCCGGCTCCCGCTCGATGCGTGCGACCAGCGCGTCCACGGCGGCACTGCCCAGGTTGACCAGGGGCATGGCCACGCTGGTCACCGGAACCTCAAGGAAGGCCAGGCACTCGTCCTCGTCAAAGCTCACCACGGACATCTGGGACGGTACCCCGATGCCCGACTGGCGGAGCGCGGCGAGCACCCCGAACAACTGGTTCAGGCTGCCGACCCCGCAGACGGTGGGCAGGGCACCCCGGCCCGGCAACCGGGTCACGGCCCGCCAGCCACCCTCCTCGGTGGGCGCCTCATGGCGCACGGTGAGCTGGATCCCCTCCGCGGCACAGATCCGCCGGGCCGCGCTCACCCGGCGGTGCACGGTGTCCACCTCGGGCGGCCCGTCGATCAGCACCACGGAGCGGTGACCGAGGCCGGTCACGTAGTCGAGGAACAGCCGGATCGCTCCCGGTTCGTCCATCACGACGTCGTTGCCGCGATCGGGGCCGCGGCGGTTCACGTACACGTGCGGGACCGCGGGCACGCCACCGGCATGACCGGGGATCCGCAGCGCGGTGGCCAGCAGGAGCCCGTCGACCCTGCTCTCCTCCACCAGGTACCGGTAGTCGTCGGGCGGCTTCGCGTGCTCGCCGGGCTCCTCCATGATCATGACGACGTAGCCGCGCTCGCTGGCGCGCTGCAGGGCGCCGCGCTGCAGCCGGACCCAGATCGGGTTGCGCAGCAGCGGGATGACGAAGGCAAGGGCGCCGGTGCGGCGGCGCTTGAGCGCCCGGGCCAGCGCGTTCGGCCGGTAGCCCTGCTGGCGGGCGGTCTTGAGGATCAGTTCGTAGACCTCGGGGCGTACCGACTGCGCGGGGTCCCCGTTGAGCACACGGGACACGGTGGACACGTGCACACCGACCGCCTCGGCGATATCGACCAAGCGGGACGCGCGGCGCTGGCTGCCGGGCGTACCCCTGGTCACACCACCTCCGCAACCGCGCGGGTCAGCAGGATCGCCGCGCAAAAACTGCGGTACACGGCAAGTGGGCTGTCGCCCCGGAAACGAAGTTCGCGAGGGCCGGTTCGCTCCACGCCGCGGACCCAGGCCGCCGCTTCGGCGATATCGGTGGTCCGGACGGAGACCTCCAGCGGCGCCGAGCCCACCGGCGGGGGGCTGGCGCCGGCCGCGCCCTCGACCGCCCGCTGCGCGGTCTCCCGGATCAGCGCGCGGGCCCGGGCCGGGTGCAGGCTGTGCGCGGCCAGCCGGCTGACGTGCTCCTTGACCACGGCGGTGTGCACGCCGGGGATCAGCGCCGCCGTCTCCTCGCAGGCGCACCTGTCCCCGGTGACCAGCATCACCGGCACCCCGTAGTGCGCGGCCACCAGGGCGTTGATGCCCGCCTCCCCGGTCACCACGCCACCGAGCCTTGCCTCCATGACCGCGCGCGGGTTGTAGGTGTGCGACAGCCCGGCCGGCGCCCCGATCGACCCGTGATAGGACACGAACAGCACCGCGTCGAAGCTGCCGTCCAGGCCCTGCATCATGTACAGCGGCTTGTGGCTCCCGGAGATGTAGGACGCCCCGCCCGCCAGCTCGTCAGCCGGGAGGTTGCGCATGGTCGAGTGCGAGTCGTTGACCACGACCTCGGTCGCCCCGCCGGCCAGCGCGCCCTCGATGGCCGCGTTGACCTCGGCGAGCAGCAGCTTGCGCCCGGCGGCGGCCTCCGGCCCGTCGCCGACGCACTGCTCCCAGTCGACGACCCCCGCGGTGCCCTCCATGTCACTGGACAGGAAGATCTTCACGGCCGCCTCCTCTCCTCCGGATGCCGGCCCGTCATGACTGGTCCGCGGTCCGCGCCAGGCCGGTTACGGCGGGCGGCACGGGTGCGAACGCGAAGTGGCAGGCAGCCAGGTGCCCCGGTGCCTGCGCGGCTCCGGTGAGCGCCGGGTCCTCCTGCGCGCACCGCTCCTGCGCGATCGGGCACCGGGTGCGGAACCGGCATCCCGCCGGGATGCGCAGCGGGCTGGGCGGGTCCCCGGTGATCGCGGGTGCCTCGGTGTCCGAGGCGTTGTTCGCCAGCCGCGGTATCGCGGCGAGCAGGCCGCGGGTGTAGGGGTGGCGGGGCGTGCCGAACAGCTCCTCGGTGGGCGCCACCTCGACGATGCGGCCCAGGTACATGACCGCGACCCGGTCGCACAGGTGCCGTACCACGGCCAGGTTGTGTGAGATCAGCAGCAGCGACAGCCCCAGTTCCGAACGAAGGTTGTCGAGCAGGTTGAGGATCGTGGCCTGCACGCTGACATCCAGCGCGGACACCGGCTCGTCGGCGATGAGCACCTCGGGGCGCAGCGCCAGGGCCCTGGCGATGGCGATGCGCTGCCGCTGGCCGCCGGAGAACTGGCGGGGATAGGCGGTCACGGCCTCGGCCGGCAGGCCGACCAGGGTGAGCAGCCGCTTGCTCTCCTCGGTCGCCTGGCTCCTGGGCACCACGTGATGGACCCGGAGCAGTTCCCGCAGCATCGCGCCCACGGTCATCCGGGGGTTCAGCGAGGAGTACGGGTCCTGGAACACCATCTGGACCCGGCGCCGGTCCGCGCTCGAACGGCGGCGCGGGAGGGTCTTTCCGTCCAGGCTTATCTCGCCGCTTCCGGCCGGGAGCAGCCCCGCGAGCGCGAGGGCCAGCGTCGACTTGCCCGAGCCCGACTCGCCCACCAGGGCGAGCGCCTCGCCACGGCCGACCTCCAGGTCCACCCCGTCCACCGCGCGGAGCAGCCGCTCCTCGTGCCGTATCCGCGCCGTGAGCTGGGAGCCGACCGGGAAGGACACGGCCACCCCGCGGGCTTCCAGCAGCGGGCCAGCCGGCCTGTCCTGCGCCGCGGTCATGCCTGCGCCCGATCCGCGGCCACCGCTTCCAGGCAGCGCTCCCAGTGCAGGCAGGCGGTGGCGCGGTCGCCGGGCAGCGGCCGCAGCGGGGTCTCATTCACCCGGCAGTCCTCCTCGGCGAACTCGCACCGCGGGTGGAACCGGCACCCCGGCGGCGGCGTGATCAGGCTGGGCGGTGCCCCGGGGATCGGCACCAGCGAGTCCTGCACGTAGTCGAAGTCCGGCGCCGACCGGACCAGGCCGCGGGTGTACGGGTGCCGTGGGTCGAGCAGGACGTCCCCGACGGCGCCACGCTCGACCAGCTGCCCGCCGTACATCACGGCTACCCGCTGGCAGACCTGCGCGACCACCGGCAGGTCATGGGTGACGAACACCAGGCTGACCCCGGACTCGCGGCACAGCCGGGCCAGCAGCCGCAGGATCTGGTCCTGGATCGTGACGTCCAGGGCGGTGGTCGGCTCGTCGCACAGGATGATCTCGGGGTCGCAGGACAGCGCAATCGCGATCATCACCCGCTGGCGCATGCCACCGGAGAACTCGTGCGGGTAGGCGCGGAACCGCCGCTCCGGGTCGGGGATGCCCACCCGGCGCATCAGCTCCAGCGCCCGCTCCGCGGACCGGGCGCGGTTGAGGCCCAGGTGCACCTGCGGCCCCTCGGCGATCTGCCGGCCCACCCGCATCACCGGGTTGAGCGCGCTCATCGGCTCCTGGAAGATCATCGACATCTTCGGGCCACGGATCCGGTTGAGGTCGATGCTGGGACGCTTTCACCAGGTTCACGCCGTCCAGCAGGATCTCGCCCGCGGTGACCCGCGCCTCGGGGGGCAGCACGCCGAGCACGGCGCGCAGCGTCATGCTCTTGCCGGACCCCGACTCCCCCACCAGGCCGAGCGCCTCGCCCGGGGCGACCTCGAACGACACGCCGTCCACCGCCCGGACGGTGCCCATCCGGCTGGTGATCCGCACGTGCAGGTCGCGGACCTCCAGCACGGTCCCGGCCGGCCCGGTTCCCGCCGGGGCGGTGCCTCCCAGCGCGGTCATGCCTGGCCCGGCCGGAGCACGTCGGCGAGGCCGTCGCCGATGAGGGACAGGCCCAGGCCCACGACCACCACCGCGAGGCCGGGGAACGTCGTCAGCTGCCAGTGCGTGGACAGGAAGTTCTGGCCGTCGTTGATCATCGAGCCCGAGGTCCGCGGTCGGCGGCGGCACGCCCAGGCCGAAATAGCCCAGCGTCACGATGGCCAGCATGTCCTGGACGATGTCGGACATGGAATAGATGATCGCCTGGGTGATGGTGTTCGGCATCAGGTGGCGGCCCATGATGCGCACGCTGCCGCAGGCCGCCCGACTGGGCGGCGAGCACATAGTCCTGCCGTTTGGCCACCAGGATCTCGCCGCGGATGATCCGCGCGTAGGAAACCCAGCCCACCAGCGTGATCGCGATGAAGATGCTCCGCACACCCGGGCCGAGCACGAACACCAGCGCGATGATCAGCACGTAGAACGGGAACGCGACCACCACGTCGACCATCCGCATGATCACCGTGTCGGCCCAGCCGCCGAAGTAACCGGCCAGGCTGCCGAGGATGCGAGCCGAGGAAGAACGGGAACAGCACCGCGATGAACGCGATCCCCAGGTCCTCCCGCAGGCCGTAAAGCAGCCGGGTCCAGGTGTCCCGGCCGAGCTGGTCGGTGCCGAGCAGGTGGTGTGCGCTCGGCCCGAGCAGCGTCGCGTTGAGGTTCTGCGCGTCCGGGTTGTACGAGGTGAACAACGGCGCGACCGATCGCCAGCACCAGGATGATCGTCATGATCACGATCCCGGACATCAGCGCGGGCTGGCGTGTACCAGCGCCGGGCCTTCCGCGCGGCCCGCTCGGGCCGCGCACGGCGCGGCGACCGCGGGCACCGGGCCCGACTCGGGCGTCAGCGGGATCACGCTCACCGGGAGAACCTGCACTCTCGGGTCGAGCGCCGCGTAGGCGACGTCGGCCATCAGGTTGACCAGGATGACCATGATGGCGAAGACCAGCGTGACGCCCTGGACCACCGGTGAAGTCCCGCTCGAAGATCGAGTTGATCATGAGCTGGCCGAGGCCAGGGATCGCAAAGACGTTCTCGATGATCACCGTGCCGCCGATCAGGAAACCGATGTTGATGCCGAGCACGGTGATCGCGGGGATGACCGCATTGCGCAGCACGTGCCGCAGGAACAGCCGGCTCCCGGCTACCCCCTTGGACCTGGCGGTGGTCGACGTACTCGGCGCCGAGCACGTTGAGCATGCTGGCCCGCAGGCTGCGGATGACCACCGGGGCGAGCGCGAGCGCGACGGTCAGGCTGGGCAGGAACATGGACCGCAGGTGACCGAAGAAGCCGGAGCCGTACCCGCTGACCGGGAAGCAGTGGAGCTTGATGGCGAACGCGTAGATCAGCAGGAACCCCAGCCAGAACTGGGGCATGCCCGAGCCCGACCAGCGGCACGGCCCGGACCATCTGGTCGCGGACGCCGTCCTTGCGGCTGGCCGCGATCATCGCCAGCGGCACGCTGATCAGCACGGCGAGGACGGACGCGTAGGTGATGCATCCACAGGGTCGGCGGCAGGTGGCTCAGGATGAGGCTGGCCGCCGACCCGCCGTAGAACAGGCTCGAGCCCGAGGTTGCCGTGCAGCAGGCGGTCCATGAACAGCCAGTACTGGCTGACCAGCGGCCGGTTCAGGCCCCACTGCTGGTGCAGCAGCGCTACCGCCTGGGGGGTCGCGTGGATGCCGAGGATGGTCCGCGCCGGGTCGCCGGGGATCAGATGGATCATGAAGAAGACGATGATCGTGACACCGATGGCCACCGGTACCAGTAGCAGCAGGCGCCGCAGCACGAACGTCATCCGCCCCATGAGCGCCGCTCACCTCCCTCGCGCGGTGTACCGCTGGTCGCCGGCTGGCCGGTGGCCGGGCCCGGGCGGGATGCCGCTCGGGCCCGGCCGCGGGCTACTTGCTCAGCCAGACGTTCTCCAGGTGGTAGTTGCCGAGCGGAGTGACGAAGAAACCGTGCACGCTGGACGTGGTGGCGTAGGCGTAGGGCGAGTAGTAGAGGAACGCCATGAACGCGTCCTGGGCCGAGTCGGCCTGGATGGTGTTGTACAGCGACTGCCTGGCCGAGGTGGCCAGGGTCTGCTCGGCCAGGTGCGTGTCCTTGACCACCGTCGGGTTGTTATAGGCGGTGAAGAAGGACTGGGCGCCCGAGTTCGGGTCCACCCCGAAGGTGGCCAGCTCGTCCGGGTCGGGGATGTCCATGGTCCAGTACGTCAGCGTCATGTCGTACTTGAGGTTCTGCTCGTCCAGTGTTGGCCGTGTTCGGGTCCAGTTCCTGGATCTTCAGGTTGATGCCCAGCGGCTTCAGCTCGGTCTGCAGGATCTGGGCGATCGTCGATGTCGTCGGAGAAGCCCGAGGACACCAGGATCGTGGTGGTGAACCCGTGCGGCACGGTGGACTTGGCCATCTCGGCCTTGGCCTGCGCCAGGTTGTACTGCAGCCCTGGGTTGTTCGGCTGGTAGTAGGGCACCTGCGGCGGGAACAGCGAGTTCGCCGGCTTGCCGTTGCCGAACAGCACGGCCTTGACCAGCGCGGCCCGGTTGATCGGCAAACGAGATGGCCCGGCGCACGTGCACGTCCTGGAACGGCTTGACCAGCTCGTTGAAGGCCAGGTAGTCGGTCCTGGTCGAGTCGAACAGGTTCATCGTGATGCCCGAGCGTGGTCTTCAGGCTGCTCACCGTGGACCAGGCCGGGAACTCGTCCACCTGGGCCTGCCCGCCCTTGAGCTGCAGTTCCCTGGTGTTGTCGCTGGGCACGTCGGTCCAGGTGACGCTGCTGAGGTACGGCTTGCCCGGCTGCCAGAAGTACGGGTTGCGGACCAGCTTGAGCGCCGAGCCCTTGTGCCAGTAGTCCCACTTGAACGGGCCGGTGCCGATCGGGTGGTTGTAGAACGCGGTCTCGGTCTGGCCGCCGTAGTTGGCCGGGATGATCGCGTTGGAGAACAGCGACAGGTCCGCGAGCAGCGGCGCCCACGGGTACTTGAGGTGGATCACCACGGTCTCCGGGGACGGCGCGTCCACCGACGCGATGGCCGTGTCGATGTAGCCCCAGCCCTTGGCCGCCGCGCGGGACTGGTCGATGGAGAACTTCACATCGGCCGACGTCATCGGCTTGCCGTTGGAGAACTTCACGCCCTTGCGCAGCGTGAACGTATAGGTCTTCTTGTCGGGCGAGACGGTGTAGCCGGTGGCCAGCCACGGCATGACGCCCTTGCCGTTCGGCGTCACCGTATACAGCGGCTGCATAATCTGCTCGAAAATCCAGATGGACTCGTTGTCGAACACGGTCGTGTTGTTCATCGACTGCGAGTCGGCGGAGCGGGCGATGACCAGGTTGCCGCCGTGCACCGGGCCGCTGGCCGAGCCGCCGGAACTGGATCCGCTGGAGCTTGAGCCGCCACAGGCGGCCACCAGCGTCATGGCGCCCGCTGCGATCAGCGCCAGCGCTGCGGTGCTTCGGTATCTCACGGCCACTCCCCTGGGAATCGACGGGCCAGGACAGGCACCCTCAGATAGAACAAACCTTTGTTCCTAGCTAAGATGCCGGCAAAAGGCGCAGATGTAAATAGCGGCGGAACCTCTGGAGGAGATCGTTTACCACGTTGTAACCTCGTCGGCCGCGCCGCGGCGGCCGCCGGGGAACTGTTTCCGCGCGCGAGAGAGGACCGACTTATGCCACCCACCGTGCAGCGCCGGACGCTCAGCCTGGCCGGTTCCGACACCCCGGTGATCGAGCTGACCGGCTCGGCAGACGGCCCGCGGCTCACCGTCCTGGCCGGCGTGCACGGCTGTGAGTACGCGCCGATGGCCGCGGTGCGCCGCTGGACGCGGTCGCTTGCCGGGCGGGAACTGCGGGGCAGTGTGCGCGCCGTGCCGGTGCTGAACCTGCCCTCGTTCCGCGCCCGCACCCCGTTCGTGGTCCCCGACGACGGCAAGAACCTCAACAGGTGCTTTCCCGGCAACCCGGACGGCACCGTCGCCGACCGGCTGGCGTACGCCGCGTTCACGCAGCTCGTCGTGGGCAGCGATGCCCTGATCGACGTGCATGCCGGGGACATGGTGGAGGCGCTGGAGCCGTTCGCGCTGTACGACACGGGGCCCGCCGAGGCCAGGGCGCTGGAAATGGCGACCGCCTACGGGCTGGGTTACGTGATCCGCCAGGAGCCCGGCCCCGGCCGCGCGGTGGGCGGCACGACGAGCACGGCGGCCGCGCAGATCGGCATCCCGGCGATCATCGCGGAAGCGGGCGGGTGCGGCCTGGTGGAGGCGGCCGCGGTGGAGACCCACGTCCGCGGCCTGGACCGGGTGCTCGCGCTGCTCGGCATGACCGATGGCCCCGGGGCGGCTCCTGCCGGGGCACCGGTCCACCTGGAGCGGTTCCTCTGGCTGCGGGCCGCCAGCGAGGGCTGGTGGGAACCGGCCGTCCAGCCCGGCGAGCAGGTCGCCGAGGGCCAGGAGCTGGGGACGGTGAGCAGCCTGGACGGCGCCGAGGTGCTCCAGTCGGTGACCGCGCCCGCGCCCGGCGTCCCGATGTTCATCACCAGTTCGCCCGCCGTCGCCGCCGGCGGCCTGCTGCTCGGCCTGGGCGCTCGGTAGCAGCACCCGCCCCCCGTTGCTAGCGTCGGGGGGGCATGGGGACGACAGGAGAAGCGCCGCGGCCGGCCCGGTGGGCCACGCTGACCTTACGGTGGCTGGCCGGGCTGGTGTTGCTCCTGGTGCTGGCATGTGGCGCGATCGCGGTCGCCCTGCAGGTGACACCGATGCAGACGGTCACCGTGGCCGGGCAGGTGCTCCAGGTGGGCGCGACCACACCGAGCCTGAGCCTGTCCGGGCCCGGGGAAGTGGACCTGTTCGGCCAGAGCCTGCCGACCAACCTGCGCTTCACCGGCCCGGTGCGGCCCCGGCTGCAGCTGTCCCAGATCAGCATCAACAGCGAGCTGACCACGTTCGTGGAGGGCACCAAGGCGGCGGGCGCGGAACGCATCCTCGGCGCCCGGCTCGCCGACGGGTGGAAGCGCTACTTCGCCTGGGAGACCGCGATCACCGGGGCGGGCACGCTGATCCTGGTGGGGGCGCTCGCGGGCTGGCGCCGCGCCCCGCATCGCACCACGATCTGGCTGCTGGCCGCCGGGCTGGTGATAGCCGAGGCCCTCAACGTGGGCGCGATCATGGCCACCACCTACACGGCGCCCGGCCTGCTGCGGCAGGTGCACTCGCTGAACGAGCTTGTCGGCAGCCAGACCCGGCCGCCCCGGATCGACCCGGCGGGCCGGCCGCTGCGCCGGGTGCAGGCCGTGGTGATCGGGGATTCGACCGCCGCGGGAGCGGGGCTGGCCGTGGCACCCGGCGCATCCGGCGCGGCCCGCGCCTGCGGCCGCAGCGCCGACTCCTACGCGGCGGATCTGTCCGACGTCAACGGGTGGAAGGTGCTCAACCTGGCCTGTGACGGCGCCACCATCAGCCATGGGCTGCTCGGGCCGCAGGTGCACAACGGGGTGCGGCTGCAGCCGCAGCTCGCCGAGGCGGAACGGGCGTCGCGGGCGTCGGTGATCATCGTCAGCGTCGGCGCCGACGACCTGAACTGGGCGGCGGTGGTCCGCTACTGCGCGGTCACACCGAACTGCAACGACCGGGCCACCCAGGCCTACTTCCAGCAGCAGCTCGCCTCGTTCAGCAAGGACTATCTCGACCTGCTGAGCCGGCTGGCGGCGCTGCCCGCGCACCCGCAGGTCATCATCAACCGTTACTACAACCCGTTCGGCTCCCAGCCCGGGTGCCTCAGCCGGGCCGGGATGACCCCGGTGAACCTGGCGACCCTCACCTCCCGGCTGGCCACCCTGAACGCGGTGCTGGCCCAGGGAGCGGCCCAGTTCCGGTTCTCCTCGCCGCAGCCCGACTTCACCGGGCACGAGATATGCACGCCGCAGCCGTACGTGCAGGGCCTGGGCGCGGCGGCGCCGTTCCACCCGACGGCGGCGGGCCAGCTCGCGATCGCGCTGGCCGACCAGGCGGTGCTCGGCCAGACGGTGCCGGAGCAGCCGGTGCCGCACCAGCCCGCCGCGTAGCGGCAGGCGCCGGTGGCAGGCGCTACCCGTCCCGGCTGGCGAGTTCGCGGCAGCGCTGTGCGCCCGCCGCGCTCTGCGTCACGAATTCAACCCCGCCCGGGTGCTTGAACCAGATGCCCGCACAGCCCAGCCTTTCCGCCAGGCCGAAAGCGGGGTCCAATACCGGCCAGTCGCGGTCCTCGTTTCCGGTCATACCGGTCACACCGTCGAATTCGACGCCCAGAATAAGTGCCCCAGGGCCGGATTTGTTGTGCTCGGTGATCAGGGCCAGGTGTGTCCCGATATAGATTCGCTCACCAGAACTCGCCACGCTGCTCCCCCAAGGTAGCGCCGCAGTGTCATTGCGGCGGCCCGGCAATAAAAAAGGGGGGGTTGCACTGGCGCAGTTTTACCCGGACGGCCGTCCGGCAAACGAGCCGGTAACCAGTTTTTCCGCCGAAGTCAGGTGTTGGCAGCAGAAACCGTGCCGGTTCCGGCGTGCGCCGTATTAGCTGTCCGGAGAATCGAGGACATCGGTGGGTGCGCCATAGTCTGTCCGGGGCGCAGGAGGGGAGGGATCCGGGGCATGCTCGCTGTCCTGCTCGCGCTGGCCGCCGCGGCCGGGTACGGCGGAATCCGACTACGCGGCCGGGCTGGCGGCGCGCCGGGCGAGCGTGGTGCGGGTGACCGTGCTGTCCGAGGCGACCAGCGTCGTCCTGCTCGCCTGCGTGGTGCCGTTCCTCGGCAGCCGGGCCCCGGACCTGGCGTCGGTGCTCTGGGGAGCCGGTGCCGGCGTCAGCGGCGTGGCCGGGGCGATGGCCCTGTACCTGGGGTTCCGGCACGCGGCCTTCAGCGTGGCAAGCCCGGTGAGCGCGGTCGGCAGCGCCGCGTTCTCCGTGCTGGCGGGCCTGGTGCTGGGCGAGCGCCCCGGGGCGCTGCCGCTGGCCGGGATCTGTTTCGCGCTGCCCGCGATCGTGGCCGTGTCCGCCCCGGCCGGGAAGCCGGGGCCCCGGGCCAGAACGGGGCCGGTCCCCCGGGCCAGCACGGCCAAGGCCCCGTGACGAAGGAACGGGGACTTGAGCCACCGGGGGGTTCCAGGGGGGTCGCCCCCCCAGGCCAGCACCGCCACGCGGCCGGGGTGGGGCTGGGGCTCGCCGCGGGCGCCGGCTTCGGGCTGTTCTTCATCGGCCTGAACCGTGCCGGGTCCGGCTCGGACCTGTGGCCGATCGTCGTCTCCCAGGTGGCCGCGCTGATCACGGTCACCGGCTTCGCCGCCGCGACCCGGCAACTCGGGCTGCCGGAGAACGGGGCCCGCGGGCTCGCCATGCTGACCGGATCCATCGGGGCCGCGGGAACCTTCGCCTTCTTCCTGGCCACCCACCGCGGCCTGCTCGCCGTCACCGCGGTGATCACCTCGCTGTACCCGGCCGGGACGATCCTGCTGGCCCGGGCTGCTGTCTGGCGAGCGGCTGACGGCGGTGCGGATAATCGGGCTGAGCCTTGCCGCCGTCTCGGTCGGCCTGATCGCGGCCGGCGGGGCCGGCTGAGCCGTCCGGCAGCCGTCACCAGGGAGCGTGGGCCGATGAGCTGGGATGAGTCGTTCGCAGACCGGTACGAGGAATGGTCGGCCCCGATGACCGCCGACATCGCCTTCTATGTCGGCCTGGCCCGCGCGGCGAACGGGCCACTGGTCGAGCTTGCCATCGGCAACGGCCGGGTGGCGATCCCGGTCGCGCAGGCAACCGGGCAGCCGGTGATCGGCGTCGACACCTCGCCCGCCATGCTCGCCAAGGCACGTGCCGCCGCCGCGGCGGCGGGCGTCCGCCTCGACCTGCGCGAGTGCGACATGCGCGAGCTGGCCCTGGACGAGCCGGCCGGGCTGATCTACTGCCCGTTCCGCACGCTGCTGCACCTGCGCACCTGGGCGGACCGGCGGCGCACCTTCGAGCGGGTGGCTGCCTCGCTCCGCCCGGACGGGCAATTCGCCTGGAACGCGTTCGCCTTCAGCCACCACGTGGGCGCCCGCCTCGACGGCAGCCACCAGGACAGGCCGGTCCCGCACTCGGTCCGGTTCTGGGTCGGTGACAACCGGATCGACCTCACCCTGGACCGCGGCGGGACGAGCTCGCTGTGGTGGGCGACGAAGAACGAGTGGCTCGGCCTCCTCGACGTGGCCGGGCTGGAGGTGGCGGCGCTGTACGGCGGGTTCGCCGGTGAGCCGTTCACCGACGAGAGCGACGAGTACGTGTTCGTCGCCCGCCGCCGGCCGGCCGAGCCGCCGGCCTAGTCCTCGGGACCGCCCTCGGCACCGAGCTGCCGCTGCACCCGCCGCTGGCGGATGACCTTGATGAGATAGACGATGCCGAGGATCCGCAGGAAGCCGCCCGAGCCGGCCGGTCCCCAGTTCTGGTTGAGTGCCACGGTGTCTGCTCCTTCGCTAGTTGGCTGAGGCCGTCCTGCCCCTAGCGGCCGGCCGGTGCGCCAGCCGGGCCCGGGGCACGGCGGTCCTCACTGTCGATGACGGTCCACAGAACCGTGCTCCGCGCGCCGTCCTCGTCGGGATGGTCGTGAGCGTCGCTGAGCAGGCGCTCGAACGCGGCCTTGAACGCGGCAAGATGCCGCTCGTTGAGCCGCACCACGGTCCGCCCGAGCCCGATCCGGCGGACCTCCCCCGCCTCCTGGGCCAGGGCGGCCGCGTTGACGTCGGCCCGGGTCGTCTCCAGCACCGCGTTGAGCAGCAGGGCGACGTCGGCCGGGGTGGCGTCGTCGCCGGCCGGCTCGACGTCGGCCGGGGCGTAGACGCGCTCGACCTTGCCGCCGGGCAGGCGGCGGTACTCAGCGATCTCGATGAGCTTCGCCTCTTCGAGCTGGGTGAGGTGGTGGTAGAGCCGGTCCGGGCGCATCCCCACCAGCTCAGCCAGTTCCTTCGCCGACCGCGGGCGGCAGGCCAGCAGTTCGAACAGCCGGATGCGCAGCGGGTCCGCGAGGGCACGGTGCACCGCCCGCAGCCGCGGTGATGGATGCTCAGCCATTGATGCCCCTTGCCCACACTCATTGGATAATAGTCCACTGAATTGCTGAATGTCCAACAATGGGCCGGCCGGTAGCCTCTCCCGGGGGATCGCAGCGCGGGGAGCATGACATGGACCAGGTAGGCGAGGCTGAACTACTGGCGGCAGCGGCCGCCGGGCAGGTCCTGGTGTGCGGCGACGGCGGTACGCGGCGCCCGGTGGACGCGGCCCTGGTCCGCCGCTGCTGCCGTCAGCTGCGGGATCAGGTCGATCCCCGGGGGGTGCGGCTGCGCGGCGCGGCGGTTACCGGCCCGCTGGACCTGGCCGGCCTGGACGTGCCGTTCCCGCTGCGGTTCGACGGCTGCTCGTTCACCGCGCCGGTGACGGTAGAGGGTGCCCAGCTGGGCGAGCTCGCGCTGACGAGGTGCGATGAGGTGCCCGGGCTGCTGGCCAACGGGGTCCGGGTCCGGCGCGACCTGGACCTGTCCCGCAGCCGGGTCACCGGCACGCTGGGCACCAGCGCCAGCACGTCCAGGCTGTCGGCGATCTGGCTCTGCGAGTCGGAGATCGGCGGCCGGCTGCTGTGCGTGGACACTGTCGTCGACGGCGGCGGGGACCGTTCCATCCAGGCCGACCGGCTGCACGTCACTGGCAATGTCAGGCTGCTGCACGGGTTCACCGCGCGCGGGGAGGTGCGGCTGATCGGCGCCCGCATCGGCGGATCGCTGGATCTCACCGGCGCCTGCATCGAATCGGCGGGCACCGGGCTGGCGCTGGACCTGGGCGAGGCCGTCATCGAGGCCAGCGTCTTCCTGATCGACGACCCGTCGGGCCGGCGCCCGCTCATCCGCGGCCGCATCGACATGGGCCAGGCGCGTATCGGCGGCCAGTTCCTGATCCGCAACGCCACGCTGGAAGCACGGGCCGGCGCGCCGGTGGGCAGTGCGTACTCCAGGTCCCGGGTCGGCGGCACCGCGCTGAGCGCGCCGCGCCTGTCGGTCGGCGCCGAGCTGACCCTCGACGGGACCAGCCAGGTGACCGGCGGCATCGACCTGTCCATGAGCCAGCTGGGCAGCGTCTCGGTGCGGCCGGGCTGCGCGCTGCACGCCCCGGGGCGGACCGCGCTCGACCTGACCAACACCGAGCTGCTGTCCGCCTTCACCGTGGGCGAGCGGGTGCCCGTACAGGGCACGGTACGGCTGAGCGGGGCGCGCATCCACGGCAACCTGTGCCTGCGGGGAGCCGTCCTGTCCGCACCGGAGGGAAGATCCCTGCTGGCCGCCCAGGGCGTCACCGTCGACGGTGAGGCGGAACTGCAGAACCTGGAGGCGACCGGCGGTGACCTGGGTTTCCGTGCGGCCTCGATCGGCAGCTTCGTGGACGCGGCGGGCGCGAAGCTGCACAACCCCGGCGGGTACACGCTGAATCTGGTGCAGGCGAACGTGAAGGGCTCGGTGCGCCTCGTCGACGGTTTCGAGTCGGCCGGGGAGGTCGTGCTCAACCGGGCCGCCATCGAGGGCCGCCTCATCTGCACGCAGGGCACCTTCCAGGGCGCGGAACCGGGAACCGGCGGCGAGCCCGATGCCATCGAGGCCATCTCCGCGACCGTCCGCAGCGGCATGGACCTCGGCTGGAGGTCGATCGCGTCCCGGGTCGACTTCACCAACACCCGCACGTCGTTCCTGGCCGACGATCCCGCGAAATGGCCGTCGCGGTACGTCATCGTGGGTTTCACCTACGACCGGTTCGAGCAGCCCCAGGGGGTCACCCGGTGGCCCTGGGACCACACGGCCCGCGCCGCCTGGCTCAGCCGCCAGGCGATCTACGACGCCGGCCCGTACGAGCAGGCCGCGCGGGTGTTCCGGGAACACGGGTACACCGCTGGTGCCGAGGCGATCCTGATCGCCCAGCGCCGGCACGCCCGCCGGGCCATCACCGGGGCGGGGGCTCCGCTGCGCCGCGCCCTGGACGTCGCCTACAGCGCCACGGTCGGCTACGGTTACCGGCCCCGCCGGGTGCTCTGGCTGCTCGCCATCCTGCTCGCCCTCGTGATCGCGTCGCTGGAGATCCCCACCGCGCAGGCGACCATGCGCGCCACCACCGCGGCCGGCCTGGTGTACAGCACGCACGGGCCCGCGCCGGGCCCCGGGCCGGGCCGCGCGGCGCCCGCTCCGGCCGGGCACCCCGACGCGTGCGGCGGCGGCCAGGTGCGCTGCTTCAACCCGGTCCTGTACGCCATCGACACCGTGGTCCCGCTCGTCTCCCTCGATCAGCGATCGACCTGGTACCCCGATCCCAGCCTCCGCGATGGCACCTTCATGCAGTGGTGGCTGAACGCCGCGACGCTGCTGGGCTGGCTGCTGTCCTCGATATTCGTGCTGTCCCTGGCCCGGCTCTCCCGTGCCACGTGAGCCGGAAGGGCCCGCTGCGGTCGGTCTTCGCGAGCCCTCCCGGGATCTGCCGATAGCTACTTCCGGGAAAGACGAGGCCTAAACCCCGCCGTGGTGCCTGCCAGCCACCGCGCTGCCTAGACCTTGTCGACGATCGCCCCGGAACTGTTCGAGCCGACCGCGTAGCACAGGGCGGTCGTGGCGCACCCGATGCCGATCGAGGCTGGAACGCGGGCTCGCCGGCCGGGGTCCCTGGCTGGCCGCTGGTCACGTTCAGCACCGCCGCGGCGGAAGCCACCGCGGGCACTGTGAGAACTCGCCAGAGCCGCCACGACGGCGGCCAGACGCGATCTGATACCAGGCACAGCCGGCTCCCGCTCGGATGAGGCTTCAGCATCGCGAGGCCGGGGGCTTGACAATGCCCCGGTACGGGTGCTTTCGCACCCGAATGCGCGGGCCCGCGCCGGTCAGCCCGGCGGCCGGGCAGCCGGGGCAGCGGGTGGATGGGCGCGGGCCGCTGTGGCGGGTGCCCGCGTGGCGGCCGCCGCATGCTGCGCGGCTGGACCATGCGCACCTCGGCAGGCGCACCCGGCTGGCCGGCCCGCGCGGAGGGGTACTCCGGCACGCCGACGCAGGTGAACAGCAGGGCGTCCAGCGGTTCGCCGAGCAGCGCCGGTATCTCGCTGTCCAGGAACGTCATGCCGGACGCGCCGGCGCCGAGCGCGTAGGCGGCCAGGTGCAGCCGCCCCTCGGCCAGCCCCGCCGACAGCTGCGCCTCGCGGTAGTCCCGGTCGTCGAGCCCGTCCAGCCGGGCCGCCGCGACGACCACGAACGCGGCGTCGTGCGGCAGGCCCTGGCCCAGGCACACCCGGCGCAGCTCGGCGCGCAGCTGCCCGGGCCGCGCGGGAGCCGCGAGGCCCGGCCACCGGTACACGCCCGGGGCGCAGGCCGGCCACGTCGTGCACCACGACCCGGTGCGGCACGCCGACACCGCGGACCGCCACGCCCAGGCAGGTGCGCAGCAGGTCTTGCGGCAGGCCCCGGCTGGCGTCCATGCGCCGGGCGGAGCCGCGGCTGGCGATGACATCCTCGACCGGCGGTCCGGCGAGGAGCGGGACATCGGCGGGGGCGCCGCGGTCCAGCGGCGGCCCGAGGCTGTCCCGTTCCCCGGCCCGCTGGGCCGCCGTGACGAGGGGGAATTCGAGCGGCGCACGATCGGTCTCACCTGCCGCGAGCCGGGCCGGCCGCGTCGAGCGCGGGCTCCGCCTCCCCCAGGCTCACCACAGCCACCGGAATCTCGTGCACCCGGTCCGCGCCGACCAGCGCCGCAACCGTGATGTCCGGGAACCGGGTGCGGAGCACGGCGGCCAGTCCCGCCGAGTCCGCGAGCGCCAGCAACTGGGCCAGCATCGTGCCGGCGTCCCAGTACACGTGCCGGTAGCCACGTTCCCGGTAGCGCCACCCGGTGCGCCACGGGACGCCGGTGACGACGATGGCCGGCGCGGCGCCGCGCGGCGCGGGCCCGACCGTCACCAGGGCGTGGTCCAGTGGGTCGTACCAGTGCACCCCGGCGGGCAGGGACTGGCCCCGCGGCACCGCGACGTACAGCTCCAGCGGGAACCGGCCACCGGCGGAATCCGGCGGCCCGGAACAGCCAGGTCCCGAACGGCCGCGCCGAGGTGCGCACCACCCCGGCGGACAGGTACAGCAGCCGGGAAAGCTGCGCCGGGTCCAGCCGGCCTGGCCCGGCGACGGCGGTGCCCGCCAGCACCGCGAGCGCCGGCGCGGTCGTCGGCGGCAGGTCCCTTGGCAGCGGCACGCGGGGCAGGTCCTGCGGGTAACGCTTGACGAACCAGGGGAAGCGGTCCATGTCGTTGGTCTGCAGGTCCTGCAGCACGCGCGGGTCGTCCGCGGGCTGGTCCCAGGCGTGCCCGGGTGCATAGGAGGTCAGCCGGTGCAGTGTCTGCGTCGCGGTCTCCATCCGGCCACTCTCCCGCACCGCCAGGGCGCAGGCGAGCCCAGCCCTCACACCGCACCGCGCCCCGGTGCTAAAAGATCTTTAATGCCTGCGGTTACAAAGGCTGGTGCCAGCTGCAGGGCGGTGCTATGCCGGGGTCACGTGAGGGAACCGGGCCGCCAGGCCGGCCAAGTACAGGGTGACGACGCCGCGCCCTGAGGAGGCACCGTGCCGACGATCGAGAGCCCCGTGACCCGATGCCTGCCGTGGTGAACCTGAGGTCCCGCGGCGCGCCAGCGGCGGCAGCCGGGCCGTCCCGCGCCTCCGACGCGGAGGTCATCGCCGGGTCGCTCGCCGACCCGGAACGCTTCGCCGTGATCTTCGGCCGGCACGCCGGCGAGATCCACCGCTACGCCGCCCGGCGCCTGGGCCAGCAGGCCGCCGCCGACGTCGTGTCCGAGGTGTTCCTGGCGGCGTTCCGCAACCGTGGCCGTTACCAGCCCGGCCGCTCCGACGCCCGGCCGTGGCTGTACGGCATCGCCACCAAGGTGATCAGCCAGCAACTGCGGGCGGAAGGGCGGCGGGCGCACCTGCTCGCCGCGGTCCCGGCGGCACCGCCCGCCGAGTTCCCGGCCGACGACATCGGCGACCGGATCACCGCCGAGCGGCTGCGGCCGGTGCTGTTCGGCGTGCTCGCCGAGCCTCTCGCCGGCGGACCGGGAACTCGTGCTCTCTGGTGGCCTGGGCCGGGCTGTCCTACAAGCAGGCCGCTCAGGCACTGGAGATACCGGTCGGCACCGTCCGGTCCCGGCTGCACCGGGCCAGGGCCAGAGTCCGCCGCGCCATCGATTCCGCAGACCCGACCTGGTGAGGGGCCCCATCATGGACGAGATCACCCTGTTCACCCTCGTCCGGCCGCAGGTGCCGGGTTTCGCCGAGCCCGAGCGTGAGGAGGTGCTCGGCCGGCTGCTGGCGGCCGCCGCCAGTGAGCGGGCAGCCGCCGGGGCGGCCGGCCGGCCTGACCGCCCGGATCCGGCGCGGCGACCGGATCCGGCGCGGCGCCCCTGGATGACCCGGAGGCTCGGCGTCGGCGTCGTGGCCGCCGCTGCGCTCGCCGCCGCAGCCGGAGTCCTGGTAGCCCTGCCCGCGACCGGGACCGGGCACGGCAGCCCGGGCGGCAGGCCGCACGCGGGCGCCGGGCCGGGCACGCCCGCCACGGCCGCGGCGGTGCTGCTGCTCGCCGCGCATGCCGCGGCGGCCATGCCGAGCCGCACGCCCCGCCCGGACCAGTTCGTCTACACCGAGCAACTCATCGAGGGGGAGGTGAGCACGGCCGTCACGTCCGGCGGATCCGTATCGTCAAGGCGCCACCGTATCTGCAGCGGATGTGGCAGTCCGCCGACGGCAGGCGCGGGCTGGCGGGCACGCAGCGCAACGTGCCCGACGGCACCTGGAGCCGCCTCGGCGGCGTGGAGTCGCTGTGCGAAGCGGTCCAGGATCACCCGGGCCAGCAAGTCTGCTATCCCGGCTACCTGACGGAGCTGCCTGGCACCGTCTCCGGCATGCTCGCCTACCTGCTACGCGACGACGGGCCCAACGGGCCCGCCGCCTACCGGGTCCTTGGCAGCATCGTGAACACCAGCTCGGCTTCGGGCCTGCTGGTGCCGAGCGCGAGCTACGCCCTGATGTACCGGGCCGCGGCAACCGTTAAGGGCATCTACCTGGTGCCGCACGTCACCGACATCGCCGGGCGAGCAGGCATCGGGGTCGCCGCGTGCGTACCCACCTCGATCGGCAAGGGCAGCATGCCCGGCTTCCGCGGTTGCCCCGAGCGAACCGAGCTGATCTTCGACGCCGACGACCTACCAGCTCATCGGCGTGGACAGCGTAGCCGCCCCGGGGAAACCGGCGGTGCCAGGACGGCCAAGCTCCGCGCTATTGCGCATCGCCGTGGTCAGCAAGATCGGCCAGCTTCCCTGAGCGCGCCCACGGTCGCGGGTCAGCGCGCCAGCGCTGGCCCGCCACGCGCCGGGGCCCCCGCCATTAAGGATCTTTTTAGCCCTGGCCGCCGCGGCAGGACCGGCACCAGCGCTTCGAGCGCGGCGGTCCAGCTCTCCCAGTAGGGCCGGTCCGGATCGGCCGCGATGGCCTTGATCAGTTGCTGCCGGAACGGCTCCCGGTCGCCGCCGAACGCCTGCTCCACGACCGCGGCCGCAAGGGCGAACACGGTGCCCTGCCAGGGCGCGTCGAAGGCCAGTTCCCCGTTCCGGCGCGGCACACCCAGGTCCGAGATGTTCACGCCCCGCTCACAGCCGGGCCACGCCGATCATCGAATCGCGGGTGACCAGCGCGGCCAGGTCCGCCTCGGCCATTGCCTCGGTGCCGGCCGGGCGCTGCGGCAGGACCAGGTACCGTACCTCGGCGGAGGAGTCCCACACCCGGATCTCGGTGTCCCGCGGCAGCGGGCATCCCATCTCGGCCAGCAGCGCCCGCGGCTCGCGGACCATCCTGGCCCGGTACGGCGGGTCCTTGTACCAGGCCGGCGGCAGGCCCAGCGTGGGCCACGGATAACACGAGCACAGCGTGCACACGATCACGTTGTGCACGGCGGGCGTGTTCTCCACCACCACCATGTGCTCGCCCTCCGCGCCGCCGAAGCCGAGTTCGGCGATCGCGGCCGTGCCGTCGGCCAGCAGGCGCTCCTTGTACCGCGGGTCGGCCCAGGCCCTGGCCACCACCCTGGCCCCGTTCATCGGGCCGATGTCGGCTTCGTAGCGGTGGATGGTCTCCTCGATGAAACCTTCGGGGATCAGCCCCCGCTCGGTCAGCAGCGCCTCCAGCGCCGCGACCCGCTGCTCCACCGGCGACACCGCCGCCGGGTGATGGGCATCCTCGGTCATGCCGGCTCCAGGTAGCTGTCCCACAGGTCCGCGTGCACCCACACGCCGGGCTGCGCGTCGGCCCACAGTTCCGCCGCGTCGAACCGCACCGAATAGGTCGGCTCGTGCCGCCGGCCGGTGCCGTGCGCCTCAACGTCGGGCAGCGAGTAGCTGCCGTCCAGCCGCACCACCACGCCGGCCTTGCCGCGGATGTAGCGGGGGCAGCGGGTATGGCCCGGCGGATGCCACTCGCGCACCCGGACGCGATCGCCGACCGCGAACCGCGGCTCGGCAAGGCCAGCATCAGGGCCGGTGACCGGCGGCGCGAGCACCGGCCCGCTGAGCGGGAACGGCCCGCCCGCGCGCGCCTCGAGGTCCTCGCGGGTGAGCAGCCCGTGCTCGACTGCCAGGGTGGCCGCCGCGGTAAGCCAGTGCTCGTAGTAGCTCGACGTCAGGTAGTGCCCCGGGGCCATCCGCTCGATCGCGTGCCGGAACTCGCCCCCATTGGGCCGCACCGCGCCGAGGACGACTTCCATGAGCGCCCGTGCCCGCCCCTGCCACGGCTCATGGAAGGCTGGCTCGGCCGGGGAATGGTCCACCGCGCCGAAGCCCTGCATGCCACCCAGGTCATGGATGCCGTCCACCGGCACGACTCTACCCGCCGGCCAGCCGGCGACGGCTGCCCCGGACGCTGGGTTCCGCGCGGCGCACGGCAGCCGGGGCCGACCGTTTTGCAGCAATATTCATAACGCCGCCCCGGGGCGATCGAGTACCGCCGGGCGCCCCGGTGCCGCGGAACCGCTCCCTGGCCGGGCGGATTACCTGGCTCCCCTGGCCGGGCGGATTACCTGGCCCGCCTGGCCGGGGGCCGCATCACGTCGGTGCGCCTGCCGGGGCCGCCCATCACATCGGGCCGCCGGCCGGTGCCGCGCCTGGCCCGGCCGCGCATCACGTCGGTCGGCCTGCCCGGCCCGCCCATCACGTCGGTCCGCTCCGCGGCCGGCTCCGGCCGGCCCATCACCTCGGCCGTGCCCGGCTCTGGCCGGCCCATCACCTCGGCATCCTCCTCGCCCGGCCACGGCCCGCCGGTGGCGTGCTCAGCTGCGTCGTTCATCGCTGAGGCCTCCTTCCCTTTCCAGGCCCACTACCCACACAGTGGAATTTATATCGTGTTACGATATATTTTACTCCTTCCCGGCAATGCGGGCTCCGCGTGGCGGCCCGGCCGTGACGGATGACCTGGTTACATTCGTGTTCATGTTCGAGTCGGCAGAGCGTGCTGGACGGGCTGAACGACGAGCAGCGCCAGGCGGCCACCCACCCGGGCGGGCCGCTGCTGATCCTGGCCGGGGCCGGCACCGGGAAGACGCGCACGCTGGTGGCCCGGGCGGCCTGGCTGTGCGAGCAGGGCGTGCCGGCCGGACCGGATCCTGCTGCTGACGTTCACCCGCCGCGCCGCCGACGACATGCTGTCCCGCGCCGCCCGCGTGCGCCGGCCGGCCGGCGGGCGGATCACCGGCGGGACCTTCCACGCGATCGCCCACCGGATCATCCGCGAGCACGCGGAGTCGTTCTCGCTGCCACCCGAGTTCACCGTGATCGACCCGGCGGACATGGCGGACCTGCTGGACGCCCGCCGGGCCGAGCACGGCCTGGTCGGCACGCAGCGCCGGGCGCCGCGGGCCGCGGTGTGCGCCGACATCTACACCCGGTGCGTGAACACCCAGCAGACCGGTCGCCGACGTCGTGCGCCGCGACTTACCCCTGGTGCACCGAGTACACCGGCCAGCTCGCCGAGCTGTTCCGCGGCGTATGTCGCGCACAAGCGCAGCCACGGCCTGGTCGACTTCGACGACCTGCTGCTGCTGTGGCGGGCCGCGCTGGCCGATCCGGCCGCCGGGCCGGTGCTGCGCGGGCATGTTCGATGCGGTGCTGGTCGACGAGTACCAGGACGTGAACGCGGTCCAGGCCGACATCGTGCGGCTGCTTGCGCCCGAGGGCTGGCGGCCTGACCTGCGTCGGCGACGACGCCCAGGCCATCTACGCGCTTCCGCGGCGCCGACCCGGGGCACCTGCGCGCGGCTGGCCGACAACTTCCCCGATCTCACCGTCGTCCGGCTGGCCACGAACTACCGGTCCAGGCAGGCCGTGCTGCGGCTGGCCAACGCGGTGCGCCCGCAGTCACGCCGGGCTCGAGCTCGCGCTCACCGCGACCCGCGAGGCCGGGGCCGCCCCGCTGCTGGTGCGCTGCCACGACGAGGCCACGCAGGCACGCGAGATCTGCGCCCGGGTCCTGGAGGCGCACGAGGCGGGCACGGACCTGCGCGACCAGGCGGTCCTGGTGCGCGCCGCGCACCACAGCGACGTGCTGGAGATCGAGCTGGCCGCCCGCGGCATCCCGTTCGTGAAGTACGGCGGGCTGCGGTTCACCGAGGCGGCCCACGTCAAGGACTTCCTGGCGGCCGCCCGGATCGTCGCCAATCCCGCCGACGACGTCGCCTGGTTCCGGGTGCTGCGGCTGCACGAGGGCATCGGGCCGGTGCAGCGCCCGGCGGGTCATCGACATCCTGCGGCCGGCGGAGCCCGCCCCGTTCGGCCGCTGGGCGGACGCCGTCGCGGCCGCGCCGCGGCGGGCGCGCGAGGACCTGGCCGCGACCGTCGGCCAGGCCTGGCCGGCGCCGCCGCCGTGGAGCATGGGCCGGGGAGCTGGCGGCCGTGATCCTGGCCGCGCTGGAGCAGCCCGCTGCGGGCCCGCTACCCCGACGCCGACATCCGCATCGCCGACCTGCAGCGGCTCGCCGACGCGGCCGCCAGCAGGCCGTCCCTGCACGACGCGCTGGTCGAGCTGGCGCTCGACCCGCCGGTGTCCGCCTCCGACCTGGCCGGGCCGCCCCGGCTGGACGAGGACTTCCTGGTCATCTCGACCGTGCACTCGGCGAAGGGCCTCGAATGGCCGGTGGTGCACCTGCCCACCTGGTCGACGGCGCCGTGCCCAGCGACATGGCGCTGGCCTCCCCGGCGCGGGCTGGCCGAGGAGCAGCGGCTGTTCTACGTCGCGCGTCACCAGGGCCCGCGACCAGCTTTCCTGTACGCGCCGATGCGGCTGCACCACCACCGGCTGGCCAGCGACGACCGGCACGGCTACGCGCCGCTGACCCGGTTCCTCGCACGGCCAGGCCCTGGCCGCGTGCGAGACCATCGAGGCCGCGCCGCCGCGTGCCGCTGCTGCCCGCACCGGCCAGCTGGCCGCGCCCGCATCGACGCCGATCTCGAGCCGCTGTGGACCGGCTGACCTGTGTACGCACAGTGACAACTCGCCCCCGTTAACCAGTTCATTTGATCCCAAAGCGTTATCTGTTCGCATCTGCTATCAAATGTCCGTGCGACTATAAGCTGCCCGCAAAGGAGGCGTCCCGATGAAACTTCCCCACGCAGAGACCATCGCGGCGCGCCGCAGGGCACGCCCGCTGCGCAAGCTGAGCTTCGGGGCGGCAGTCGCTGCCCTCGCCGTCACCGCCGCCGCATGCGGCGGATCGACCCAGTCCTCCACCAGCAGCACCCCGGCAACCGGCCACAAGGGCGGCACGTTCACGATCCTCGCCAACTCCGCGTTCGGCGTCGCCGACCCAGCGCAGAACTACACGCTGGAGCAGTGGCAGCTGCTGATCGACACGCACGACGGGCTGGTGGGCTTCGCGAAGGAAGGCGGCGCCGCCGGGAACAAGATCGTTCCTGACCTGGCGACGTCCATCCCCATGCCGACCAACGGCGGTAAGACCTACGTGTTCCACATCCGCCGCGGGATCAAGTTCTCCAACGGCCAGACGCTCAAGCCGAGCGACTTCCTCACGACGTTCGAGCGGCAGTTCACCGTGCCCGGGCCGACCAGCTTCTATTCCGGCCTCGTGGGCGCGAACAAGTGCAGCACCAAGGGCTGCGACCTGTCCAAGGGCGTCGTCGCCAATGACTCCGCCTACACGCTGACGCTCAACCTGACCACGCCGGATCCGGAGCTGATGGACCAGCTCTCGCTGCCGTTCGCCTTTGCGGTGCCGGCCAATACGTCACCCAAGCTGACCGGAAACAACGTGCCGCCGGGCACCGGGCCGTACATGTGGAAGTCGTACAACCCCAACTCCCAGGCGGTGCTGGTCCGCAACCCGTACTTCCACGTCTGGAACGCCGCGGCTCAGCCGGCCGGGTACCCGAACGAGATCATCGAGAAGTACGGGCTGCAGGTCTCCGACGAGGTGACCGAGGTGCTGAACGGCGAGGCCAACGAGGTGTTCGACGGCGACTCGATTCCGTCCGACCAGCTCAGCACGCTGAACAGCACGAAGTACACCAGCCAGGTGCACGTGAACACGCTCACCGCCGATTACTATTTCGCGCTGAACACACGGCGGCCCGCCGTTCAACAACCTGCAGGCCCGGCAGGCGATCAACTACGCGGCCAACCGGTCCGCCTACGTCAAGATCTACGGCGGCCCATCGCTGGCGGTGCCGACCTGCCAGATCCTGCCGCCGAACTTCCCGTCGTACACGCCGTACTGCCCGTACACCGCGGGGACCGGCCACACCAAGTGGACCGGGCCCGACCTGGCCAAGGCCAAGCAACTCGTGCAGCAGTCCCACACGGCCGGCATGAAGGTGGTCGTCGACAGCACCAACGACCAGGTCGGCAAGGCGCTCGCCGAGCAGATGGTGTCGGACCTGAACTCGATCGGCTACAAGGCTTCCACCCAGCTGCTGGCCGCCAGCATCCAGTACCCGTTCATCCAGAACTCGTCCAACTCCAGCAAGTGGAACGTCGGCTACTCGGCTTGGTACCAGGACTACCCGGCCGCGTCGGACTTCCTGAACGTGCTGCTCGGCTGCGGGACCATCCACCCGAACAGCGACGCCAGCCCGAACATCGCCGCGTTCTGCGATCAGTCCATCCAGTCGAAGATCAACCAGGCCGAGGCGGAGGGGGCGACCAACCCGGCCGGTGCCGCGGCACTGTGGACGCAGGTGGACCACGCCGACACCAACGCGGCGCCCTGGGTCGACATGTACAACCCCAAGCAGATCGACGTCCTGTCCCGCAACGTCCACGGTTACTCCTGGAGCCCGCAGTGGTACATCCTCATCGACAGGCTCTGGCTTTCCTAGGATCAGGCAGGGCCCGCGAGGGGTAGCTGATGGCCACTCTCCTGGAGCAGGTCGAGGTTGACACGGAGTTGCGGCCGGCCGTGGCCGGCCGCAACCCGTGGGCCCTGGCCGCGCCGGCGGCTGTGGCGCAACCGCATCGCGATGGCGGCGCTGCTGCTGTTCCTGGTGATCGTGGTGCTGTGCCTGGCCGCGCCGCTGTACGCGAACCACGTGGCGCACGTGAACCCGTTCGTGCCGAACCTGAACGGGCACACGGTCGTGAACGGCAAGGTGGTACCGGTGATGCAGCAGGGCGGCGGCATCCTGAAGCTGGGCGAGACGCCGATCGGGCCCACCTGGGATCTGAGCCACTACTTCCTCGGCGCGGACAGCACCGGGCGCGATGTCGCCGCCCTGCTGCTGTACGGCGGGCGGAGTTCGCTGCTGATCGGGATCGGCGCCGCGGTGCTGTGCTCGCTGGTGGCCACCGTGGTCGCCCTGATCGCCGGTTTCTTCGGCGGTGTCACCGACGCGGTGGCGTCCCGCATCATGGACATCATCTGGGCCTTCCCGGTGTACCTGCTGGCGATCATGCATCGCGACCGAACTGCTCACCCACTCCAGCGGGTTCCAGCTCGGGCCGGTGCACGTCGACGCGTCCAGCCTGTGGCTGCCCACGATCATCATCGCGTTCATCTACATCCCGTACGTGTACCGCCCGATGCGCGGCCAGGTGCTCTCGGTGGTCAACAAGGAGTTCGTGGAGGCGGCGACCGCCCAGGGGCCGGCAACATGCGGCTGATCTTCTCGGAGATCCTGCCCAACGTGGTGTCCACGGTGATCGTGCTGATGCCGCTGATGATCGCCACGACGATCCTGACCGAGTCGGCGCTGTCCTTCCTCGGCGTCGGCGTCCAGCCGCCGAGCGTCAGCTGGGGAACGATCATCCAGGACGGCACGGACCTGGTGTACACCCGGCCGTGGGTGACGCTCGCCCCAGGGCTCATGATCCTGCTCACGGTGCTGTCGCTGAACGTGCTCGGGGACGGCGTCAGGGACGCCCTTGACCCGCGGGCCAAGCTGCGGGTGGAGGGCTAAGTGA
The DNA here is from genome assembly GCA_963730235.1 of uncultured Actinomycetes bacterium. GTDB lineage: Bacteria > Actinomycetota > Actinomycetes > Streptosporangiales > Streptosporangiaceae > DASXKD01. The sequence goes on from CAVSRH010000001.1 coordinate 133,041, forward strand.
GAGCCGGGCGCGGCGAGGGCCGCCGGCCATGCTGACGTTCATCATCCGGCGGCTGCTGTGGACCGTGCTGGTCATGTTCGTGATCACCGTGGTCGTGTTCGTCCTCTTCTTCAAGACGCCGGGGGTCGACCCGGCCCGCGCCCTCGCGGGCCGCAGCCCGAATCCGCAGACCCTGGCGGAGATCCGGGCGCAGCTCGGGCTCGACAGGCCGTTCCCGATCGAGTACGGCATCATGATGAAGAAGATCTTCATCACCCGGGACCTGGTGTCCTACTCCAACCAGGGTGTGCGGGTGGTCCAGGAGGTCTTCGCGGCCACCCCCGCGACCCTGTCGCTCGTCTTCGGCGCCGCGGTGCTCTGGGTGGTGATGGCGATCGGGGTCGGGATCGCCGCTGCCCTGCTCCGGGGCACGGTGTTCGACCCGCTGCTGATGGTTGTCGCCCTGGTCGGTGTCTCCGCGCCGGTCTTCTGGGTGGGCCAGGTCGCCAACATGCTCACTCAGGGGACCCTGCACAGCACGTTCCTGTTCAGCTGGGTGCCGCCGCTGGGGTACACACCGTTCACGCAGAGCCCGGCGCTGTGGTTCAAGGGGCTGGTCATCCCGTGGATCACGCTGTCCATCTTGTACATCGGCTTCTACGGGCGCGTGCTGCGGGCCAATCTTCTTGAGGTACAGAACGAGGACTATGTCCGGACCGCCCGCGCCAAGGGAATCTCCGAGCGCCGGGTGCTGCTGCGGCACACGCTCCGGACCTCCATGATCACGTTCGTCAGCCTGTTCGGGCTCGACTTCGCCGCCCTGGTGGCCGGGGGCGCCCTGCTCACCGAGGTGGTGTTCGGCATCCACGGGGTCGGCTACCTCACGTGGCAGGCCCTGGAAAACCTCGACCTGCCGACGATCATGGCAACCACGATCTACGGAGCGTTCTTCATCGTGCTGGTCAATGCCATCGTGGACATCGCCTACGCCTGGCTCGACCCGAGGATCCGGCCCGCATGACGGGCGAACCGCTGCTCGAAGTGCGTGACCTCAAGGTCTCCTTCCGCACCGACGACGGGATCGTCAGGGCGGTCGATGGCGTGTCACTGTCGCTCTCGCCCGGCGAAACTCTTGGGATCGTGGGCGAATCCGGGTCCGGCAAGAGCGTGACGATGATGTCGGTGATGCGGCTGATCAACGACCCGAACGCGCGCTTCGAGGGCGAGGTGCTCTACAAGGGCCGCGACCTGATGAAGCTGGACCAGGCCCAGATCCGCGGGATCCGGGGCGCGGGGATCGCGATGATCTTCCAGGACCCGATGACCTCGCTCAACCCGGTCTACCGGGTCGGCTGGCAGATCGAGGAGCAGATCCGGGAGCATGAGAATATCTCCAAGCAGGCCGCCCGCGCCCGCGCGATCGAGCTGCTGACCGCGGTCGGCATCCCGCAGGCCGCCGACCGCGTCGGCGCCTACCCGCACCAGTTCTCCGGCGGCATGCGGCAGCGGGTGATGATCGCCATGGCGCTGTCCTGCAACCCGGACATCCTGATCGCGGACGAGCCGACCACCGCGCTGGACGTGACGATCCAGGCGCAGATCCTCAACCTGATCAAGAAGCTGAAGGACGACTTCGGCACCGCCGTCGTCCTGATCACGCACGACATGGGCGTGGTGGCCGACATCGCCGACCGGATCGCGGTGATGTACGCGGGCCGGGTCATCGAGAGGGGCAGCCGCAGGGACGTCTTCTACGACCCGCAGCATCCCTACACCTGGGGCCTGCTCGGCTCGATCGCCCGGCTGGACCGGCCGAAGCCGAGGCGGCTCGCGGCGATTCCCGGGCTGCCGCCCTCGCTGCTCAGCCTGCCCCCGGGGTGCGCCTTCGGCGCCCGCTGCGCGCATCGTTTCGAGCGCTGCGACGAGCGCCCCGAGCTGCGGGACAAGTTCGGCGACGGCCATCTCGACGCCTGCCATCTCGACCCCAGCCAGAAGCGGGAACTGCGGGAGACCACGATCCATCCGGAGCTGATCGAGGAGGCCACGTGACGGCGGATTCCGTGGCGGCCGGGGATCCGTGGCCGATGGTTCCGTGACCGGCGCGGGCCCGGTGACGGCGGGGGATGCCGCCACCGCGCCCGCCACCGGCTCCGCAAGCCAGGCGCCCGCGAACGGTGAGATCCTGCTGCGGGCCGAGCATGTCACGAAGTACTTCCCGGTCAGGCGGGGGGTCCTGCTGCAGCGCGAGGTGGCGCCGGGTGCACGCGGTGGACGACGTCAGCTTCGAACTGCGCGCCGGGGAAACGCTGGGCCTGGTCGGCGAGTCGGGCTGCGGCAAGTCCACGCTGGCCAGGTGCATCGCCCGGTTGTTCCCGCTGACCGGCGGGTCGATCGTGTTCGAGGGCAAGGACATCTCCACGGCTGTCGCGGCGCCAGCTCCGGCCGGTGCGCCGCGAGCTGCAGATGGTGTTCCAGGACCCGTACGCGTCGCTCAACCCGCGCAAGCGGGTCGGCGCGGTAATCGCCGACCCGATGCGCATCCACAAGAGCGGGCAACCGGGAGCAGATCAGGCGCCGGGTGGGTGAGCTGCTGGAACTCGTGGGCCTGTCGCCGGAGCACATCAACCGCTACCCGCACGAGTTCTCCGGCGGCCAGCGGCAGCGGATCGGCGTCGCGCGGGCCCTCGCCCTGCACCCGCAGCTGATCATCGCCGACGAGCCGGTGTCGGCCCTGGACGTCTCGATCCGCGCGCAGGTGATCAACCTGCTCGACGACCTGCAGGACGAGCTGAACCTGACCTACATCTTCATCGCTCACGACCTCGGCGTGGTGCGGCACGTGTCCGACCGGATCGCGGTGATGTACCTCGGCAAGATCGTCGAGATCTCCCCGGCCGAGGAGCTGTACCAGCGGCCCATCCACCCCTACACCGAGGCGCTGCTGTCCGCGGTTCCGATCCCGGACCCGGACCTGTCCGAGCAGCGCAAGCAGATCGTGCTCGAGGGCGACGTGCCCAGCCCGATCTCGCCGCCCTCCGGGTGCCGCTTCCACACCCGGTGCCGCTACGCGACGGAGATCTGCGCGGAGCAGGAGCCCCCGCTGGCCGCGTACGGGACCGACGGCCACCTGGCGGCCTGCCACCATCCGCTCAACGCCGACCGGGCTACTGCGGCTGATTCCCGCCCGTAGCCCCGGTCTCCGCCCACGCGCGGCCCAGCGCCTCCGCGAGGACGTCCGGTGGCTGGGCGCCGGAGACGGCGTAGCGGCGGCCGATGACGAAGAACGGGACGCCGGTCACGCCCAGCGAACTGGCCATCTGCTCGTCGGCGTCGACGTCGGCCGCGTACTCGTCACCGGCCAGCACGGCGCGGGCCTCGGCCAGGTCCAGCCCCGCGTCGGCGGCGAGGCCCGCCAGCGAGGCAGCGTCGAAGACCGAGGCCTGCTCGGTGAAGTAGGCACGGTGCAGCCGCTCGGCCAGCTCGGCCTGCCGGCCGCGCGCCTTGGCCAGGTGCAGCAGCCGGTGCGCGTCCCTGGTGTTGCCGCTGCGCAGGCCGTCCATGTGGAAGGTCAGGCCGCGCTGCGCGGCGCGCTGTTCCATCTGCCGCTGCGCGTCCTGCGCCTGCGCCGCGCTCATCCCGTACTTGCTGGCCAGCACGTCCACCGTGGGCGTGGTCACCCCCGGCGGCGCGGCGGGATCCAGCTCGAACGACCGGTAGGTGACCGCCACCTCGCCGCGATGGGCGAAGTCCGCGAGCGCCTGCTCGAACTGCCGCTTCCCCAGGTAGCACCACGGGCACACCACGTCTGACCAGATCTCCACTTGCATGGCCTCGACAACGCGCCGCGCTCCCGATCCCTTCCCCCGGCGATACTGGCCGTATGGAGCCCGAGCCCGGTTCGCTGGCGGAGTACTTCGACCACTGGTACGCGGACATGGCCGGCTCGCCGGTCAAGGACGAGATCCAGCAGCGCCATCTGGGCCTGCCGCCGCACCTGCTGTCCAGCAGCCTGCTCGGCTGGGAGGGAATCGCCGAGGTCGCCGCGGCGCTGCGGCTGCCCGGCGGCGGCACCCTGGTGGACCTCGCCTGCGGCCGCGGCGGCTACGGGCTGGAGATCGCCGGCCGCACCGGCGCCCGGCTGGTCGGGGTCGACTTCTCCGCCGAGGCGGTGCGCCAGGCCACCGGGCATGCCAGGCGGCGGGGCGCCGCCGCGGAGTTCCGGGTCGGTGACCTGGCCGCTACCGGGCTGGCGGACGGCCGCGCCGACGGCGTGCTGTGCGTGGACGCGATCCAGTTCGCCCCGGAGCCGGCGGACGCCTACCGGGAGATCCGGCGGATCCTGGCACCTGGCGGGCGCGTGGTGCTCACCTGCTGGGAGCCGCACGCCCCCGGCGACGAGCGGCTGTCGGCCCGGCTGCGGCGGGCCGACCTGGGCGCCGGGCTGACCGCCGCCGGGTTCGGCGACGTCGAGGTCCGCGACCGGCCGCTGTGGCAGGACCGGGAACGCGCGATGTGGGCGGAGGCCGCGGCGCTGGATCCCGGCGACGACCCGGCGCTGATCTCGTTCCACAACGAGGGCCTGCGCGCCCCGCTGGTCCTCGAACTGACCCGCCGGGTCATGGCCACCGCGACCGCGCCCTGACCGGCCGCCGTACAGTCTGGCTATGGCTGATGACGCGTCCGCGCCGGGGCCCGGCGGCGAGCTGGCGCCCCACGATGAACCGGGCGCGCTGCGCGCCTCGCATAACGACCGGGACCAGACGGTCGAGGTGCTCCGGGTTGCCGCGGGCGACGGCCGGATCACCGCGGAGGAGCTGGACGAACGGGTGGGCGCGGCCCTGACCGCCCGCACCTACGGCGAGCTCGCGGCGCTGACCGCCGATCTGCCTGCTGCCCCCGGCTCGCTGCCGCTGGCGCCGGGATCGCGACCGGGTGCGCCCGGCGGCGCGACCGCCAAGGAGCTGGTGCGCATCGACTGCGACACCAGCACCGCGCGCCGTGACGGCCCGTGGCTGGTGCCGCGGCGCCTGGAGGTGCGGCTGAACCGCGGCACCCTGACGCTGGATTTCACCGAGGCGGTGCTGTCGTGGCCGTCGCTGGAGATCGACGCCGACATCCGGACCGGGAGCCTGATCCTGGTGACCGCGCCGGGCATCTTCGTCGGCACCGACGATCTGGCGATCCAGACCAGCAGCGTGAAGGTGCACCCGCCAAGCCCGGATATCCCGGTCCGGTTCCGCATCGACATCTCCGGTCGGGCCAGCATCAGCACCATCACCGCGCGCCCGCCGCGCCCCCCGCGCCGCCGCGCCGGTAGTTCTGGCAATGGCTGCTGCGGCGGCCTGGGCGGCGCGCGCTGCCACCGGGCGGCCGCTGACCCCTGGTCGTAGTGCTTCAGGTGCGGCCACAGGGCGGCCAGCCGGCCGACGGGCCGGTGCACACGCCGATCTGCAGCCGGTGTAGTCGCTACGGGCCGTCGCCTTTCTTCAGGTCCACCGGGTGAGGATTTCCTCGCGCCGGAACGTGGCCCGGCTCGCCACCGCCAGCGCCGCATCGACGAGGGCCAGGACGCCGGTGGCGACGCCGAGGGTGGCCAGGTCGAGGGTGATGGCCCCGATCTCGGCGAGCACATAGAGCGCGACCGCCGGCAGAAGGACGAGGCCCGTGGGGTCGCTCTGCGACACGCCACTCGATGTCGTTGCCAAATTAAATTGATATCACTATGCTAGGCATGTAATATCAGTCAGGTCAAGCGGAGGTGGTCCGGATGGCAGTGCAGGCTCCCGTCAGGGCGAGTCACGAGCCGGCCCCGGCGGTGGCCGAGTACCAGGCCCGGTCGACGGGCGGCGTCAAGGTCCTGGTGTCCTGCGTCGTGGCCGTGCTCGCCGGCGTGGCGGTGGGGTTGTACTCGGGCAACCAGACCGGTGCCACCAAGACGGCCCTGATCTGGGCAGGCATCCTCGTGGTGGCGATCGCCACGGGGCTGCTGGCGGGCCTGACGCCCGTCACCCCGGGCCAGGCGCGCGTCATCCAGCTGTTCGGCAAGTACCGCGGCACGATACGCGACCCGGGGATGCAATGGGTGAACCCGCTCACCCACCGGATCAAGGTGTCCACCAGGATCCGCAACCATGAGACGGCGCAGGCCAAGGTCAACGACGCCGACGGCAACCCGATCGAGATCGCCGCCGTCGTCGTCTGGCAGGTCGCCGACACCGCCAAGGCCACCTATTCGGTCGACGACTACAGCAAGTTCGTGGCCATCCAGACCGAGACCGCGGTGCGGCACATCGCCTCCCGCTACCCCTACACCAGCCACGGCGAAGGGGATCTTTCGCTGCGCGACAACGCCGAAGAGATCACCGCGCAGCTGTCCGCCGAGATCGCCGACCGGGTCGCCTCGGCCGGGGTGCAGATCATCGAGTCGCGCCTGACCCGGCTGTCCTACGCCGCGGAGATCGCCCAGGCCATGCTGCGCCAGCAGCAGGCCAGCGCCGTGGTGGGCGCGCGGCAGACGATCGTCCAGGGAGCCGTCGGCATGGTCCAGCTCGCCCTGCAGCGGCTGGAGGAGGAGGGCGTGGTCGAGCTGGACGAGGAGCGCAAGGCCTCGATGGTGTCCAACCTGCTCGTGGTCCTGTGCAGCGAGCAGGCCACCCAGCCCATCGTCAACACCGGCACCCTGTACCAGTGACGGCAGGCACGGTGACCCGATGAGCGAGCGCAAGGGCATGCTGCTGCGGCTCGATCCGGCCGTGCACGATGCCCTGGCCAGATGGGCCGCCGACGAGTTGCGCAGCACCAACGCCCAGATCGAGTTCCTGCTGCGCCGCGCGCTCGGCGACACGGGCCGGCTGCCCAGCCCGCCACGCGGCCGGGCCGCCGCGGGAGGACGAGCCCGGGTAACCTCGGGCACGTCCATATCCGCGGGGCGCACCGCCGGGAGGAAGTTGCCCATGACCACGGGGCCGGTGACCGCGGCGGCCGCGGGCACCTGGAAGCTCGGTGACCTGAGCGTCAACCGGATGGGGTTCGGCGCGATGCGCCTGCCGCGCGCCAGCCCGCAGGAGCACCGGATCGTGGATGCCTGCGGGGATCAGGGCGTCGCCTTCGTGCCGTTCTTCACGATCGCCGGCCCGGCGGCGGGGCCGGCGCGACCGGTGCCGAGCGCGCGGAGGTGCTCGCCATCGGCGGTGCGCACGGCGCCTCCGCCGCACAGGTCCGGCTGGCCTGGACGCTGCAGCGCGGGCCGCACGTGCTGGCCATCCCCGGTACCGGCGACCCGGCCCATCTGGAGGCCAACGTGGCCGCCGCCGCGCTCCGGCTCAGCCGCGAGGAACTGGCCCTGCTGGACTCCATCGGCCCCTCCGCCTGACCCGCCGCATCCGGCACAGCGGCGGGCACACTGGAGCGGTGCGCATCACCGTCCGGGTCCGGCCCGGGTCCCCCCGCCCCGGCGTCGGCGGCGGGTATGACGGTGCGCTGCTCGTGCGAGTTGGCGCACCGGCCGTGGACGGCCGGGCCACCGAGGCGGCGCTGAGCGCCATTGCGGCCGCGTTCGGTGTCCGCCGCCGCGCCGTCACGCTGGTCGCGGGCGCGACGGGCCGCACGAAGATCGTGGATGTGGCAGGCGCCGACCCGGCAGACCTGGACCGGCTACTGTCGCTCTGACCCGCCCCGGGCGGCTCACTGCGCAAAGGCAGCCGATTACGAGATCAGGCCCACGATGCCGCTCAGGAGGGTGGGTGGTGCTGCGACTAGTCAATTTCCGCACGGCGGAATAGGTCATTTCGCGGATGGCAGGCGCCCGGGTGCGGTGCCACGCTGAGGCCGCAGCAAGCGTGCTGGCGGAACGGCCGGCACCGGCGCCCGGCCGGGTGTATCAACGGTGCCGCTTCCGCCCTCAGACATATAGGGGACTGAGCAGGCCAGCACGAAACCGAGCCGCGGCCCGCAGGTCGCGGCACCGTGAACGGGGGCTTTTGCGATGCAAGACGAAATGATGTTCCTGGACTGCCCGGCGTACCTGGATGCACATGGGGCCGCGCGATGCGGGCTGCCCGCGGAGGTCGAGGACCGGTACACGATGCGGTCGTCGGACGGCCCGCTGGACAGTGCGAAGATCCGGTGCCCGCGCGGTCACTGGTTCAACGGCCCGCTGGAGTCGCTGATCTGTCCCAGCCCACAGGCCGGACCGCCCGGCCCGCGACCGGGGCCTGGCGGCCCGCAAGGACGCCGCCCGTTGACCGGTGGCGGTCAGGTGGTCCAGGGGCTCGGCAGCCGCGGCAGCTCGGCCGCCCCGTCCCAGCCACCACGCCCCCGCCCGGGCGCCCGGCGCCCTCCTCGATGGCCGCGGCCCGCGCCGCCACGCTGCGGTACTCGTAGCTGGGCACCCCGGTCCGTGCCCAGCCGAGCAGCCTGGTGCCGCCTTCGGCGTTGCGGGCGACATGGGTCAGCAGGTGCCCGCGGGTCCATCCCGGCAGCAGCGACGGCCCGCGCGCCTGCTCATCGGTGCGGAGGCCGGCCTGGCCAACGAGGCTGGCGGTGCCCTCCGCCAGCATTTCCAGGGTCTGCGCGAGGGACAGCACGTGGCCCTGTCGTCCCAGCCGGCCGCGCCCGGCTGGCGCCCGCCGGCGCGCTGGCCGAGGCGCAGGGCGACCGCGATCGTGCTCGCCCCGATCAGCAGCGCGACGGCATTGGGCACGATCAGCGCCAGGTTCCGCGCGGCGACGCCGTAGCTGAGCCACAGCACGAATCCGACCAGCAGGATCGCGAAGTACCCGATGGACACATCGCGGGACGACCGCTGCCGCACCATCCGGCGGATCTGCAGCACCGGCGAAACGCCCATCAGCACGCCCCATGCGGCAGCGGCAACAGCAAGCCCGGTCACGATCATGACGCTTCCTTGGATCAGGCGCCCGGGCTCGGCGGACCGTGCTCGCCAGCGGATCTGGTGAGGGGCGCAAGCACGGCCACCGCCACGCTACCAGCGGCCATTCCCCGCGGGCAGGGGCCGCCCGGGGCGGAATACCGGCTGGCCTGGCGGTGACGCCGCGCTCGGCGGCGCGGCGCCCCCGGGCGCGCGGCCGGGCCGGGCGCACCCCTCAGCTGGGGTCATCCCGGCGGGGGCGCACCCAGATATCCCGGTTGTGCATGAGCTCGATCTGGCGGTCGGTCACTTCGCGCCGGTACTCGTCGTGCCCGTACGGGGCCCGGTCGAGGTAGAGGTTCTTCGGATAGACCGGCTCCTCGTAGATGAGCTGGTACTGCTCGGTGGTCAGGTCCTTGATCCAGTTGTCCCACTGCGCGTTCGCCCGGAACCGGCGCAGCGCCTCGACATCGATGGTCCCGGCCACCCAGGAGGATCCCCCGCTGTAGTCGTGCCGCCCGACGATCTGCCCGCGATAGTCGATCACCGCGGACCCGCCGCCGAACGTGTCGATCGGGACGTCCGAATCGGCGTGCAGGTAGTAGGTGCCGACGTTGCACGCGATCAGGTACATGTTGTTGTCCAGCGCGCGGGCGCGGTTCTGGATCTCGAACAGGCCGTTGCCGACGTGCGGATGCGGGTACGGGCCCCGGTAGACGACCTCCGCGCCGTTCATCGCCAGGCCGCGCGCGTTCTCCGGGTAGGAGCCCTCGTTGGCCATGAGGAAGCCCAGCCGGCCGATCTCGGTGTCGGCGACCGGGTAGAAGGCATCGAGGTTCCGGCCGTAAAGCTCCACCCACTTGTCCCAGACATTGTGCGGGGTCACCGAATGCTCGACCGGCAGCAACGGAACGACCTTGTGATGCCTGAGGATCACCTCGCCCTCGGGCGAGAGGATGAACCCGACGTTGAAGAAGCGGCCGGGGAACTCCGGGTGGCGGGCCTTCGCCTGCGCCATCACGAACGCGTTCCACTGCCGCGCGAGCCCGCCGAGGTAGTCCGTCTCCGGGCCCGGGACGTCGATCGCGCACTCCCGCGCGAACTCCTCGTGGTCGAGGTCCAGCACCTCATCGTTGAAGCCCTGCAGAGCGCCCTCGGGTATGGCGATCAGCCGCACCGGCAGGTCCAGGCTGGACAGCCAGGACGCGGCCTTGATGAGGTGCGAGAGGTGCTCCAGATTCGTGGCGATCTCGTCGCGGCGGCGGATGCCACGCATGGTCGGGACCAGGCCCAGGGCCTGATAAGGCTCGATCATGGTCAATCCCTTCTCAGCCTGTGGCTATCCCCCGCTCCAAGCCGGCGCGCTCAGCCTAGCCGGGTGCCCTGGGGCGATGCTCGCAGCGGAATCCCTGGCCGGACCACCGGTTTCGGGCAGATTGCCCGATCGGTAGGGTGGCCCGGTGACCGTGTTTGCGATAGCGCAACTCCGCATCCATGACCGGGCTCCCTATGAGAGGTACGCGGCCGGGTTCATGCCGGTCCTCCGCCAGTACGGCGGGCGGCTGGTGGTCGCCGACGGCGAGCCTGAGGTCATGGAGGGCGAGTGGGACGGTAACCGGGTCGTCGTCCTGGCGTTCGACGACCGCGACGCCTTCACCACGTGGGCCAACTCCCCGGAATACCAGGCGATCGTGCAGGATCGCTGGGACGCGGCGGAGACCAGCATCCTGCTGGTGCGGGGCGTGGACTAACACCCGGCCGGGTCACATGGTGGTCGTGTACCGCGGCCGGATCGCCACGGCGATGCGGTACGCCGCATCCGCCGGCGGGGGCCCGGGCTCGCCGTAGCGCTCGGCCAGGCGGACGAACTCGGCGCCCTGCGGGTCGGGCACGATCCGCTCGACCCGGCCGCGGATCTCCAGGTACCGGGACGGCCGGCCGGGATCGCAGATCGACAGCGCGACCGCGGGCTGATGCTCCCAATTGCGGTTCTTCTGGCGGCGGCTGGTCGTGGTCAGCCACAGGTACTCGCCGTCGAACCGGAACCAGGTGGGGTTGACCTGGGGCGTGCCGTCGGGCCTGACGGTCGCCAGATGGGCGATGAGCGGCCGCTCCACCAGGTCGGCCAGCGACCCGGGAATGACCTGTGCCGGCCATGCTGAATCCGCTGTCATGAGCCCTATTCTTCCCCGGGCGCGGGCCACGGGCCCCGCAGTTGTTCCCAGCCGGCCGCGCGAGGAGCCCGCGCAGGTTCAGCTCGCGGCGAGCGCGCTCAGTTCGTCCGCGACCTCCTGGGTCTCGGCCGCGCCGATCCGCTGGAAGATCTCGTGTGCCTGGGCCAGGAGATCCTGCGCGTCGCCGGCCTGGCCGCTGGCCAGGGCGCAGCGGCCCAGGCCGGCCAGCGCATGCGCCTCGTCCCAGGAACTGCCGATCCGCCGGGCCAGGTCGAGGGCCTGCCGATGGAAGGCCGTGGCGCGGTCCCGGTCGGCACACGCCAGGTACAGCGTTCCGGCCTCGTTGAGCGCCTCGACCTCGCCGCCCAGGTTGCCGACGTCGACGAGCGCACTCAGGGCCTGCTCGGTCGTGTGGGTCGCGGCAGGCAGGTCACCGGCCAGCCGCTGCACCCGCCCGAGGTAGAGCAGGGCGCCGGCCTCGCCCAGCCGGTCGCCGAGCTGCCGGTAGATGCTCAGCGCCTCCTCCAGCGGCTGGACCGCGTCCGGGTAGTCCCCGGTCAGGTACTGCGCCTCGCCCAGATGGATCAGGGCGAAGGCTTCGCCCCGCCGGTCGCCGATTTCGCGGCAGATGCCCAGCGCCTGCGCCAGCGTTTGCGCCCCGCTCTGATAGGCGCCGCCTGCCGTCAGGGTGTGGCCCAGGTTGCGGAGGGCGTCGGCCTCGCCCAGGCGGTCGCCGAGCTGCCGGTAAATGCCCAGGGCCTGCTCCAGCGGGCCGCGGGAACCAGCGATGTCGTCGGTGAGGAATCGCACGATGCCCTCGCCGACGAGGGCGTTGGCCTCGCCCAGGCGGTCGCCGAGGTCGCGGTAGATGCCCAGGGCCTGCGCAAGAGTCCCGGCCGCGGCCGGGTAGTCCCCGGTCCGCCACCGCATCTCGCCGAGATCGCTCAGGGTGTCGGCTTCACCGGGCCGGTTCCCGAGGCCCTGGTAGGTACCGAGCGCTTTCTCCAGTGCCCGGATCGCGCTCGGATAGTCCCCGGTCAGCCGCTGCACGTCGCCGAGATCCTTGCCGGCTCCGGCTTCACCGAGCCGGTCACCCGCCTGGCGCGCCGCCTGGACGGCGGTGGCGTGCCGGGCGATGGCATCGGCCCAGGGCCCGTCGTAGCCCAGCAGCGGGGCGAGGGCGGCGGTGAGCGCCACGACCCAGGCGTGCTGGCCGGTCCGGGTGACGTCGTCGAGGCAGGCGAGCAGGTTGGCGCGTTCGGCCCGGGCCCAGGCCAGCGCCTTCGCGCGGTCGGGCACGGCCGGGGCCACGGCGGGCGGCGGGCCGGGCGAATCCGGCCGGGCCCTGGTCTGGCGGCTCAGCAGCGCCCCGGTCAGCGCCCCGGTGTGCGCGTAGTAGCCGAGCATGCGGCCCACGGCAGCGTCCCGCTCGGCGGGCGGGTCGGTGGCGGCCAGCGCCCGGGCGTGCTCGCGGATCAGGGCGTGGAAGCGGTACCTGCCGCGGGCGGGCTCGGCGATGAGGTAGTGGTCGTAGAGGCCGTCCAGGTGGCGGCGGCTCACCGCCAGGTCCGCGTCGTCCAGGGCCGCGGCGGCATACACGTCGACGTCCGTGCCCGGGTGCAGCCCGAGCCGGCGGAACAGCCGCTGCTGTTCCTGGGTGAGGTCGGCGTAGGACAGGTCGAACGCGGCGGCCACGGACAGGTTCTCGGCGTGCAGCATTTCCAGCCGGTCCCTGGTCGCGTCCAGGTCGGCGGCCAGTTCGGCGACGGTCCAGGCCGGGTGGTGATGCAGTTGCCGGGCCAGCATGCCGACCGCCAGCGGCAGGTAGCCGCACAGCCGGGTGATCTCCGCCACGGCCGCGTCGCCGGTGCCCAGGCCGGGCCGGCCAGCCAGCCGGATCAGCAGTTCGGCCGCCTCCGCGGGTGGCAGCGTGTCCAGGCTGACCACCTGGGCGTCCTCCAGGGCGGTCAGGTGCCGGCGGCTGGTGACCAGCACCAGGCTCCCCGCGGAGCCCGGCAGCAGCGGGCGCACCTGCTCGCTGTCGGCGGCGTCGTCGAGCACCAGCAGCAACTGCTTGCCGGCCAGATGATCACGCCATAGGTTGGTCCGCGCCTCCAGCCCGGCCGGGATCTCGGCGGCGGAGACGCCGGTGGTCTGCAGCAGGCTGGCCAGCGCGTCGGCCGGGTCCACCGGCCGCTGCCCGGGTGTGTGCCCGTGCAGCGGCAGGAAGACCTGCCCATCCGGGAACCGCGGCGCCAGCCGGTGCGCGGCGTGCACCGCGAACGCGGTCTTCCCGATTCCCGCCATCCCGCCGATGGCGTGGATGTCCACCACACCGGCCGAACCGGGCACGCCCACCGTGCCGACAAGCCGGGCCAGTTCCCCGCCCCGGCCGGTGAACGAGGCGATGTCCCGCGGCAGCGCCCTGGTCGCGGCCGCCGCCGCGCCAGCCCGGTTGCCCGGTGCGGGGGGCGCCTCGGCGGGGGACGGCTCGGCGGGGGCACGCCCCCGGGCGACGGCATCGAATTCCTGCCGGGCGGCACCGGCCAGCCGCAGCGCATCGGCGAGAAGCCTGGCGGTGTCCTTGCGGGCGGTCACGGCCACACCGCGCTCCAGGTCGCTGACCGAGCGCGCGCTCAGCCCCGCCGACTCGGCAAGCTCTTCCTGGGTAAGCCCCGCCTCCGTGCGCAGCCGCCGCAACAGCGCCGCGAACGTGACCATCGGCGGCTCGACGGCAACCACCCCCCACCCAGTCGGCCCGGCACCGCCTGCGCGCCCGGCCGGCCAAGCCCTTGCCAGGGTATCGGCCGCTGATCCCCGCTGCCACGGCCATCGCGGGACCGGGGCGTCCGACCCAGCTCACCCCTGGTCACGGGCCGGGCCGACAGTTCCGCACCGGAACTGTGGGTTGTCCCGTGGGTCCTCCCGTGGGTCTCCTTCATGGTTACCGCCCACCGCCCGCACCAGAGTTGCCAGTGACCGAGAAAGGGGAACGCCATGATCAGGAATCGCGTCCAGAAAGTGCTCACGCAGGGTGGCCGCGGCCAGCGCGATAACGGCCTTGCTGGCCTCCGCCGCGGCGCTGTGCGTGGCGAGCCCGGCGGCTGCGTCCGCGGGCTACGGCACCGGCAACTCCGGGTGGGTGAACTACTATGCCAACCCCACCAACACGGCCACCTGGAGCGCGTTCTGCGCCGGCGGCGGTGGCAGCAAGACGCTGACCGTGCCGGGCATCCCGGTGCCCGCGTGCGGCCCGACCGGCGGGACGGACATTGACATCCCGCTGGCCTACCCCTACACGGCGGGCGACGAGACCTACACGCCGGGATTCCAGTGCGTCGAGCTGACCGACCGCTACATGTACGTGACCAGGCACTGGGGCGCCCTCGACGGTGACGGTGCCGACGTGGCCCGGATCTACGGCGCCGCGCACGGCATGACCCCGGTCCACAACGGGACGGCCGGCCAGGCTCCCCAGGTGGGTGACGTGATCAGCTTCTCCGTCGAGTCCAACTTCACCGACGACGGTGGCAACTATCCCGGGCACACCGCCATCGTCTCGCGCGACGAACGTCAACTCCAGCGGCAACGGGTCCATCACGATCATGAGCGAGAACTACGGTGACCCCGAGACCGCGACGACCACCGCGCTCAGCGTCAGCGACTGGTCGGTCCAGGCGATCCAGACCTTTGGTTCCGGCGGCCTGGTGACCACCCCCTACATCGAATGGCTGCCGCTCGGTGGCAGCACCGCGCCGGCCGGCGGCGTGCACGCAACGGCCTGGGACCCGGGGAACAACTCCATGTACGTGGCGGCCGAGGGGCCGAACCACAGCCTGGTCGTCTACTGGAACACCCCCGCGCTCAACAACGCCTGGGTCAGCACGACCATCGGGCAGGCGTATGCCGCGCCGGCGCTGGCCTGGAACCCCGGCAGCAAGACCATGGACGTGGCGGCCGAAGGGCCGAGCGACAGCCTGGTGCTCTACCAGACCACCTCCGCGACCAGCATCACCTGGACGGGCAAGACCATCGGGCAGAGCGACAACGCACCCGCGCTGGCCTGGAACCCCGGCAACAACTCCATGTACGCCGCCGCCCAGGGCACCGGCAACGCCCTGGTCCTGTACTGGAACACCCCCGCCATCAACAACGCCTGGCCCAGCAAGACCATCGGCCAGGCCGACAACGCACCCGCCCTGGCCTGGAACCCCGGCAACAACTCCTTCTACGCCGCCGCCCAAGGAGCCAGCAACGCCCTGGTCCTCTACTGGAACACCCCCGCCATCAACAACGCCTGGCCCAGCAAGACCATCGGCCAGGCCGACAACGCACCCGCCCTGGCCTGGAACCCCGGCAACAACTCCTTCTACGCCGCCGCCCAAGGAGCCAGCAACGCCCTGGTCCTCTACTGGAACACCCCCGCCATCAACAACGCCTGGCCCAGCAAGACCATCGGCCAGGCCGACAACGCACCCGCCCTGGCCTGGAACCCCGGCAACAACTCCTTCTACGCCGCCGCCCAAGGCACCGGCAACGCCCTGGTCCTCTACTGGAACACCCCCGCCATCAACAGCGCCTGGCCCAGCAAGACCATCGGCCAGACCGACAACGCACCCGCCCTGGCCTGGAACCCCGGCAACAACTCCATGTACGCCGCCGCCCAGGGAGCCAGCAGCAGCCTGGTCCTCTACTGGAACACCCCCGCCATCAACAACGCCTGGGTCAGCAAGACCATCGGCCAGGTGTAACCGCCAGACGAAACGGCGCACGCGAAGTAGCGGGGGTGCCGGGCTCAGGGCCCCGGCACCCCCGTTATTTCGCTGACGCTGACCCACCGGTCCTGGGCCGCGGAGGTCTCGATGGCGGCGCAGACCGCCTGGGCCGCGGCACCCTCGCGGAAGCCCGGCGACCACGGCGCGTCCGGCCAGCCTTCCAGCAGGTCGGCGACCTGGTTGACGAAGCTGGAACCGTAGCCGACGCCCTGCCCGAGCGGCCACCAGCCGGCGGCGTAGGGATGGCTGGGGTGCTCCGCACGGATTCGCCGCATGCCGTACAGGCCCGGGTCGTCGCCGGCCCGGCCGTACCGCAGTTCGTTGAGCCGCGCGTAGTCGAAGACCAGGGTGCCCTCGCTGCCGTTGGCCTCGATCGTGAAGTCGCACGGGCGGCGCACGGCGGCGCGGGCGACCTCCATCGTGCCGATGCGCGCCGGAGTCGAATCGCAGCAGGGCGCTGGCGGCGTCGTCCACGGTCACGTCCCTGGTGCCGCCGCCGGGCAGCGGCCGGCTCCGGATGAACGTCTGCGCCTGGGCGCAGACGCCCGGATCCCGCCTGCCTGCCAGTGCGCCAGGTCGATGAGGTGGCAGCCCAGGTCGGCGATGGTCGTCCCGCCCATGGCGGCGTCGAATCGCCAGTCGAAGGGCGTCGCCGGATCGGTGAACTCGTCGGAGAGCCAGGTGCCGCGCCACAGCCGCAGTTCGCCAATCGGCCCCCTCGGCGATCATGCGCCGCATCAGCGACACCGCGGGCAGCCGCCGGTAGTTGAAGCTCACCGCGTTGGGCACTCCGGCGGCCGTGACGGCGGCCAGTGCCGCCGCCGCGCTGGCGTAGGTGACGGCGAGTGGCTTCTCGCACAGCACCGCCTTGCCCGCCGCGGCGGCGGCCGCCGCGATCTCCGCGTGCGTGCCGGGTGGCGTGCAGATGTCCACGACGGCGATGTCGTCGCGGGCGATGATGTCGCGCCAGTCGGTGGTGTGCTCGGGCACCCCGTAGGCCACCGCGGCGGCCGCCACGGCCGTCTCGTCCCGGCCGGAGATCACGCTGACCACGGGCGTGACCGGCAGCCTGCGCAGCATCGGCGCGACCCGGTAGGCGTAGCAGTGCGCCTTGCCCATCACCCCGTAGCCGATGACCCCGACGCGCAGTTCGGGTGGCCCGCTCATGCGCCGAGCGCGGGAATGGCCGCGCCCGCCCGGGTGGCCGCGTCCAGCGCCGCGACCGCATCGGCTCCCGGTGGCGCCCGTGGCAGGGGCCGCCGGAGGCGAAGCCGGCGAAGCTCTCCGCCTGCAGCCGCAGCGCGGCAAGCTGCGCCTGCTCCCCCGCCGCGGGGTCAAGGAAGTCGCAGCGCGCCGTGCCTTTGGTGCCGAACGCCTCGGCCCGCGCCATGTCCCCCGCCGGGTGGAACCGGCCCAGCGAGACCAGGCCGCTGCCGCCGCCGGACAGTTCCACGAGCACTTGGGCGCTGTCCACGTCCGCGGACCTGCGTGGCTCCTCCCCCGGCAGGTGCCGGACCAGCCCGCCGGGCACCACTCCGGACGCGATGGCGGCCATGCTGCCGAGGTCCTGCCCGGTCAGCCAGCGCATCTCGTCGAACTCGTGCACGCCCATGTCGATGAGGATCCCGCCGCTGTGCGCCCGGAACTCGTCGCTGGGCGGCCGGTCGTCCCACTGGTAGCAGGCGACCAGGTGGACGGTGCCCAGCTCACCGGCCGCGATCTGATCGCGCAGCGACCGCAGCGCGGGCACGTACCGGCGCCAGTACGCCACCTGGAACGGCACGCCCGCCGCCTCGGTCGCAGCCACCGCCGCCTTGGTCTGCGCGACGGTCAGCCCGCACGGCTTCTCGCACAGGATCGGCAGGCCGCGCGCGGCGACCTCGGTGATGACCTGCAGGTGCCGGTCCGTCGGCACCACGATCAGGACCCCGTCGAGGGCTTCGGCGTCGAGCATCGCCGCGATGCCCGGGTACACCGGCGCCCCCACGTCGGGCACGGTGCGGCGGGTGGCCTCGGACACCTCGGCGATGGCGGTGACCGCCACCCGCTCCAGCCGGCCAGCCCGCGCAGGTGGGTGCGGCCCATCCGGCCCGCGCCGATGAGCCCGAGCCGGAACGGCGCTGCCACTCTGCTTGTCCCGCCCCCGCGCTCCGCGCCCGCCCCCACCTCACACCCCCCGCGCCGCGAGGAAGGCACGGTTGAGCCGCTGCTCTGCCGCGGCGCGCGCGAACCGTTCCGCGCTGCGCGGCAGGATGTCCTGCTCCACCACCAGCCAGCCGCCGAACGACATGCCGCGCAGCCCGGCGAGAACCGCGTCCACGTCGAGGTCGCCGCCGCCCAGCACGGGGAACGCCTCACGGGACCAGATCTCGGCCGCTTGCACGCCGTCGGTCACGATCTGATCCCGGACCGCGAGCGAGGCGTCCTTGAGGTGCACGTGGTTGACGCGCTCCCCCAGTCCCGCAGCAGCGCTACGGGGTCTCCCCGCCGAGCATCATGTGCCCGGTCTCCAGGCAGAGCCCGACGTCGGAGCGGTCGAGCACCTGCTCGATCTCCCAGGGCGCCTCCACGTACGTGCCGCTCTCCGGGTGGAACGTGGGCTCGTAGCCACGGTCGCGGCACCGGCCGACCACCCGGGCCAGGCCGGCGGCGAAGCTCCGCCAGCCGCCGGCGTCCAGGCCCAGCGAGCGCTCCGCCGTGGACCGGAACGGCCGGCTGCGGCGTTCCAGGCTGCCCGCGTCGGCCAGGGTGGGCCGCGGCGGCGGCCCCGGCAGGTAACCCTGGACGGTGTCGAACGTGCCCAGCAGCTCATCCAGGCCGGGCAGCGCCTCGTCCAGGGCGTCCGCATCGGCGTAGGGCAGCTCCAGGTAGGCGCCGGCCAGGCCGAGGCCGCGCTCGGCGAGCAGTTCGCCGAGGCGCTCCCCGGTGCCGAGATAGCCCACCGGCCCGAGATCGATGCCGGCGTAGCCCGCCTCGGCGACCTGGTCCAGAACGCGCACGCCGTCGGGCGTGTTCGGGTCGTGGCCCACGGTGATCTCGAACGCGCCGTAGCTGACCGGCGCGTTCGCCACAGCGATCCGCACCGCTTGGATGGTGTCCTCGCTCACCTGCGCACCCTTCGCTAGCCGACCCTGGACGGCTCGTCCACCGGCGCCTGCCGCCGGTGGCACTCGATGATCGCCTGGCACAGCGCGATGTCCCGCAGCCCGTCCAGGCCGGACGTCGGGGGCGCGGCGCCGGTGGCCGCGGACTCGTGGAAGGCGGCCAGCTCGCGCTTGAAGCCGCTCTCATGCGATACGACTTCCTCGGTCCGCCAGGACCGGGCCGAGGCGAGGTCACCACCCTGCATCTCCAGGACGGCGGGCTCGTTCCTGAGGAACGGCGACGGGAACGCCAGCCGCACCCGGCGGTCCGGGGCGTAACAGGCGAACTCCATCTCATACCGGGAGATGCCGGGCAGGTCGATCCAGTGCAGCGCGACCGGCATCGTGCCGTACCGGAGCATCACCGTGACCGTATCGGTCTGCAGGCTCACATAGTCGAGCCGGTCCGGCTCACCGAGCGCACCGCGGATCGTGTTCAGCTCGTGCACCAGCGTGTCGAGCAGGACGGTCTCGTAGACGGCCCGTTCCAGCGCGCTGGCCTCGCCGAGCGCCGCCCGGACCCGGGCCTCGTTGTCCGCGCGGAACCGCTCCAGCAGGCCCGGCGGGCGGTGGCTCGCGGGGCACCAGCGGATAGTGCCCGACGTAGCCGGGGATCGGGGATTCGAACGTCGTCACCCGCATCATCCGGGTGCCGGTGAGCTGGGCGGCCTCCTTCTGGAAGCGGGCGAAGGCGGGGTCGTAGCGCTTCGGGTAGCCCACCATCAGGATGACCCCGGCCTGCTCGGCGGCGGCGACCATCTCGCGTCCCTCGGCCACCGAGAAGCACATCGGCTTCTCGGTGAAGACATGCAGCCCGGCCTGTGCCGCCGCCACGGCGATCGGCGCGTGGCTGCCGGAGGTGAGGATGAGCACCGCGTCAAGCGGGTGCCGGAGCAGTTCCTGCCAGTCGGTGAACGCGGCGGGGATGCCGTACCGCTCGGCGCACGCCACGGCGCTGCCCGGCGCGATGTCGGCCACCGCGGCGACCTCGAACTCCTCGGCCAGCTCGGCCAGGTAGTGCAGGTGCATGACCTGGGCGATGAGCCCGGTGGACCCCGACCAGCCCGACGCGCAGCCGGCAGGCCCCCGTGGTCGCCTTCGTCACGGGGCCTTGACCCCGTCGATCGCGGCGCGCAGGAACCGGGCGGCCTCCGGGACGCCGGTCTGCGCCGGCGTGAACGGGTCCTCGTGCTCGATCGACACCACCTGCGCCCGCGACCCGCGCAGCGCCCGCACCAGGCCGGTCCACCAGGCCAGGTCGTGACCCCGGCCGGGGATGGCGAACGTCCACGGCATCTGGTCGGCGGGCTCGGGCCAGCGGCGGTCGAGCAGGCCGTTCAGGGCCAGGCTGTCGGCGTGGAAGACGGTGTCCTTGCCGTGGGCGTGGCCGACCAGCTCGCCCAGCGCCTCGGCCACCCGGTGGCCGTCCATGCCCATCCAGAAGAAGTGGCTGGGGTCAAGGTTGGCGCCGATCGACGGCCCGAGCGAGGCGACCCGCCGGAACGTCTCCACGTTGAACGCGCACGTGCCCGGGGTGCAGTTCGAGGCACACCCGCAGGTCAGGGGCCTCAGCCGCGGCGAAGGCGGCCAGCTCGCGCCCAGTACGGCTCGATGCGCTCGGCCCATTGCCGCTCGTAGACGCCCTCCAGGTAGGGCAGCCAGCCGCCCGCGCCGAAGTGCGGTACGCCATCCCCCGGCGCCGCGGCCGGGCAGCCGGCCATGGCGACGACCCGGTCGGCGCCGAGCAGGGCAGCGAGCCGGATCGCGTTCCGCAGGTCCTCGTCGTGCCGCCGGGCCAGGTCCTCGTCGGGGTGCAGCGGGTTGCCCCAGGCGTTGAGCGCGTCCAGCCGCAGGCCGTGCCGGGCGATCAGGTCCAGCCACGCCGCTGCGTTCTGCCGCGCTGTGCAGCAGTGCCGCCACGTCGCAGTGCGGGTGCGGCGCGTACCCGCCGGCGCCCACCTCGATGTCGGTGATCTCCGGCGCGGCCTCCCGCAGCCAGGGCAGCACTTCTTCCAGCCGCCAGTCGAGGAAGGCCTCCAGTACCACGCCGATCCGCAGCTCCGCGCCTGTCACGTGCCGAGTCTGCCCAGGCCACGTATGGCCTGTCAAGAGACTGTCAGTATGTCGGGACAAAGTAGCGCAGCGCAGACTGGTAACCACGCCGACCGGCCTTATACTTGGTCTAGTTACGCGGTCAATATAATGTGCGAACAAACAACCCTCGATACCTGCGCGACTATCCCGGGCCCGGGGCACGGGTCCCGCAGCGCCGACGGGAGCCGGATGACCGAACCGCAGACGGCCGCGGACGCTGCGGCCGCCCCCAGCGTGATCACCATCGACCGGACCAGCCCGGTGCCGCTGTACTTCCAGCTTGCCCAGCATTTCGAGGCGGCGATCCGGTCGGGCGCGCTCAAGGTCGGCTCGCGGCTGGACAACGAGGTGCAGCTGGCGGAGCGGCTGGGCCTGTCCCGGCCGACCGTGCGGGCCGCCTTCCAGTACCTGTCCAACAAGGGCCTGGTGGTCCGCAAGCGCGGCGCGGGAACCCTGGTCGCCAACGAGCGGATCGACCGGGATGTCGAGCTGACCAGCCTGTACGACGACTTGGCCGCGGCCTGCCGGTCGCCGGACACGAAGGTCATCCGCAACGAGGTCACGCACGCCAGCGATGCCGTCGCCGCCGCCCTCCAGCTTCCCGTGCCGGCCATGGTCGTCTCGCTGGAGCGGATCCGGCTGGCGGACGGCGAGCCCATCGCGCTGATGCACAACTTCCTGCCGACCGGGCTGGTCCACCTGAGCATCGACATGCTGGAACAGCACGGGCTGTACGAGCTGCTGCGCGCGTCGGGCATCCGGCTGGGCTCGGCCACGCAGCGCATGTGCGCCAAGAACGCCTCCACCGCGGAGGCCAGGATCCTGCACGAGAACCGCGGCGCCGCGCTGCTGACTATGGAGCGCGTCGCCTACGACGAGACCGGCCGCCCGCTGGAGTTCGCCCAGCACCTGTACCGGGCGTCCCGCTATGCGTTCACCACCAGCCTGTCCCGGGTGGACGCCACCGCCACCCTGCCCGCCGCCCGTTAGCGTTTCAGGCGACCAGGCGAGTGATCAGGGGCCGGTCGTGTTTGGGCAGCTCGCGCAAGCCCCGGCGGACGGTCAGGGCTGCATTGATCAGCGCGCATGCCCGTGCGGTCTCCTCAGCCAGGTGATCCACTGCACCCAGCCTGGCCGCCGAGAGCCAGGCCGATACCTGTGCCCAGGAGTACAGGCTAGCCCGCTGGCGCTTGACGGCTGGCTCGGGGAAACCGCCAGGACCGCGTTCACCACTGACCCAGTACCGCACCGCGGCGGAAGTGACCTTTGCCCGCTGGGCGATCTCCTCAGCCACCACCAAGTCTTCGGTGACGCCGGTCACCGACATCCCGGCCGCCTCCACCTGGCCGATCGCCGAGACAATCGCCTGCACCGCGTCGTCCGCCTCGCGAGAGAACATCACGTTCCCCCCGCGCTCTCCAGCCTGCACGGTCGCATCGATACCACCGGCCGCAGACAGCACCCCGCCCAGGGCTTCGGTATCAGCCTCAGTGACCGCACCTGCCACCCCTACCTCGAACCAGTACACATTCATCACAGGTTGCCCTTCGTGCCCCGTGGCTGGCATGTTACGAACAGTACAACTGGCGTTGCGCTCAATTCAACACGCCGATACGGGAAGTGCCTCAATCCGTGGCGGGTTCGGGGCCGACGAAGGGGCGCTGGGCGGTCTTAGCCTTCTCGTAGGCTTCGCGGGCCCGCCGGGTGTCATCGAGGCCGGAGACCTCGGCGACGGGGACGTCCCACCACGCCTCGCTGTCCGGCGCGGGGACCATCGGGTCGGTCTCGATGTGCACCAGCACCGGGCCCGTCTCCTCCTTCGCCTCCGCCAGCGCCGCCTTGAGCTGCGGGATCGTCTCCGCGCGGAGCACCCGGACGCCGAGGCTGGCCGCGTTCGCGGCCAGGTCCACCGGCAGGACGTCCCCGTCCAGCCGACCGGTGCGCGGGTCCCGGTACCGGTACCTGGTGCCGAACCGCTGCACACCGACGGTCTCCGACAGCCCGCCGATGGACGCGAAGCCGTGGTTCTGCACCAGGACGACGATGACCTTGATGCCCTCGGCCACCGCGGTGACCAGTTCGGTCGCCATCATCAGGTACGACCCGTCCCCCACCAGGACGTAGACCTCACGGTCCGGGTCGGCCAGCTTGACGCCCAGGCCGCCGGCGATCTCGTAGCCCATACAGGAGTAGCCGTACTCGACGTGGTAGCCCTTCGGATCCCGGGTGCGCCACAGCTTGTGCAGGTCGCCGGGCATCGAGCCGGCCGCGCACACCACCACGTCGCGCGGGCCGGCCGCGGCGTTGACGGCCCCGATGACCTCCGACTGGGCCGGCGGCTGGCAGCCGAGTCGGTACGCCTGGTCCACGGCCTCCTGCCAGGCCTCGGCCTCCTCCCGCGCCTGCGCACGGTAGGCGTCCGGGACCGACCAGCCGGCCAGTGCGCCAGCCAGCCCGCGCACCGCCTCTCGGGCATCGGCGACAACTGGTGTGCCCGCGAGCTTCACCGCGTCCGCGCCGGCCACGTTCACGTTGACGAAGCGGACCTGCGGGCAGCCGAACGCGGTCCGTGACGCCGTGGTGAAGTCGCTGTACCTGGTGCCGATCCCGATGACGACATCCGCGTGCCGGGCGATCCGGTTGGCCGCCGTGGTGCCGGTGCTGCCCAGCGCACCGAGGGCCAGCGGGTGGTCGAACGGCAGCGACCCCTTGCCCGCCTGCGTCTCGGCCACGGGGATGCCGGTCGCCTCGGCGAACTCCCGCAGTTCCGCGGTCGCCTCCGCGTAGATCACCCCACCGCCGGCCACGATCAGCGGGCGGGCCGCGGACCGGATAACGGCGGCCGCACGGGCCAGCACCACCGGCTCGGGGACCGGCCGCGGCACGTGCCAGACCCGGGGCACGAACAGCTCACCCGGCCAGTCGCGCGCCTCCGTCTGCACGTCCTGCGGCAGGGCGAGCGTCACGGCTCCGGTGCCGGCCGGGTCGGTAAGTACCCGCATGGCCCCCAGCAGGGCCGACGGAAGCTGCTCGGGGCGCCAGACCCGGTCGAAGAAGCGTGACACCGGCCGGAAGGCGTCGTTCACCGACACGTCCGGCGCCCCGGGGTGCTCCAGTTCCTGCAGGACGGGCGTGGCAACCCTGGTGGCGAACACGTCTCCGGGCAGCAGCAGGACCGGGAGCCGATTGATGGTGGCGAGGGCGGCCCCGGTGATCATGTTCGTCGCGCCCGGGCCGACCGACGAGGTGCACGCCCAGGCCGACAGCCGGTTGCGCATTCGCGCGTACCCGACCGCGGTGTGCACCATGGCCTGCTCGTTCCTGGCCTGGTAGTAACGCAGCGCACCGGGCTGGTGCAGTTCGGCTTCGAGCAGCGCCTGGCCGAGCCCGGCGAGGTTGCCGTGGCCGAAGATGCCCGAGCAGCCGCCGAACAACTGGCGCTCGATCCCGTCGCGCTCACTGCGCTGGGCGGCCAGGAAGCGCACCACCGCCTGGGCCACGGTCAGCCGGACGGTCCCGGTCATCGCAGGCCGCCGGGCGAGGTGAGCCGGGCGTCGATCCGCTGCGCCGGCCAGGTGTCCCGTATCCAGCCGTGCGCCGGGTCGTCGCAGGCCAGCCAGGCCCGCTCGGCGCCCGGCCCGGCCATCACGTTCAGGTAGTACATGTGGTACCCCGGCACCGCCATCGACGGCCCGTGGAACCCGTGCGGGATCAGCACGACGTCGCCATCCCTGACCTCCGCGAGCAGGCCGGCGGGCCGGTCCGCCGTCCCGTAGACACGCTGGTAACCCACGCCGGGCCCGGCCGGCCCCGCGCCGATCTGGAAATAGTAGATCTCCTCCAGCACCGACTCGCCGGGCCGCTCCTCGTCGTGCTTGTGCGGCGGGTAGGAGGACCAGTTGCCGGCCGGGGTGATCACCTCGCAGGCGATCAGCCGGTCCGCCGGGAACACGCCGGGCATGCAGAAGTTGTGCACCCGCCGGGAGCAGGCCCCGGCGCCGCGCAGTTCGACGGGGACCCCGTCGGCGGGCCCGTACCGCGGGGCCAGGCGCTCCCCCGCCCGGGCGCTGGCCACCGCGAACCGCCCGCCGCCCCGGCTGGACACCCGGACCTCGCAGTCCCGGGGCAGGTAGGCGAAGTCGGTCGGGCCGGAGAAGACGCCGTCCCGGCCGGCCAGGCCGAACACCTCGCCGTCGCAGCCGACCTCGCAGGATCCGGCCAGCGGCAGCAGCACCGCCTCGTCGGGGCCGGTGCCGAAGGCATGGGAACCGCCGGGGGCCAGTCCCAGCACGCGCAGGCCGCAGTAGGCCCAGCCGGCCTGCTCCGGGGTAACGGACACCTGCCACGGCCCGTCCGCCGCGGCACCCGCGCGAAGATGGCGGCAGGTGCTCACCGGCTCCCCCTTCTCACAGCAGGCTGACCGCCGTGTCCACGGCGGCCGCCACGTCGCCGTCGGCCGGGTACAGCAGCGACCGCCCGGCGACCAGGCCCATCACGTTCGGCAGCCGCAGCGCCTTCTGCCAGCCGACGAACGTCGACTCCGGATCGTCGGCGACCTCGCCGCCGAGCAGCAGGGCCGGCAGCGTGGACGCGGCCATGACCTGCTCCATATCTTCCACGACGGGGACCTTGAGCCAGGTGTAGGCCGATGTCGTGCCCAGGCCGGAAGCGATCGCCACGGCCCGGATCATCGCCTCGGGGGCCAGGTCGTTCAGGACCCGGCCGTCCGCGCGGTGCGACATGAACGGCTCGACCATCGCCATCAGCCGGCGTTCCGCGAGGCCGGACACCGCCTGGGCACAGGCCTGTATGGTGGCGGCCGTCGCCGGGTCGTCGGGGTCGATCCGCAGCAGCATCTTGCCGCCGTCGAAGCCCATCCGCTCGATCGCCGGTGCGTCATAGCCGGTGAACCGGTCGTCGATCTCGAAGACCGTCCCGGCCAGGCCGCCACGGTTCATCGAGCCGATGACGATCTTGCCGTGCAGCGCGCCGAGCAGCAGCAGGTCCTCCAGCACGTCCGCGGTGCCGAGCACGCCGTCCACGCCCGGGCGGTCCAGCGCCACGCAGAGCCGTTCCAGCAGGTCCGCCCGGTCCGCCATGGCGAGCCGTTCCCGGCCGGCGCCCAGCGACCCGCGGGCCGGATGGTCGGCCGCCACGATCACCAGCCGGCCCTCGGGCCCGACCACGGAGGCGGCCCGGCGGCGGGCCGCGGCCGCCTCGGCCACGAGCCCGGGCTGGCGGACGCGGGTCTCGATGATCTGCGCGAGGCGGTCAGGCAACATCGCCGGTCCCGGCCAGCAGGGCAGCCACCTCGTCGGCGGTGGGCATTGCGTCGGAACAGGCCAGCCGGGAGGCCACCAGGGCACCGGCCGCGTTGGCGAACCGGATCACCGCGGCGGTGTCCCACCCGGCGAGCAGCCCGTGGCACAGTGCCCCGCCGAATGCGTCTCCCGCACCGAGGCCGTTCAGAATCTCCACCGCGAACGGCGGCGACTCCACCAGGCCGGCCGGGTCACGGCGAGCACACCGCGCGGGCCCTGCTTCACCACCGCCAGGTCCGGGCCCCGGTCGAGCAGCGCACGCCCGGCCGGCCACGGTTCGCTCTCGCCGACCGCCATGTCGCACTCGTCCAGGTTGCCGACGGCGACGGTGACCAGGGCAAGCGCCGGGCCGACGGCCTCGCGGGCCGCTCCCGCGAGGCCCAGAACATCGGCCGGTAGTCCAGGTCGAGCACGGTGAACCCGGCCCGCCCGCGGGCCTCCAGCGCGGCCAGGGTGGCCGAGCGGCTCGGCTCGGCGGACAGGCCGGTGGCGGTGACCCAGAAGACCCGGGCGGCACGGATCGCGTCGTAGTCGAGTTCCTCCGCGCGGATCTCCAGGTCCGGCGCCTTCGGGTAGCGGTAGAAGTAGATCGGGAAGTCGTCCGGGGGGAAGATCTCGCAGAACGTGACCGGCGTGGGCAGCCCCGGTACTCCGGTGACGAACTGGTCGCTCACGCCGTACTGCTTGAGCGCGAGGTGCACGAACCGGCCGAACGGGTCCTGCCCGGTCCGCGTGATCACCGCGGCGCTGCGGCCCAGGCGGGCGGCCGCGACGGCGACGTTGGTGGCGCTGCCGCCGAGGTATTTCCCGAACGTCGTCACGTCCTCCAGGGCGACGCCGGCCTGCAGTGGGTAGAGGTCGACGCCCACCCGCCCCATGGTCAGCACGTCCAGGCGGGCCGGCTCACTCCCCACCCGGCTGCTCCTGTTCGGGCTCGGCGTACCAGCGGACCTTGTCGCCCACCTGGTTCCTGATCCGCCACCGCCGGCCCTTCGGCTCGGCGTCGATCCGCCCGCGCAGGCTCTCCAGCCGGCCGGTCACCACCTTCCGCTCCGCCGGGTCGAGCCCGGATTCCCCCAGGTTGCCCAGGGACCGCCCGATGTTCAGCTGGCAGGTGCGCCACAGCCCCCAGTCGCGGGCGCACAGCGCCGCGATGAACGGGCTGGAGATCCCCGCGTCCTCCTGCTCGCCGACGTCGTGGTGGTACAGCAGGTTATAGATGTCGAGCTGGTCGTTCCCGGTCAGCTCGACCACCTGGAGCTTGCTGAGCAGCAGTTCCTCCCGGGGCACGGTGAGCGGATCCCGGCCGAGCCGCGCGGTGAGCGGAAGCTCGTGGCACATCGAGAACTCGCCCACGAACACATCGACGTGCCGCCCGTTGCGCGGGTCGTAGTACAGCAGCCGCCGGGAACCGCGCAGCGCGTTGAACATCTCGTCGGCGACGTCGCCGGCCTGCGCGAGCACGCCCGAGGCCGCTTTCCCATTGCCCTTGGCCACGGCTAGATCAATATCTTTTGCAGAACGAATCAACCGGGGCTGGCCGCCGGCCGACTGCAGGACCACCGCCACCCCGCCCAGGGCCCGCATGACCAGGCCCTGCTCCGCGGCCATCCAGATGAGCTGGCGCGCCTCAGCCACCGGATCGGCGAGCAGTTGGGCCATGCCGGCTATCCCGTCGTGAGCAGGAAGTCCAGGCACGTTCCGTCCTCCGCGATGTCCACAACCGCGCCGCGCAGCACACCGGAAGAGTAGTCACTGCCCGGATTCACGCACAGTGTCCGGCCGATCCGCTGCACGCCCCGCGACTCGTGGATGTGGCCGTGCAGCGACACCGGCGGCTGGTACTTCTTGATGGCGTCACGCACCGAGTGGCTGCCGACCGGCACGATGCTCGGCCGGCCGCCACGGATGACGGGCTTCAGCGTGGCATCGAGCTCTGGGGCGTCGTCCAGGCCGGTGCCGTACGGCGGGCAGTGGAAGTTCATGATGCACTGCCTGCCGCCGGGCACCGACTCCACCATCTCGGTGATCAGCTTGGCGAGGTCCTCCTCCGAGCATTCCCGTTCGGTGCTCCACGGGGTGAACGGCACCACGCCCAGGCTGGCCATGGCGACCGGCCCGAGGTCGCACACGATTCCGGTCGGGAACTCGACCCGGTCGTCCGCCGCGTACACCGGGTCCGCGTCCACCGGATCGTCGTTGCCCGGCGTGATGATGCAGCGCACGGCCGGATCGAGCCGCTCGGCGGCGAGCTGGCACCAGCGCCGGGCCTGGGCCGCGATCTCGCTGCGGAACTTGCGGTCGAGCGCGGCCGGGTCCTCCCGCAGCCCGGCCAGTTCTCCCGGCTCCATCTGGGCCGAGTAGAAACCGCGCCGGTTGATGTCGGCGGCGAGCTGGTCCCACCCGTCGGCGGGCACGCTCACCTCCTTGCCGTCGATCTCGGTCCGCAGCGACCCGTCGCCGTCGCGCAGCACCGGCACCAGTCCCTTGCCGGCGAAGTCGCCGCCCAGCAGCAGCACATCGGCCTCGTAGACCTTGGCCGCGGCCAGGAACTTGCGGAAGCAGACGTCCGAGCCGTGCACATCGGTCGCGAAGAAGATCCGCAGGGCTCGTTTCTTCTTCTGCTTACGCAGCGATCTGAGCATCGGCTATTCCGGTGGCAGTTCGTGCATGGCCATGGCGAGGTCGAGCGAGTTGCGCTGTCGTCTGATCGAGCGGGCGATCACGTAGATCAGCGGGCCCGCACCAAGCACGATAACCAGGGTCAGGATCGACTCCCAGCTGAACTTGCCGTACACGCTGGAGTGCGCGACCAGCTCGTAGACGGTGAACAGGGCCAGCACCGTGGTCGCGCCGCCGACCCAGGCGATATTGCGCAGGAACCCCTTGCGCGCGCTCTCGGGCATAGCGGAAGTATCGACCAGGTCGGCACGGCGCAGCGGCAAGAAGAGGGCGGCCACGCCACCGGCCAGCAGGATCAGCGCGAAGAACAGGCTCTGCAGCGCCACGATGCTGCCCAGGTTGACCAGGCTGGTCAGGAAGCAGAACCCGATCCCGACGACCACGACGATGCCGATCGCGTTGTTCGGCGCGTGGTTGCGCTCGCTGATCTTGGCCACGCTCACCGGCAGCAGCCGGTCGAAGGCCTGGGCGAACAGCACGCGGGTGGTGACGGTCAGGAAGGCGAGGTTCACGGCCAGCTCGGCGAACGGGACCGCGGTAGCGAAGAGAATCTTCGTGATCGGGTCGGAGGACAGGACCATGCCGTAACCCAGGCCACCGGCCACCGAGCTGAGGCTGGTGATCTTCCCGTAGCCGGTCGGGTTGACCACGCCCAGGTTCGCCTGTGCCTGCATGAAGGTCAGGCCGGCCCGCGCGCGCAGTATCGCCCAGACGCCGACCCAGAGCACCACGAGCACGCCAATGCTGACCGCCGAGGCAATCAGGTAGGTGCGGCCCGGGCGGCGCAGTTCGCCGCCGACGTAGTAGGAGTACAGCACGCCGTTGTAGTTGAGCACCATGAACGGGATGATCGCCACCGCCGCCGCGATGGAGGTGCCGAAGACCACCCCGTTCGACTTCGCGCCCGCGATGATCGCGGCATACGCGCCCGGGTGGTGGCTGTAGTTCGCCAGCGCGGTGACGAAGTCGGCGTGCGAGTGGAACGCCAGCATTCCGATGAGCGCCACGAACGCCACGACCTGCAGGACGATCAGCCAGAAGATGATCCGGGCGACGATCTTCACCGAGAACAGGGAGAGCGCCGCCACGATCAGCATGAGGATGACCGACAGCCAGGCGATCGAGAGATTGCTGGTCAGATGGTTGCCAGCGTTGGCGATCGCGGTGCTGTGGAACGCCGAGCCCAGGCCGCTCAGCATGAACGGGGTGAACTGCGCGGCGAAGTGCGCGTTGGTGGACAGCACGTAGGTGAACACCACGGCGATGCCCAGGCCCGCCATGGACCCGATGGCCGGGGACACGATCCGGGACAGGTAGACGTACTCGCCGCCGGCCCGGGGCACCGCGCGCAGCAGGTGCCGGTAGGCGTACATGGCCACCAGCCAGATGATCGCGGCAGCGAGCAGCGGCAGGTACATGTCGGCCTTGGCGAAGTCCGTCAGCCCGGCGTTGAAGTTGATGAAGGTGTTGACCACGGCCACCGAGGCCAGCGATATGCCGATGGCGGCAGGGATCCCAAGTTCCCGGACGAGGCCGGATGTCTGCCGGATGAAGAGGCGTCCTGCGCCAGAGTCACCGGCCGTGGCGGTACCCGCCGTCGAGTCGCTGCTTGCCACTGCCTACCTCCAGGCTCCCGCAAGTGCGAATTATGAGAGGGGCTCACGCGGTGAAGACCCAGTTCAACCCGCGTGATCCCCCAGGCTGACCTAATGGTTTAGCGCGGACATGAGTTTGTCAATACCTACGAACATACGGCTGTTCCCACAAAGTCCGCGGCGCGGGCCCGACGGGGCCCGCGCCGCGGTTGAGGTTGCCGGTGGTGGTCAGGGCCCGACGATTTTGTGCCTGGTCCAGCCGGTGGCGAAGGTGGGCTGGGTCCAGTCATACAGGCCTGTGGACCTGAAATCGTTAGTGGTCCCGGCCGCGGTGAGGACGGTTTCGCCGCCAGCGGCCGCGCCGGTGGAGACCAGGGCCGGGGCGCCGAAGGCACCGGGAGAGGTGGCGACGACGACGTTTTCGCGGTTGAAGGTGGTGAAGGTGGAGCCCTGCCACCAGAAGTCCAGCCGCGACTTCGTCAAAGACAGCTCCTGGAGGGCGCCGAGGAGAAGGTTGTCGCCGGTCCAGGTGATCGTGGCCGTGCCGAAGACCAGCGGCTGGGCGTCGGTGACGCCGGGCAGGCGCTGCTGCGACCAGAACTCGGCGGCATTGGACTTCCAAGCGAACCGCATGGTTTCGCCGGTGCCGTCGAAGTAACCGATGGCGACGTCGACATTGGTGCCGTCCCAAGTGATGGCGGGTTCGTCGTAGCCCTGCCCGCTGCCGGCGCCCAGGGTGCCGTCTGAGTTCCAGGTCTGGCCGCCGTAGGGCTCGTAGAAGGAGTAGAACGCTCCGTTGCTGCCGACCGCGGCGATGACGACACCGGTGCTGGTGGCGGTCAGGTCCGGGGCCCCGTAACCGACGCCCTGCGCGGGGGAGGCAGCGGTCTCCTGGACCCACCCGCCGCCGGACTGGTACCAGAACTGGATGTCCCCGGCCGCGTCGGGAGCGGTGATCACCGAGTTGGTGCCGGCATGCCCGGGCACTCCGGTCCAAGCGATCTTCGCCGCCGGGATCCCTTCCACCGCGCCGTAGTTGACGGAGCCCACCAGCTGCGGCGCCGACCACGTGCTCTGGCCGTCGGCCTGCTGGTAGAACCAGATGTTCCCGTTCGCGTCCTCGGACACCACCTGCACCGAGGTCGCCGTCGCCGTCACCGACGGCATGCCCAGGGAAATCCCGCCCGCGCCGTCCTCGATCACCTGCCGCCGCCAGGTAGCGGCGCCGGGGACCTGCTCGTAGGCGTACAGGATGTTGTTCACGCTGACCGCCGCGGTGACCAGATCCGCGCCGGTCCACACCACCGGGGCCAGATCGCCCCGGATCCCGCAGGATTCAGCACCCGGGCGCTGGCCACACCCGCGGTCGTTCCGGTGACGATGATGGTTGCCGCGACTGCGGCCACGCTCGCGGCCGCGGCGAGGTGCTTGATTTTCCTGAACATGATGACTCCGGTCAGGCTGGGTTGATTTGGCTGCGAGTCCAGGTGGCGCTCCCGAACGGTTCGGTCCAGTCGTCGAGGGCGGTGGTGGTGAAGTCGTTGGTGGTGAGGTCGGCGGTGATCATCGCTTCGCCGGGGGTGGCGGGGTCGTAGGTCAGGGCCGGGACGCTGAAGGCGCTGGGGTAGTTGGCGGCGGTGACGGTCTCGCGGTTGAAGGTGGTGAAGGTCGAGCCCTGCCACCAGAAGTCCAGCCGCTGCTTGGCCGACGTCAGCTGCTGGACGGCGGCGACCAGGAGGTTGTCCCCGGTCCAGGTGATCGCGGGGTTGTAGGCCAGTGGCTGGGTGCCGGTGACGCCGGGCAGGGTCTGCTGCGACCAGAACTGGGCGGTGTTGGACTTCCACGCGAACCGCACGGTGCTGCCAGAGCCGTTGTTGAAGCTGGCGGCGACGTCGACGTTGGTGCCGTCCCAGGTCAGGTCGGGGGCACCCCAGAACTGGCCGGCGCTGGCGCCCAGGGTGCCGTAGGAGCCCCAGGTACCGCCGCCGTAGGGCTCGAACCAGGAGTAGAACACCCCGTTGGTGCCGATGGCGGCGATGACCACGCCGGTGCTGGTGGCGGTCAGGTCAGGGGCACCCCAGCCGACGCCCTGCGTGGGGGAGGCCACGGTTTCCTCGATCCAGCTGCTGCCGGACTGGTACCAGAACAGGATGTCCCCGGCCGGATCATCGATGGTGATCACCGAGTTGATGCCGGCATGGCCGGTCACGCCGGTAAAGGCGATCTTCGGCGCCTGCGCACCCTCCAGCGAGCCGGTCTCGACGGTGGCCACCCGCTGCGCCGCCGACCAGGTGCTCTGGCCGTCTTGCTGCTGGTAGAACCAGATGTTCCCAGCGGCGTCCTCGGACACAACCTGCACCGAGGTGGCGGTCGCGGCCACCGACGGGACTCCCAAAGCGACCCCGCCGTTCCCGGCCTGGGTCTTCACCGTCTGCCGCTGCCAGGTGCCCGCGCCCGGGACCTGCTCGTAGGCATACAGGGTGCCGTTCTCCCCCACGGCCGCGGTGACCAGGTCCGTCCCGTTCCACACCACCGGGCTCAGCCCCGGCCGGACCCCCGATGTGCCCAGCACCCGCGCGCTGGCCACGCCAGCCGTGGCGCCGGTAACCGCAATCGTTGCCGCGACCGCTGCGACACTTGCGGCGGCAGCGAACCGCTTGATTTTCCTGAACATGATGACTCCCCTTGTGCTCAGTGGTGTTCGCGGGTGAATGCCACCGCTGCGGCGGCGAACCCGACCGTGGTCAGGCCCCAGGCGAGGCCGTCGAGCGCGTGGACGGGCACGATGATCGCGAACACGACGTGCAGGATCTGCGAGGCCGCGAGCAGCAGGCCGGCCCAGGCGGGCACGACGCGGCCGCGCCACAGCGCGATGCCCAGCAGGATCAGGCCCAGGACGTGGCCGGCCACGAAGATGTCCGACGCCAGCCCGATCGGGACGATGTTCCCCATGCTCGTGATCAGGGCGCCGGTGGCGGTGGGGCGGGTGCCGAGGTGGGCGGCGGCGAGCGCGACGTTGTCCGCGCCGGCGACCGTGGACCAGAACAGGCACAGGAACCCGGCGGTGGCCAGCACCAGGCCGGTGGTGCCGAGCCGGGGGGCGTGCCGGCGGGCCAGCATGCCGACCGCGATCACGCCGGGGACCAGGGTGAGCATGGCGACGAAGGTCAGCCAGATCACCGCCGTCTCCGCGCCCTGGTGCGCGGCCACCTTGGCGGCCATGACGGTGTTCGAGTCGGCGGTGTAGTAGGGCAGGATGCCGCGCACGATCGCGATGGCGAGCGGGCCGATGGGCATCAGGATCGCGAGCGCCCTGCGGTCCAGGCCGCGCCTTTCGGCGCGGGCGGCTCGCGTGGCTGGCGCGGCTGTGGTGGCGGTCATGGGATTCCCCTCCTTGGGGCCGGGTACCTGATGCCGCCGATCGTCGGCCCGGCGCGATCCGGCCAGCCAGGGTGCGCCACCGCAGGCCACCCGGGAGGTTCTCCCGGGTTTTCTAGGTGCACGCACCCAGGACATCGAGAGGCCGGCCCGGTCATCATGGGGACATGGCTGCTGAGCTGAGCCCTCGTACCCGGGCGACCCAGGTTCTCGCCGCCGGCCTGTGCGGGCTCGCGATGGCGGAACTCGCCGCGGCGGTGATCGTCACACTGACCGGCGGAATCTCGTTCGCCAGCGCCGTGGGCACCTACACGGTGACCAACGGGGCGATGGGGCTGGCGTTCGGTTCGTGCGGCCTGCTGCTGGCCTGGCACCGGCCGCGCCATCCGATCGGGTGGCTGTTCCTGGCGGCGGGCGTGGCAGAGGCGACCGCGGCGGCGGCGGTCCGGTTCTTCCTTCTCGGCGTCCAGCACGGCTGGCCCGTCGGGATGCTCCGGCTGCTCGGCACGCTGACGGTGTTCTCCTGGCCGTGGGCGGTCGGGCTGTGCCTGCCGGTGGCGCTGCTGCTGTTCCCCGACGGCCGTCCCCTGGGCAGGCGCTGGCGCTGGGTGATCGGGGCCGCGGTGGCCGAGAGCGTGCTGTTCGTGCTGAGCTTCGCCAACCCCGCGCCGCAGACGTTCGGGCCGTACCGGCTGACCCTCTACGGC
Organism: uncultured Actinomycetes bacterium; assembly: GCA_963730235.1. Lineage (GTDB taxonomy): Bacteria > Actinomycetota > Actinomycetes > Streptosporangiales > Streptosporangiaceae > DASXKD01. The sequence continues at coordinate 167,758 of CAVSRH010000001.1, forward strand.
ACGATCTCGTTCTATGGCCGGCTGGGCCCGCTCTGGACGGTGAGCAACCTGGCCTTCGCGGCCGTTTACGCCTGCGCCATCGCGTCGCTGGTGGTCAGGTACCGGCGCGGCGGCGACATCGAGCGCAGGCAGCTGCTCTGGCTGCTGCTGGCCGGCCTGGCCGCGCTGGCGTACGGGGCGGTGGTGTGGGGCATCTTCAACACCGGGCCGATCCTCGGGCTGCTGGTGTTCACGCTGATCCCGGCGGGGGTGGCGGTCGCGGTGCTGCGGTACCAGCTGCTGGACATCCGGCTGGTGGTGTCGCGCACCCTGGTCTACGTGCTGCTCACCGCGGGTGCGGCGGGGGCTTATGTGGGCATGGTCGCGCTGCTCGACGAGATGGTGCGCAGCCGGGTCAGCCTCGACTCCGCCGTCGTGGCCAGCGTGATCATCGCGATCGGGTTCAACCCGGCCCGGGTGCGGCTGCAGCGGCTGATCGACCGTGCGCTGTACGGGGACCGCAGGGACCCGGTGCGCGCGGTGTCCCTGGTCGGCGGGCGGCTCGCCGATACCGGCGCCGCCGGGCTGCCCGGCGTGCTGGGGGCACTGTGCGATTCGCTGCGGCTGCCGTTCGCGGCGGTATGGTTCGGGCCGTCCGAGGCGGCCAGCTACGGGACCCCGCCCGAGTTGCTGCACCGCATCGGCCTCAGCTACGACGGCGCCCGGATCGGCGAGCTGGTCGTGGGGCTCAGGTCCGGGCAGCGCCGGCTGAGCCCGCCCGACATCGCGGTGCTGGAACTGCTGGCCGGGCCGCTGGCGGTCGCGCTGCACGCCACCGCGCTGTCGGCGGCGCTGCAGGAGTCGCGGCTGTCCATTGTCGCCGCGCGCGAGGAGGAGCGGCGCAGGCTCCGGCGTGACCTGCACGACGGGCTCGGTCCCGCGCTGACCGGGATCGCGTTCAAGGCCGACGCCGCCCGCAACACTCTGCGGGCCGAGCCGGCCCAGGCCAGCGAACTGCTCGGCGCGCTGCGCGCGGACGCCACGGCGGCGATCGCGGACATCCGGCGGCTGGTCTACGACCTGCGCCCGCCCGCGCTGGACGACCTCGGCCTGATCGGCTCGGTGCGCCAGCAGTCCGCCCGGCTGGCCCAGCGGCCCGACGGCGGCAGCGTCCCGGTGCAGATCAGCGCGCCGGAGCAACCTGCCGCCGCTGCCCGCCGCGGTCGAGGTCGCCGCGTACCGGATCATCACCGAGGCGATGACGAACGCCGCCCGGCACGCCGGCGCGACCAGGATCGAGGTCCGGCTGGCGCTGACCGGTGGCGACGGGCTGTATATCGAGGTCCGCGACGACGGCGGGAGCGGTCGCGGGCCAGGGGCCGGTACCGGGCCAGGCGGCGCGACGGACAGCGGGACCGGCGGTGGGACCGCGCCGGGGTGGCAGCCCGGCGTCGGGCTCATCTCGATGCGCGAGCGCGCGGCGGAACTGGGCGGCTCGTGCCAGGCCGGCCCGGACCCGGAGGGCGGCGGGCGGGTGACCGCAACGCTGCCGCTGACCCGCCAGGCGGCACCGCTGACCCCGGCGGGGCGTGTTTCCCCGGCGGCGCCCGTGTCCCCGGCGGCATCGCTGACCCGGGCGGAGCCCGTGTCCCCGGCTGAGCCGGTGGCCGGGGGCCCGGCGGAGCTGAGCGCGCGATGACCGGCGACATCAGGGTCGTGATCGCCGACGACCACCCGGTGGTACGGGACGGGCTGTCGGCCCTGTTGTCGTCGGTACCGTCGATCACCGTGGTGGACCTCGCCGGAACCGGGCACCAGGCCGTGCAGGCGGCCGTGACGCAGCGGCCCGACGTGCTGGTCATGGACATCCAGATGCCGGAGCTGAACGGGGTCGCGGCCACCAGGGAGATCGCCCGGGTCGCGCCGGGCGTGGCGGTGCTGGTGCTCACCATGTTCGACGACGACGACTCGGTGTTCACGGCGATGCGGGCCGGGGCACGCGGTTATGTGCTGAAGGGCGCCCAGCAGGAGGAGATTGTCCGGGCGATCCAGGCGGTCGCCGCGGGCGAGGCCATCTTCGGGCCCGGCATCGCGCGCCGGGTGCTTGGCCTGGCCGCCCCGCCGTCGGCCGCCAGCGCGCCATTTCCCGACCTGACCAGCAGGGAGCGCGAGGTGCTCGGCCTCATCGCGGCCGGCGTGCGCAACGCGGAGATCGCCAGGAAGATGTCAATCGCCCCCAAGACGGTGGCCAACCACGTCTCCGCGATCTTTGCCAAGCTGCAGGTGGCGGACCGGAACGAGGCCATCATCCGGGCCAGGGACGCCGGCCTCGGCCGCGCCGGGCCGGCAAGCTGAGCCCGGCGAGCTGACCCCCGAGCTGAACCCAGCTAGCTAAGGCCCGGCGCCCCGGGCGTGAGTTCCCCGGCCAGCAGCGGCCGCGCCAGGGTGTTCCCCGGCGGGGCCAGCGGGCACGCCCAGGCGGGATCGTAGGCGCAGGACGGGTTGTAGGCGAAGTTGAAGTCGAGGATGAGCCGGCCGTCATCGCCGCCGAGATCCGCGCCCTTGACCGTGTCGAGCAGGTAACGGCCCCCGCCATAGGTGGCCGACCCCGCGCTCGCGTCCTTGACCGGGACGAAGACGCCGCCGCCGTAGCCGGCCAGCCACCACACGTCCAGATCGCCGCCACCGGGCAGGTGCGCGCACCCGATGCGGTCGAACCGGACGACGCCGTCGGTGCCCGTGGCGGCCTCCATGCGCCTGGGCGGCACACCGGTGTCCACGGTGACCTCGAAGCGCAGCGCCGGGTCGTAGGGGGCGACCGGGGCGCCGGGGTAACCCGCGCGCTGGGGCTGGGGCACGGGCGAGCCGGGATGGGTGCGGAGCAGTTCATCGCGGGCCCGGCGCCAGTGCTCGTGCGCGGCGGCGGCGTCCGGCTCGGCCCGGACCTCGGCATACAGCCGGGCGACCCGGCGGCGCCAGTCCAGCAGCGTCAGGGACATGCGGGTACCTCCGAACCGCAGGACAGCACACCGAAAGGAGCACGAGCGATGCTAATCCGGTCCCGCATGGGCGTCAGCGCCGGCGGGCGGCCCGCGGCCGGTCACCGCACCCGCCGCCGTGCCCCGGTGCCGGGCGGCGTCAAATATCCGTCACCTGACCGATGTCTCTCACTGCAAGTTGCATCAGCATTTGTGTTGCAACCACGAGATCAAGTGTCAGCCGGTTGCGATCTCCCTCCCGGGGCTGGCCGGGCAGAGCCCAAAGGCTCTGCCGGACCGGCTCGAACAGCCTGGTAAGGAAGCAGATGAATACCATGGCGCCGACCCGCCCGAGCACGCTGCACCAACTGACCCGACTGTCCAGCCCGACCGATCCGACCGCGCTGCAGAAGCCGCTGCGCCCGGCCGTGCTGCAGAAGCGCCGCGTCACGCTGCCCGCGGAACCGGCGGCCGCAGGCGCGGCCCGGCGCCAGGTCGAGGCGACCATCCAGGCCTGGGACGTGCCGGTCGACGCGTCCGTGGCGATGCTGCTCACCAGCGAACTGGTGACCAATGCGATCACACATGAGGCCGGGGAGAGCATCACCGTCGTCATCACCTGCGCCTACGGTCAGCTGCACGTGGACGTCCATGACACCTCGGGCACCCTGCCGGTGCCGGTGGACGGGCCACCCGACGCGGAGACCGGCCGCGGCCTGGTGATCGTCGCCAACCTGTCCAGTAGCTGGGGCTACTACCGGACCCCCACGGGGAAGGCCGTTTACTTCACGCTCGCCTTCCAGGACGGCCTCGCCGAGGAGGCCGGCCCCAGCGGGGGGTAACCGCCACACGTGGGTCCGGTGGGTTGCTCCCCCCACAGCGAAACACCGGGCCCGCCCCCCGCCCCGCCGCGTCCTCGCGCCCCCCAGTCGCGTCGGCGCGGCGGGCACCAAAACGCCTCGCGGGCCGCCGCGGCCCCCAGTCACCTCGACGCGGCGGCCCGCTAGGCTGTGGCGCCGGGGTTTTCCGCCCGATCGGGCGTTACTGGCTGAGGATCAGCCGTCGCGCAACCTCGCCACCATGGCATCCGCCTGCTCCACGGTGACGGTGTTGAGGTTCGGCATGGGCAGCGTGCGGCTGCCGCCGGTCAGGAAGATCACCTGATCGTTGAGGCAGGCACACAGGTCCGGGTGGCGGTCGGCTATCGCGATCTGCGTCTGCAGCATCGTCTGCTTTTGGGCCATCATCGCGGGCAGCACCTGGTTGGTCATCCGGTCCTGCACCTTACGGCCGATCTGCCGGCCGATGAACCGCGCGGCCGCGCCCGCTGCCGCGCCCAGGACCGCGCCGGCGATGTCGTCGCCGACCGAACCGCTGTCGAACGGGGTGTCCCCGCTGGTGTAGCTGCGCGGCTGGTAGCTGCTTCGCTGGCCGCCGGGCCCGGGCAGCGCCCCGGCCTGCGGCTCGGCTGCCCAGCCCGCCTGCGGTTCACCGGCCCAGCCGGGCTGCTGTGGCTGCCCGGGCATTCCCGGTTGTGGCCCCCCGGCGCCCTGCTGGCCCATCTGGGCCCGCGCCAGCGTGGCTAGCTCTTGGATCGAGTGCACGGCATCGGTGTTGCCGCACTGCGGGCACACCGTCCCCGTCTGGCCATATGTCACCGCTACATTGTGCGCTCCCGGCTGGCCCGGAGGGAAGACGCTACGGGCACGGGGCACCGCAGGCTGGTCACGTGGGGTTCACCGCTGCAGCAGCGGCTGGACCGCAACGTCGGGGCCGCGGCCGGGCTGACCGGGTCCGCCGGTAGAGTCGCAGGAGTGCGGCTCACGGTGCTCGGCGCCTGCGGCGCCTATCCGGAGGCGGGCCAGGCGTGCAGCGGCTACCTGGTGGAACACGATGGCTTCCGGCTGCTGGTCGATCTCGGCTACGCGGTCGTGCCGCGGTTGCTCGGGCACCTCGCCGCCGCCGACGTGGACGCGGTGTTCATCAGCCACGGGCATCCCGATCACTGCGCCGACCTGAATCCGCTGCTGCGGGCCCGGGTGCTCGGCGGTGCCGCGCCGCCGCTGCCGGTGTACGCGCCGCCCGGCGCGCTGGACGCGGTGCTCGCGCTGGACCGCCCGGGGATGCTGGCCGGCGGGTATGTGCTGCACGAGTTCACCCCCGGCAGCAGCCTGGACATCGGCCCGTTCGGCGCGGAGACCAGGCTGCTGCCGCACTGGCTGCCCAACGCCGGGGTCCGGCTGGCCGCGGGCGGGCAGGCGCTCGCCTACACCGGTGACAGCGGGCCGGACGATGGCGTGGTCAGCCTGGCCCGCGACGCCGGCCTGCTGCTGGCCGAGGCGAGCTTTGCCGACCAGGTTCCGGAGGATTCCAGGCGCTACCTGTCCAGCGCGCGCCAGCGGGGACGGCAGGCCGCCGCGGCGGAGCCGGCCGCCTGCTGCTGGCCCACCTTCTTCAGGGGACCACCCCGGCCGCCGCGCGCGCCGCAGCCGAAGCTGGCTACCACGGCGAGGCCGGGGTGGCTGCCCCTGGCATGGTCCTCGACCTTTGAGCAGGCCAGCGCCATCTCGTGCCGCGGCCGGCCGGGCGTATCTTCGGTCCTGCGATGAATTCGGCAGGCCTGCACCAGTCCAGGTAGCAGAAGCTGGAACCGCTGAGCAGAGACAGAGGGATGAGGATCATGGCCAAGCCAGAGATCGTCTCGGCCGAGGATTGGCAGCAGGCCCGCGACGAGTTGCTCATAGCCGAGAAGGAAGCCACCCGGGCGCAGGACGCGCTGGCGGCCAGGCGCCGCCGGCTGCCGATGGTCCGGTTCGACGGGAACTACGTGTTCGGCACGCCGGCCGGCTCCAGGACCCTGACCGACCTGTTCCAGGGCCGCGACCAGCTGGCCGTCTACCAGTTCATGGACCTCGGGCCGGATCGGTTCTGCCCCGGCTGCACCGCATTCACCAATAACGTCACCGGCCTGGACGGCCTGGCCGAGGGCGGGGTGAGCTGGGTGACCGTGTCGGACATGCCGCTCGCCCAGATCGAGGCCTACAAGGCCCGGATGGGCTGGACGCTGCCGTTCGTGTCCTCGCACGGCACGTCGTTCTCCGCGGACTGCGGCGTGGGCCCCGGCTTCCTGCTGAGCATCTTCCTGCGCGACGGCACGGACATCTACCGGACCTACGCGACCACCTCCCGCGGCGTGGACCGGCTGATGTTCCGCCAGAACATCCTCGACCTGTGCCCCTGGGGGCGGCAGGAAGACTGGGAAGACTCCCCGCCCGGGTGGCCGCGGCACGCCACGTATAACTGAGGAGGAAACCGAACTGCTCGGCAGGACCGGCAGCGGCGAATCGCGGTAACCCCTGGCGCGGGCGGCCGCCCGGCCGCTCCGGCACCCATGGCGCCCGGCCCGGCCGGCCGGCACAATGGCGCCCGTGACGATCTCAGCTGGCCGGCGCCCGGCCGGGGAACCGCTCGCGGACGCGGTCGCGAACCTGCTGGCCCGGCAGGATGCATCGGGCCGCTGGGAAGGCGAGGTGGCATGGAACACCATGCTGCTCTCGCAATACGTGCTGACCTGCCGGATGGCCGGCAACTGGCCGCTTCCCGGCCGCGATCGCCGCGAGATCCTGCGCCATTACCGGGTGACGCAGCGCACCGACGGATCCTGGCCGTTGCACGGCGAGGCGCCGGGCTCGCTGTTCGTGACCGTGCTGGCGTACGTGGCCCTGCGGGTCCTGGGCCTGCCCGCGGACGATCCCGGGCCGGCCGCCGCCCGGCGGTGGCTGCGGGCGCAGCCGGACAGCGTCACGGCCATCACGTCCTGGGGCCGGATGTGGCTGGCCATGCTGGGGCTGTACGAGTACGAGGGCATCAATCCGCTCAGCCCCGAGACGGTCCTGCTGCCCCGCTGGGTGCCGGTGCACCCGGACCGGCTCTACGTGCATACCCGGCTGATCTATTTCGGGCTGTCCTACCTGTACGCCCGGCGGGTCAGGTTCGGCCTGGGGCCGCTGGCCGGTGAGCTGCGCCGCGAACTGTACGGGCGCCCGTATGAGTCCATCGACTTCGCCGCCTGCCGCGGCGCGCTGGCCGCGGCGGACGTGGCAGTGCCTCCGGGCCGGCCGGTGCGCCTGGGCGCAAGTCTTCTGATGCGTTACGAACGCCATCCGGTCCGGGTTCTGCGGGCCACCGCCGTCCGGCGCTGCCTGGCCCGGATGAGGGACGAGCTGGAGGCATCGTCCGGCCAGGGCGTGTCGCCGGTCAGCGCGCTGCTCGGCTGCCTGGTGCTGGCCGATGCGGGGGCCTCGCACGAAGAGGTGCGGCGGGCGCTCGCCCGGCTGGACGCGTGGCGGTGGGATGACCAGGCCGAAGGGCTCCGGATCGCGGGCGCCCGGTCCGCCTCGTGGGACACCGCCTTCGCCATGCGTGCCCTGCTCTGCGCGCCGGGCTCGCCGCAGGTTCGCACCGCGCTGGCCCAGGGATACCGATGGCTGGCCGGGGCGCAGGCGGCCGAGGAACTCCCCCAGCGGCTGCGGCTGGGCCGGGATCCGGTCATCGGCGGCTGGTCGTTCTCCGACGGCGCGCACCGCTGGCCGGTTTCCGACTGCACGGCCGAGGCCCTGTCCGTCGTGCTCACCGTGCACCGCAGGCCGGACCTGCACGCCGGTATCGGCGCGCGGCTGCCGGACGCACGGCTGTACCAGGCGGTCGAGTTCATCCTGTCGCGGCAGAACCCGGACCACGGGTTCGGCACCTACGAGCGCACCCGCGCCCCGGCCTACCTGGAACGGCTCAACCCCACCGAGATGTACGCGGACTGCATGACCGATCTCTCGCACCCCGAGCCCACCGCGTCGTGCGTGTCGGCGCTGGCCCGGTTCCGGCAGGGCTACCCCGGCTACCAGCCGCACCGGGTCGACGCCGCGATCCGCCGGGGCATCGGGTACCTGCGCTCCTGCCAGCGGCCAGACGGCAGTTACCCGGGCAGCTGGGGGATCAACTTCACCTATGCCGCCTGTTTCGTCACCGAGGCCCTGCTCACCGCCGGTGTGCCGGCCTCAGACCCGGCGATCGCCGGCGCCGCCGGCTGGCTGCGCCGGCACCAGAAGCCGGACGGCGGCTGGGGGGAGCACTACGCCAGCTGCCTGACCGGCCGGTACACCGAGCACCCGGACAGCCAGGCCGCCATGACCGCGTGGGCCCTGCTGGCGTTGCTGCGGGCCGCCGGCCCTGCCGACCCCGCTGCCAGGCGCGCGGTCGGCTGCCTGGTGGGCCTGCAGCGCCGCGGCACCGGCGGCGGATGGCCACAGCAGGCGGCGAGCGGCATCTTCTTCCGTACCGCCGTCCTGGACTACCGCCTGTACAAGGACATCTTCCCGGCCTGGGCCCTCGCGGTCGCGGCCGGTCAGCAGGCCACCTGACCGCCACTGGACGCACCCGGACCAGCGGTGATCAGATCCCGGGCCCGGTCGCCGTGGCCCGGGTCACTCCGGCGGGTTGGTCCGCAGGGCGGCCTCGCGGGCGATGTCGATCCGGGAGTTGACGCCGAGCTTGCGCAGGATGTGCGAGACGTGCGTGGCGACGGTCCGCCGGGACAGCAGCAGCTTGGTGGCGATCTCCGGGTTGGAGAGCCCCTCCACCACCAGCGAGGCGACCTTGGTCTCGGTGGGCGTGAGGCTGTCCCAGCCGCTGTGCGCCTGGCGGTGCTTGGCATGCGGGCCGCGGCGGATCCCGTGGGCACGGAACTTGGCCTGCAACTGGGAGACGTCGGCGGCGGCGCCCAGCGAGGTGTAGACCTCCACGGCTTTGATGAACGACGCCCGTGCCTGGTCTCTGTCCTCACTGCCGAGGAAATACCCGGCTGCCGCCTCGAGCGCCTTCGCCGACAGCAGCGGCCGGCCAGCGTCGCCGTACCGCTCCGCGGCCGTGAGCAGCCCGGCCGTGTCATGGTCCAGCAGGCCGCGGCAATACAGCGCGTTCGCCTGCCGGTGCGGGATCTCCGACCCCTCGGCCAGGGCCGCGGCCTGGCCGGTGAGATCCCGCGCGGTGCCCAGGTCGCCGGTCTGGGTGGCGAGCCGGACGGCGTCGGCGAGCAGGTCCTCGATCTCATCGAGTTCTTCGGCGTTTTCGGCGAATCCGGCCGTCAGCACGGCCAGCGCGTCGGCCGGTGCGCCCGCGTGCTCACGGTCCAGGCTGCGGGCGAGTACCAGCGGGCCGATGAGCCGGGTTCCGATCCGCTCGGCATGCGGGGCGGCGGCCGCGAGGTTGCGCGCGTGCCGCGGCGAACTCGCCGCGATGGAAGCAGATCACCGCGGCGATGCCGAGATCGCAACAGGCCGCCATGGGCACCTTCACGTCCACGGGCAGCACCTCTACCTCGGCCATCGCCTCGGCCCAGCGCCCGGTGTCGAACAGCAACTCGGCTTGAGCCGTGTGCGCCTGGACCCGGCGGATCACCGTGCCGGCCTGGTCGGCGAGATACAGCGCCTCCCTGGCCGCGCCGATGGCCTCCTCATACCGGTCCAGGTTGCCCAGCGTGACGGCCTGGTTGATCTGCAGCAGCACCCGCAGGTCGGTCAGGGCCGGGTCGGCCTCGGTCACGGTCAGCGCCCGCTCGAACAGCGGCAGCGCGTCGGTCATCTGCCCCTGCGCCCCGGTCACGATCGTCAGCACGTGCAGCGCCCAGCCCATCGCCCAGTTGTCGCCCGCTTCGGAGGCCACCTCCAGCGCGGCGGCGGCGACCTGGCCGGCTTTCTCCGCATCGCCCCGGTTGCTGTGCGTGCGTGCCGCGAGTACCAGCAGCCGCGCGCGGTGCCGGTCGGAGATTCCCGGAGAATCCAGGGCATCCTCCAGCGTGGCCAGCGACTCCGCGAACTCGCCGACCCGCATCCGGCACTGCGCCAGCGTCCAGTGCAGGTCGACGATCAGATCGGGCTCGACCGTATGGGCCAGCGCCCGGACGGCCACCTGTTCGGCCTCCGCCGTGTCGCCGACCCGGTAGAGAGTGTCCGCGAGACGGCTGACCAGGAAGTCATGGTGCGCCGAGCCAGGCGGCAGAACTCGCGACCGCCCGCCGGAGGAGTTCCGCCGCCACCTGGGGGGCCTGGCCGACCAGCAGATCCGCGGTGCGGGCCAGCCAGCTCAGCATCCATTCGTCCATCGGGTCGATCGGGCCGCCGGGCCCGCTCAGTGCGCGGAGCAACTGCCGGGCGACCCGGTCTGGCGGGGCACCGGCCTCGGCGAGCGCACGCCCCGCATCGCGGTGCCAGGCCGCGCGCACCGGCACCGGCACCTCCTCATACAGCGCCGTACGGATCAGCGGATGCCGGAATCCCAGGCCGTTGCCGAATTCGGCGAGCACACCGGCCGCGCGCGCCTCGTCCAAGGCGGGGACCAGGTCCGCCACCCCGCGGCCCAGCACGATCGCGAGGTCGGGCACGGCGAAGTCGACCCCGAGCAGGGCCGCCGCCCGCAGCACCTCGCGCACCGGGCCGGAGACGAAGCCGAGCCGGTCCGCGATGGCCGCCGACAGGGATCCCGGCGCCGAACCGTTCGTCAGCACGGCGGTTCCCGCGCCGGTCACGGTCACGCTCGAACTGCGGGCCAGCGCGCCGACCAGCTCAACGACATATAGCGGATTGCCCGCCGCCCCATCGGCGAGGCGCCGCAGGTTCTCATCCGGCCTGCCGCCGACCAGCGAGGTGACCAGCTGGGCGACCGCCGCCTCATCAAGCCCGCTGAGCCGCAGCCGCAGGGCATCACTCGCCATCCGGCGCAGCGCCAGCAGGTCCTCCCGCCGTGGCACCGGGCGCATCATCCCGACCAGCAGCAGCGGCACCTGCCGCACCGTTCTCGCCAGCCGCCCCCACAGGGTGACGCTGGCGGGGTCCGCCCACTGGAGATCGTCGATAACCAGGACCGTCGGCTGGATCGCGCACTGCTCGGCGACCAGCGCCAGTAACTGCTCGGCAAGCGCGGCCGACACGTCCGTGCCACGATCGGTGGCCACCTCGCCGCGCAACAGCCGGACAATCGTGGTCTGCCGGGGATTGGCCGAGGGCTCGCGGACTCGCAGCCCTTCGAGCAGCGGCAGCAGCGGCAGATCCTGCCCGAGTTCGTCTCCGGCGCCCCAGAACACCTGGCAGCCGCCACCGGCCTCCGCGAGAGCCGTGCGCACCAGCGTGGACTTGCCGATGCCGGGCTCACCCTCGATCAGAACTGCCCCGCCTCGCCCGTCAACCACTTCCGTCACGAGCCTGACAAGGGTGGCGATCTCGGTGTCGCGGCCGATCAGCACATTGGCCCGGGGGGCGGTGGGCACGACCGAATTGTACCCTCAGAACATTTTGGTAACAAGCGGGATCATTCGGGTGTACATTTAGCGGCCTAGGCATTTTTCTGCTACTAATGTCTTTGTTAGTGCCTTCAAGAGGCCCGCATGCAATTTGCGGCAGACCTTGCACCGCACATTTCGCTACACATCTCTACGACATATTAAATGACATCGTACTCGCAGGTAGCGCGAAAATTTTTTAGCCAATAATTAGTACCCAGAAAGTCGGCAATAAAGGATTCTCCGGCCAAATATTGGCAATAACTCCAGCAGGCGCGCAAGCGCCGAAGACCGGGGCTGCCCCCGCCCTGGCCAGGAAGTTTGGCATGGAGGAGTCATGCGCATCGGCCGAGCCATCATCATTCCCGCTATCGTAGCGCTCGGCCTGGCCGGATCGGCCTTGGTCGGCTCCGCAATGCCTGCGGTGGCCGCGAGCGCGCCCAATGCCCACGTGCAGACGACGGGCATCTCCACGGGCATCAACATGTACCACCACAATTGACTGGCCAACCTACGACTGAGAGCGCCGCGGATCCATTCAATCCGCGGCGCATCTGTCACTGGGGCCGGGCAGCCGCGGTGGAATGACCGCACCCAGCGTGGCCCGATCGTGCCCGGCGTGCGGGCTTGTTTCCGGCCCGTTTCACGGTGGGAGCAGGCCACGTGTGGCGCGGCGGCGGGACCGGCGCGGCCAGGTGGGCGACGGCCCGCGAGACGAACCGGGGCGTTCGCCGGCGAGGCTGCCTCCGGCGTGGTCCTGGCGGCACAGCTGCAAGTGCCTTGGCCCAGATCCCGGCCAGCGCTCGGACGGCACACCAGAAGCCGGGGCTAGCCCGGTGGCCGAAAGCCACCGGATGGTTACATATTTGCTGCTCTTGTTCTGTTTTGCGGCGTACCAAGGTTTGGTTACGCTAGATCTCAGTGCTATCTGCAACGAAACTTTCACGACGGCTCCGAGGTGACCGTCCCATCGGTTGCGCTCGCGCGCGAAGGAGGGACGACGCATGACCGTGCCAGGCAGCCCACGGTGCGGCGCCGTCGGCTCGCTGCCGAGTTGCGCGAGATCAGGGAGAGCAAGGGCAAGAGCGGCGACGCCGTCGCGGCGGCGCTGCACTGGTCGCCGTCCAAGATCAGCAGATACGAGCGGGCCAAGACCGGGCTGCAGCCACGCGAGGTGGAGCGGCTGCTCGACTACTACGAGATCACCGGGCCCCGCCGCGAACTCCTGCTCGCCCTCGCCGCGGACGCCACCCAGAAGGGCTGGTGGGAGGACTACGGCGACAGCCTGTCCGCCGACTACCAGCAGTTCATCGGCCTCGAGGACGAGGCGAGCGAGATCGCCGCATGGGATGTGTACGTTTTACCAGGCCTGTTCCAGACAGAGGCCTATGCCCGGCACATAATCGGCACCTACCGGCAGATCGAGCCGGTGACCCCGGGCATGATCGAGCGGCTGGTCAAGGTCCGGATGCGGCGCCAGAACGTGGTGGACCGCGAGTCGGGGCTGAGCCTGTCGGTAGTGATCGATGAGTCTGTGCTGCAGCGCCGGGTCGGCAACGAGCAGGTGATGTACGAACAGCTTCAGCGGCTCGCGCGGGATGCTGACAGGCCCAACGTGACGTTGCAGATCCTCCCCATGGACGCGGGGCACACCGTCTTCGTGGAGTCGTTCGTCATATTCCGCTTCGATCCGGACAGCGACGCCGCACTCCAAGACATGGTAAGCACCGAGCACCTGCGGAGCGGCTTCTCGATGGAAGGCGAGAAGGAGACCTACCTGCACTGGGTCGCGTTCCAGATGCTCGCCAGGGTGTCACTGGACCCGGACCGGTCCAAGGAACTCATCCTCAAGACCGCCGAATCACACTGGTCCGGCGGCCAGACCGAACCCTGAAGAGCACCTGATCCTGGCCATCGCGCCACGGCCGGCGGCGCGGCGGGCGCCGGCCGCCGGCTGCGCCGCACCGGATGGCCGACCTTCTGGCTGCTAAAGGATCACTCAGATTCGGCCGTCTCCCCTTACCAATTACTAAGGCTTTTCCCACAGAAGCCACATGCCCGGCATATAATCGGCACCTACAGTCTGGTTGAGCCGGTCGCCGTGCATGATCCGATCGGCTGGCCAAGATCCCGATACCTCAGGTTGGCGATGAGCGCGTGATGAACGAGCAGCTTCAGCGGCTCGCGTCGCGCGCCGGCCGATCCAGCCTGGCGTTACCGGTCCCTGCCGCTGACGCGCCGCTCACGGCCCGCGGGCAGTTATCCGCCATTCTCCACTTCCAGCCGGGCGGCGAAGTCGTGCGCCCGGGCGTGGCGCGCACCCGTCGGCTGCGGAATGACCCCTCGCCGGACGACGGGAAACGGGCGCGTCCGCACCGGATAGCGCTCCGGATGCCCGCCAGGGTGCCGCTCAGCCCGGGCCGGTGTAAAGAACTCACCCCAAAGACCACTGAATCGCACTGGTCGGGTGGCCAGCGCGAACCTTGACGCCTGCCCGAGCCACACCGGATCCCGCCGATCCTGGCCCGGCAGTGCCCCGAGCCCCGCTCGAACCCGCCGTCGCGGCCACGCCCGCCGCCGCTTGCCGTCGGTGACCGTGGCCCGGCCGGCGCCGCGGACCGGATCCTGAGGCAGCCCGACGCGCCTGGCGGCCGACGGTTCGCCGCTTTTGCCGGATCAGCAGGTCAAACTCCGGTTTGACGGGCACCGCCCGGGATGCAAACAGATCATCGTTCACGGCGTGGCGCGTCGGCGTCCCGGATCCCACTCCACTACTCTCTGGTGCTCAAAGGCCCCTGTTTTCCCCAGTAGGGACCAAGAGCCCCAAAAGTCCATCGTGTCTCTCTAGTTTTGGCACTTGGACACTCAGTAGTCGTTAACATACTTTCTGTAGCCGCGGCTCTAGGTTACAACTCACAGACATTCAGGAGGTAGGACGTGACAACTTCTAGGCTCGGGGACCGCCCGGAAAGGTCGTCTGAGGCGGGTCTGTCCTGGATCAAGAGCTCTTTCTCTTTCTCGAACGGTAACTGCGTCGAGGTTGCCAGCCTGCCCGATGGCGGCGTCGGCGTGCGCGACTCCAAGGACCCCTCCGGCCCGGTGCTCCGCTTCACCCCGGGCGAATGGCAGGCATTTCTTGGTGGCGCCCACGGCGGCGAGTTCGACCAGTTCGGCAAGTAGCACGCATACCGGGCGCTACGGCTATGCCGCCATGCCCGGGGCGGCCATTGATCAGAGCTTGCGCGAGGCCCTCCGGCATGCGGGGGGCTTTCGCGCTTCCGGGCGCCCGCGCGCCTGACGCCACCCGCATGCGCCCGGCCCGGATTCGCGGGGAAACCGCCCGCGCGCCCCGCGCCGGGCTGGCCGGGTAAGGCGGTCCCGGGCATCTCCGGCCCCGGATCATGGGCAGCGGCCGGAGCCGGGGCTGCGCGCGCAGCGTATTGCAAAAAATATCTTCGTGCTGGGCCGGCCGGGCGCGGCAGAGCCGCGGCAGCCGAATGTTGTCCCGGGGCCTCTTGACACGGCCATTGCCAGCGCTAACGATGACCGTAAATCACAGGTTCGCGGGGCCCTTGTGGCTCGGCGCAATGGTGTTAGCGCTAACAGATTGTTAGCGCTAACATTTGGCTGCGGCTGACCACCTAGGGGGCTGACCTGGGATGGAGCAGTGGACATGCCCGCAGAGAAAGGAGGGTTACCCGACCATCCGGCGCGGCGTCAATGGCGCCCGCCGGACTGCCGGCCTGCACTGGCAATGGACGATGGGACAAACATGATGGCACGTTTTCACTTTCGCTTAACGATACTGACGGTGGTACCGGTGCTCCTGGGGGCGCTATCGCTCGCCGGGGCCGCCGTGCCTGCCGCGCAGGCAGCGACCTCCCTGCCGTGTGACATCTATGCCGCGGCCGGCACGCCCTGCGTGGCCGCGCACAGCACCGTCCGCGCCCTGTACGCGAGTTACAACGGGCCCTTGTACCAGGTCAAGCGGGCCTCGGACGGCACCACCCTGAACATCGGGACGCTGTCGGCGGGCGGCTACGCCAACGCCGCGGCGCAGAACTCCTTCTGCGCGGGCACGACCTGCACCATCACGGAGATCTTCGACCAGTCCCCCGAGCACAACAACCTGACGATCGCGGGGCCCGGCGGGAACGGCGGGCAGGACGTCGGCGCCAACGCCGCCGCGCTGCCGGTGATGGCCGGCGGCCATCAGGTCTACGGGGTGTACGTCACGCCGGGCGTCGGCTACCGGAACAACGCCACGACCGGCGTCGCCACCGGCTCGGCGGGCCAGGGCGCCTACATGGTGACCAGCGGCACGCACGTGAACGGCGGGTGCTGCTTCGACTACGGGAACGCCGAGACCAACAGCAGGGACAACGGCAACGGCCATATGGACGCGATCAACTTCAGCACGGAGTGCTGGTTCTCCCCCTGCTCCGGATCCGGCCCCTGGGTCCAGGCCGACCTGGAGAACGGCCTGTTCGCCGGGGCCAACGGCTCCGACACGAGCAACCACGGGAACAACACCGCGTTCGTCACGGCCCTGATGAAGAACAACGGGACGACGACGTATGCCATCAAGGGCGGCAACGCGCAATCGGGCGGCCTGACCACCTGGTACAGCGGGCCGCTGCCCAACCTCGGCGGGTACGCCCCGATGCACCAGGAGGGCGCCATCATCCTGGGCACGGGCGGCGACAACAGCAACTCCTCCGCCGGGTCGTTCTTCGAGGGTGTCATGACCGCCGGCTACCCGACGGACGCGGCCGACAACGCCGTCCAGGCCAACGTCGTCTCGGCCGGCTACGCACTGCCGAGCACGGTGACCGGGCCGATCGTGGCGGGCGACGACGGCTCGTCCTGCGTCGACAACAACAACGGCAGCGGCACCCCCGGCAACAAGGTGCAGATGTGGACCTGTGACGGCAACACCGCCGCGCAGAACTGGACGGTGGCGAGCAACGGCACCCTCCAGATCGACGGCGGGTGTGCGGACATCACCGGGGCCAACTACTCCAACGGCACCCTGATCGAGTGGTGGACCTGCAACGGCGGCGCGAACCAGCAGTGGCAGGCGGAGAACGGGCAGCTGGTCAACCCGGCGTCCGGCAAGTGCCTGGACGATCCCGCGTTCAACACCACGAACGGAACCCAGCTGGTGCTGTGGTCCTGCAACGGCGGCAGCAACCAGCAGTGGCACCTCCCCTAGCGCGGCACGCGGGCGGCCACCGTGGCACCAGCGGCGGCCGGCCGCACCAGGGTGGCTGCGCGCGGGCGGGCGGGGCGTTGCGGGCCGCGGCCCGCAACGCCCCGCCTCAGCCCGCCCCCGGAGCGCCCGCGTCCAGCTCGCGGGCCAGTGCCGCCGGCGCGCGCATCCGCCACGCGTCGACCACCAGTTCCCGCAGCCGCCCGGCGTCCACCTCGGCCAGCCGCAGCATGACCAGCGGCCAGCCGTCATACCCGGGCGTGGTGAAGAAGACCCGCGGCTCGCCGAGGAGCAGCGCCTGCTTCTCGGCCTCGTCGCCGACGTACAGGACCGCGATGTCGGTGCGGATCACCCGCGGCCTGCCCGGCAAGCGCTCGGGATAGGACCAGACGAACCCCTTGCCGCCGACCCGGAAGTCGAAGCCGTCGCTGTCGATCTCCACCACACCGGGCAGGGCACGGGCGAGGCGGCGCACGTCGTCCTCGTCAGCCATCGTGCTTCCTCCCCGGGCCGCGCCTGTCGGTGGGCCCGGCCTGCCCGGCGCTCATGGGGCCGCACGGTACCAGCCGGCCCCGCCCCGGGCCGCCCTAGGCCGGCGGGACCAGCTCGCAGTTGATGACCTGGGTTCTCGCGATGGCGCGGTCGCGAACGTGGGCCAGTGACGTCCGCCGTTCGTCGGCCATGTACCCGTCCAGCGCGGCCGCCGAGGGGAACTCCAGGAACTGGATCTCGGCCGGCTGCCCGGCCTCACCGCTGCCCCGCGCGCGCTGCAGCACCCGGCCGCCGTGCTCGGGGACAAGGCCGAGGACCTGGTCCTCATAGGCCGCCAGAGCGTCCGCGGCACCCGGCCGCGCCCAGAGCAGGACGCACAGCGTCAGGCCCATCCACCCCTCCCTGGTTTGCCGCCCCGCCTCGCCCCCGGTGCCGCCGCGCCCGGCTACGGGCCGGGCCGAAGGGACCAAACAATCGCTAAGCATGACATCTGGCCCGCGCGGCGGAATGGTTACTATCGGGTAGCCGGCACAGCAGGGAGGACGGGTATGACATCGCAGGCTGACCACAATCTCGCCGCCTTGGCCGAGAGCGCGTTCCACCGGCTCGGCGACTACGAGAGCCTCGTCTTCGAGGGCCGGCCTACCGGTCGGGCGACCTGTTCGACCGGGCCTGCCGGGTGTCGGCGGGACTGGCGAAGCTCGGGGTGTCGGCCGGCGAGCGGGTGGTGGTGCTGATGGCGAACTGCCCGGAGGTGGGCATCACCTACAGCGCGATCTGGCGGGCAGGTGCCGTGGTCACCCCGGTCGTGTTCCTGATCAGCCCGCCCGAGTTGCAGCACATCCTGTCCGACTCCGGCGCGGTGGCGGTGGTGACCACCCCCGAGTTGCTGGCGACGGTGACGGCCGCGGCGGCGGGCGCACCGCAGTTGCGGCACGTGATCGTGGTCGGGGGCGCGCCCGATTCGCTGCCCGGTCATGTTCGCGGGGTGGACTTCGCCGAGCTTGAGTCCGCCCCGGCGGCGGGCCTCGTAGCGCGTCAGCGACGACGACCTGGCGACGCTCATGTACACCGGCGGCACCACCGGCCGGGCGAAGGGCGTCATGCTCTCGCACCGCAACCTGTACTACTGCTCCCGCAGTTCGCACGAGGCCTCGCAGGCCGAGGGGATCACCAGGGCGCTGACGCCGCTGCCGCTGTCACATGCCTACGGCATGATCGTGACCTTGGTCGGATTCCACGCCACCGAGCGCGCTCTCGGCGTGCTCCAGCGCTGGTTCGACCCGGCGGATTTCCTGGCGCTGGCCCAGCAGCACCGGATCCAGCGCACGGCGCTGGTGCCCGCGATGGTCCAGATGCTGCTCGCCCAGCCGCTGGAGGACTTCGACCTGTCCGCGCTCCGCTATGTGAACTGCGGCGCCGCGCCGCTCGCGGCGGAGACCAGGGAGCAGTGGGAGCGGCGGGTGCCCGGCAGCGAGATCCTGGAGGGCTACGGGTGCACCGAATCCGGCGCGGTGATCTCGGTGAACCCGCCCGGTGCCAGCCGTCCCGGCTCGGCAGGCCGGCCCATCCCCGGCTATCAGGTCTCGATCCGCGACGACAACGACGCCGACGTGGCGGCCGGGGCCGACGGGGAGATCTGCGTCCGGGCGGACGGGGTGATGGCCGGCTACTGGAACTCGCCGGCGGAGACCGAGGCGACGCTGCGCGGCGGCTGGCTGCACACCGGTGACATCGGCCGGTTCGACGCCGACGGCTATCTGTACGTGGTGGACCGGAAGAAGGACCTCATCATCCGTGGTGGCTTCAACATCTTCCCGCGCGACGTGGAGGACGTCCTGCTCCAGCATCCCGCGGTCGCCATGGCGGGCGTCGTCGGCCGGCCCGACGAGCGCCTCGGCGAGGAGATCGTGGCGTTCGTGTCGCTGCGGCCGGGCGGGCAGGCCACCGCGGCGGAGATCACCGAGTTCGCCCGCGAGCGGCTGGCGGCGCACAAGTACCCGCGCGAGGTGACGATCGTGGACGCGGTGCCGCTCACCAGCGTCGGCAAACTGGACCGCAAGGCGCTGCGCGGCCGGGCCGCCGACGGCCGGGGGTGACCGCCGGGGGTGCCCGGCAGCACAGCGCTCAGCCGGGCTGGTCTGGGCGCTGCCGCCGCGTGTTGCGGGTCATCGAGAGCATGATCTGGCCGTAGCCGGCGTCGTCGTCGTCCTCGTCGTCCTCGTCGTCGAGCAGGCCCGCCACCGCCTCCAGGTCCACGTCCGCGGCCACCGGCTGGGCGCCGTGCGGATCGTGCAGCAATGCCTGTGCCTGGGCCTGGGCCTGGCCGGCGGCCCGCCGCGCGGCCTCCAGCCGGGCGGCGGCCTGCTCGGCGGCGGCCCGCTCGGCCATGACCTGGTCGGCGGCGGCCTGCCTGGCGCCGGCCACCAGGTACGGCTCCGCCCAGCGGAAGTAGCTGATCCACGCCGAGCCCATCGAGTTGTCCCAGTAGTCCCCGCTGACGTTGCGCACCGCGAGGACCAGTGCCCGCGCGACGTCGGCATAACGCGCCTCGGGGAAACCCTCCAGCCGGTTCTGCGCGCCTGCCCAGCGCAACGCGTCCCCCGCTGACTGTGGCGGCGGCCCGGCTGTCGCGGTCCACAGCAAGGCATGCACCAGCCGCTCGCAGAGCACCCGGCCGCTCACGGCCAGTTCCGGGATCAGCGCCACGATGCCGGCATGCAACTGCCGTATGAACGAATCCTCCAGCTCAGCCAGCCAGCCGGCCGACTCGCGGATCACCTGCAGCACCCCCGGGTCCAGCGGCGGCGGGGCATCCGGTGCTCCCCGGGTGACGCCGTTCGCCATGTCCGCCTCCCTTCCGGCCCTCTCGCGCCGATGGCCGCAGCGAACCCCGGATCAGGGGCGGCCCCCGCGCTCCGCGCCGATTCCGGTCAGTGCCCGTACCTGGATCCGGGCGAACCGCGCCGGGTCTGCGGGCTCCTTGTCGGTCACCGAACCGAGCCAGCCAAGGAAAAACGCTAGCGGAATCGACACTATCCCCGGGTTATCCAGCGGAAAGAGCGCGAAGTTGACATGTGGGTCGGTGATCAGCGAGGGGACGGCGCCGCCCGCGCCCGACTGGCCGGAGACCACGGGCGAGAAGATGATCAGGCCGACCGAGCTGATCAGCCCGCCGTAGATGCTCCACAGTGCGCCGCGGGCAGTGAAGGCGGGCCAGAACAGCGAGTAGAGGATCGAGGGCAGGTTCGCGGACGCGGCGACCGCGAACGCCAGCGCGACCAGGAACGCCACGTCCAGATTCTTGGCATAGGCCCCGCCGATCACCGCCACCATGCCGATCACCACGGCCGTGATCCGTGCCACCCGCACCTCCCGGCCGGGGTCGGCCTCGTGGCGGCGCAGCACACCGGCGTAGACGTCGTGGGCAAAGGAGGCGCTGGCGGTGATGGTCAGGCCGGCCACGACGGCGAGGATGGTGGCGAACGCGACCGCGGCCACGATGCCGAGCAGCAGCGTCCCGCCGAGCTTGAAGGCCAGCAGCGGCACCGCGGAGTCCGCCTTGCCGGGCGCGGCCAGGATCTGCTTCCCCCCGACCAGCCACATCGCACCGAATCCGAGCACCAGCGTGCACAGGTAGAACCCGCCGACGAGCCAGACCGTCCAGATGATGCTGCGGCGGGCCTCCCCGGCGTCCGGCACGGTGTACAGCCGCATCAGCACGTGCGGCAGGCCGGCCGTGCCGAGGACCAGAGCCAGCGCCAGGGAGATGAAATTGAACTTCGATACCGTGCTCACCCCGTAGAGCAGGCCCGGCCCGAGTACCGCGGCACCGGCCGGGCTGGCCGCGGCGGCATGGTGCAGCAGCCCCGACAGGCTGAACCCGGCCCGGGCCAGCACCCAGAGGGTGATCACCGCGGCACATCCCGCGAGAATCACCGCCTTGACGATCTGGACCCAGGTGGTGCCCTTCATCCCGCCGACCAGCACGTAGAAGATCATCAGCAGGCCGACCACCGCGACGGTGATGTCCTGGCCCGCCGAGGTGCGCACCCCGAGCAGCAGGCTGACCAGCGCACCGGCCCCGGCCATCTGGGCGAGCAGGTAGAGCAGGCTCACGGTCACCGTGGCGGCGGCCGCGGCGGCGCGCACCGGGACGGCCCGGAGCCGGAGGTCCAGGACGTCGGCCGTGGTGTAGCGGCCGGTGTTCCGCAGCGGCCCCGCGATCAGCAGCAGGACCAGGAGCCAGCCCATCAGGAACCCGATGGAGTAGAGGAAGCCGTCATAGCCGTACAGGGCGATGAGGCCCGCGATGCCCAGGAACGACGCGGCCGATAGGTAGTCTCCGCCGATCGCGATGCCGTTCTGCGGGCCGGTGAAGGCCCGCCCGCCGGCGTAGTAGTCGGCGGCGGTCCGGTTCTTCCCGGCTGCCCGGACCGCGATGACCAGGGTCACGGCGATGAAGAAGACGAAGATGGCGATGTTGACCGCGGGCCTCCCGACCCCCGTGGTCACCCCGGCGGCGGCGGTCACTGTCTGCGCCCCGTCTCCAGCCGGTGCCGCAGCCGGTCGGACAGCGGGTCAAGGCTCCTGCGTGCCCACCGGCGGTACGCCATGGTGATCGCGAAGGCGGCGGCGAACTGCAGCGCGCCGAAGCACAGCCCCACGTTCACCTCGCCCAGCACCCGGATCCGCATGAAACCCGGCGCGAACGCGGCGACGATCACGTAGAGGAAGTACCAGCCAAGGAACGCCACGATGGCTGGCCTGGCGAACGAGCCGTAGCGCCGGCGCAGGGTCCGGAACTCCCGGCTGACATGCACCGCCTCGTAGCCGCTAGCGGTGCCGTGCGCGGATTGTGTCACGGACATGACGCGCTCCGGGGCCGCTGCGTGCGGCGGGACTGACCTTGGCATTTCGTGCCCCCCACCGGCTGGGGAAGGCGTGCATCTGGGGTTATCCGGTCCCTGGCTAAACGCCTGGGTCCGGATAACCCCAGCCGCACGCTGGGATGGCGCAGGGGTGCTGCGGCTTAGGATTCGGTGCCGAAGGCCTGGATTTCGGCTTTTTCGGTGTCGGTGAGTTCGCGGGGGGTGTCGCCCTTGGCGACCTTGGCGGACTGGACCTGGCGGCGGATGCCGTCGACGATTTCGGGGTTGGCCAGGGTGGTGACGTCGCCGACGTCGGTGAAGTTGGACACCGCGGCGATGACCCGGCGCATGATCTTCCCGGACCGGGTCTTGGGCATGTCCGGCACGATCCACACGTTCTTCGGCCGCGCGATCTTCCCGATCTCGGTCTCGATCGCACGGGTCACCTTGGCGGCCTGCGCGTCGCTGGCCTCGACCCCGGGCTTGAGCGAGACGTACACCTCGACCATCCGGCCGCGGATGTCGTCGATCACCGGCACCGCCGCCGCTTCGGCCACCTCGGGGACGGTGAGCGACGCGGATTCGATCTCCTTGGTGCCCAGGCGGTGCCCGGCGACGTTGATGACGTCGTCGACGCGGCCCAGGATGCGGTAGTAGCCGTCGGGGGCGCGGACCGCGCCGTCGCCGGCGAAGTACGGCCAGTCCCGCCAGTCCTTGGACTCGGGGTCCTTGTTGTACTTGGCGTAATACACGCTGATGAACCGCTCCGGCTGGCCCCAGACGGTCTGCATGATCCCGGGCCAGGGGTTGGTGATGCAGATGTTCCCGGCCTTCCCGTCGGGGACCTCCTGGCCGTCCTCATCGAGGATCACCGGGAAGATCCCGATCACCGCCGGCCCGCAGGAGCCCGGCTTCATCGGCTTCAGAGCCGGGCAGCGAGACTGCCCAGGAACCCGCCGGTCTCGGTCTGCCACCAGGTGTCCACGATCACGGCGTCGCCCTTGCCGACGCGACTCGTGGTACCACCGCCAGACCTCCGGCTCGATCGGCTCGCCGACCGTGGTCATGTGCTTGAAGTGGTAGTTGTACTTCGGCGGGCTCGTCCGGGCCGACCTTGCGCAGCATCCGGATGGCGGTGGGTGAGGTGTGGAAGATGTTCACGCCGAGCCGCTCGGCGATCCGCCACGGCCGCCCCGCATCCGGATAGTTCGGCGTCCCCTCGTAGATCACACTCGTCGTCCCCAGCGCCAGCGGCCCGTAGACGATGTAGGAGTGGCCGGTGATCCACCCGATGTCGGCCATGCACCAGTACGTGTCATCGGGATGGATGTCCTGGTAATACTTCGACGTGCCCGCCACATACGACAGGTACCCGCCGGTCGAATGCTGGGCGCCCTTCGGCCGCCCGGTCGTGCCGGAGGTGTACATCAGGAACAACGGGGCTTCGGCGGGCATGGATACCGGGTCCACCAGCTGGCCGCGGTACTTCCCCGCGACCTCGTCGACGAAGAAGTCCCGGCCCTGCACCATCGGCGTCTGGGAGGCGTACTGGCCCGGGTGGCGGCGCCACACCAGTACCTTGTCCACCTCCTGGCCCTGCGTGGCCGCCTCCGCGACCGCCTCGTCGGCCTTCACCTTGTGATCGGTCAAGGTGCCGGACCGGTAGTACCCGTCCATCGTGATCAGCACCCGGCTGCCGGAGTCGGCGATCCTGGTGCCGCACGCGTTGCCGGAGAACCCGCCGAACACCTGACTGTGCACCACACCCAGCCGGGCGCAGGCCAGCATCGTGATCGGCAGTTCCGGCACCATCGGCATGTGCAGCGTGACCCGGTCCCCGGCCTTCAGCCCGCAGAAATCCTGCAGCAGCGCGGCGAACTCGTTCACCCGGTGATAGCAGCTCCCGGTAGGTGATCGCCACGGCGTCCACATCTTCGGGCTCGGGCACCCAGATCAGCGCCGCCTTGTTCCCGTTATCGGGCACATGCCGGTCCACGCAGTTGTAACTCGCGTTCAGCTTCCCCCCGGTGAACCACTTCCAGAACGGCGGGTTCGACGAGTCAAGCACGGTGTCCCACCGCCGGTCCCAGTCCAGCAGATCCGCGTACTCGGTGAAACAATCCGGGAACCTGTCCGCGGCGAACCGGTCAAAAATGGCCGGGTCGTTCGCATTGGCCTGGGCGACGAACGCCTCCGGCGGGTAGTAGTACTCCTCCTCACGCCAATGCACCGCAATCTGCGACTCAGAAACCACCTGCTCGCCGTCCTCAGAGACCTGCGGCTCCTCGTTAGCTGACATTGCGAACCTCCTGTGACCAGGGCTCACCCGGCCAAGAACCGGTGACCTGCATGGCATGTGCGGGGAGTTGCATCCGGCGGGCCGCAGGTGTGTTGGTGACCACAGCGCCAGCGGCGGCGCGGCCCGCCGGATGACTTTCGCTGCACGGCTAGCGCCAGCCGTAGAGCGGCATCCTTACCGAACGGCGGCGTCACCCGGTATTCCAAAGATGATCGCCGCCGTGGCCGGGCGCTGGTGAGGCGCCCGGCCACAGAGCGTTGGCCTGTTGTTACCCGTGCGGGTCAGTTGCCCGTGCGGGTCAGGAGCGCGCGGCGGGCTCCGCCACCGCGGCGGCCGGCTTCAGGAACGGCGCGCCCACGGGCAGGATGGTCCGCCCGGATACGCCGTTGCCCACCCCGGCGGCCGAGGTGTACCAGGCACAGATCGCCGTCAGGATACCCACGTATCCGCCGAACTTGACGATGCTGGTGTTGGCGGCGAAGTTCCCGATGAACAAGATGATCTCGGTGGCTTCCAGGGTCAGGAACACCGCGAAGACCGCGGTGTTGACCATGCTGCTCCACAGCAGCATGTAGGTGTTGAAGATGGCGAACGCCAGCAGGATCCAGCCCAGGTCCTTTTGTGATGCGGCCGCGTGCGCGGCCGCCACCACTGGCCCCGCCCCGGCCGGCGCCGGTGCCACCAGCAGCACCCACAGGCCCAGGCCGATCCAGAACCCGCCGTAGGTGGAGAACGCGGTAGCGCCGAACACGTTGCGGTTACGGAACTCCCACATGCCCGCCAGCAACTGGCACAGGCCGCCGTAGGCAAACGCGTAACCCAGCCACGCACTGCCGGTAGCGCTGGTCATCCAGCCGGCGTTGGCCGCCGACAGCAGGAACGTGGTCAGCGCGAAGGCGGCGAGGCCCAGCGGGGCTGGATCCGCGGCAGGCGCTGTCATGATGGTGCGGGTCTCATCGGCCATATTGTGGTCTCCGTTACGGTTCGTGTATATGGCGGTCCGCTAGGACCGTACGACGGTGGTGTCGCCCTGATGCTGTGCCGTGCGACGAACGCGCCATCCCGCGCGAGGAGCGGTCGTCCCGGCGCGAGGAACGGCCGGCCGGGGACGAGGAACGGCCGGCCAGCCGCTCCCCCGGCCCGCGCCCGCGGCGCGAGTCGCTGCTGGTCAGCGCGCTGCCCGGCGACGTTTCAGACCGGCCAAGACCCCGCCGAGCCTTCTCAGGTGGCCCTCTAGCTGGATATACTCCGCCGATGGTCGCCCTTGCGGTCATCTTGACGGCCGTGGCCGCGGCACTGGCAGGTGCGGTGATGTTCTGGATACGCGGGGCACGCCGGGTGGGTACCCCGCCGCAGCGAGCGACCTACGAAGCCCTGCACACCGCCAGCGTGGCCGTATCGGCGCTGCGCGACGGCCTGACGGCCGGTTCGGCGGTCAGGGCGGCCCCCGCGCTGCGGCAGTTGCTCGGCACCCCCGCGGTGGCGATCGCCGATCAGACCAGCCTCATCGCCTACGAGGGCAGCGAGCGCCACGCCGAGGCGCTGCGCCGCTGCCTGAACGAGGTGGTGCGGTCGGGGCGGTCACAGGTCCTCTCCCCGGCCGACCTGAAGTGTGACCATGGCGCCGACTGCCCGGTCCAGGCCGGGGTCACCGCGCCCATCGCGGTGGACGGAGTGGTCGTCGGGGCCCTGGCGGCGCTGGCGCCGTCCGCGGACGCGATACTGCTGCGGACCGCGGGCGAGGTGGCCCGGTTCGTGTCCACCCACCTGGCGCTGGCGGAACTCGACGCGTCCCGGACCCGCACGATGCAGGCGCAGCTCAACTTCCTCCGGGCGCAGATCAGCCCGCACTTCATCTACAACGCGCTCACCGCGATCGAGTCCTTTGTCCGCTCGGATCCGGAGCGGGCCAGGGATCTGCTGGTCCGGTTCGCCGAGTTCATCCGCTGGACGTTCCGCGAGCACACTCAGTACGCCACCCTCGCCGAGGAACTGCGGTTCGTCGACACCTACCTGGAACTGGAACGGGCCCGCTTCGGCGACCGGCTGGAGGTGAGCCTGCGGGTCGCCCCCGAGGTGCTCCACGTCAGGGTCCCCTCGCTGGTGCTCCAGCCGCTGGTCGAGAACGCCATCCGGCATGGCCTGGAGCAGTTCGCCGGGACCGCGCAGTTGCACATCACCGCCCAGGACGTCGGTCACGAGGCGATCGTGACCGTCGAGGACGCCGGCGTCGGCGTGGACCCGGAGCAGCTTGCCGATGTCCTGGCCGGGCGGCGCGGCGGCGACTCGGTCGGGCTGCGCAACGTGGACGAGCGGCTGCGCGCCACCTTCGGGGCCGGGCACGGCCTGACGATCGAGACCGAGGTCGGCGCGGGCACGAAGGTGACCATGCGGCTGCCCAAGTTCAGTGCGGCGCTGAGCGGCCGATGACGTGGGGGCGTGTTGCCGAAGGGCGGGCTGCCCCGTCAGCGGGTGACGCTGCCCGGCCGCCCGGGGGCGCGTGGGTCACCGCGCTCGTCGTCGACGACGAGATCCCGGCGCTCGACGAGCTGACCTACCTGCTGCGGGCGATGCCGTCGGTGGCCAGCGTGCACGCGGCCCGGAGCCCCAGCGAAGGGCTGCGCAGCCTGCAGGAGCGGCGGTACGACGTGGTGTTCCTTGACGTCCGGATGCCGTCGCTGAACGGCATCGAACTCGCCAACGTCCTGGGCCGGTTCGCCGCCCCGCCCGCCATCGTCTTCGTGACCGCCTACGAGGAGTACGCGGTCCGCGCGTTCGACATCGGCGCCTGCGACTACCTGCTCAAGCCGGTGTCCCGCACCCGGCTGAGCACGGCGCTCGACCGGGCACTGAGCCGCACCGGCGACCGGCCGGGCGAGCCCGCGAACGGCGACTCGATCCCGCTGGAAGCGGGGGGCCGGACGCGCTGGGTGACGCCGGCGCAGGTGCGCTGGGTGGAGGCGGAGGGAGACTACGTCCGGCTGCACATGGCGGACGGCGACGCGCACCTGCTGCGCATGCCGATCTCCCACCTGGAGGAGCGCTGGGCGGCGCACGGGTTCCTCCGCATCCACCGCAGCTACCTGGTGCCCGTCGGCCACATCGCCGAGTTCGCCGTGGCCGGGAACAACCACAGCGTCAAGGTGTCCGGCCAGTGGCTGCCGGTGAGCCGGCGGCACGCGCGCGATGTCCGGGACAGGCTGCTCCGCGCCGGGCGGCGGCATTGACAGCGCCTGCCGATCACGGTGCACCACCGCGGAAGGTCGTCGTCTGGCAGCATGACCAGGCGCGGCTGCAGCACGACGTCATCGGGCTCGGGGACGTGCAGAGCGACACCGTCTACGGCCGGCTGCTCGTCCGGTCGCTGACCCGGGCACAGCTCGGCCTGTCCCTGCTGTGCCTGTCGATCGCGCTCGCGGTGATCGCCTCGCTGCCGGTGATCATGGCCTTGCTGCCCAGTGCCCGCAGGGTGACGGTGCTGGGCCTGCCACTCACGCTGGTCATCCTGGGCGCCGGGATCTTCCCCGTGCTCATGGTGGTCGGCTGGTTCTACAACCGGCAGGCCAGCCAGCTGGAGGCACGCTTCATCGACCTCGTTGACCCGGTCGGCCGACGGCTCGATGCTTAATGTCCCCGCTGTCGCAGCCATCGCCGCAGTCACGCTGCTGACCGTGGCGGTGGGCGCCCGGGGCGTCCGTATCGCAAGAACACCAGATGACTTTCTGGTCGCGGCACGCGAAGTGCCGCCGGGACTGAACGCCGCCGCCATCTCCGGTGAGTACCTGTCCGCGGCCTCGTTCCTCGGCATTGCCGGGCTGATCGTCTCGCAGGGCCTGGGCGCGCTGTGGTACTCGGTCGGCTACACGGCCGGCTACCTGGTCCTCCTGCTGCTGGTGGCCGCCCCGCTGCGGCGGTTCGGCGCGTACACCATCCCGGACTTCGCCGAGGGCCGCTTCGCCTCGCGGGGGCTGCGCCGCGCCGCGACGGCGCTGGTGCTGATCATCGGCTGGTTCTACCTGCTGCCCCAGATGAAGGGCGCGGGCATCACCCTGCAACTGGTGCTCGGCACGCCGTACTGGGTCGGGGTGGTGGCCCTGGGCGTGGTGGTGAGTGCCAACATCGCCATGGGCGGGATGAAGGGCATCACGTTCGTCCAGTGCTTCCAGTACTGGCTCAAGCTCTGCGCGATCGGGATTCCCGCGCTCGTGCTGCTGGCGGCCACCGGCCACGGCTCGACCAGGAACCTGTCGCCGGACGCCCAGCCCGTGTTCACCCACCGCACCACGGTGCAGGTGCAGACGGGCACGGAGTTCAAGCTGGCCCGGGCCACGACGGTGCGGGTCACCGGCACGATGGACCGGGCCCCGCTCGCCGGTCAGAGCGTGTACCTGACCGCCGGGCTGCACACCGCGGGGGCCGGTGCCGTGCTCGTGTTCGGCGCGGGCTCGCCGGTGCCGGCCAGCCTCGCCATGGTGCAGCCCAGCGCCACCACCTGGGACTCGCCGTTCCTGACCGCGGGCACCGACGGCACGCACCCGCTGCTGGCCACCTACGGGGTGATCATCGCCACCCTGTTCGGTGCGATCGGCCTGCCGCACATCCTGGTCCGCTTCTACACCAACCCGGACGGCGGAGCGGCCCGGCGCACCACGCTGATCGTGGTCCTGCTGCTGTCCACGTTCTACCTGTTCCCGGCCGCGCTGGCGGTGCTGACCAGGCTGCGGGCCCCGGAGCTTTACCTGTCCAAGGACCCCGACAGCGTCGTCCTGGCCCTGCCGTCCCTGCTCATGCCCGGCCGGCCCGGCGAACTGCTCGGCGCACTGGTCGCGGCGGGCGCGTTCGCCGCCTTCCTGTCCACCTCCTCCGGCCTGCTGGTCAGCGTCGCCGGCGCACTGTCGCACGATGTCATGCGCGGCGGCGTCGGCACGTTCCGGCTCTGCGCGATCATTGCCGGGACGGTGGCCACCCTGGCCGCCCTGCCCGTCAACCGGTTCTCCCTCGGACTGCTCGTCGGCTGGGCGTTCGCCATCGCGGCATCCTCGTTCTGCCCGCTGATCGTGCTCGGCATCTGGTGGCGCCGGCTGACCTGGGTCGGCGCCACGGCCGGTGTCCTCGTCGGGGGCGGGGCGTGCTGCTGTGCCATCGTGGCGACGATGTTCGGCGCGGCCACCCGCGGCTGGGGCGCCGCGCTCCTCGGCCAGCCCGCGGTGTGGACGGTGCCGCTGGCGTTCACCGTGATGATCGTGACGTCGCTGCTCACCCAGGGGTCCATTCCCGCGAACGTGGAGCACATGATGCTCCGGATGCACCTGCCCGAGGGGCTCGTCCGCCGCACCTACCGCGCCGGCCGGCCGTACTCCCGCGCCTGACCGGCCGGTGGCGCTCGGGGCAACCCCGGAGATCATCGTCAGCCCGCGCACCTACCGGCTGATGGCCGTCGAGGTCCTGCTCCCCCGGGCACGCGGCGCGGCATACGGCGCCGAGGGCACGGCCATCCTGGAGGAGGCTCTCGTCTCCGGTCCCGGCGTCACGCCGTAACCGGGCCGGCGCCCAGCCGTCAGGGCTGCCAGCCGGTGCCGGCGGCCCAGGCTTCGGCCACGGTGACCGGCTGCCGGAGCCTCGTGGTTGAGTGGGCCCATGCGGTTGGTGAAGCCACGGGCGCTGCGGCCCGGTGACTGCATCGGCCTGGTGTCCACGTCCTCGCCGGTGTCGGCCGGCGAACTGGACCGGCTGACCGCCAGCCTGACCAGCCGGGGCTATGCGGTGAAGCTGGCCGAGGGCGTGCTCGACCGGAGCGGCTACCTCGGGGGCAGCCCGGAGCGGCGGGCCGCAGGGGTGCCGGCCATGTTCGCCGACCCGGAGGTCTCGCTGGTCCTGCCGGTCAGCGGCGGGACCGGCGCCGGTCACCTCGTGGACCTGCTGGACTATGACCTGATCCGGGCCAGCCCGAAGCTGTTCGCCACCTTCAGCGACCCGTCGGTGCTGGGCAACTCGGTGCTGGCGGCCGCGGGCCTGCCGAGCGTGCACGGGATCAGCGGGTTCCAGTTCTTCGGCTGGGATGACGCGGACGAGCCGACCGAGACGGCGTTCTGGCGGATGGTCACAGGGCCGATCGCCGGGCTGGAGGTGACCGGGGCGGGCTGGCGCGTCCACCGGGCCGGCGGCCCGGCCGTGTCCGGCCCCGCCGTGGGCGGCAACCTCTGGGCCATGTCGGCGCTGGCGGGATCTCGCTGGATGCCGCCCACGGCGGGGGCCATCCTGCTGCTCGAGGCCGGGGAGGCGGACTTCGAGGTGGTGGACCGCCTGCTCACGCAGTTGCGGCTGGCCGGGGTGTTCGAGGACATCGCGGCCCTGGTGATCGGCGCGCCGGCCGACTGGGCCACCGTGGGCGCCCCGGATGCCAGCACCGACGATCTGGTGCTGCGCTGCGTCAAGGGCCGGTTCCCCGTCATCACCGGGGTGGAGTTCGGCCACCAGCAGCACAAGATCATGTTCCCGCTCGGCTGCCGGGTGGAGTTCAGCCTGCGCGGCGATGGCCTGGTGCTGCGTTACCTGGAAGACCTCGTCCGCGCCTGACCCTCGGGCTGCCTACCGCCGTTCAGCTACGTAGGTCCCCCGGCCGGTGACCGACTTGACCAGGCCAGCGTTCCGCAGGTCAGCTATCGCACGCTTGACCGTGCCGTCGCTGACACCGTAGGTCTGCATCAGCGTGCGGATAGACGGGAGCAGCTTCCCCGGCGCGATATCGCCGCGCTCGATCTGTGCTCGCAGGATGTCCGCAAGCTGCTGCCAGACCGGCGTGCCCGCCTCGTGATCAATCTCCGCCACATGATCACGGTAAACAGGTCTCACCAGGTACAACGCGGCAACCCTGGGTGAACCTAGGTATACCTAGGTACTATGTGGCCATGGAACGGTCGGATCTGGAGCAGCTACGCGGGGAATTTCCCGGCTGGCAGATCGGCTCCGTGTGGGCCAGCGCGGCCACGGGGCCAGACGCGAGGCGGCTTTACGCACAGCGGGGAACTGTCCTGCTGACGGCCTGGGAGGCCGCCGAGCTAGCCGCAATCATCCGGCACGAGCAGGGAGACGGCACCTGACTGGGCAACGTACCTGCGGTGCGGGCTGTCACGCGGTTATCACATGGCTCTGATCGGCTGGTAGACGTGGATAACCGTCCCGTCGGGAAAGCTTTTGGCCTCGGCGAGATCCAGCCGTAGCGGCTTGGCCAGGTCCTTGAAGAGCGGCAGCCCGTTCCCCAGGGCGACGGGGAGGATGACCAGGCGGTACTCGTCGATCAGGCCGTGTCTGGAGAGCGCCTGAACGAACGCGGCGCCACCGTGGGCCATGATGATGTCGCCACCGGATTCGGCCTTGAGGGCGGCGATCTCCTCGGCGAGGTCGCCACGGGCGATCCGGGAGCCGGCCCATCCGGCGGCCGGCAACGTCTTGGAGAAGACGACCTTGGGCAGCTTGTTCATGAAGTCCGCGTAGTCGCCGGTCGCGGCCGGCCAGTACCCGGCCATCTGCTCGTAGGTGACGCGTCCCATGATGTGGGTCCCGACCTGGCGCAGGGATGCGACCTTCCATGCGCGTACGTCCGGATGCTCGGCCGGAAGGCCCCAGTCACCTTCGCCGCCCGGCCCGGCGACGTACCCGTCCACGGTGACGCCCATCTGCAAGACCACTCGCCTCATCAGAACTCCCGATGCTCCAGTTGCCGATCCACTGCCAAGCCTCGCCGCTCCCGGCCGCCACGTCTAATACCCGCTACTACGCGCGCCCTGGCATCATCTACCGGCCCGTCACCGGCGTCACCCCGAGTCAGGTCGGCGTCGCCTGGCCGCCCGCCAACGACACCAACCCCGTCGTCCAGGACTTCGTCCGCTGCTGCCTGGACAACAAGCCCGGCGCCACCCCATGATCCCCTGGCCGGTTGATCACTCCGGCCGGTGCTCGGCCGACCAGGCGCGGGCAAGCTGCTGGATCTTCTCGGCCGTTTCGGCCAGCGGTGCCCCGCCGCCGACCGCGACGCCCAGGACGTAGGCGGTCAGCGGCGCGGCGGGCCGGTCCACCAGGTGGGCGCCGACCCTGGCCAGGTTGAGCACCGTCTTCTGGTTGACCGCCCCAGGGTCAAGGCCCAGTTCGGCGCACATCGCCTCGGTCCACTCGTCGAGCGTGCTCATCGTTCTCCGTTCGGTCTCGGTGAGCCCGGTGGCTCACGCATGGTGCGGCGATCGTCGGCCAGCCGCCGGGTCGCTCCCGCCCGGTCCAGCCATTCCAGCAGCGGGATCGCTACCCGCCGCGTGGTGCCCAGCGCTTGTCTCGCGTCGGATGTCGTGAATGGCTGCGGCAGGCCGGCCAGGATCCGTGCCGCCCGCTCGGGCGCGCCGGGCGCCAGCAGTATGTTCCCGGGAAGGCGGCATACCAGGCCGGCCCGCTCCGCCGCGGCGGCCGCCCGTGCATCCAGCCCCAGCTCACGCAGCCGGTCCGCCTCCGGGGCGCGGAACGGGGCGTCCGCCAGGCCGGCGAGCACCGCCTGGACCGCGGCGGCCACCGGAGCCGGCAGCGAACCGGTGGCGCGCAGGTACCCGGCGTGCACCTCGGCCAGCCGGCCGGTGCCGTCATCCCACGCTGCCAGGGCCTCGACCAGGTCGCGGGCGGGCAGGCCCAGTTCGGCCCGGGCCGCGTCGACCGGCAGGCCGGGAGCAAGCGGGTCGCGGGCGGCGTGCGCGGCGACCGCCGCGGCCAGATCCTGGCGCAGCCGCTGCCAGTGCACCGGGTCGGCCAGCCAGTCCCCGGCGGCCGGTGGCGGCAGGCCGTCCAGGCCCATGGCCGACGCCGTGGCTGCCCGCAGCAGCCGGTGGCGGCGCAGCAGGTCCGGCGCCGCGGGCACGTCCGGCCAGGCCGCCAGCTCCCGCTCCGCTGCGGCGGCCGCGCCGTTGCCGCGCAGCCGGGGCGGCGAGACATCCAGCACGGTCGCACCGAACACGGGGCGCCCACTGCCCCGGTCCGCGGCCGCGCCGGGATCGCGGAGCAGCACCCGGTCGCCGACGTGCAGCGGCAGCGGGTGATCCAGAGTCAGCCTGGCGAACCGGCTGCCCAGCATCCGCACCCGGGCAACGGCGCGGGCGGCACCGATGTGCAGCGTGAGCCTGCCCGGCAGCCGGATGGTGCCCGGCTCCCCGTCCGCCGCCGGGGCCGGTGCCAGCCGAACGTCGATCACGCCGGTCACCGTCCAGCGGCCCGGCTCGATGAGCGCCATGCCACGGCCCAGTTCCCGGGTGCCGACGCCGCGCAGGTTCAGCGCCACCCGGGCGACGCCGCTGACCTGGGCCGCCGGTACGCCGAGCGACTGCACGCCCCGGATCCGGACCGCGCGCATGGCCGGGGCCAGCATCAGTTCGTCGCCGGCCTGCACCGTGCCTGCCTGCAAGGTTCCGGTGACCACGGTCCCGCTGCCCTTGATGGCGAACACCCGGTCCAGCCACAGCCGGACGGCGCCACGGCGATCCGGCTGGGGCAGCCGCGCCACGAGCCGGCCGAGCGCGGCGGTCAGCTCGGGCAGGCCCTGCCCGGTGAGCGCGCTGACCGCGACGGCTTCCGGGCTGCCGAGGCTGGTCCCCGCGAGCCGGGCGGCCGCCTGGCGCAGCGCGGGCCCGGGGTCGGCCAGGTCGGCCCGGGTGACCACCAGCACCCCGTCGCGGACGCCGAGGGCGTCGATCGCCGCGAGATGTTCGGCCGACTGGGGCATCCAGCCCCCGTCGGCGGCCACCACGAACACCACGGCGGGCGCCGGGCCCACACCGGCCAGCATGTTCGTTATGAATCGCTCGTGCCCTGGCACGTCGACAAACGCGAGCTCGCCGCCGGACGGAAGCGTCAGCCACGCGAAGCCGAGGTCGATCGTCATGCCGCGGCGCCGCTCCGCTTCCCAGCGGTCCGGCTCCATCCCGGTGAGCGCGCGCACCAGCATCGACTTGCCGTGATCGACGTGACCGGCGGTGGCGACGACGTGCACCGCTAGTCCCGGGGCGGGGCGCCGTCGCCGGCCGCGGCGGCGAGCACCGCGCGGGCGAGCCGCTCGTCGTCGGCGGGCTGGACGGTGCGCAGGTCGAGCAGGAGCCGGCCGCCCTCGATCCGGCCGACCACCGCCGGTACCGCACCGCGGCGCACCGCCGCGCCCGCCCGCAGCCCGGGCGCGAGCCGCCCGGGGAGGGACAGCGCGGCGCTCGGCAGGGTCACGCCGGGGCCGCCGCCGCCCCCGATCGCGGCGTCCGCCGGCACCGCCCGGCAGTCGACGCCCGCGCCGGCCAGCCGCCCGGCCTGGGCCTGCGCACGTGCCCTGAGCGATTCCTCGGTGGCCGTCATGGCCTGGGCGACCGGCGCGGCCGGGCCGGTGAGGGTCGCCTCCAGGGCGGCGAGGGTCAGCTTGTCCACCCGCAGCGCCCGGGCCAGTGGATGGCGGGCGAGGCGGGCGATTGTCTCCGCCTCACCCAGCAGTAGGCCCGCCTGCGGCCCGCCGAGCAGCTTGTCGCCGCTGGCGGTGACCAGATTGGCACCGGCCCGTAGCCAGGAGTCGGCGTCGGGCTCGCCGGGGAGCACCGGACTGCGGCGCAGCAGCCCGGATCCGATATCGCCGACCACCGGCACCCCCAGGCCGGCCAGTTCGCCGACGCTGACCGCCGCGGTGAAGCCCTCGATCACGTAATTGGACGGGTGCACCTTCAGGATGAAACCCGTGCCGGGGCCGATCGCCCGCTGGTAGTCGGCCAGTGCGGTCCGGTTGGTGGTGCCCACCTCGCGGATCCGCGCGCCGGTGGACTGCAGCAGGTCGGGCAGCCGGAACCCGTCGCCTATCTCGATCAGCTCGCCGCGGCTGACGATGATCTCCCGCCCGGCCGCCAGTGCCGTGGCCGCCAGTGCCAGCGCGGCGGCGTTGTTGTTCACCACGTGCACCGCCCCGGCCGCAGGCACCGCCCGCGCGAGCGCGTCCAGCGCGCCCGCGCCACGGCGGCCGCGCTTGCCCGAGGCCAGGTCGAACTCCACGTCCGTACAGCCGGCCGCGGCCTGCACCGCGTCGCGCGCGGCGGCCGACAGCGGAGCGCGGCCGAGATTGGTGTGCACGATGACGCCGGTCGCGTTGATCACCGGGGTGAGGGAGACGGCGGCCGGCGGCAGCGCGGCCACCGCGGCGTCGGCGACGCCCGCCGGGCTGATGGCCCCGGTGCGGGCCATCTCCTGGGCGCGGGCGACCGCCGCCTTGACCAGCGTCCCGCCCAGCTGCTCGCGCGCCGCGGCCAGCCGGGGGTCGGCCAGCACGGCGTCGGTTCTCGGCACGTGACGGCGCGGGTCCACAACCGTGACCTTAACCGGCGCCGTGGCTGCCGGTCATTTCTGGTGCCACCACCACCAGGCAGGTCCTGGCCGGGCACTAGTTTGGCCGTATGACGGGCCGCCGGGACCTTCCGGCTGACGCAGTACGCGCGCGGCGGCGGCTGCGCCTGCAAGATCCCGCCGGGCGAGCTGGAGGAGACGATAGCCGCCCTGATGCCCGACGGCCCGGGCACGGACCTGATGGTGGGTGTGGAGAACGGCGACGACGGCGCCGTGGTGCGAATCAGCCCGGCCATGGCGATCGTGCTGACCGCGGACTTCTTCACCCCCGTCGTGGACGACGCCTACACGTTCGGGCGGATCGCCGCCACGAACGCGCTGTCCGACATCTACGCGATGGGCGGCGTGCCGCTGGTCGCGGTGAACCTGCTCGGCTGGCCGCGGGACAAGCTCCCCACGGAGTTTGCGGCCGAGGTGCTGCGCGGCGGCCTGGACGCGGGCCGCGCGGCGGGCTGCCCGGTGGCCGGCGGGCACAGCATCGACGATCCCGAGCCGAAGTACGGCATGGCGGTGACCGGTGCCGCGGACCCGGCCGCGCTGCTGCGGATCGACGCCGGGCAGCCCGGCCTGCCGCTCAGCCTGACCAAGCCGATCGGCACCGGCGTGCTGAACGCCTGGCACAAGGCGACCGGCGAGGTGAGCGCCGCCGCGGTCGAGGTGATGACGACGCTGAACGCCGGGGCCAGCGCGCAGGCGCTGGCCGCCGGGATCCGGTGCGCCACCGACGTGACCGGGTTCGGCCTGCTCGGCCACCTGTTCAAGCTGGCCCGGGCCAGCGGGGTCACCGCGGTCCTGGACCACGCGGCGGTGCCGCTCATCGAGGGCACCCGGGCGGCGGCGGCCGCCGGGCACATGCCCGGCGGCAGCCGGCGCAACCTCGACTGGGTGCTCCCGCACACCGACACCGGCACCGTCGGCGAGGAGGACCTGCTGCTGCTCGCGGACGCGCAGACCTCCGGCGGCCTGCTGGTGGCCGGGGAGCTGCCGGGCGCGCCGGTAATCGGCGAACTGGTCCCGCGCCGCGACAGCGTGCTCGTCATCCGGTAACCCGGCGGACACCGGGCCGGGAACTACTGGGCCGGGAACACTGGGCAACCGATCCGGCGGTCGTGCGTACTAGTAGACGTGGACCATGCAATGCCCGGCGCGCTTGGCGCGGTACCGGGGACGCCGGGCCGGGCCAGCGACGCTGAGCCGGGCGGGCAGGCGGCGGCCACTCCCGGCGAGTGGCTGGATATCGCACTGCTCTACCGCCAGCATCACGCGGACCTGGTCCGGCTGGCACTGCTGCTGGTCGGCGACCGTGGCTGCGCCGAGGACGTGGTGCAGGACGTGTTCACCCGGCTGTGCGCCCGCGGCCGGATGGTGGCGCAGGACAGCACGCTGGCCTACGTCCGCACGGCCGTGGTGAACGGCTGCCGCAGCGTGCTGCGGCGCCGCGCGCTCACCCGCCGGATCGCCGTCACCCGTGCCGGGCCGTGGCCGCAAATGCAGGAGTCCGCCGAGCACACCGCGATGCTCGCCGAGGACCGGCGGCTGGTGCTGGCCGCGCTGGCGGCGCTGCCGAGCCGCCGCCGGGAGGTGCTGGTGCTGCGCTTCTACCTCGGCCTGCCGGTGGCCGAGGTCGCGGCCATGCTCGGCATCAGCCAGGGGTCGGTGAAGTCAGCCACGGCACGCGGGCTCGGCGCGCTGGGCCGCCAGCTTGGGGAGCAACAATGACCAACGTCCTGGACCGCCTGACCGACGCGATGAGCGCCGCGGCGGCCACCGTTCACGACGAGGAACTGCAGCCGCTCGCCGCCCCGGAGCACCGGCCGCGCCTGGCTGGCCTGGGCCGCCCCCGTCGCCGCGGCCGCGGCCATGGTGCTGGTCATCGGCCTGGCGGTGGCGGTGTCGCACGGGCTGTTCGGAACCCGCCAGCACGGCGGGCCGGTCAGCGTCCCCGCCGCGCCACTGCGGTTCTACGTCACGACCGACGTGGCCATCACGAAGGTCGTGGTCCGCTCGACGGCCACCGGCAAGGTCGTCGCGGTCGTCCCGGTGACGCCGGTCGAGCACAACGGGACGCTGGTCGCCCCGGCGCTGGCCACCGCGGGGAACGGGACGTTCTACCTCGCCGCGTTCCAGCGCGGGGTGCGGGAGGAGCGGATCTACCGGTTCCGGCTCACCGCGGCCGGGCACGTCACCGGGTTCGGACGGGTGCCCGGCGGCACGCTGCGCCCCGGCTGGGCGGCGGACGCACTGGCGGCGTCGGCCAACGGCTCGCGGATCGGGGCCGGGGCCTTCTACTACCCCAGCCACGTCAACCCGGGCCCGGAGCAGTCCGACCAGGTCGTCGTGATCAACACCACCACCGGCGCGCAGCGCACCTGGCGGGGCGGGTCGCTCGCCGGAGGGTACAACTTCTTCCGCGTCGCCAGCCTGTCCTGGGCCGGCAACCGCGAACTGGCCGTGCTCGGGCAGTGGTGCCGGGCAGTCGACCCGAACCCCGGCGGTGAGGGCTGCGATCGCGGGGAGCGCCGGGCGCAGCTCCGGGCCATCAGCCCGGCCGGCCCGGGCGGTGGCAGCGTGCTGGACGGCCGGCTGCTGCTACGGCAGGCCCCGCGGACATTCCTCGCGCAGGCACTGGCCAGCCCGGACGGGTCGGTCATCACGGCCATGGTGCTGCGCGGCAAGATCATCGGCAACTCGCAGGTCAGCGGGGGCTACCCGGCGAACCTGTCCGTGGAGCAGGTCTCGGCGGCGACCGGGCACCCGCTCGGCGTGGTCTACCGGCGCTACCTGGGCGACACCAGCATCGTGAGCGGCACGGAGTCCGACCCGCTGATGCTCATCACCGACGCCACCGGAGGCCACCTGATCGTCTACGGCGGTGTCTGCGGCCTGAACTGCAGCAACGAGTTCAACGGCTGGCTGGACGGCAGGCGGCTGGTACCACTGCTGCCCTCCGGGTTCGCCCACCGCGAGGCGGCCGAAGCCTGGTGAGGGGCCGGGCCGCGCGGCCCGGCGGCTACCGCCCGATGAACAGGTACTCGGCGGCCGACCGGCGCTGAGCGGCCGGGTGGGTGCCGAAGGTGTAGGTGTGGTCGATCGGCCGCACCTCGACCTCGCCCTTCACCTCGCGCAGCAGGCCCTCGATGGTGGCCGCGTCGGGAACGGCGTTGGAGGAGTAGGACAGGACGATGGCCGAGTCCTGGAACTGCGCGAAGGCACGCTGCAGCGCGCCGGTGACCGTGCGCTTGGAGGAGAACGGAGTGTAGCGCTTGGGCAGTTTCTTGGTCCGGGTGTGCTCCATGATCGTCTGCCCGCGCCAGTACACCGACAGCCCTTCCAGGAAGTGGTACCGCTTGATGTAGCAGTTGTCGTCGCGCGGCGGCGCATACGGCGGGTCGAGGTAGACGACGTCCCATGGCTGCGGCGGGAGGGCGAACACGTCACCACAGGCCGCCGTGCACGGCTGGCCGCTGTCGAAGACCACCCGGTTGTACTCGGCGGCGCGTTCGCGGAAATGCTCGCGCAGGGACAGCCGCAGGTCCCGGCGGCCGTCGTCGTACCGCATGCCGGTGACGGTGAAAACACCGCGCGGCTGGCGGCGCGCGGACGACAGGACCAGCGCGGCGATGGCGATATCCCGCTTGTGCCCGGCCATGCCGTCAATGTGCGACCAGGCCGAATCGAGAAATGCCCGGTCCGGCGCGGTGAAGTACAGCCCGCCGAACGTGCGCTGGACGAAATCGCGGTCATCGGCTGGCGGGCCGCAGATCAGCTCGATGTCCCCGGACGTGAGCCTCTCGTTCTGGTTGGCCACCGTCGCGCGGGCAATGACCGAGGGAAACGTGAGGAAATCGTTCGCGGTCACCCGATACCCGAGGGTCTTGAGCAGATAGGACACCACTCCGCTGCCGGAGCAGGCATCCAGCGCTGTCGCCCCGCCGAGTTCGGTGAATACCGCCGCCAGATGGCCTGCGAGCCGGTACTTCGACCCCATGTACCGCAGCCTCGGGAAGTCACCGACGCTGCCGATAACGGCAGCGGGCGCGGCCCCCTGGCCTGCGGTCACCCTGGCAGTCACACCCGCCATCCTTGCGCACCAGGCCCGCCAAACCTGGGACGGCGCCCCGGAGGGCCACGCTCGCGCCCCGGGCTCCCTTATGACAGAGCGTGACGGGGCGATGAGAAGGGTATCGGGAATACATTGTTGCTACCGGGTGATTGGTGTCTCAGGATTATGTGCCTGATCTGCGGCGTTGCGGCTGGGGTAGAGGACACCTGGCTCGGTACGGTGCAGGCACCATCACAGTTGGGGAGGTTGAGATGGCTCAGAGAGTAACCGTCGCGCTGGAAGACGACCTTGACGGCGGCCCGGCGGCCGAGACCGTCCGGTTCGGGTTCGGTGGCGCGGACTACGAGATCGACCTGAGCAAGAAGAATGCCGCGGCTTTCCGCAAGCTGCTCGCGCCATTCATCGAGCACGCCCGAAAGGCCGGGCGCAGCCAGGGGCGCCGGCCGGCCCGCACCGCGGCCAGCCGTCAGCGCAGCGGCGACATCCGGGCCTGGGCGAAGGACCACGGCCTGGCGGTCAGTGAGCGCGGGCGCATCCCGGCCAGCGTGGTGGAGCAGTACCAGGCCGCAGTGGCCAAGGGACGCTGATCCAGCCACACATTCACGGCTGGGCCGGGGGCGCCTGCCCTGTCCCGCTGCGCCGCCGGGCGGCGCCCCGCGGGCAGGACAGGGCAGGCTGCCTGCCATCCGGCCGGACGGCGGCCCGGCCGCGGTCAGAGCATCGGCTGCCACCCGTCGGGTACCCGGGCCAGCACCGACCCGGGCTGGGCGAGGGCCGGGTAGTCGGGTATGCGCAGCCCCTGCCAGCGGGCCGCGAGCCGCGCACGCATCGCTTCGGCGGTGGCCCGGAGCCGGGGCAGGTTACCGTCAGCCTCCCGGGCGGTGAAGCTCGCCAGCCAGGTCAGCAGCCGGGGGCGCATCGTGGTCGTGCCCCATTCGCTGTCTTCCTGCAGGGCCCGGTCCAGTATGTGCGCGCGCGCGACCAGCAGGCCGCCCAGGGCCGCCGTGGTGAGTTCCTCCCACTCGCGCCCCAGGCTGATCCCCGCCGCCGCCAGCCGGGACCGGTAGGCCTCGATGGCCAGCCCGGCGATGTCGGCGGGCAGGCTGGCGAAGCACCAGCAGGTCGGGAACGGCGCCACCAGATAGGCGGCGTCGAAGGCCACCGGGCCCCAGCCGGAGGTCTCGAAGTCAAAGATCCGGCAGGTCCCGCCGATGAAGCGGACGTTGTCCGGGCAGGCGTCGCCATGCACGAGCCCGAGATAGCTCGTGCCCGCCAGCGTCGCGCGGAGCTGGTCAATCTCCTCGGCCACGCCATCGACGGCGACGCCCAGGGACCTGGCCGCGGCCAGGAACGGCGCGGTGCTCCGCTGGATGACGTCCAGCCATCTCGTCCCCTGCGCCACCCCCGGAGCATGCCGGATCAGCAGGTCGGACAGCTCGCCCGCGCGGCCCATGGTCCAGGAATGCATC
This sequence comes from uncultured Actinomycetes bacterium, assembly GCA_963730235.1. Lineage (GTDB taxonomy): Bacteria > Actinomycetota > Actinomycetes > Streptosporangiales > Streptosporangiaceae > DASXKD01. The sequence goes on from CAVSRH010000001.1 coordinate 208,847, forward strand.
GAGCCCAGCGCTTCGGCATAGGCGATCAGCTCCGCCTGCGCCCGCGCACGCCCGCCCGCCAGCAGTGAGTCGGCCAGCGACGCGCCCTCCCCCAAATCTTCGATCACCAGGATGCCCGCGTCCGCGTCGGCGCCGAGCAGGCGCGGGGCAACCGGCTCCGGCATGGCGTTCAGATAGTCCAGGGCGGCCAGCTCCACCCGGAAGGCCGGCCCGCCGCGCCAGCCCGGCCCGGTCCCGCCGGCGTTTCAGTACCGCGGTGCGGCCGTTGTCCAGGCTCAGCCGGGCAACGTGCCGCCGTTCCCAGATCGCTGCCGCGGCGCGCACCTTGACCGGCTCGCCCCAGGCCCGGGCCAGCAGCGCCTCGGCCACCCGCGTCTCGCCCGCGGACAGCATCGCACCAGCGGCGGAGTCGGCCATGGGCTCATTCTCACCCATCCCCCGGCCCGCCCTGCCGCGCCCGGGCGGCCGGGTGAACCACGGCGGTCCTGGCCAACGTGTAGGGGCAAAGGCAGCGCTCCGCCACGGCTCGAGGAGGCCCAGGTGCCGGTCTCGCAGATCCAGGGTCGCGCAGGCGCGGCCGGGGATCGCCTGCCGCGCGGCCGGTTCGTACCAGGGCGGGACCGCCGCGGGCGGGCAGGCAGGCGCCCGGCCCGGGTGGCGCGCGGCTGTGCCGGTCCTCGTTCGTCGTGGCCGGGGTGACGATCCTCATCGTGTGGGCCGCCGTCACCACGCTGCTCCGGCAGGGCAGCCTGGCCACCGTGCTCTCGGCGGGCCGGGCGGAGCTCGCCGCCCCGCTGCTGGTGCGTGCTCGTCGTCGCGACCGGGATCTGCGAGCGGATCTGGCCGGCGGAGCGGCGCCCGGTGCTGGCGCGCGGCCACGTTCAGGACGCGTGCTTCCTGGCCCTGCACGCCGTCGTCGTGATCCCGCTGATGACCCTGCTCAGCGTCGGGGCGGCGGCACTGATCTCCGGCCATGCGCACTGGATCGAGCTGCGGGCGACGGCGCACTGGCCCGGCTGGCTGCTCATCCCGGTCACGATCGTGGCCATGGACGCGGCCAACTGGCTGGCCCACTACGCCGATCACCGGCTCGATCCCCTCTGGCGGTTCCACGCCCTGCACCACAGCCAGGAGGAACTCAGCGTCCTCACGTCGTTCCGCGCGCACCCGCTGATGCACACCACAGGCTTCGTGCTGGCGACGATCCCGGTCGTGGCCCTGATGCCGTCCCGCCCGATAGCCCCCGTGCTCATCACTATCTACGTGTGCATCGGCACGCTCCAGCACGCCAACCTCCGGTGGACGTTCGGGCCGCTGGGCCGGGTGATCGTCAGCCCGGCCTACCACCGGCTGCACCACGCGCCGGATACCCAGGACACCAATCTCGGCGTCGTGCTGACGGTCTGGGACGTGCTGGCCGGCCTGCGCGAGGTTCCCCGCCCGCGCCGGTGCCGTGGGGCGCACCGGCCTGGCCGGGCGGCCGGTCCCGGTCGAGCAGGACGGCTCGGCGGGGCCGCCCTGCTGCTGCTCGCCGAGCAGCTCATCGAGCCGTTCCAGGCCCAGGGCTGACCGCGCCGGGCGCGGCGTCGGTCCACGGGGCGCCCGGGGCGGCTCTCGTAGAGTACGAGGGTGCCAGGACGCCGGCCCGATGGCGGAACACGGCAGCGGGCGGTCTGGCATGCGCTTGTCGGCCCGCCGCTCCGGGCGCGCGACATCTCCGGGGAGCAGATCACCCCGGTCGAGGGACTGTCGGCGCTCTCCCTGGATGCCCTGACCTCCGTCGCGTACGGGCCGGAAGCGATCATCGTGGTCCTTGCCGTGGCCGGCGCCGGTGCGCTGCACCTGGTGCTGCCGGTCACCGTCGCGATCGTGGTCCTGCTCGCCGTCCTGGTGTCCTCCTACCGCCAGGTCATCGACGCCTACCCGGGCGGCGGCGGCGCCTACGCGGTGTCCCTGGACAACTTCGGGCCGCGGGCCAGCCTCGTCGCCGCGGCCTCGCTCGTCGTCGACTACACGCTCACCGTCGCCGTCTCCATCGCCGCCGGCGTGCAGGCCCTGACCTCAGCCTTCCCGAGCCTGACCAGCGCCACGGTGCCCCTCTGCCTGGCCATCCTGGCCGTCATCACCGTGCTCAACCTGCGCGGCCTCGGTGACGCGGCGCGGGCCTTCCTGCTGCCCACGATGGTGTTCATCGTGGGGCTGCTGGCCATCATCGCCATCGGCCTGATCCACCCGCTGGCGCTGCATGCCGCACAGCCCGGCCGCCCGCTGCTGCCCGCCCGCGCGCTGGAACCGGTGGGCATCCTCCTGCTCCTGAAGGCGTTCTCCGCGGGATGCAGCGCGCTGACCGGCGTCGAGGCGATCGCCAACGGCGTCCCGCTGTTCAAGCAGCCGCGGGTCCGCCGGGCCAAGCGGACCGAACTGCTGCTCGGCCTGATCCTCGGCACGATGCTGCTCGGCCTGGCCGTGCTGGCCGACCGGTGGCACGTCGGCCCCCGCTCCGGCCAGACCGTGCTCAGCCAGATCATCGCGATGGCCGTGGGGCGGCACTGGGCTTACTACGTGATGTCCCTCACCATCACGATGGTTCTCGCGCTGGCGGCCAACACCTCCTTCGGCGGCCTGCCGGTGCTGGCCAGCCTGCTGAGTAACAACCACTACCTGCCGCACCTGTTCTCGCTGCGGGACGACCGGCAGGTGTTCGCCTCGGGGATCGGGACCCTGACGGTGATGTCGGCGGCGCTGCTCGTCGCCGTGGGGGGCAACACACTGACGCTGATCCCGCTGTTCGCCATCGGGGTGTTCACCGGGTTCACGATGGCGCAGGCCGGCCTGGTCGTGCACTGGCGGCGGGCCAGGCCGCCGCACTGGCAGTACAAAGCGGCACTTAACGGGCTCGGCGCGATCGCCACCGCCGCGGCCACGGTGGTGTTCCTGCTGAGCAAGTTCACTGAGGGCGCCTGGGTGGTGGTGGTCGCGGTACCGGCGTTCATCGCGCTGTTCGTCTGGGTGAACCGGTATTACCGGCGAACCGCCCGCGTGCTGGGCCTCGGCGAGATCCCCGGCAAGCCGGAGCCAAAGCCGATCATGGTGGTCGTGCCGGTGACCGGGGTGTCCCGGCTGGCCAGGTACGGGATCTCCAACGCGCTGTCCATCAGCCCGCACGTGGTGGCCGTGACGGTGGTCCAGGAGGAAGTCGGCGCCGGGCGGGAGGACGCCGCGGGACACGGCGAGGCCGGCCACGGCGACCGGGCACGGCGACCCCGGGCACGGCGACCCCGGGCACGGCGCCAGGCACGCCCGCCAACTGCACAGACAGTGGGCCAGGTGGGACCCCGGGGTGCCGCTGCGGGTGCTGCGGACCGAGTACGCGTCGGTGGCCGGGCCCATCGTGGACTTTGTCGAGAGGCTCCGGGAGCACGGCCATCAGCGCATCGTCGTGCTGATCCCGGTGGTGATGCCCGCGAAGCTGCGCTACCGCCTGCTGCACAATCAGCTCGACCTGGTGCTCACCAGGGCCCTGCGGCGCTCTCCCGACGTCATCGTCGCCCGGGTCCCGATGCCGCTGGACGAGCCGGTGCCGCCCGGCGGGCCGGCGCCGCCGGCCGGGCCGGACGGCGGACGGTCAGGCGACGGGAAGGAAGATCCCTAGCGGCTGCGCCACGAGGCGGGCCACCGCACCGGCTTCGTCCAGCTCGAACTCGGCGGTGATGCCGGGCTGGCCCGTCACCTCGAAGCGCAGGCCCCGTCCCGCCTGTAGTTCGAACGGCGGGGCGCCGGGCGCGGTGACGGTCAGCACCCGGTCTCCGGTCAGGGCGACCGCGATCTCGACCGGGCCCATCCGGTACCTGCCGCACAGCCGCCCGAGCACCTCCGGGTCCCGCGCCTGGGCGTCCGGCAGCCGGCCGAACCGCAGTGGCCCGGCCGACGGCTCGAACGGGATGGTGAGCGCGGTGATGTCGCCGTCGGGGTCGGAAAGAAACATGAGCGGGAAGATGTGGGACTGGTCGCCGAGTTCGTGCCATTCGAGGTCGAACGTCTCGTAGTGGCGGTGCGCGAGGCTCAGGTCCATCGTGCCCAGGCGCGGCCGGAGGCTGCCGTCCTCGCAGGTGATCGTGAGGGTGCCGTAACCCGGATGCTGGTACTCGCCCGCGTAGGCACTCAGCGGCCTGGGCAGCCCGGCGCCAGGAACAACGCGGCGGGCGCCGCGGGCCTCCCGGATCCCGGTCGCCGCCGCGTCGAAGCGGGCCTTGACGTCCGGGAACCAGTCGATGGGCTCAAGGCCGAGCAGTTCGTCGAGTACCCGGTAGGCGACGACCGGTGCCATGGCGCTGGAGGAGGTGTTGGTCAGCACGGCAACGCCGATTCCGTCGTCGGGCAGCAGCATGCACTCGGTCTGGAAGCCGTCGACGCCGCCACTGTGCTCGGCAAGCCGGTGCTCACGGTAGCGGCCGATCATCCAGCCGAGCCCGTAGGCGTGCCGGGTGGACGCGGGGAAGGTCCGGTCCTCCGGCAGCAGTATGTGCGGCGTGTGCTGGCGCGCCACCGTGGCGGGCGACATGACGGCTTTGCCATCCACCTGCCCGCCACCCAGCTGGGCGAGCAGCCACCGGGCCATATCGGCGGCGCAGGAGTTGATCGCACCGGCCGGCGCCATCGCCGTCAGCGGCCGCGCCGGCACGTTCACCACAGCGCCCTGGCGGCGCTCGTAGGCGCTGGCGTGGTCCGGATCGGCCTGCATGTCGCCGACGGTCAGGTTCGAGCGGGCCATGCCCAGCGGCGCCAGCAACCGGGAGCGCACGAAGTCCTCCCAGGGGGTGCCGGAAAGCACCTCGACGATGTGCCCGGCCGCCAGGTAGCCCAGGTTGCAGTACTGGAACTCCAGGCGCAGGTCCCTGCTGAGGGGCAGGAACCGCAGCCGGTGGACCAGGTCGGCGCGGCTCCGGTCCGGGTGGCCGAGCCAGGCCAGGTCGTGGCCCGGCAGGCCGGACCGGTGCGACAGCAGGTCGGCGACGGTCAGGCGGTCGGTCACCACGGGATCGTGCAGCCGCACATCAGGCAGGTAGTCGCGGAGCGGGCGGTCCCACTCCAGCAGGCCGTCGTCGACCAGTGCGCCGGCCATCGCCACCGTGAATGCCTTCGTGACGGACCCGATGGCGAACAGCGTGCCCGGGGTGACCGGCAGTCCCGCCGCCAGGTCGCGCAGGCCCCAGCCCTCCGCCAGGACGACCTCCCCGCCCCGGACGGCAGCGACCGCGCACCCCGGCACCTCCCAGGCCGCCAGCTGCCCGGCGACGAACCGCTCGATGCTCTGCATGCCGTGCCCTTCGAAGGTCGCCTCACGAGGGGCGCACCGCGCAACGGGCGTGCCGCACCGCCTCGATTAATCCCATTCTTGAGAACAATACCCTTACCGGGCCACGGCTCCGGCCGCGTCAAGCGCGGTGCGGTGACCGGGGTAAAGCCGTTGGGGGCCGCAGGCGGCCGTGCCTATAGTGAAGCCATGAAGGTCAGCTTCTCCTGCGCGGCGCGAGCTATCAGCTCGCCGGCCGCCGCTGCCCTGACCTAATTTTCCGACCACGCTGGCGACCGGGAACGGTCCGCCGGTGCGTGATCTGCGTCTGCAGTCGTGGCCGAGTCAGCGGTCCCTTCCTGGCCTCCGCAGCCAAGAGGGGACCCATGCCATGAACGCGACGGAAACGACCCGGACCTTCCTTGAGTTCTTCAGGGATCAGGGCCATCAGGTGCTCCAGGGCAGCACGCTGGTACCACCCGGCGGCGGCCCGGTCCTGTTCACCACCTCGGGGATGCACCCGCTGACCCCGCACCTGGAGGGCCTGCCGCACCCGCGGGGCAGCGGGCTGGCCAGCCTGCAGCGCTGCCTGCGCACGACCGACCTTGCCGAGGTCGGCGACGATCGCCATCTGACCGTGTTCCAGATGCTCGGCTCCTGGTCGCTGGGCGACTACGACGGGCCGCAGAGCCTGCGCTGGGGCTACCAGTTGCTCGTCAGCGGCCTGGGCATCGGCCCCGGCCGCCTGCACGCGACCGTGTTTGGCGGTGACGGCCAGGTCGGCCCCGACCTGCCGTCGCTGCACACCTGGGCAGAGCTTGGCGTGCCGGTGGAGCTGACCACCGGCGACAACTGGTGGTCGAACGGCCCGACCGGCCCGTGCGGCCCCGATTCGGAGATATTCGCCTGGACCGGTGACGGCCCGCCGCAGGGAACCCCGGGTACCGACGAGCGCTGGATGGAGCTGTGGAACCACGTTTCGATGCGCTACCGGCGGCATGCCGACGGCAGCCTTGAGCCGCTGCCACAGCGCAACGTGGACACCGGGATGGGCCTGGAGCGGCTGCTGATGGTCGTGGGTGGCAACGGCTCGGTGTTCGACTGCGACGTCTTCGAGCCGTGGGTGCGCACACTGCACGAGCTGTGGCAGCCGGACCAGCCATCGCTGCGCCTGCTCTCCGACCACCTGCGCGCCAGCATCGTGATCATCGGCGACGGCGTCCGGCCCGCCAGCACCGGCCGGGGCTACGTGCTGCGGCGGCTGCTGCGGCGCGCGCTCACCACGGCGTGGCGCGGCGACAGCACCAGGACCCTGGGTGACCTGCCGCCCGCGCTGCTGGAGCACACGCTGGCACAGTTCGGGCAGGACGCGGGCAGTGGGCCCATCGGCGAAGCGCTACGGGCCGAGGAGCGGCGGTTCGCCGGGCTGCTCACCCGCGGGCGCAAGGTGCTGGCACGGTTCGGCCCTGGCCGGCCCCCGACCGAGGCGGACCTCAGGTACCTGCACCAGACGCACGGCCTGCCACCGGACCTCGTGGCCGAACTGCTGGCCTAGCACGCCCGCGCCGGCCGCGGGTATGGTTCACCTTGGCTGGCCGCAATCACATCGGAGCCTGTCACGATGGGCCATTTCAGGAAGCCGGTCACGGTGGTGGCCGGGCTGGCTGTCGCGGTTGCGCTGCCCTTCGCCCGGCCGGCGGATGCGGTACCGGGCGCGGTGCGCGGCGGCGCCGCGGCGCCGGGGTTCACCCTGTCGGTGGTGCATCAGTTCCCCGCGGCGCTGCAGATCACGCCCAAGTACCTGGCGCTGTCCAAGGACGGCAACATTTACGGTGCGACCTCGGCCGTCGGCTCGTCGAACGGGACGGTCTTCCGGCTGAGCGGCGGCTCGGCCTACACGACGCTCGCCACGCTCGACTACGCCCGCGACGGCGGGCCGTTCGGCGCTCCCTTCCTCGGCACGGGCGGGCTGCTGTACGGGATGACCTTCGACGGGGGCCGCACCGGGATCGGATCGATCTACACGGTCAAGCCGGACGGGACGGTCACGACGCTGTTCGCCTTCAACGGCACGACCGGCATGTACCCGACCGCGCTGGTACAGGCACCGGACGGCACCCTGTACGGCACCACCTACTACGGCGGGTCCCACGGCGACGGCAACGCCTACCGGCTCGCACCGGGCGGCACGTTCACCAACATCGTGTCTTGCACGCTGCAGAGCTGCCTGTACCCCATCGCGCTGGTTATCGGGGCCGACGGGAACGTGTACGGCATCTCCGAGGGCGACAAGCAGGGCTCCCACAACAACGGCCAGCTGTTCGCCATCACGCCGAAGTTCCGGACCGAGGTGAACTTCGACAGCACGGCGGCGGACCGGCCGTGGAACCTGGAACTGGGACAGGACGGCAGCCTGTACGGCCTGACCCAGGACTTCTACACGTACCGGAGCCATTTCTTCCGGTTCACCCCGCCCGGCACGCTCAAGTTCCTCGGCGTGTACCACTTCCCCGGGAGCGGCGCGTTCGGCCCGCAGATCCAGGCACCGGACGGGGACTTCTACGGCACGCTGATGGGCGACATCCACCACCCGGGCTGGGTGTACCAGCTGACGCCGGCCGGCGCCTTCCGCATCGTCGCGACGTTCAACGGGACCGACGGCGCCCAGCCGGACCAGCTCGCCCTCGGCGCCGACGGGGCCCTGTACGGCACCACGGAATCCGGCGGCAGCACGGGCGGCGGCGTGATCTTCAAGCTCACGCTGCCGCGCTGACCGGCCCGGACATCGCGGGCCATGCCCCGGCCAGGCCCAGGTCAGGTGCTGGCCGGTTGCCCTGCCGCTGTGCGGGGGTAGAAATGCCGCATGTCGCTGGCCGTGGAGCGGTTCGGCGCCCGGCCCTGGGCCGACCGCGACCTGGAGTCGCTGTTCGAGGGCGCCTTTCCCGCGTTCATCACGGCCGACCAGGAGGCGAAGGCGTACATCGGCCGGGTCCGCGAGTGGTTCACCGAACTGGACATCATCGTCGTCGAAGACGGTGCGGCCGCGGTGGCAACGGGGTGGGCGGTGCCGGTCCGGTGGGACGGGAGCCTCGCGGGCCTGCCCGCTGGCTACACCGACACCCTCCGGCGGGCCGTCGAGGCCCACGAGACCGGCGAAAGGCCGGACACCCTGGTGATCTGCGGCGGCAGCGCACCGCTGGACCCGTGGCTGCGGACTCACTGGCGGCTCGGCGGCACGATCATCGCCACCGCCCCGCGATCCCAGACCATGACCGGCACCGTCCCCGAATGGGAGGCCTGGACCGGCATGGCCTTCCCCGGCACCGGCGACTACGTCATCCCCCGCGGGCTGAGCATCCTGCACATCGACACCGAAGCGGACCACGGCAGCTACACCGAGCCCAACGTCTGGGTCAGGCACCGGTAACCCAGGCCGGACCCGGCACGCCGACCGGGTCAGGGGCGGGGCACGGCCGGCTTCATGTGCCGGTCGAGGAAGGCGATGATCCCGTCGATCGCGCGCTCCTGGACCGGATCGGGCTGGGTGGCCCCGCCGGCCGCCAGCGGGGCTATGTAGCCGTGCAGCGGGTGATCCCAGGACACCCATTCGGCGTTCTTGCCGTCCTCGTCGAGAAGCTCATAGCTGAGCCGGAAGACCCCCTGGAGATGGTCGCCGTCCCGCCCCATGACCAGGATCGGCACGTCGATCGGCGCGATTCGCTCATGGGCGAGCGGCAGGTTGGCGCGGGCCCGCACCCACGCCGGATCCTGCAGCTGCATCTCCTCGATGTCCCGCAGCCCGGTCTCGGGGCTGACGGGCGCGACGTCGTCCAGCCTGAGGTCGAGGAACTCGTGATTCGCGGGCTCGCTCGCGACCCCCGCCCGCAGCATCCCCGGGTACCGGCATGCCAGCTTGAACAGCATCTCGCCGGCGTGGCTGATGCCGACGTGGCCGAGGTTGCCCGCGTCCACGTGCGGGTGCCGGCGGACGTGATCGAGGATGGCGAGTTCGTCCTCGAACTCCAGCGGCGACCGGTTCATGACCTCCATGCCCTGACGCCCATCGGCCGTCAGTGGGCCGCCACGGTTGAAGCCGAGGTCGACCTCCGTGCGGTACCGCCCCCACCCGCACGCGTAGCCGGCGGCGAGCAGGCGCTCCATGAGATACGGGCGGGTGTGCACCCACTGCCGCAGCCAGCCGATCCCGCCGCCGCCGTTGCCATAGCCAAGGAAGACGAAGGGGAACCGGCCCTCGCCGGCGGGGGTCCGCACCACATACGGCACGTACAGGCCGTCGCGTGATTCGGCCAGGTAGTAGGCGGCGGGGCGGTCTGACCCCTCGACGTCTTCCACGAAGATCGGCTCGCCGGTGCGCCACGGCCCCGTCGTCATGCCGGCTCCGCGCCAGTTCTCATCGTCCGCATCAGCACGCGGGCATCGTATGCGGAGCCGCCCCGGCGGCGCGGCCCGGGGCCGGGGTCGTCAGAAGAAGCGGAAATCGAGGTGGCCGTCGTGCCAGAGGAGCAGGATGGCCTTTCCGACGATGCTCGTTCCCTTGATGGGCCCCCAGAAGCGGCTGTCGCAGGAGATCTGCCGGTTGTCGCCCATCACGTAGAACTCCCCGGGCGGGACGTGGAACGGCGCCTGCCTGGTGGCCGCGGGTATCGGCGGCCCGAGCGGGTCGTGGGGCGGGAGATAGGGCTCGGGGAGCAGCAGGCCGTCCACGTAAACGGTGTTGCCCGCCGAGTAGATGGTCTGGCCTGGCAGCGCGACGACGCGCTTGACGAGGTCGGTGTTCGCGGGCCCGGGACAGTGGTCGAGCGGCGGGTGGGTGAACACGACGATGTCGCCCTGGTGCACGTCATGCCAGTTGAAGAAGGCTTTCCAGACGAGGATCCGGTCCCCTTCATCCAGCGTTGACTCCATGGACGAGGTGGGGAATCCAGAAGGCCTGGAACACGAACGCCCGGATCCCGAACGCCAGCGACAATGCCACCACGACGGTGATGGCCCACCCGGCGAAGATGCGGGAACGGCGCCTGGCCGGGGGCCGCCCGGCCGCACCGGGTATGTCGGGTGCCGCGTCCGCCGGGGCACCGCCGGGGTCAGCAGGGCTGGCCATGGCTGCTCACGCCGCCGCTGTGCGCTGGCTTGCCCGCGGTCACGCCTTCGCCAAGCACCGCGCTGCAGTGGAGCAATCCCCCTGGCCGGAAGATGCCGGCCGCGGCCGCATACGCCTCGCCGGGCAAGGCGGCCCGCCCGACGACGATGCGCGCGGCCCCGGTGAAGTGCACCGGCAGCACGATCCCGTCGGTACAGCCCCAGGCGCCGCCGGAGCATGGCCCGGTGATGCCGCGAAGCGCGCCGCTGCCGGAACTGATGATCGACCCGGCAAGGCTCGGCGAGACCGGCTCCTGCGTGACGGCGATGTGGAAATGGTGCGCCCGCAACTGTGCTTCCAGTTGCCCGGCCGCATCACCCCGGTTGGTGATGTGCACCCGGACCACGCTGGCCGCACTGGCGGGCACCGACGGGGACAACAGGGCCAGCGAAACTCCCAGCGAGCAAACCGCGGCCAGCAGCGCACCCGCCGCCGCGCCGAGGCGCAGGCGCGGCCGCAGCACCAGCCGGGCGCTGGCCGCACCCCTGAAGTAGCTCCACGCGATCCAGGCGGCCGGCCTGCCGTCCCGCAGGAGCAGCCGGGCAAGCTCGGCGGCCTCCTCGCCGTGGCGCCTGCGCCATCGTTCCGGATAGCAGCGCAACGCGGCCCGCACCAGGCGCATGGACCGGCATCCCGCCATCAGACTCCCCCAAGCCCCAGCCGCAGCCGCCCGGCCACCCGGACGCGCTCGATCGAATCAAGGTGCACGCGAAGCGCGGTCACCCCGGCCGGCGTCATCCGGTACGGCTGGCGCCGATCCTCCGCGGGCAGCGCCTCGATCAGGCCCAGCCTCTCCAGCCGGTCCAGCGCGCCATAGAGCGTTCCCGGTCCCAGTTCCACCCCCGCGAAGCCCTTGATGTCCTTGATCAGGGCGTAGCCGTGCTTGTCACCGCCGGCCAGGCTCGTCAGTATCAGGACCGACGCATCACCGGCGCGGCGCAGCACATCCAGGCCGGCCGCGCCGTCCCGTTCCTCGCCACGAGATGCCATCCCGCCTCCTAGTACGCCGACCAGTATATCAGCCGCCGTACTATCAGTCACCGTAATAGAGGCTGACCCGCGCACGCCAGTGGCTTGCCGGGCAGGACCGTGGCCGGCGGCCACTGGCCACGGCTTTCATGAGGTGAAGCCGTCGTGGCCTAGCTGACGAAGGGCCTGTTTCATGGTGTCGTACGGCTCGGGCCCTATTTCCTGACGCCACTGGGCCTCGATCGAGGCAACGGCGCGCTGGGTCGCCGCTACGGCCTTGTCGCCGAGATCGGTCCGGAAGATCCGGCGGACCCGGCGGTCGGTGTCGTCTCGCTGGCTGCGGACGAATCCAGATCGTTCCAGCCAGTCCGCGAATTCGCCGAGGGACTGTTTGGTCATTTGGGCCATGGCGGCGAGGTCGGTGATGCGGACGCCCTGTCCCGGGATCATCTGCAGGACGCGCCGGTGGCTTCCGCGCAACTCGGGGAACTCGTCGTCGACGTGCGCCCGGAGTTCGGAGTGCAGCCGCCTGCTGACTGCGTCCAGCCAGCGGGCCAGGTGGTCCGGCAGGGAATCTGGCGGAACGGGGTTGCGCACGCTCATAAGGCTACCTTACTACCTAGCTTAGGCAGGTTACCTTACTTCTTGGCCGATGAACGTACCGGAGGCCCGATGCCAGCGCTACACCAGCAGAGCGACGAGCCTTTTCGGCCTGGCGTCCCTCACGCCCGCCGAACTGGCGGTTGTCACCAGCACTGCTGTTGGCCGTGCGATCCGGCCGACTGGCACCCGGGTCACCTCGATCCCGTACGACTGGGGCTCGCCCGCCACCGCGGGCTTGTGGCGGGTCGTTGTCAGCGGCCAGCCCGCCCATGCTTGCGGGCACGATGCGCAGGCGGCCGGCCCGGTGTCGTGCACCTACTTTGTCAAGCTGCTGCGGCATCCCCGGCTGTGGCCGGGCCTGGCCCACCTCCCCGACCAGGCCAGCCGGGACGAGTTCGTGGGCTACTTCCCATGGCGGGGCGAGCTAGAGATGTACGAGTGCGGCATCGGCGATGTGCTGCCGACCGGGATGCGGACGCCTCGGTTGCATCATGTCAAGAGGACAGATGGGGACCACCTTGGCCTGTGGTGGGAGTTCGTCCCCGAGCGGCCGGAACCGTGGGATCTGGCCGACTACCGGCATGCCGCGTTCCTGCTCGGCCGGCTTGCCGCACGCCGCCGGGAAGGCGCCGATGTCAACCAGCTCCTGCCGCAGGTGTGCAGGCAGGCCCATCCCTCCGGATCGTCGCTGCGCTTCTTCACCGAGCGGCGGGTCTTGCGAAGCGTGCTGCCGGCTCTGCGTGCGGGGCAGATCTGGGAGCATCCCCTCGCCAGCGCGGCGTTGCGCCAGTCAGGTGATATGGCCTTGCCAGCCGACATGCTGACACTCGCCGGGCGGCTCCCCGGGGTGCTCGACGGGCTGGACCTGCTGCCGCAGACGTACGCGCACGGCGATGCCAGCCCGCAAAATCTCCTGCTGCGGCCGAGGACTACCCAGCGGTTCCGGCACAGGTTCAGGCTACCTGGGGGGTCTCGCCGCCCGGTCCGCGCTGTCAGCGCTGCCGCTCGAACTGCTGTCCCGCCCACCGGCCATGGCGGCTGAGGCCGAGTTCCTGCACCGCCTGCGGCTGACCCGGGTGATGATCGACCTCACCACCGAGATCACGGCGCAGCCGCCGGTGGCTCATCGCCAGCACCACTGATCAGCGCCCGAACCTATGCTGGAACTGGCGTTGTCCTGGACGGTGATGCGAGATGTGGTACCTGATTGCCGCGGACCTCGTGCTCGCCGTCCACCTGCTGTTCATCGGTTTCGTGGTGGGCGGCTCCTTCCTGGCCTGGCGCTGGCCACGGCTCATCTGGGTGCAGCTGCCCGCGATGATCTATGGCGCCCTGGTGGAATTCGTCGGCTTCGCCTGCCCGCTCACCGCGCTGCAGAACTACCTGCTGCACCGCGGCGGCCAGGCCGGGTACCGCGGCGGGTTCATCTCGCACTACCTGATCCAGGTGATCTACCCGCCCGGCCTGACCCGCGGCATCCAGATCGGGCTGGGACTGTTCGTCGTGCTCATCGCGGTGGCCGGGTACGGCGGTTACCTGCACCGGCACCGGCCAGCCTGGGCCTGGCGTCCCGGCCGCTGATCAGCGCGGCGCGGCCGGTCGGCGGCGCCGCCCGCCGCCCGGCCCGGCCAGGGTGCGACAATCGGCGCATGCCGGAACGACTCGGGGTGCAGCGGGCCGCGGCGGCCAGCGCGAATGGGCCGCACCATCCGCTCGATCCGCTGACCGGGGATGAGATCAGGCAGGCGGTCAGCATCCTGGCCGGCGACGGGCGCGTGAGTTCGGCGATGCGTTTCGTGTCGGTCGGTCTCCGCGAACCCGCGAAAGGCGGAGGTTGCCTCGTTCGGTCCTGGCCAGGCGTTCGGGCGCGAGGCCTTCATCGTGGCCCTGGAACCGCGAGAGCACCTGGTCTACGAGGCGGTGGTGTCCGATCACGGGCCGGTCCGTCCTGTCCTGGCGGCCGGTCCCGGGGGCCCGGGCCCCGGTCACGCTGGGCGAGTACGCGGACTGCGAGCGTCTGGTCAGGGCCGATCAGCGCTTCCGTGCGGGGCTTCGGAGGCGGGGCATCCACAACCCGGATCAGGTGCTGGTGGAAGCGTGGGGAATCGGCACCTTCACCCGGGACGATGATGCGGGCAGGCGGCTGGTCTGGACCCTGTGCTTCTACCGGGCCAGTCCCGGTGACAACCCGTACGCCAAGCCGATCCACGGGCTGCACGCGGTTGTGGATCTCGACGACATGTCCGTCGTCCGGGTGGAAGATCTCGGGGTCGTGCCGCTGCCGCCTGGTACCGGGGACTACACGGCCGCCAGCAGCGCCGCCGCGGGCTGGCTTGAAGCCCATCGAGATACGGCAGCCGGCGGGCGTGAGCTTCCAGGTGGATGGGTGGGAGGTGCGCTGGCAGAACTGGCGTTTCCGGCTGGGGTTCAACGCGCGCGAGGGCCTCGTGCTGCACACCGATCGGCTATGCAGGACAGCGGCCGGCTGCGCCCGGTCATCCACCGGGCCTCGGTCGCCGAACTCGTCATCCCCTACGGGGACCCCAGGCCCTTCCAGGGCTGGCGCAACGCCTTCGACATCGGCGAATACGGCATCGGGATCCTGACGAACTCGCTGGAGCTGGGGTGTGACTGCCTCGGGGAGATCCAGTACTTCGACGTCCGAGCTCGCCGACGACCAGGGCGAGCCGTACACGATCAAGAACGCGATCTGCCTGCACGAGGAGGACGACGGCATCCTGTGGAAGCACTTCGATGCCGCCCTCGGCCATACCGAGGTGCGCCGGAGCCGCCGGCTGGTGGTGTCGTTCATCATCACCGCCGGCAACTACGAATATGCCTTCTACTGGTACTTCTACCAGGACGCCACGATCGAGCTGGAAGTCAAGCTGACCGGCATCGTGCTGACCTCCGCGCTCGCTCCCCGGTGAGACCAGCGACTTCGGCACGGTCGTGGCTCCGCAGACCCTTGCGGCGCACCACCAGCACTTCTTCAGCGTCCGGCTGGACATGGCGGTTGACGGCGACCGCAACTCCGTGGTCGAGGTCGAAACCGAGGCCGGTGCCCAGCGGGGCCGGAGAATCCCTATGGCAATGCGTTCCGGCCACGCCGCACGCTGCTGCGATCAGAATCGCAGGCGCAGCGGCTGATCGATCCCCTCACCGCCCGGCACTGGCTGGTGGTCAACCCCAACATCGCCAATGCCCTGGGGCAGCCCGTTGGCTACAAGCTGGTCCCCGGCGGCAACGTCGTCCCGTTCGCGCACGAGGATTCGTCCGTTCATCCGGCGGGCCGCGTTCACGACGAGGCACCTGTGGGTGACGCCGTTCGCGCCCGGACGAGCGGTTTCCCGCTGGGGAGTACCCGAACCAGCATCCCGGTGGGGCCGGGCTGCCCGGAGTGGACCGAGGCGGACCGGCCCATCGAGAACACCGACATCGTGCTGTGGTACACCCTCGGCAGCCATCACATTCCGCGGCCCGAGGACTGGCCGGTCATGCCGGTCGAGCGGGCCGGTTTCGCCCTCCGGCCGTTCGGGTTCTTCGATGCCAGCCCGGCGCTGGATGTGGCACCCCCCACCGGCAACGGCACCTGAGCGGCCGCTGGCGGGGCCTGGGTTTCCGGTGGCCCGGCCTGGCCAGATCTGGCCGCGGCAGTCAAGCTGAAGCGACAGAGGGAGGCGGCAGGTGGCGGACCAATCCGGGGATGTGACGGCGGCACCGCGAAGTGTTCCAGCCGGAGGACTCCCGGTCATGAGCGAACAGGACCAGAAGGTCGTCATCATCACCGGAGGCTCGCACGGCATAGGCGCCGGTCTCGTCGCTGCCTACCGCGGGCAGGACTGGGCCGTCGTGGCGGTATCCCGCACGATCAGCCCCGCCGGGGACCCGGCCGTGCTCACCGTCGATGGGGACGTCTCCGAGCCCGCCACCGCCGACCGGATCATCGGCGCAACGCTCGCCCGCTTCGGGCGCATCGACACTCTCATCAACAACGCCGGCGTGTTCATCTCCAAGCCGTTCACCGACTACACCGCCGACGACTACGCATCCGCCGTTGGCGTCAACCTCACCGGATTCTTCCGGCTGACCCAGCTCGCCATCGCCGAGATGCTCAAGCGGCGCAGCGGCCACGTGGTCAACATCACGACGACCCTCGCCGACTACGCGAACGCCACCGTGCCAGCCGCGCTGACCGCACTGACCAAGGGCGGCCTCGCCGCAGCCACCAGGTCGCTGGCCATCGAGTACGCCTCCCGCGGCATCCGGGTCAATGCCGTCTCGCCGGGCATCATCCAGACCCCCGAGCATCCGCCGCAAAGCTACGAAGGGCTCGCCGCGCTGCACCCCCTCGGCCGTGTCGGCCAGGTCAGCGATATCGTCGGCGGCATCCTGTTCCTGGAGTCATCGCCCTTCATCACCGGCGAAATCCTGCACATCGACGGCGGCCAGAGCGCCGGCGACTGACCAGGCGCCCGGCCGGCGGGAGCTGGCCTGCCCAGTTCCGGCGTGGCTTACAGCTTGGCGGCGTCCTGGGGGGCTGCGGGTGCGCTCCCGGGTGGCGCTGCGCTGTCGGCGGCGAGGTAGGCGTGCCCCCGCAAGGGCAGGTCCTTGAGGAACCAGGTAAGGGCGAAGGCCAGCAGGGCGATGGGCGCGCCGATCAGGAAAACGGCATGGAGTGAGTCGCTGAACGCCAGGACGTAGCCGTGGTGGATGGCGGGCGGCAGCGCGTCGAGCTGGGCGGGGCTGGCGGAGATGTTGCTGCCGTGAACGGCCCGCAGTGCGGCCGGCGGCAGGTATGCCGGCAGGTTGGCGGCGAGGCGATTGTTGAAGATCGCGCCGAAGACGGCGACGCCGAACGCACCACCGATGGAGCGGAAGAACGTGGAGGACGAGGTTGCCGTGCCGAGCTGGCTCTGCGGGACGGCATTCTGCACGGCGACGACGAGGACCTGCATGACGCAGCCGATACCCAGGCCGAGGACGACCATATAGATCGACGAGATGACCAGGGGCGTCGACGGCGTGAGGAGCGAGAACAGGAAAAGCCCGAGGGACATCACTGCCGTGCCGATGACCGGGAAGATCTTGTATCTGCCCGTTTTGGTCACCAGCCGCCCACTGACCGTGAAGGTGACGAGCATCCCGCAGACCAGCGGGAGCAACTGCAGCCCCGAGCTTGTCGGTGTAGCGGAGTGCACGGTCTGGAGATAGAGCGGGATGTAAATGATCGCGCCGAACATCACGAAGCCGACGATGAACCCGATCGCGTTCGACACCGCGAACACCGAGATCCGGAACAGCCCGAGCGGAATCACCGGCTCGGCGGCGCGCACCTCTGCCCAGCAGAACAGGGCGACCAGCACCGCCGCGGCCGCCGCGAGCGAGATGATCGTCGCAGACCCCCAGGCGTAGGTCGTGCCGCCCCAGGTCGTGAGCAGGATGACGGCGGTAACCGCCGCTCCCAGGAGTGCGGTGCCCAGATAGTCGATCGCGTGGCGCGTGGTATGCCGCGGCAGATGGAGCACCACCGCGATGACGGCGAGCGCGACGGCGCCGATCGGCAGGTTGATATAGAAGACCCACCGCCAGCTCAGGTGCTGGGTGATGAAGCCCCCGGCGAGGGGGCCGATGACACTGGACAGGCCGAAGACCGCGCCGAAGTAACCCATGTAGCGGCCGCGCTGGCGGGGGCTGACGATGTCGCCGATGATCGCCTGGGCGCCGACCATCAGCCCACCGGCGCCGATCCCCTGCAGCGCCCGGAATCCGATCAGCTGGGCCATGTTCTGCGACAGCCCGGACAGCGCCGACCCGATGAGGAAGATCACGATGGCTGCCTGGAAGAGCTTCTTCCGGCCGTAGAGGTCACCGAGCTTGCCCCACAGCGGGGTCGAGATCGTCGCGGTGAGAATGTAGGCGGTCACCACCCAGGACAGGTGGTTCAGGCCATGCAGGTCGCCCGCGATCGTCGGCAGTGCCGTGGCGACGATCGTCTGGTCGAGCGCTGCCAGCAGCATGCCGAGCATCAGCGCCCCGAGGATCACCAGGATCCTGTGATGCTCTGCCTTGCTGACCTCGCCGGTCTCAGTGATGGTCACAGAACCGGGACTGTCAGACATCAAGCTCCCCTAGGTGCCGGCCGGCGTCGCTGGCGAACGGGCTGAGTTCAGCCCCGTCTCTCGTCATCTTACTTGCCGGCCGGTTAGCCTGTCATCAGACCCCAGGCTAGCCTGGTCAGGCGCCGAGGAAGTAGTCGTTGATGTACTTCTCTCCCTCGTCGCAAAAGAACGTGACGACGTGCCGCAGGCCCGGATACCGCGCTCGCAGCTGGCGGGCGGCGACCAGGTGCGCGCCGGAACTCGGGCCCACGAACAGCCCGAACTCGCGGGCCAGACGGCGCATCTCGGCGATCGCCGCATCGCTGTCCACCGCGACTATCTCGTCGATGATGTGCCGGTGCCTGGCGAAGATGCCGGGGACGAAGCCGTCGGCGATGCCCTCGATGAGGTGCCGGGCAACCTCGCCGCACATCAGGGTGCACGACTCGTCGGGCTCGACGGCAACGATCCGGCAGGATCGGTTGCGCTCGCGGAAGCACTGGCCCACGCCGACGATGGTGCCGCCGGTGCCGACCCCGCCGACCACCGCGTCCGGAACCACACCATCGGGCAGCTGGGCGAGCGTCTCGGGGCCGAGCCAGGTGCGGTTCTCCTCGACGTTCCACTCTGAATCGAATTGCTGCGGCGCGAAGTGGCCGGGCTCGCGGCCGAGTTCGGCGACCTTGGCCAGCGCGTCGTTGACGTGGAAATCGCCGAGCGTCATCACCTGCGCGCCGAAGGCCCGCGAGATCGCCAGCCGTTCGGCACTCATCCCGTTCGGCATGACAACGAGCATCCGGTAGCCCTTGACGGCAGCGACCATACTCATCGCGTTTCCGGTATTGCCGCTGCTTGCCTCCACGATGGTGTCACCCGGCCGCAGCAGCCCTTCCCGCTCCGCCCGCTCGATCATGTACTTGGCGATGCGCGCCTTGATGGATCCGGAAGGGTTGAGGTACTCCAGCTTGGCCCATATCCCGTCAACCATGACCAGGGGTGTGTTGCCGATCGCGTCGAGAATCGTGCCGCCTGCCGGCCGCAGGCCAGCGGCAGGCTTCCCCGCCGCATTCGCCGAGGTGCCCGCGACGGAGTCCCGCGCTCGTCGCGCCGTAGGCGTGGCATTCATGCCTGCACGGCCTGCTCCGCCTCGGCCACCTGCCGTTGGACTGCCGCGACTTCCTGTTCGACCTGTGCGACCTCTTCCCGGGTGCGGGCCGCCTCCTCCGCGACCGCATGCTCCGCCTCGGTCGGCTCCCGGTTCGCGGCCGGGCCGGGCTGTCCCGGTCCGTCGGCTGTCAGGGCCGCGGCGGCAGCGCCGGTCACCTGGCCGGGCCTGGCCGGGGGCGCCGCCGGCTGGCTCGCGCTGTCGCCGCCGAACGCGGTGCTCAACGTCTTCAGCGCTGTGGTCACCTCGCTGGGGATCACCCAGAACGTGTTGCCCTGGGCCTGGGCGAGCTGCGGCAGCGTCTGCAGGTACTGGTAGGCGAGCACCTTGGAATCCGCGTCGTTGCGATGCACCGCCTGGAACACCGTGCCGATCGCCTGGGACTGGCCTTCGGCGCGCAGAATCTGCCCTTGCTTGTCGCCTTCGGCACGCAGGATCTGGCTCTGCTTCTCGCCCTCCGCAGTGAGGATCTTCGACTGGCGCAGCCCTTCGGCGGTGAGGATCGCCGCGCGCTTTTCCCGTTCGGCCCGCATCTGCTTTTCCATCGCGTCAATGACGCTCTTGGGCGGGTCGATCGCCTTGATCTCCACACGGGTGACCCGGAGCCCCCATTTGCCCGACGCGTCGTCAAGCACACCGCGCAGCATTGTGTTGATCTTGTCGCGCGAGGTCAGGGTCTGCTCGAGGTCCATGTTCCCGATCACGCTGCGCAGCATGGTCGCGGTGATCTGCTCGATTGCCTGGATGTAGTTGACGATCTCGTAGTCGGCCGCCCGCGGATCGGTCACCTGGAAGAACAGTACGGTGTCGATGTGCACGACAAGGTTGTCCTCGGTGATGACCGGCTGCCCCTTGAAAGCCACCACCTGCTCGCGGAGGTCGATGAGCGGCTTGACCCGGTCCACGAACGGGATGATGAAGTTCATCCCCGGCTCCAGGGTCTTGCGGTACCGGCCGAAGCGCTCGATGTTGCGCGCCCGCGCCTGCGGCACGATGCGCACGGTCTTCACCACAAAGGTGAACATCAGCAAGACAACGACGACAGCGGCGATGAGCGCGGCTATTTCGGCCATGGCTACTCCCTGGGATGAACAAGAGCGGTGGCGCCCTCGATCGCGAAGACGTCGACTGAGGAGCCCACAGGGATAACCTGGGCCTCATCGTAGGAGCGTGCCGACCAGAGTTCGCCGCCGATGCGGACCCGGCCGGCGAGCGGCGTGACCTCCTCGATCACGGTGGCAGGCCGCCCGACCAGGGCGGATGTTCCGGTCCGCAGCAGCGGAGGCTGCCGGATGTGGCGCACCGCCAGCGGCCGCACCACGCCGAGACCGGCCCCCGCCGCGACAGCGAAGGCGACGATCTGGAAGGGCAGGCCCAGGCCGACGCCACCGACGATGGCCGCCACCACCGCCGCGACGGCCAGCAGCCCGAAGGCCAGCGTTGTCGTCAGGATCTCGGCGACGCCCAGCAGCGCGGCCAGGACCAGCCAGGCAATCCACGGCCCCATAGTCACTCCCGCGGGGCGCAGCGACGAGTCCGCGTAGTGAGCGAACGTACGCGGCTCTTCCGCGTCCCTGTATCGACAGTAACCCCGCTGCAGCGCGCCGGAACCACCACTGCGCGCCGGATCCCATCCCGTTCAGGCCGGCATCCCGGCGAACGACCTGGGGCGGTGGCTACTCGTGGCGGTCGGCGGCCAGGTAGTGGCCGGTTTGTGGCGGCGGGTCGGACAGTGCCGCGGCGGCGTCGTGGTACTGCAGGTCGGTGCCGGTTTGGCGCTCCCGGTGCTGCCTGAGGTGCTCCTCCCAGCTCGCGACGCCGAACAGCTCGATGAACAATCGCGGGTTCTGGCCGTCCTGGTACAGGGCCCAGTCGATGGCCCCGGTCCGCAGCCGCGACTGCCGCAGGCGGTCCATGGCCTGCAGGAACTGCTGCTGCTTTTCGGGCGAGACGGTGTAGCTGGTCCGTACCAGGACCAGCCCGTTGCCGCGATCGGCGCTGAGGAGCAGCTGCGGCTCGGGCCAGCGGACCAGGCTGCGGTCCATGTCCGCGATCTGGTGGAACGGCCAGAACCAGAGTGTCGCCGCACCCGCGGCCATGACGGCGGCGGAGATCAGGAAGGCGGGCACCAGCCCAGCGGCCCCGGCGACGACTCCCCAGATCACGGCCCCGGCTGCCTGGGCGCCGAACAAGACCATCTGGTAGACCGACAGGCCGCGGGCACGTACCCACCTGGGCAGGAAAAGCTGCAGCGCGGCGTTGACGTTCGACAGGAAGGCGATCCAGGCCACCCCGGCCGGCAGCAGCACCAGGACGCTGAGCGCGAGGTTGCGTGACAGCACCACGGCGGCCAGTGCCGCCGCGTAAGTCAGGCTCGCCACGGCGACCAGGGCATTGGCCGACAGCCTGGCGCGGACCTGCGGCAGGAGGAACGCGCCGCCCACGGCACCGACCCCCAGCGCACCCAGCAGCACGCCGTAGCCCCCCGAACCCAGCCCGAGCCGGCGGGTGGCGATCAGGGGCAGCAGTGCCCACAGTGAACTGCCTGGCACCAGGAACAGGGCCGCGCGCAGCAGGATGCGCCGCACGACCGGTGCGTGGCGCACGTACCTGCCGCCGGCCCGCAGCCCTGGCAGGAACCGCTCGGGAGATTGCGGGGTCCCGCTCAGCTGGGGATGGGCCGCCACCACGATCGCGTAAAGCAGCAATGCCGCTGTGTTCAGTCCGAACACGGCCGCCACCCCGATCCGGGCGACCAGCAGCCCGGCGATCGCCGGGCCGATGGCGCGGGCCAGGTTGATGTTGATCGAGCCGAGAGCCGCGGCGGACGGCACCAGCGGGCGGGGGACCATATCGGGCACCAGCGACTGGTAGGCGGGCGCGACCAGGATGGCCCCGGTGCCCAGCACAAAGGTGAACATGAGCAGCAGCGCCGGCGGCATCCGGTGCGCCGCGGTCAGCGCGGTGAGCGCCCCGCCGGCCGCGGTCATCCCGGCCAGGACCGCGACGAGCAGCTTGACCCGATCGAAAATGTCCGCCAGCACGCCGCCGACCAGCGCGAACAAGACGGCAGGGAGGGTGTAAGCGGTCTGCACCAGCGAGACGAGTACGGCCGCGTGGGCGCCATGGACCACCAGCCACTGAGCACCCACGGTCTGCATCCAGGTGCCCACATTGCTGACCAGCGCCGCGATCCACAGCGTCCGGAACAGCCCAATACGCAACGGCGCCCAGGACGACGAACCCGATCCTGAGCCAGCCATGCCGCGTTCAGCTCCCTGTGGGCAACGCCTTCGCATCTGATCGGCAGCGCGGTTCCAGGACGTGACATACCCATGATCGTCGGTCGTTACGATCGCATCCCCGGTCGTTCCGGGATCAGCTGAGCAGTTCGTGGACGCGCGGGATGACCTGGCGGCCGTACAGTTCGATGTTGGTCATGAGCTGGTCGTGTGTCAGGCCTGGCATGCCGTATTTGAGGTCGAACCGGACGGCGCCGAGGGCGCGGAGGTTCGTGGCGATCTTGCGTGCGACTGTTTCGGGTGAGCCGACGTACAGTGCTCCGTGCGGCCCGGTTTCCCGGTCAAACGACTCCTCGGTGGGGACCGCGAAGCCGCGTTCGGGGGCGATGCGGGTGAGCATGTCCCGCCAGCGGGGCCAGAACTCGTCTTTCGCCTGCTCGTCGGTGGCTGCGACGTGGCCTGGCGAGTGCACGAGCACCGGCAGCGGCGGGCGGCCCAGCTTTTCCAGGGCGCGCTGGAACAGCTGGGAGTACGCGGCGAATCGGGACGGCGGGCCACCGATGATGGCGAGCGCCAGCGAGAACCCGAGGCGGGCCGCGCGGATCACCGACTGCGGGTTGCCGCCGACACCGATCCAGGCCGGGAACGGGCCGGACTCGGTGTGCGGCACCACGTCCTGGTTCAGCAGGGGCGCGCGGGTCTTGCCCGTCCAGCTGACCGGCCCGCCCTTGAGCAGTTCGGCGAACAGCGCAGCTTTCTCCTCGAAGAGTTCCTCGTAGTCGGCGAGGTCATAGCCGAACAACGGGAACGATTCGATGCTCGATCCGCGGCCGAGGATGACTTCGGCCCGGCCGCCGGAGATCGCGTTCAGTGTGGAGTATCGCTGGAATACCCGGACCGGATCGTCGGAACTCAGCACGGTGACGGCGGAGCCGAGGCGGATCCTTTCGGTACGGCCCGCGATCGCGGCGAGCACCACGTCGCCGGCCGGCATCGGGAAGTACCCGGTGTGATGCTCGCCGATCCCGAAGAAGTCCACGCCGGCCTGTTCGGCGAAGACGCCCTCGTCGGCCACGTTGCGGATCGTCTGGGCGTGCGACAGCGGCCTGCCATCGGTGCCGCTGTTCCGGTCGCCGAAGGTGTCGAGCCCGAAGGTGTATGTCATGCCAGGCTCCTGGCGTCTTCGCGCACGGCCAACTCGAACTCGGGCAGCGTCAGTACGGCCCCGAACACCGGCCCGCCCGGTTGCAGCACCCGGCCCGCCCGCAAGCCTTCCCAGGCGAACCGGGTCGTAGCCGATCCGGTTGAGCAGGCCCGAGATCGTGGCGACCGCCGCCGGATCGTCGCCCGCGACGCCGGCTGCCCGCCGGTCCGGGTCGCCCGCTGGCCGTGCCCGGTCCTCGAGCTCGTGGTAGCCGATGTGGTTGAGCGCCTTGACCACGGTCGAGCCGGCCAGCCGCCGGGCCACGATCTCGCTGCTTCCGCCGTCCTCGAAGGTCTTCAGCGCGCCGTCGGTGGCCGGCCAGTAGTTCATCGCGTCGACCACGACCTTGCCGCCGAGCAGGCCGGGATCGACATCAAGGAAGCGGTGCAGCGGGATCGCGAGCACCACGATGTCCGCGTCTGCCACCGCGTCACTGGCCCACCGTGGCTGCGCGCCGGGAATGACCAACTCGGTGATCAGCGCGATGTCCTCCGGGTCGCCCGACGTCGCGATGGCCACCGGGTAACCGGCCCTGACGGCCAGCCGTGCGATGACCGGCCCGACATGGCCCGCGCCGAGCACCGCGAGCCTGCTTGGTTCCTGCATCAGAACCCGACCACCTGGCGGATGAGGACGATGTGGATCCGGCCGGGCAGCTCCTGGTGGATCTCGAGGACCTTCCCGACGGAGCTGTGCTGCCCGTAGGCGGCCATCGCGCGGGCATCCTCAAGCTTCAGGCTGTGCTGGTAGATCCGTTGATGCGCCGCCTCCAGCGTGGGCACGAGCTTCTGTGCGCCGACTACGAGGATGACGCTGGCGGCGCCCCAGGCGTAGGAAGCAAGCTGGCTGCCCGACGCCGACGCGATGACCAGAATCCCGTCCCGGGTGACCGCATGCACGCTGCCGAGAGCGTAGTCAGGCTGGCCGCCGATCACCTTCATCTCCTGCGCTTGCGTCGCGAAGTCGAGCGCGAACATCTTGTTGCGCGCTGACTCGTACCGGCCGCCATCGTTGACCGCGGCCGTGATCCCGGTCTCGGACAGCGTCACCGACGTGTTGGTCATCACCGAGGAGCCCGCCGGAACGCGAGACAGCACGGCCTCGCGCGCGGCGTCGAGATCATCGACGATCTCGACGCTGAAACCGTGCTCTTCGAGGGCGATGACGGTCGCCGAGAGCGCGTGCTCATCGGGCAGCACGGTGAAGCGATCCGATGCGTCGGTCGTGGTCATTTGGCGTAGTCCTCCCAGGTGATGGTGCAACGCTGGGAGCGTAAACGGACTATACCCCGGTTATATTTCCGGCCGTAGAGTGGCATCCATGAACCACCCCGTGGCCTGGGGACTGCAGCGCGCCGAGCGCGCCGACGCCGCACACAACCGGCGGCTTCTGCTGGCCACGGCGCGCGAGATGCTGGCCGAGCAGGGGGCGGGCAAGCTGACGATGGACGCACTGGCCGAACGCGCGGGCCTGGGCAAGGGAACGGTGTTCCGCCGGTTCGGCAGCCGGGCGGGGATCTTCCAGGCACTGCTGGACGACGACGAGCGTAACTTCCAGGAGCAGGTACTTTCCGGCCCCCCACCGCTAGGGCCGGGCGCCCGGCCGCTGGATCGCCTGATCGCCTACGGCCGCGCCAGGATCGACTTCCTGATCCGGCACCGTGAGATCGCGCGTGCCACGCTGGACGGCCGGGAGTCGGTGCCAGCCGGATCTCAGACGCCCATGTCGCGGGCACACATCAGGTTGCTGCTTGGTCAGCTGCGCCTCGGCGCCGCCGACCTCGACGTCCTGGCCACCCAGCTCACCGCGGCCCTGGACGGCCCACTGCTGCTCTACCTGTCATCCGCCACCCTGGCCGGGACCGCCCCGCAAATCTCCGAACGCCTCGGCCATGGCTGGGAGGACCTGGTCCAGCGCGTCTGCCGGTCATGATGAAAGGGCACCCGGCCTGACCGCGGTGGGCAGGATCACGGCTATGTGCCGGGCGAGTTCTTGCTCAGTTCTGCGATCTGGGCGCGCGCGGCGCTGACGAGTTCCGCATTGGTGTTCGCATGCCCGCTCAGGCCCCATCCGCCCTCGGGTGCCTCGGTCAGCAGCACCCAGGTCCGGTCGGCAAGGGTGGGGTCGCCGGCCGCGGCTGCGATGATGTCGGTGAGCTGGCGGACGACCGCGAGTTGCTTGGCCCGGTCCAGCGCGCCGGCGTTGGTCAGGACCTGGACGCGGACGTAGTTGCTGTCGCCATCGACGTTGGCCAGAGAGCCGGCATCGAGGTCATGTACGAACGCTGCGGTGTTCTTGCGGAACATCGGGATCTCTGGGACCTGCTCGATCGTCATGACGGCGGTAGCGAGGTCCACGGCCAGCTGGTGCTTGTCGGCGAACGTGCCAGCCGCAGCGTAGGCGTCGATCATGGGCATGGGACGGATCCTTCCTGTCTTGATGTGCCGCTTGCTCAGCCGGCGATGAGGTCGAACTCGTTGCCTTCGGGGTCGGCGAACGTCGTCCAGCGGGCGGAGCCCTTGGTGACGTCGCGGATTCCGGGATGCGCCGAGCCCGACCAGTCGCTGCGACTCGGCCTCGAAGGTCTTGCTGATGAGGTCGAGGTGCAGCCGGTTCTTGACGGTCTTGGGCTCGGGAACCTGATGAAACAACAGCCGCAGGCCTGTGTCGGCCGGGTCGCCGGGCGTGATGGCGGCCGATTCGGGCGTGGCACCGGGATCGGCCTGGCCGAGCGCGGCGCCCCAGAACGCCGCCAGCTTGCCCGCGTCGCCGCAGTCGATGCTAAGGGCGAGCAGTGCGAGAGCCATAGTGTCTCCAGTGGTTGCGAATGGCCGGAATCGTGCTACCCGTCGCGAGGGAGCCGCACCTGCGTCACCGGTGGGGCTGGCGGCGGCCGGGCTAGATGGCGGTGCGGGCTAGATGGCAGTGCGGCCGCCGTCGGCGGCAACGACCGCGCCGGTGACGTAGCTGGCCCGGGGGGAGGCGAGGAAGGCGATGACCTCGGCGATCTCGCTGGGCTGGGCGGGGCGGGCGAGCAGGGTGGTGGCGCCGAGGGCCTCCGTGCGGCCGGGCGCGGCCCCGCCGGTCAGGACCGGCCCGGCAGCGATGGCGTTGACGCGGACCCCTGAGGGACTGAACTCGGCCGCCCAGGAACGGGTCATCGCCGCCAGGGCCGCCTTGGTGGCACCGTAGGCGGCGGCACCCGCCAGGCCAATCTGGCCGGCCATGCTCCCGAGGCTGATGATGCTGCCGCTTCCCCGGGCGGCCATCTTCGGGGCCAGCGCAGCGACGAGGAAGTACGCCGCCCGGACGTTGGCGGCGAAGAGCCGGTCGAAGGTCGCCACGTCGAGTTCGGCCGTGGGCCCGAACCAGGAGAACCCGGCGTTGTTGACCAGGACGTCGACCAGGCCGGCCTGTTCGGCCAGGTCATCCAGCTGGGCCTGATCGCTGAGGTCCGCGGCCACGAACCGGGCCTTCCCGCCCGCCGCGGTGATCGTGTCGACCACCGCGGCGCCGCGGGCGGCGTCCCGTCCATGCACGACCAACTCGGCACCCTTCTGGGCCAGGTGCTCGGCCACCACCCGGCCGATGCCAGAGGTTGCACCGGTGACCAGCGCGGTCAGGCCATCGAGGTCTCCGTGCTCGTTCATGTCCTGCCCTTCAGGTTGGCGCTATCGTCAGGCCGGCGGCCGGTGAGCCGGTCTAGGTCGTGGCCGATGCGGCTTCGGCCGCTGTCTTGATGAGCTGGGCCACGTCGCCGGGGTGGGAGACCATCGCGACGTGGCTGGAGGGGATCTCGACGGTGGTGGCGCCCATGCGGCTGGCGAACATGCGCTCGGCGTCGGGCGGGATGGCCTGGTCGTCGGCGGCGACCAGGTACCAGGACGGCAGCGTCTTCCACGCCGGGACGCCCATCACATCGCCGAAGGCGGCGGTGGCCAGGGCCTGCTGCACGGCGTACATCACCCGTGCCTGGGCCGGGGCGACGTCGGCGGCGAAGTGGCTGACGAAGTCGTCCTCGGACAGCCAGGCGAAGCCCCGGGCGTCGGTGACCAGGTGCGCCAGCGCCGGGGTCGGCGGTCCCTGGGACAGCAGCGCGCCGAGTGATTCGCCCTGATCAAGGCCGAACGCCGCGATGTAGACCAGGCCGGCGACGTGCGCCGCGCCGGGGCCCAGGGCGGTCATGATCTGGCCGCCGTAGGAGTGCCCGGCCACGACGGTGGGGCCGTCCTGGAACGCCAGCACCTGGCGCAGCCGGGCGACGTCGTCGGCCAGCGCGGTCAGCGGGAACTGCGGCGCGGTGACGTGGTAGCCCTCGGCCTGCAGCCGCTCGATGACGCCGCTCCAGGAGGAGCCGTCGGCCCACGCGCCATGGACAAGAACGATGTTCGGCCGTGCGTTCATCTCGGTGTCCTTCGCGGTCGTGGTCTTATGGCCATCCTGGGGAGTGAGGCTGCGACCGGGGTATCCGCAACATGACTGCACCTAGGGCATGCCGGTCAGCGGGATGAAATCGAGAAGGGCCTGGTTGACCTGGGCGGCGTGGGTCCAGATGATCGCGTGCGGCCCGCCTTCTATGACGACGCTGTGGACGTCCCGGATCAGGGCAGGCAGCCGATCTCCGGTCGCCTCGAGAGGCAGGATGCGATCCTGGCTGCCCTGCACGACCAGCACCGGGACATCGATCTGGGGCAGGTCGCCGCGGAAATCCTCAAGCCACGCGGCCGCGCAGCCGAGGGTGGCTCTCGCGGAGGCCCGGATGGCGGCGTGGAAACTGTTCTGCCAGGCCTGGTCGCTGACATGGCTCCCGCCGAGGATGTCGATATTGTAAAACCTGTCCAGAAAGATTTTCACCGCGGCTGGCCGGTCATCGCAGATATCGGCCATGAACTCCTCGAAAACGCCGCGGTCAATCCCGTCCGGGTTGTCGCCGGTTCTGAGCAGGAATGGCGGCAGGGGCGCCAGCAGGGCCGCGCCCCGGACCCGCCGGGAGCCATATACGCCCAGGTAACGGGTCACCTCGCCGGTCCCCATCGAGAAGCCAACCAGCGTCACAGCCTGCAGGTCGAGCTCGGTGAGCAGCACGTTGAGGTCAGCGGACAACGTGTCGTAGTCATACCCGACACTCGGCCGGCTCGAGTTACCGAAGCCGCGCCGGTCGTAGGTGATGACCCGGTACCCGGCGTCCAGCAGGGCCGCCTCCTGCTTCTCCCATGAATGGCCATCAAGCAGGTAGCCGTGCACCAGCACGACAGGAGCGCCAGAACCATGGTCCTCGTAGTAGATCCGGATAGCCTCGGAATTCTCGTGGCCGACGGTTATGAAAGACATCACGGCCTCCGAAGTCGGCTGACACCACGCACCACTGTGCCCGGCAAGATCAAGATGGGGTATCCGTAACCTGACTGCACCCGGCAGTCCTGGGATGCTTCCAGCGGAAGTGCGCGTTGAGGAAGGCACTGGCCGAAAGGACAGGCACATGCCCGGCCCTGGTGAACTCCCCGCACAGCAGCCCGCGCCCATCATTGGCCGGGAGGCCGGGCTGGCCCGGCTGCGCGGCCTGGTGGATCCGGTCCCGCAGGCAAGCCAGGTGCTGGTCGTCATCGGTGAGGCGGGGATGGGCAAGACCGTGCTGCTGGCGGACGCGGCCGGACGGGCCCGGTCGGCGGGCATGCGGGTCCTGTCGGTCACCGGCCGGGAATCGGAGTCAAAACTTGCGTTTGCCGGGCTGCATCAGCTGCTGTGGCCGGTGCTGTCCAGTGCGGCCGGCCTTCCCGTCCGGCAGGCCCAGGCCCTGCTGGGAGCTCTCGGCCTCGCCCCGGACCCGGTTGCCTCCGGGCCGCTGCTGACCGGGGTCGCTGTCTTGACCCTGCTTTCGGACCTGTCCGAACACTCCCCGGTCCTCGTAGTCGCCGACGACGCCCACTGGCTGGACCGCAGCTCGCTGGGCGCGCTGGCCTTCGCCGGCAGCCGGCTGGACGCCGAGCGGGTGGTGTTGCTTGTGGGCGCCCGGGGGCAGGCGCCGCCTTACGGTTTTGACCGGGGCTTCCCGGAGTTGCGTCTGGAGCCGCTGTCAGCGGGGGACGCCGGCCGTGTGCTGGATGGGCTGCCTCGCCCGCCACGCGGGCGGGCCCGGGCGCAGGTGCTGGCTCAGGCCGGGGGTAATCCCATGGCGCTGATCGAGCTGGCGAAGGTGATCGCGGACGATCCCGCCGCCAGCCGGCGGTGGGCCGCCGAACCGCTGCCCGTGACGGACCGGCTGAGCGCCGTCCTGACCGCCCGGTTCGCCGCCTTGCCCGGGCCGGCGCAGGCGGCGCTGCTGCTGGCCGCGGTGGCCGACGGCGCGGACTTGAGCGCGGCCGCTAGCCGCGGCGCCGGGCCAGATGCGCGGGCCCTGGCGCCGGCCGAGCGGCTGGGCCTGGTCAAGGTGGACAGGGCCGGGCTGCGGTTCGCCCATCCGCTGGTCCGCTCCGCGATCTACCACGCCGCGCCGTTCGCCCAGCGCGCCGCGGCGCACCGCCAGCTCGCCGGGGCCCTGCACGGCCAGCCCGACCGGCGGGCCTGGCACCTGGCCGCCGCGGCGCTGCACCCGGACGAAACCGTGGCGGCGCTGCTGGAGGCCACCGCCGCCCAGGCGCAGCACCGCGGCGGCGCGGCGGCCGCGGCGCTGGCGCTGGAACGCGCGGCCGAACTCAGCCCCGAGCCCGCCGACCAGGCCCGGCGGCTGGCCGCCGCCGCCTCAGCCGCCGTCCCGACCGGCCAGGGAGACTGGGTGCAGGAACTCGCCACCCGCGCCCTGGCGGTCACCGCGGACCCGGCACTGCGGCTGGCCGCCCGCCGCGACGCCGGATGGGCGCTGGCCTGGTCCGGGCGGCGCACCGCCGCGCTATCCGCACTCCTGTCGGTCGCCGAAGACGCATCGCGTGACCATCCGGCCCTGGCCTGGGACGCGCTCGGGGACGCGGCCACTGTCGCCTACCAGTCCGGCGCGCCCGCCAGCCGCCAGGCCGTCAGCCGCACCCTCGACCTCCTGGAATACCACGGCCGGCCGCCCTCGGGCCTGGGCGTTGATGTCAGCGCGCTGAGACTCTGGATACGCGCCAGCGCCGACCCGGTCGGCAGCAGAAACCAGCTCCTCCCAGACCTGCGCAAGATCGCCGGCTCGCCGCTCGAAGATCCGTCCTTGTGGGGCACGGCTTCCGCCGCGTTTCTCCTGGACGAGTCCGACCTGGCGGTCGGCTTGCTGCAAGACGGCCTGCGCCGGCTGCGAGCCCCCGGCGTGCGAGGCACCAGTGGCGGAGCCCTGACCGCACTGGGGTGGGCGTATATCGACACCGGGCGCTGGGACGAGGCGCTGGAAGCTGCCGCCGAGGCCGCCGGCGTGGCCGAGGCGAACCATATGGAGCTCGTTGCCGCGTCCGCTGACGTGATCGCCGCCACCGTCCTCGCCATGCGTGCCGACTCCAGCGCGGCACGCGAGCATGCCAACAGGGCGCTCGCCACCATCGACCCAGCCGAATGCGGGCTGGTTGCCGCCCGGGCCCGGCGCGCCCTCGGCGTCGCCGCTCTGGCCGACGGCAGCTACCTTCTTGCGTTCACCCAGCTCCGCGGGCTGTTCGGCGAGGACGGCACGCCGCTGCACAACTACGCCTCCTACCTGGGCGTGGCAGACCTCGCCGCCGCCGCGGTCCGCGCCGACCGGCGGATCGAAGGACACGACGTCATCGAGCGCGCACTCAGCCGCCTGGGCGGCACGGCCTCGCCCCGGCTCAGCCAGCTCATCGCCCGGGCCCGCGGCCTGCTCGCCGCCGAAGCCAAGTCAGCCCAGTTCGGCAAGGCGCTCGCCGACCCCGCCGGAGACCAGTGGCCCTTCGAACGGGCACAGCTTCAGCTCGACCACGCCGAATGGCTGCGGCGGCGCCGCCGGATCAACGACGCCAAACCCGTACTGACCGAGGCCCTGAGCACCTTCCGGCGGCTGGGCGCCCGGGCATGGGCGCAGCGGGCAGAGGCTGAACTGAGAGCGTGCGGGGTGGCTGTCACCGGCGCGCCCGTCGAGCGCGATGCCCTCGGGGAGCTGACCCCCCAGCAGCGCCAGATCGTCCGCCTGGCCAGCGACGGCCTGACCAATCGCGAGATCGCCGACCGGATCTTCCTCTCACCGCGCACGGTCAGCTCGCACCTGTACCGGTCCTATCCCAAACTGGGGGTAGCCGGACGCCACCAGCTACGCGACGTTCTCGCCCGCGCCGGCACACTAACGCCAGCTAACGAAGATGCCGGAAGCGAGGCTTCTTCGTTAGACCGTGATGGCCACCCTGATCTTGGAAGCCCGCCAGCCCGGCCGATGCCGTAACCTCTGCGTGTGGCGAGGGACGAACGCGGAGTGACTCCGCAGAGCGAAGATTTCTCGGCCTGGTACAACGAACTAGTCTTCAAGGCCGAACTCGTGGACCGCGGACCGGTCAGGGGCACGATGGTCATCCGCCCCTACGGCTACCGGATCTGGGAACTGCTCCAAGCCGACATCGACCGGCGGATCAAGGAGACCGGTCACGACAACGCCTACTTTCCGTTGCTGATACCGGAGAGCTATCTGCAGCGCGAAGCGGAGCACGTCGAAGGTTTCTCCCCCGAACTCGCCGTAGTCACCCACGCCGGCGGAAAGGAACTGGAGGAGCCGCTGGTCATCCGGCCCACATCGGAAACGGTCATCGGCGAGATGATGGCCAAGTGGATCAGCTCGCACCGGGATCTGCCGCTGCTGCTGAACCAATGGGCGAACGTGGTCCGCTGGGAGATGCGCCCGCGGATGTTCCTGCGCACGACCGAGTTCTTGTGGCAGGAGGGTCACACCGCGCACGCCGACGAGGCCGACGCGATGCACGAGACGCTGCTCGCACTAGACATGTACGCGAAGGTGGCCCGCGAGATCGCCGCCATGCCGGTGGTCGAGGGCGAGAAGACCGCGGGAGAGCGATTCCCGGGCGCCCAGCGGACATACACGGTCGAGGGCATGATGCGTGACGGGCGCGCCCTTCAGTCCGGCACCTCGCACTACATGGGAACGAACTTCGCCAAGGCGTTCGCCATTCAGTACGCGGCGCAGAACGGCGAACTGGAGTACTGCCACACCACATCGTGGGGCATGAGCGCCCGGATGGTTGGCGGCGTGATCATGACGCACGGTGACGACAAGGGGCTCGTTCTGCCCCCGCTGCTCGCTCCCTACCAGGTGGTGATCGTGCCGATAGGCCGCGGCGACCAGGCCGAGCGGGTACTGCCGGCAGCCAGGGAACTGGCCGGTCGGCTCCGCCGGGCGGGCATCCGTACGCATGTGGATAACCGGCCACAGCTCTCCCCTGGCTTCAAGTTCAACGACTGGGAGCTGCGCGGCGTGCCGGTCCGGCTGGAGCTTGGCCCCCGTGACCTGGCCGAGGGTTCCGCACTGATGTCCACCCGGCTCGGCGAGGGCAAATCGCCGGTATCCCTGGACTCGGCACCAGCCCGGCTGGAGCTTGAGCTCACCGCGATGCAGAGCCTGCTGCTGCAGCGGGCGACCGACTTCAGGGACTCCCACACGGCCTCGGTGAACTCATGGGCGGAGTTCACCGAGGCAGTCAAGACAGGATGGGCGCTGGCGTTCCATTGCGGCCAGCCCGCCTGCGAGGACGACATCAAGGCCGCGACATCGGCCACCCCGCGATGCATCCCGGCCGACGGCGCGGCCGCGGAGGGCATGTGCGTTCGGTGCAATCAAAAGTCCGCATACGGCAAGCGGCTCATCTTCGGCCGCGCATACTAACCGTTGATGCTCACTGCAGGCCTGGTGGATCCGGCGATCGGTTTCCAACGTCGCCTGGCGCGTCCCAGGCCGCTGCTGCGTCACGTCCAGCCGAGCGAAACTCAGGCAATCGCTGAGTGTTTCATCTCCGCACGGACCAGGCGCGACCCCCTCGTTGCCCTCGCTTACCAGCAGCTTGAGATGCAGACAGACCAGCAGTTCGCAGCGCTCACGGATCCGCAAGGTCCCTACCGGATAACCGTCGTAGGCACGAGCGAAGTCACCCCTTACTTCGATGCCGGCGAACTAGCCGCCTCGGTTCTCACCTCACGGACCTTGGAAGTCACCACGTCCGCAGCCGACCGTGCTCACCCTCTGCTCGGGGGTGAGGTGGGCGGCGCCTACTTCCGCTTTCGGGCGGTGCACGATCTCATCGGGCACGTTGCGACCGGATACGGCTTTGACCGGGACGGCGAGTATTCAGCCTGGCTCGTGCAACGCAACCTCTACACGGGTCTTGCTCGCTGGGCCGCCGCCACCGAGTTGCACGGTGAAATCAGTGCGCTGTGGACTACCCATCAGTTCGCGGAGCACAAGGCTGTGCTACTCGACAGTCATCTGCTCAACCGACGATCCCCGACACCCGGGGGCGCCGGACCTGAGCGCCATCGGTCATCCGCTACTGCGTGATCGATTTGCTGGGGACCCGTCGGCCCGGTGACGGTATGGGGCGTGGGCACGCGGCCTTCCGGCAAATCCACAGGTGAGTTTCATCGGATGCTGAGCTCGCTGGCCCACGATGGGACCATGACCAGCGAGCCAAGCGCACAGCCCGGATCCGGGCCGGACGAAAACCAGAATCCCAGCGGGATGCCGGGGCATCCACAGCAGGGCCCCGGGGGCGGCTACTGGCCCGCGCAGGCCCCGCCCCCTCCGCCGCCGTACTGGCCCGGCTATAGCGAGCCGGGCAGCTCCTGGGCGTACGGGCCGCCGCCTGCGTCCCCACCTGGCCAGGCCGGATGGCCGGGGCCCGGCGGGACGAACACCGGGGCCAGGCGCCATGGGCGCCACCTTGGCCTACTGGCCGCCGGTGGCGTGGCCGTGGTGCTGGTGGCCGGCACGACCGGAGGGTTCATTGGCGATGCCATTGGCAGCGCCGGCCACGCCGCAGCGGGGGGGTTCACCCCGGCCCAGACTCCAGCACGCCCGGGCAGTGGCTCGGGCCCGGGCAGTGGCTTTGGCTCGGGCCCGGGCAGCGGTTTCGGTGGCGTCCCGTCCGGCGGGTTCGGCCAGTCTCCCCAGGGCGGATCTTCATCTTCCGGCTCGAGCACCGGCTCTGGGCCCGCGGACGCCTCGTCCATCGCCTCCCGCGTCGATCCGGGGCTGGTCGACGTCAACGTCACGGTCGACTACGGTCAGGCGCGAGGTGCCGGCACCGGCATGGTGCTCAGCCCCGATGGCGTGGTGCTTACCAACAATCACGTGATCGACGGTGCCACCTCCATCAGCGTCACCGACGTGGGCAACGGCAAGACCTACCGGGCCCGCGTGGCCGGTTACGACCGGAGCAAAGACGTCGCCATCTTGAAACTGTCCGGCGCTGCCAGCCTGCCGACCGTCACCATCGCCCGCTCGGCGAAGGTGTCTGCGGGCCAGGAGGTCGTCGGGATCGGCAACGCCGGCGGCGCCGGCGGCACCCCCAGCTACGCAGGCGGGACGGTCACCGCCACTGGCCGGTCCATCACCGCGGCAGACGATCTGTCCGGCACCAGCGAACGGCTGACCGGCATGATCGAGACGAACGCCAACATCCAGGCAGGTGATTCCGGCGGCCCGCTTGTCAACGCCTCCGGGCAGGTGATCGGGATGGACGCCGCCGGGTCGCAGACCTCCGGCGTTGCCGCCCAGCAGGCAACCTACGGGTTCGCCATCCCCATCAGCGCGGCCAAGAACGTAGCCGCCCAAGTTCTCGACAGCCAGCCCGCGGCCGACGTCCACGTTGGGCCCACCGCGTTCCTCGGCGTCGAGATCGGGCAAGGCACCTCCGGCGGCCCGGCAGGCGGATTCGGCTCCGGCAACGGCGGCACCCCAGCACAGGGCTCCGGGGTGCAGATCGCCGGCGTGGTCCACGGCAGCCCCGCCGCCCAGGCCGGGCTCAGCGCCGGTGACGCGATCACCTCGGTCGGCGGCCACCCAGCCACCTCCCAGACCACGCTCCAGCACATCATGGTCACCGACCTCACCCCCGGCCAGAGCGTGACCGTCAGCTACACCAGTGCCTCCGGCCAGCAGCACACGGCAACCGTCAACCTGGCCAGCGGGCCACCCGCATAACACTCCAGCATGCGTTAACCGGCAACGGGCCGACGGCCGTCCCCATCGGCGGCTACCGCGGTCTGGTTGAGGGCCCGGATACGTGGGTCGTCGCGGCTAGTGAGCAGCGTCGGTTACCTTGCCGGTCCGGCGGTAGTGGGCGAGGGTCTTGCGGACCTGCCGGCGAATCCCCACGTCCGGGTCGTTGTGGCGGGACTCCAGGGCCCGGATCACAGCCGGGACCCGGGGCGCGGGCGTGCTGTCGGTGATGGCGTGGATCACGTCGCCGCGGACCCGCGGATCGGGATCCCCGGCCAGCTCGAGCAACCTCGTCCACACCCGGTCATCGTCGGCCCGGACGTGGCAGGTGCACAGGTTCCTGCACGCGAGCTGGCGAGCCCGGCTCTCCTCGCTCCGGGACAGCTCCAGCAGTCCGTCGATCGCATCCTTAGCTGTGCGCCCCTCGCCGGCCGGCAGGCTGACCCCTGCCTTCTCAGCGATCTTGCTCCACCGTCCCACAGTCCAGACGATAGCGAGGGCCCGGTGCCCGGACCACGGATTATCCCGCCGGCTGCTCGGTGCTGGTGAACACCGGCGCCACGGGGCTAGACCGGATGTACGACGGTGGCCATGGTGCCGATCAGCCGCCGGAATCGTTCGACCGCCGCGGGTTCGCCGGTGATGTCGATGTCGGCGTCTGACCCGGCGAAGATGAGGGCGGTCAGGGCCTGGGTGGTCGCGGTGATGATGACGTCGGCCGGTGCGAACGGGGCTTCCGTGGTGAGGGACCACCGGTGGCCGTCGCTTTCGGCCAGGTAGTCCGCGCCGTCGAGGCGGAAGCGCCAGCGGGCAGGCTCATGGTCGCCGGTGGCGCGGTCGATGGCCCGGATGGCATTGCGGAGCAGATGCTCGCCGTGCAGCGGCTCGCCGGGGTGGGGCCAGCGCCAGGCGTGCCGCAGCCCCCACCAGCCGAGCGTGTCGATGACGGGCCCGAGCTCCGCTCCGGCCGGAGTGAGGCAGTACCAGACCTCCCGCCGGCCCGGCTGGCGGTCGGCGGCGACGATCCCGGCGTCCTGAAGTTCGCGCAGGCGCTGGCTGAGGGTCTTGGGGGTGATTCCGCCGAGGCGGTCCATCAGGTCGGTGAACCTTTTGGCGCCGGTGAGAAGGTCGCGGATCACCAGCAGGCTCCACCGGTCGCCGACCTGTTCCAGAGCCCGTGCAACCGCGCAGAAGTGGTCGTAGGTGCGAACGTTCCGGGTCATGCGCTCCATAATACTAGTTGACAGATACTAGTTGCAAGATAGTAGTTTGGAACTACCGTCTATTGATGGAGGATGTCATGTACGACCCGCCCGCCTACCTATGGGCGATCACCACCGCCGCGACCGCCGCGATCGCGGTCGCGACCTGCATCGTGCTGTACAGCGGCGCGAACCGCGCCGGCCTGGCCGGCGGCGCGCGGCGCTGCTGGCCGGGGCCGCGGCCGCCGTGCTCGGCGGCTGGTTCACCGCCACAGCGGTGATCGCGGGTCACGGCTGGTACCACACGCGGCTCGGCCACGGGGTGCCGTGGCTGCCGATCGCGGTGGCCGGCTTCTTCGGCACGCTGCTGGCCCTGCGCCGGGTTCCGGTGGTCGCGCGCGCCCTGGCGGCACCGGGCCTGGCGAGCCGCCTGGAGTACCCGCACTTGTTCCGGGTGGAAGGCGTGGTCTTCCTGATCATGATGGCCCTCGGTCATCTGCCCGCGCTGTTCGCCTTGCCCGCGGGCCTGGGCGACATCGCCGCCGGCATCGCCGCGCCACTGGTCGCGTACAAGCTCGCGCGGGGCAGAGGCCGCCGCGCCGCCCTGTGGCACAACGCGTTCGGCATGACCGATCTGGTCGTGGCCCTGACCCTCGGTGCCCTCACCGGATTCCAGCTGCTCAACATCACGCCGTCCGCCGCACCGATCTTCGAGCCGCCGCTCGCGCTGATCGTGACAGCCGGCGTGCCGCTGCTGCTCGCCCTGCACATCACGTCCATGTCCGCGCTGGCCAGAGCCCCGCGGACGCCGCTGCCAGCCACCGGCCCGCTTATTGCCGCTGCGGCGCCGGGCACTGCCGTGGCGGAAACCCGGGCAGCCGGTGCCCGGTGAAGCGCAGCAGGGCCATCCGCCCGCACGACTGTACGCCGGGCGTGGGCCCGGTCAACGGAAAGGAAACGCAATGAACACCCGGAGTCCATACCCAGACGTTGAGGTCCCGGAGATCTCCCTGCCCAGGTTCGTCCTTGACCGAGCCGATGAGCGAGGTGCAGCGGTCCCACTCATGGGTCCCGCCGACCCGGGCACGGCCACGCCGCTGATGGGCCCGGCCACCGCGGGCACCGTTACCCCGCTGATGGGCCCGGCCGTCCCGGCCACCGTTACCCCGCTGCTGGGTCCCGCCGACCGCGGCACGATGGTCTCGCTCATGGGTCCCGCCGACCCGGGCACGGCCACGCCGCTGATGCTCCCAAGCGGTAGGCGTTGAGGTGACAGACATCCAGATCGAGACCCAGTACTCGACCGGCACTTCCCGGCAGGCCATCGAGCAGGCGCTCATAGCCGCCGGGAAAGACCTCGGCCACCTTCGGCCGGCGGACCTCGCTCTGGTTGAGGACTTCCACACGATGGGCCGCATCGCCACCGCCCAACTGGCCGACCTGGTCGAGATCACCCCCGGCGACGAGGTCCTCGACGCGGGCAGCGGTATCGGCGGAACCGCCCGCTACGTCGCCGGGCGCAGCCGCTGCCACGTGGTCGCCGTGGATCTCACCGGGGAATACTGTGCGACCGCACGGTGGCTCAACCAGCTTGCCGGGCTAGACGACCGGATCTCCGTGCGCCAGGGAGACGTCACGGACCTGCCGTTCGAGGACGCGACCTTCACCCTGATGTTCAGCCAGCACGTGCAGATGAACGTGGCCGACAAGGCTCTCCTCTACAAGGAGGCACGCCGGACTCTGGCCGACGGCGGCAGGCTGGCCGTGTGGGACATCGCCGCCGGCGAGGACCGCGAACCCGACTTTCCGCTGCCCTGGGCCGACCGGCCCGAATACAGCCACCTGACCACACCCGATCGATTGCGTGCGGCCATCGAAACCTCCGGGTTCGAGATCGAGCAGTGGAACGATCTCACCGACCACGCGGCCGCGACGATGCAGGCACTGCTCACGTTGCCGCCCAGCCCGATCGGACTGCAGGCCTTCGTCCCCGACTTCGAGTCGAAAGCCAAGAACCTCACCACCGCGCTGGCCGACGGCCGGCTGCGCGCCGTCCAGGGCGTCGCACGAGCGGTCTGAGACGGCTGGCGGCCCCTTTATCCGCGAATTTATCCGCGAAGGAGGCCGAGCGAGCGGGCCCGGCTGACCGCCTCGTCCCGGCTGTGGACGCCGAGCCTCTTATACAGGCGTTCGGCTCGCTCCTTGGCCGCCGACCGGGAGATGCCCAGCTTGTCGGCGATGACGGAGAACGGGAGCGGCCGGGGGAGGTAGCGCAGCACCTGGGCCTCCGCCATGGTGATCGAGGCGGCCCGGACCCGCTCCCCCGCTTCGCCGGCCGCTTCGGCAGCGACTTCGTCGGCGGCGGCGATGGTGGCGAGCGACTGTGCGAGGGACGCGGCGGTGACCTCGTCGGCGGCTTCCACGGTGGCGGCGTCTTGGGCAACGGCGGCCGCGGTGACCTCGTCGGCGGCTTCCACGATGGCGGCGTCTTCGGCCACGGCGGCAGCGGCGGCCTGGTCGGCGGCGGCCACGATGAGGCCAGCCGCGGCCAGCGCCGTGAC
The DNA here is from genome assembly GCA_963730235.1 of uncultured Actinomycetes bacterium. GTDB lineage: Bacteria > Actinomycetota > Actinomycetes > Streptosporangiales > Streptosporangiaceae > DASXKD01. The sequence continues at coordinate 248,484 of CAVSRH010000001.1, forward strand.
CGCCTCGTGGGCGGCCGCCTCCTCCACCAGCCCGGCCGCGATAAGTGCCCGGACGGCGTCGGCGGCAGCGGCGGACTGGATACGCTCCGATTCGGCCACTGCCTCGGCCGCTTCGGCTGTGGCCGCTGCCGCCGTGAGCAAGGCGTCGGCCTCAATAGCCTGGGCCTGGGCGATCACCTCGGAGGCCTCCTCCATGGCGGCCACCTCGGCGCCCACCACCAGGCCCGCCTCGGCCGTCAGGAAGCCCTCGCCGATCAGCGTGCCGCCGGTCTCGGCGATGACGTCGAAAAGCGGGCCGGCCCAGTGGTGCTCGACGAGCAGAAAGGCCAGCGCGGTCCCTGGCTCAAGAGAATCGGCCAGAGCCCACGCACCGGCCCCGTCAAAGGCCGCCGGATCGTCCGTTGGCGCCGGCACTGCCGGACCGCCGTCCGCTACGGGCACGACTGCCGCCAGGAGCGAGCCGAAGTCCTCGTCATCACCGATGGTCAGCCGTTCGACGGTGCCATCTTGGCTTTTGCCGACGAACAGCATGTCGAGCAGGCGAAGGACTCCCCGGCCGCGGAGGCGGTCGACCTCTGCCAGGATCCGGTCCTCAGACCCCGCGCCACGACTGAAGCTCAACGCGATCATCTGCAGCGGTGCGGTCATCGATGCCCTCCTTGTTCCGGCCCGTAATGCCGCCGACGGTACCACCGAGCGCCCCCCGCCAGGCTGGCGCATCCCCCCGGCAGCTCCGGGCGCCGCGCTGCGTCAAGCGCGGGTACGGCCTGCCGGCCCCGGAGGACGGCCGTCACGCCCCCAGCTCATGGCCTCCGTCGTCCCTTCCGGGCCAGCCGGCACGGCTGGTGCCACAATAAGGAAGGGTGAACACTATCCAGTTCGAGAAGGTCGGGTCCGGCCACGGTTTCTTCGCTGCGCTTGACCAGAGCGGCGGCAGCACCCCCAAGGCGCTCGCCGAGTACGGCATAGCGCGGGACCGCTACAGCTCCGACACCGAGATGTTCGACCTGGTCCACGCCATGCGGACCCGCGTGCTGACCAGCCCCGCGTTTGATGGCTCGCGCATTCTCGCGGCGATCTTGTTCGAGCAGACGATGGAACGCGACGTCAACGGCGTCCCCACCGCCCGGTATCTGTGGGACGAGAAGGACGTGGTGCCGTTCCTGAAAGTCGACAAGGGGCTGGCTGCCGAGCAGGACGGTGTGCAGCTCATGAAGCCTATCGACACCCTCGATGATCTGCTCGAGCGCGCGCGGCGGCACCAGATCTTCGGTACCAAGATGCGGTCGGTGATCAACGACGCCGACGAGGCCGGGATCACGGCGATCGTGGACCAGCAGTTCGGCTACGCGAGCCGGATCCTGGCCGCCCGCCTCGTGCCGATCATCGAACCCGAGGTCAGCATTTCCAGCCCGCACAAGGAGCAGGCTGAGGCGCTGCTGCGCGACGCCATCGCCAAGCACGTCGAGGCGCTGCCTGAGGGCGCCACGGTGATGCTGAAGATCACCATCCCGACCCGGCCTGGCCTGTACGGCGACCTGGCGTCTGACCCACGCGTCCTGCGAGTGGTCGCCTTGTCGGGTGGCTACGACCGTGACGAAGCCTGCGCTCGGCTCGCCCGCGATCCCACCCTCATCGCCAGCTTCTCGCGGGCGCTTCTCGAAGGGCTGACGGAAGGCCAGACCGACGAGGAGTTCAATGCCCAGCTCGAGTCGTCGATCGAGCAGATCTACCAGGCGTCGGTACACAAGCAGCCGGCCAGCCCCTGAGCCTCGTGGCCGGTGCAGGTAATGGCTACACCGGCTCGGTTTGCCGGTGCCGGATGGTGCCGTCGGCCATGATGTCGCCGTCGGGGCAGCGCCATTGGACCCTGCCGCCCTCGAACTGATCCTGGTACAGCGACGCGTACACGCCGCGCTGGCGCAGCAGGGAGCGGTGGGTGCCGGATTCCACGACGCGCCCGGCGTCGATGACGTTGATGACGCCGGCGTTGACGATGGTGGACAGGCGATGGGCGATGGCGATGGTGGTCCGGGACCCCATGAGGGCATCGAGGGCCTTCTGGACCTCCCGTTCGCTGGCCGTGTCGAGCGCCGAGGTCGCCTCGTCCAGGATCAGGATGCGCGGGTCGTGCAGCAGGACCCGCGCGATGGCCAGGCGCTGTTTCTCGCCGCCGGACAGGCGATACCCCCGCTCGCCCACGATCGTGTCGTAGCCGTCGGGGAAGTCCATGATCCGGGCGTGGATGTACGCGGCCCGGGCGGCTTCCTCGACCTCCGCCATGGAAGCGGCGGGACGGCCGTACCGGATGTTGGCCAGGATGGTGTCGTGGAAGAGATAGCTCTCCTGGGTCACGAAGCCGATAACGGCGGCCAGCGATGTCTGACGGACATGCCGGACGTCGACGCCGTCGATCTGGACCGAACCGCCGGTGACGTCGTACAGCCGCGGGATCAGGTAGCTGATGGTGGTCTTGCCGGCCCCGCTCGGCCCGACCAGCGCCACGAGCTGGCCGGGGTCGGCCCTGAAGCTGACGCCCGCTAGCGCGTCCACCGGCACCCCGGGGTAGCGGAAGTAGACCTCCCGGAGAGCCACCCGGCCGCCGCTGCTGATCGCCGGCAAGTCCACGGCGTCGGGGGCATCGACGATGTCGGGCACCACGTCCAGGTACTCGAAGACCCGGTCGAACAAGGCCAGAGACGATCGCAGCTCCACCGAGACCTGCAGCAGCTGCCCGATCGGGAAGTACAGGCGGGTCTGCAGCGTGGTGAACGCGACGATGGTGCCCGCGGTGACGGCCGTGCCGTGTACCAGCAGCAGGCCGGCGATCAGGTAGACCGCAGCCGGGGTGATCGACAGGAACGACTGCACGATCGCGTAGAAGCCCTGGCCGATCATCTGCTGGCGGACTTCCAGGTCGGCCAGGCGCTGGTTCTCCTCCTGGTAGCGGGCGGCGTCGCGCGCCTGGTTGCCGAACACCTTCGCCAGAAGTACCCCGGACACCGACAGGGTTTCCTCGGACAGAGCGCTCATCGCCGCCAGCGACTCCTGGGTCGAGCGCGCCACCTGGCGGCGCCGCTCGCCGACCATCTTGGTCAGCCAGAAGAACACCGGCACGGTGAAGACCGCCACGATCGTCAGCTGCCAGCTGAGGATCACCATGGCGACGATGGTGGACACGAAGATCACGACGTTGGCCAGGATGGTCGAGGCGGTGGTGGTGACCACCGACTGAACACCACCTACGTCGTTGGCCAGCCGGGACTGAATCTCGCCGGTCTTGGTGCCGGTGAAGAAGGCGAGCGGGAGCGTCTGCAGGTGCGAGTAGAGCCGGTCGCGCAGGTCCCGCATGACCAACTGCCCGACCCGGGTGGTCTTGTAGGTCTGCAAGATGCCGATGGCGCCGTTGACGATCGGGACAGCGGCCATGATGGCGACCAAGATGACGAGCAGGTGAAGGTTCGGGCCGCCGGGGCCGAACAGGGCCTTGTTGAATACCACCTGGATCAGCAGCGGGTTGATGATGCCGATCGTCGAGGTCACCACGATCAGCCCGACGACGACGGCCACCTGGGCCCGGTAGGGCCGGAACAGCGGCACCACCCGGCGGGCGGTGTCCCGGTTCACATGGGCGGGCGCGGCCGGATTCCCGCTGACGGCCCCGGACCGCGGCCCCGGGGCTGTCATGTCACCCGCCAGCGCGCCGCCGGCATGCCCGGCATAAGCCCGGCCCCTGCGCACAACTTCACTTTCGGCCTCCTCCGCAGCGGCTCCACGCAGCCTGATCCAACCGCGTGCCTACTGGCCTTCCCGGGCCCGGGCACTCTCGATCGCTGCGGGATGCGCTTGTCGCGGCGGGCTGCCGTCCGTCCGGCGCCGGGACCGGCGGGGTTCTAAGAGCGCTGATCAAGCCAGTCGAGCGACTGCTGGGCGACCTCGCGCCAGCCGTGGTCGATGGTCAGTGAGTGCCCGCGGTCGAGGAATTCGCGGAAGTCGGTGACCGCGGGTGACTTGTGATAGAGCCTGCGGGTCGCGGTGGTGATCGCCGCGGGCACGGTATGGTCCTTGCCCCCCGCGATCAGCAGCAGCGGGCCCCGGGTCTTGTTCTGGGTGTTCACCTTGGCAGGCGATCGCGGGATGAAGTTCGCCAGCGCGGCTTCGAACAACGGCTTACCCGGGGACGGGACCGTCCAGCGCTGGTACAGCTCATCGGATTCCTGCTGGGGCAGGGCGTTGCCGAAACCGTAGCGGAACTGCTCCTTGGTGAGGGACACCGCCTGGGCCCGGTTGGCAGGCTTGCGCAGCGCGATGGCGGCGACCCGCAGCGCGGAGGGCGGCAGGAAGATCACGCCCTTGATGGGTGCCGCATCGATCGCCACGGCGGCAGCGGCAAGGTCTTGCCCCAGCAACCGCTGCGCGATCAGCCCCCCGAACGAATGGCCGATTACCACCGGCCGGGCATCCAGCCCGCCGATGATCTGGGCATAGTGCTCCACAACATCGTCGATGCCCTGGCCGGCCACCCGGCCGGGCTGCCGCCGGGTCTCCTCAACCGTGTCAGCGGCGCCCGGCCAGCCCGGCGCCAGCGGCTGGTAGCCCGCCTCGCCGAACAACTCCACCCACGGGCGCCACGAACTGGCGTGCAGCCACAGGCCATGAACGAATACGACAGGGCTGCCAGCAAGGCTCATCTCCCCGTCCCTCCCGATTGCCGGGTCATCCTTAAGTTGCCACCTAGCAGCCAGTCTGACCCCGTCCTGCTCACCTGTCACCAGGCCTGTCCCCGCGCTGCCACACCGCAGGTCTGCCACTGGGGCCGCCCGGCCGTCTTCCCGCAGGCCAGGAGACCCGGCGGGCCGACTAAGATCGGGCAATGCCCATCCCAGCCTCGTTTGATCTGTCCGGCCGGGTGGCGTTGGTCACCGGCGCGGGCAGCCCCGAGGGCATCGGTTTCGCCGCCGCCAGGCTGCTCGCCGAACTCGGTGCCGCCGTGATGATCGGCGCCACCACCTCGCGGATCCACGACAGGGTCGGCGAGCTGCGCGGCGGTGGCTTTGACGCGGCAGGGGCCGCCGGGGATCTCACCGACCCAGGCGCCGCGTCCGCGCTTGTGTCGGCCGCGCTGGATCGTTGGGGGCGGCTGGACATCGTGGTCAACAACGCCGGCATGATCTCCGCCGCTGTTCCCGTGTTCGAGTCCGGCACGCTGGACTCCATGGGCCAGGCAACCTGGGAAGCCGCGCTCGCCCGCAACCTGACGACCGCCTTCTCGGTCACCAAGGCGGCGCTGCCGGCCATGATCAGCCGCGGCTGGGGGCGGATCGTCATGGTGGCCAGCGTGACCGGCCCGGTGATGGCGATACGCGCGGATGTCGGTTACGCCACCGCCAAGGCCGGCATGGTCGGCCTCACCCGCGCGGCCGCAGTCGACACCGCGGGCCACGGGATCACCGTCAACGCCGTCGCCCCGGGCTGGATAGCGACCGGGTCCCAGACACCGCACGAGCGTGGCCAAGGGCTCGCCACCCCGGCCGGCCGCAGCGGCTCCCCCGACGAGGTCGCCGCCGCCATTGCCTGGCTCGCCAGCCCCGGCGCCTCCTACATCACCGGGCAGTACCTGGTCGTGGACGGCGGCAACTCGATCGCCGAGCAGCGCGCCGCACCAGCGTGACCAGGGCGCCGCCCGGCCAGGTCAGCTACCCGTCCAGTTGCTCCAGCGACCGCACGTGTGCCTCCTGAACCCGCAAGATCGCCTCCTTGCCCCGGAACAGCACCACCCAGCCGTCCTCGCGCTCCAACTCGTCGATGTCGGCGAACGTCTCCTCCACGGTGCGCTCATCGTCTCCATAGACCATCCGGTAGGTCGCCATGTGGCCACTCCCCTTTGCCGCTGTTGCTGCCGTCCAGCAAACCTGACCACTATGGCAAATTGATCGTGGTCAGGTGAGACAGCCAGTGAGTTCGAAAGCCTAAGCCACGGTGTGTGATGACTTCGGCGGCCCAGGAGCCCGTGCGCCGACTGGCCGGCGGGAACTGGTCAGGCCGGGCGTGACCGCCCATATTTGCGGCCGACCAGCCAGTAAGCGACCGAGTTGCCAGGGTTGATGGTGCTGATGACACGCCAGAGCCGCTTGCTGCCGCGGATCTCCTCAGCCGGCCGGTGCCGGAGATCCCGCCAGGTCAGCGCCGCAAGCCCGACCTCGGCCAGCACGAGGGCAACGAGCGCGATCCGCTTCGGTCTGCTTCTCATCCCTGCCCATTCTTGTCCCACCGGATGTGGCACGCCACACCGGACTGGGCCGAAGATTCCGGGAACCGGTTGAAACCTGATGCGGTGCCCGAGGCATCTTTCCCTTGCGAGCGTCAGCAGGTCCGCCGCGTTGAAGGAGCGCTGGTCACGTGACAGCCGAGGAGGAGTTCGTCGAGTTCGCCGGGGCCGTGTCAGCACGCCTGCAGGGGATGGCGTTCTTGCTGTGCGGCGACTGGCACACCGCTGAGGATCTTGTTCAGGCGACGCTGGTGAAGGTCTTTGTCTCCTGGCGCAGGATCAAGCGGCAGGAGTCAGCGCACGCCTACGCTACGCGCACGCTGGTGAACACCTACCTCGCGCACAAGCGCCTGAGGCGCACCGGGGAGATTCCCACCAGCGAGCTTCCCGAACGGGCGGCCGAACTGTCGGCGCCAGAGACACGGATGGTGGTGCTCGCCGCGCTGGCCACACTCCCGCCCAAGGGCCGCGCGGTTGTGGTGCTGCGGTACTGGGCGGACCTGAGCGTAGACCAGGTAGCGGCCGTCCTTGGCTGCTCGCCGGGTGCCGTGAAGAGCCAAAGCGCCCGGGCACTGGACAAGCTGCGGGGCGTGCTGGGAGACGCCACCACCGAATCCGGCGCACACGGTCGCCCGCCGGAAGCACCACATGAGGAAAGGGATGCCCGACATGGATGAGAAATCAGTGCGCAGCATGCTGGACAGCGCCCTGGCTGGCAGGCCGCCGATGGGGCCAGTGGTACACAACGCACTGCGGGCGGGCCTCAAGCTCCGCCGCCGCCGCCGGATACAGGGAGCCGCCGGCGGCGTGGCTGCCGCCGCGATCATCGCCGCCGCCATCCCGGCGACCATCGGGATACTCGGCCACACCCCAGAGCCCGCAGCAGGGCACCGGCCGGCCGGGCTGGCGGGCGCCCCGCAGTTCTTCGCCGGGGTCGCGGAAAAGCCGCCGGGGCAGATCCCGCCGGTCACCGTGGTGAACATCTACCGGTCCGCGACCGGGCGCGTGGTCGGGTCCATCCGGCCGCCCAGGCCGTATCGCGACTTCTCGGCGGTGAGCAGACTGGGCGGCGACCACACGTACGTGGCGGCCGCCATCACCAGCTTCAACGCTCCCGCGTGCACCGCGCATCTCTTCCGGTTCAGCATCGATGGCCAGGGCCACCCCAGCGGGCTGACGCCGCTGAGCGTGCCGGAAGTCACCACCGGCCGCATGGAGGAGCTGGTCAGCAGCGCCGACGGGAAAACGCTGGCGTTCACGGCCTCCGGCTGCGCGCCCGGGCTGGAGATCGGCCTGATCAACCTGGCCACCCGGCAGACCACCACGTGGAAAGTCCCGCACCGCGACCACATCCCGGTGAGCTACGGCAGCCTGTCGCTGACCGCGGACGGCACGCGGCTGGGCTTCCTGTACGGCGTCCCCAGCGGCGACGGGCCGAATGCGTATGTCCTGCCCACCGATTCGCCGCCTGGCCCGGTCATGCGGCACGCCAGGAAGATACTCACCGTACCCACCTACCTGCTCCGGATGGCCCTCAGCAACAACGGTGCACAGGCGTATGTGGAGATGTTCTCGCAGCGGGGTGCCGTGCTTCTCAGCGAGTACAGCACCACCACCGGCCAACAGGTCCGGGTGGTCGGCCAGCTGAGCCCCCACGGCCGCGGCTCTACGGTGTACTCCGTCACCATGGACGCGGCCGGAAAGCACCTGCTGGCCTACGGTAGCGCCCATCGGTTGAAGGCGGTGAACGTCACCACCGGCCGCCAGGCCTCGGTAACGGTCACCCAGGTTCCCAGCGTGGACACCGCCTACAACACAGCCGCCTGGTAAACACGTCCCAAGGCCAACCGGAGCAGTGGAGTGATCATGGCGATACGGACCCTCCCGTGGCGCGGGCTGGATGCGCCAAGGATGGAGATCGTGCGCGTCGAGAGCCTTGATCGTGCTTACGGCACGCAGATCGGCATCGCATACGAGCTGCGCTGGAAGCTCGACGGTGCGGTGCTGGAGCTCACGATGGACGGCGGCCCAAGCGTCCGGGTTGAGCTAGGCGACGCGGACTTCTTCGACCTGCACCATTCGGCGTTCTTCAACTCGCTGCCCGTCGCCCGCGACGGGCTCCTCAAGGAAGGCGCGGCCGCGCGGGAGTACACCATGCGGTTCGTGCGCGTTCCGGAACTGACCGCAGAGCCAGCCTGGCAGCGGTACGAGCCGCTAGGGAACCGGATGGTGCGCTACCGCTCCAGCGGCTACCAGGCGGACATCACCTTCGATGCGGGCGGATTCGTCACCCTCTACCAGGACTATCTCGAACGGGTCGGGTGAGGCCGGCGCGGGCCGGGTCCGTGCTCACCGGATCGCCGAGCTTGCGGCGGCAAGGGCATCACCGAGCGGGGTGCGGCGGTACAGGACCGAGCGCCCGGACCGGGCCTTGGTGAGCAGCCCAGCGCCGTGCAGGATCGCAAGATGGTCACCGACCGCGCCCGTGGCGAGCCCGAGGCTGCGGGCCAGCTGGGTGGTGCTGGCAGGCTGGTCCAGCGCGGTGAGCAGGCCAGCGCGGGCCCGGCCGACCAGCGTGCCGAGCGCGCCTTGGCTGACCGCTGACGGTGTTTCCCACAGCGCGGCGATCCCGCGCGCCGGATAGATAAGCGTCGCTGGCCACGGCCCGTCCACGTGTGCGGACACCTGCGGCCACAGCAACGCCGAGGGCACCAGGAGCAGCCCCTGGCCGCCGAGCGAGACGGCCCGGTTTTCCGCGGAGCGCAGGATCTCTATGGCCCCGTCGCGCCAGCGGACCCGGGGGTGCAGCCCATCCAGCGCCGCGACCCAGCCGGACCTGCTGAGCTGGCCAGCCCGGTGCACCACATCGCGTTCACACAGGGCACGAAGCTGCAGCCAGTCGGCGGCGAGCAACTCGTGCCAGGCGGTCTGCAGGGCGCGGGCGGTTCGCTCCACGACATCGTCGCTGTGCAGGATGGCCAGGACCCGTTCGTCATGGGCGGGCCGCAGGTTCAGGCACTGGGCGATCTCGCGCCGCGCGTCCGCCAGCGCCGTCGCGCGGACCGTTGCCAGGTCGTCCTCGATGCTCTGGGCCAGGCCGCGCGGCGGCGGTGCGGCGAAGCCGGGCCCCCGCGTGCGGCTGTGCAGCGCAAGCACCGCATCGAGGTCGGTGGTGGCGCGGAGCTTCCGGTAGACCGGCATCAGCCGGGCTGACCAGGCGCCGGGCAGCCGGTGCGGCGACAGGCCGGAGAGCTTGCGGAGCAGATTGTCCAGCTCGAATAGCGGCGAGATCGCGAACCGGCTCCGCAGCAGGTCATCCGCGCCCGCCTCGAATCGCAGCACATCCCAACCTTACGTCCAGAAACGTAACAATGGCTTCCGCTGCGGCTGGCGCGAAGGCTGGCGGTATGACCACGACCGCTCCCGCCGCGCAGCGGGTGACCTACCGGGAGGTGTTCGCCGAGCCCCGATTCCGGCTGCTGCTGCTGACCCGGTCCCTGGCCATCGGCGCCGACACGCTGCGGACGGTGGCGCTGTCCATGCTGATCTTCGCGGTCACCGGCTCCCCGCTGCTCGCCGCCATGACCTACGGCGTCGCTTTCCTGCCGCAGGCGATCGGGGGCACGCTGCTCGGCGCCCTCGCCGACCGCGTCCGGCCCCGGCCGCTCATCACCGCGGGCTACGGCCTGGAAGCCGCCACCGCAGCGGTGCTCGCCCTGGCGGGCTTGCCGGTCGGGGCCAGCCTGGCCCTGGTCGCTGGCATCGCCTGCCTGACGCCGGTCTTCGGCGGCGCGTCCAGCCGGCTGATCGCAGAAGCGCTCGACGGCGACGCGTACGTGCTGGGGCGCTCACTGGCAAACATCGCCGCATCCGCCTCGCAGCTCCTCGGCCTCGCCGCGGGCGGCGCGACCGTGGCGGCCCTCGGCACCCAGCACGCCCTGCTCGTGACCGCCGCATGCCACCTGGTGGCCGCAGCGGCGATCCGGGTGTGGCTGCCCAGCCTGCCCGCGGCGGCAAAGCCCGCCTGGCGAGCCGCCAGTATCCATGCTGCGGCAGAGCTGGACGGTGAACCGGCAGCTCATCGTGGATCCAGCCGTGCGTATTCTGCTGCTGGCCACATGGCTGCCACCGGCCTTCATCGTCGGCGCCGAGAGCCTGATCGTGCCCTACGCCGCCCAGCACGGTTTCCCAGCTGGTTCACCAGGCCTGGTGCTTGCCTGCGTCCCCGCCGGGATGATCGCGGGAGACTTCGCCGTCGGCAGACTACTGCGGCTGGCGATCCGCGAGCGGCTGACCATTCCCCTCATGCTGGTGGCCGGGCTGCCACTCCTCGCTTTCGCCGCTGGCCCCCCGCTGCCGGCCGCGGCAGGCCTGCTGGTCGTTGCCTGCCTCGGCCCCGCTTATATCCTCGGAATCCAGCGCCGCTTCCTGGACGCGGTACCCGCGCCCGTCCTCGGCCAGGCATTCGGGCTGCTCTCCACAGGCCTCATGACCTTCCAGGGCGCCTGCCCTGCCGTCTTCGGGGCGGTCGCAGAAATCACCTCAGCCGGGAGCGCCATGGCGCTCGCCGGAGCAGCCATCATCGTGACCGCGCTCGGCCTGCACCCCGCGTTGCGCACCGGGCCGGGACCAAGGGCTGTTAGTCGGTATCCGGCTGGGCGTAGCCGAAGAATGCGCGGCGCTTGATGAGTTCGGCGACCTCAGCGGGGACCATGCTTTCCCAGGAGTCGTCGCTTGCCGCTATCCGGCGGAGCACGTCGCGGCTGAAGATCGGCAGGAAATCGGGCCGGTAGTTGTCGAGGTGAACGAAACTGCCCCGCCCGGCGAGATAGTCGTACAGTGGCTGCAGCTCTGACCGGACCTTGATGTCGTTGACGGTCTTAAGCTCATCGTCTGGCGATGGCTGCACGGGGTAGACATACAGCTTCAGGTCGTTCTTGAACAGCCGCCCGAAGCTTTCCAGGATCCCGCCGTGGAGCTGCGCGTGGTTCTTCTCGTCGAACAGGTCAATCAGGCTCGGCACTCCCATCACGATGCCGATGCGCTCGCTGGTCCGTTCGCCGAGGTAAGCGGCCAGGCGGTAGTAGTCGAAGTAGTCGGTGATCAGCACGGTCATGCCGCATGCGGCGAGCAGTTCGGCGCGGGCGAGGAAGTCTCGCCGGTCCACCTGGGCTCCTCCGGCGAGCAGGTTGCGCATGGTGATCTCGGTGAGTTCCAGTACCGGCTTGCCAGCCACGGCCGGGTCGGCTTCGAACTTGGCCTTTGCCGTCTCGAGCATGTCGATGTTCACGTGCGTCGGCGGCCGGAAGCTGCCCCGCTCCACCAAGATCGCCTTCTTGCGCAGCATCTCGCTCGGCTGCAGCACCTCCCGGTCGGGGCCGAACATCGCCACGCCGCTCAGCCCGACCTGCACGAGCTTGAGCGCCATCAGCCTGTTGTCCACGCCGCGGAACTCGATGCCGCGGAACTGGATCATGTCAATCTCGATGCGGCCCGTGGTCAGGCGGTCGAGGAGGCTCTCGATGAGCTTGTCCGGCTCGTGGTGCTGGAAGAACGCCCCGTACAGCAGGTTCACCCCGACGATCCCGAGCGCCTCCTGCTGCAGCCAGGCCTCGACGTCGAGCATCCGCACGTGCATGACGATCTGGCTCGGCTCGTCGTGCGGCTGGGCCTGGAACTTCACGCCCATCCAGCCGTGGCACTCGTTGCCGCCCTGGAAGCTGCGCGCCACGACCGTGTCGGCGAACGCGAAGAAGCAGTTGTCGTCACCGCGCTTATGGCCGAGCCGCTCCACGTTCAGCTGGAACTCCGTGTCGAGCATGCCCTGGAGCCGCCCGGCGGACACGTACCTGTCCGCCTTGCCGTATTCGGCGTCGCTCACGGCCATGTCGTAAGCGGAGATCGACTTCGCGACGGTGCCCGCCGCGCCGCCCACCCGGAAAAGCCAGCGCACGACCTCCTGGCCGGCCCCGATCTCGGCGATCGTCCCGTACCAGCGCGGATCAAGGTTGATGCGCAGGGCCTTCTGATGCGTGTCGGATTCATGAGTGCCGACGATGAGCTCGGTCATCCGTCTCCCTGCCTGCTCACCCGGCCCGCGGCTACGGTCTGCCACCTTGTCAAAGGCCGCGCTCCGACACCAGCGTCCGGCGCCGAAAGTGTACTAATTTCGCCGCGGCCGGCGCCAGCCCATGCTCGCGGGCCTGCCCGCGCTAGATCGCCGGCCGCCCCGGCAGCGAGAGCCATCGGCGCCAAGCCCCGGTCACGGCCGTACGGCCGCAATCACAGTCAGCCGGCGTAGGGCCGCAGGTGCCGGTTGGGCCGGAGCGACGCCGGACCCGGGCGGCGCACGCCTGCCGCTGTCCCGCCAGACAGGCCGAAGGCGTAGAGGTTGTCGCCGGAGCCCACATAGACGACGCCGTTGGCCACCGCGGGCGAGGACCCGACGGCGCCGGCTGTGGTGTAAGACCACAACGGAGTCCCGGTGGCGGCGTTGAGTGCGTAGAGATTGTCGTCGTCGGAACCGACGTAGACCACCCCGTTCGCCACCGCGGGCGAGGACCCGACGGCGCCGCCTGTGGTGTAAGACCACAACGGAGTCCCGGTGGCGGCGTTGAGTGCGTAGAGATTGTCGTCGTCGGAACCGACGTAGACCACCCCGTTCGCCACCGCCGGCGAGGATTCGATGGGGCCGTTGGCTTCGAAGAACCACAGGAACGTCCCGGTGGCGGCGTTGAAGGCCCGCACGATATCGTCACCGGCGCCCACGTAAACCCGCCCGTTTGCCACCGCGGGCGACGAAAAGACGGTGCTGAAGGTGGGCGCGGACCACATCAGGGTGCCGGTGGCGGCGTTGAGGGCGTAGAGATTGTCGTCAGAAGATCCCACGTAGGCGACGCCGTTGGCCACCGCCGGCGAGTCGTTGATGGGGCCGCCGGTGGTGTAGGACCACAGCAGGCTCCCGGTGGCTGCGCTGAGGGCGAAGATGCTGTCGTTGGAGCCGACGTAGACCACCCCGTTGGCCACCGCCGGCGAGGAGTTGACCGGGGCGCCGGTGTCGTAGGACCACAGCACAGCCCCGCTCGACGCGCTGAGCGCGTAGACGTTGTCGTCGTTGGAGCCGACGTAGACCACCCCGTTGGCGACCGCAGCCGACTGCTCGATAGAGGCGCCGGTGGCGAAGGACCAGAGCAGAGCCCCGCTGGAGGCGTTCAGGGCGTAGAGGCTGCCGTCGACAGAGCCCACGTAGGCTGCACCGCTAGCCACCACCGGCGAGGAGTTGGCGATGCCGCCGGTGTCATAGGACCAATCGTTATCCAGGCCGGCGACGCTCGACGGGCTCAGAACGTTCTCGGTGGTGTTGAAGCCCCGGTGGGTGGGTGTGTCGCGGAACTGAGGCCAGTTGGCCCGCACAGTGAACGCGGCCTGCGCGGCCAGACCCGAGTGCCGCCCAACGGCGGTGACCCAGTGGATGCCCGGGACAGCCGACGCTGGAATGCTGACCGCGACACCGCGGAACGCGCCACTGGCATTGGTAGTGGCCAGCGCCTCATCGGTGGTGTCGACGTAGATGTCTACCGCCTCTTTGGCGCCGAACTGGTACCCGGACACGGTCACCGTACTTGCGGGCGTGCCGATCGCCGGCGAGAGCTTGACGCGGGTTGTCGCCGTGGCCTGAGACACAACGGCCCGGCTTGCCCCGGCGCCGGAGGTCACCGTCGCGGTCCCGGCAGCCCCCGGACCGGCTCCGGCAGGACCCGTGCGGGAATGGGCAGCGCCGGCGACGTGGCCGCTGGCCGCGGCGGCGGCAATGCCCGCCGCGGGCAACAGCGCCATGACCGGAAGGCATATCGCAAGCGCCGCGATGTGGTGAGATACCGTCCTGCGGGACATCGTGGCCTCCTGGCGGTCGGCTGGGTCGGGCGGCACGGCGCCGGGCGGGCCGACGGACATGGCCCTACGGCGCCCAGCCCGGGTCAACGAGCGCCGAACCGCGTGGTCACCATGATGCACTGAACGCCCACCGTCGGCTCAGTGCCGGGTGACTCTGAAGATTGACATCGACCCGGGCAGGTAATCGTTCGCGACGTAGACGGTGCGGGTGCGGGGGTTGATCGCAAGCCCGGCCGGGCCTGAGCCGACCGCCTGCTCGCGGGTGGCACTGCCGCAGCCGCTGGTGACCTCTGCGCTGCAGTGTCTTCCGTCCAGGATGGTCACCGAGGCGCTGGAGATGTTGGTGACGTAGAGGGCGCCGGTCCGGGTGTCCGCCGCGATGAGCAGCGGGGAATTGCCTGTTGCCGCAGTGGGGAAGGGCCCGCTGCAGCCGGCGGTGGCGGTGGCGTTGCAGGTAGCACCGTTGATCACTGACACGGTGCCGGGCGAGTCGCCATCGGCGTTGTTGGCCACATATACGGTGTGGGTCTCGTCGTTCACCGCGACCCCGAACGGGCCGAGCCCGACCTTGGCGGTGGCGGCCAGGTGCCCGCAGCCGGAGTGGCTGGTGCCGTTGCACGTCGCACCGTTGATCAATGCGACCGTGTCCCCGCTGAACCCCGCTCCCGCACTGGGCGCGTAGACGGTGTCGGTCGCCTCGCTGACCGCCAGGTCGAAAGTGAGCGGACCGACCTTGACAACGGCCGGGACCTGTCCGCAACCCGAGATGTCGGTGGCGTTGCAGGTAGCCGCGTTCACCACCGCGATCTTGTTGGCGTTGGTCCCGTAGGACAGGTACACCGTCTTGGTGGCGGGGTTGAAAACCGGCGGGCTCGGGAACGCGCCAATCTTCATGCTCGGCGGCACCGCTGCGCAGCCGGTGGTGTCGGTGGCGTTGCAGGTAGCGGTGTTGATCACCGCCAGAGTTCCGGACGGCGCCTCATCGGCGGCGTACAGCGTGTGTGTCGCCTCATCGATGGCCCCGACGTTGGCGCCCGGGTTGGCGACCGGGATCTCCGCGACCGGCGCGCAGCCGGCCAGGTCCCGGCTATGGCAGGTGGCGCCGTTGATCACGTCGATCTGCGGCTTGCTGAGATTGCTGGCGTAGACCGTGTCGGTCGCCGGGTCGGCTGACAGCAGGAACTCGCCCGCCTGCACGGCCCGCGCCTCGGTGCGGCAGCCTGAGGTGTTTGCGGCGTTGCAGCGGCTGATGCTGGTAACCGACAGGATGTTGGCGCCGCCGACGTTCACTACGTACGCGGAACCGGTCCGGGGGATGAGCGCGAAGGCGTTCACGAACGAGTTGTAGCCGGGACCCTGCAGAGGCGTGGCCTGCTGGCTCGGCGGCCGCTTGTGGCAGCCGGATGTCGCGGCGCCGTCACAGGTTCTGGTGTTGATCGCCGACAGCGTGTCATCGCCTGCGTTGACCGCGAAGACGGTGTGCAGAGCCCGGTCGACCGCGACGAAGCCGGGGCCGATTCCTGAACGCACGGCCGGCGGAATTCGGTGGCAGCCCGAGGTGACGCGTGCGTTGCACCGGGCACCATTGATGACCGAGACAGATCCGTCGTCGAAGTTGTTGACGAAGTTGGCGACGTAGACGGTGTCGCTGGCCTGGTCGACAGCCAGCGCGAACGGATTGGTGCCGACCGTAACGGTCGCCACGATCCGGCCGCAGCCACGGCCGGTATGCCCGGTGCACGCGGCCCCGTCGATGACCGACACGGTGTCGCCACCGCCCTGGGAGCCGGTGTTCGCGGCGTAGACGGTGCTGGTCGCTGTATCAACACCAAGCCAGTCCGGGCCTGCCTTGTCCGGCACGATCCGGGCGGGCCGGCGGCACCCCCGTGTCGTCTGGGCGTTACAGGTGGCCGCGTTGATCACTGAGATGGTGCCGGCACCAAGGTCAGCCACGTACAGCGTCCTGGTTACCGGGTTGACGGCCGCCGCGACCGGGAACTTGCCGACCTTCACCGTCGCCACGGGCCGGCCGCAGCCTTCGGTCACGCTGGCGTTGCACCTGGCCCCATCAAGCACGGAGACCGTATTGCTGGTCCCATTGACGACGTAAACGGTGTCGGTCCGCTCGTCGACGGCGGCCGCGAGCGGGCTGGTGCCGACTCTGGCAGTGGCCACGACCCGGCAATCCGAAATGACCTTCGTGCTGCACTTCGCAGCGTTGATCACGTCCACCACGTGCCCAGGCTTGCCAGCGGCGGGGCAGGAGCTGGTGGCGCACTGGATAGGCACGTAGACGGTATCCGTCCGTGGATTGGCCACCGGATTGCCGGGGCTGCCGCCGAGCACCACCGACCCGCCTCGGCGGCCCGGCCGAGACTGGGCCGCGTTGCCCAGCCGAGCCGCGCCGCCTGCCCGGCGCCGCCCGGCCGGGCCGGCCCGGCCCGCAGCGCCCCGAACCGCACGGCAGCCGCGCCCGGCGCAACCGGACCAGGCGCCGCCGCAACCGAACCAGACGCCGCCGTCCCGCCCGCCACGGCAAGGCAAGCCGCTGCGCAGCCCGTTGCCGCCAGCACCGCAACCACCCGGGGACCTGGCAGCCTCCGAGAGAGCCAGGACCAGCGGTTCCTGGCGTTGCGAATCTTGGTTCGTCTCGATGCGCTGGCAGCACCGCCGATGATCGAGATGGGACTGGGCATGATGGGACCCCTAAGGCAGCCGGACGCCGTCACTGAGAGTCTTAGTCCCGAGACCTCACAGAAAGCTCACATGGCTGCTAGGGGCATCGCTGTCAGCGCTATCCGCCGGTGCCTGGGAGTGCTTGACTTTGCTCGGGAGTGGGGAAGTGATCGACTATCGCGTTCTCGGGCCGCTCGAAGTCGCGGTCAACGGGCATGCCGTTGACGTCGGCGGCCTGAAGCAGCGGGCCTTGCTGGCGATCCTGCTGCTCCACGCGAACCAGCCGGTTGATCGTGATGTGCTCATTGACCAGCTATGGGCTGAGCACCCTCCAGCGGGCGCCGAACATGCCGTGGAGGTGTATATCTGGCGGCTGCGCAAGGCGCTGGAGTCGGCAGCGGGCAGTCAGTGCGTACTGACGCGGCCGGGCGCCTACCTCCTTCAGGCCGCAGCGGAGCAGGTTGATGTGGCGCGGTTCGAGCGCCTGGCGGAAGCCGGGAGGCGCGCGCTGGCGGCGGAGGATCCTGGCCGCGCCGCGGCTGATCTTGGCGAGGCTCTGGCACTGTGCCGGGGCCCGCTGCTCGCCGATTTCAGGTCTGAGCCGTTCGCGCAGACCGAGATCGCCCGGCTGGAGGAACTGCGGGCAGGGGTAGTTGAAGATCGGATCGAGGCGGATCTCGCGCTCGGACGTCACGCATCTGTCGTCAGTGAGCTGGAGGCGCTCGTTGCCCTGCGGCCGCTGCGCGAGCGGCCGTACCAGCAACTGATGATCGCGCTGTACCGCTGCGGGCGGCAGGCGGACGCCCTGGCCGTCTTCCAGAAGGCGCGGCGCACGCTGGTGGCGGATCTCGGGATCGAACCGGGCGAGCCGCTGCGGCGGCTGGAGCGCGCGATCCTGGACCAGGATCCCTCGCTGAACCCGCCGCCCGGTACCAGACCTAGCCAGGCGCTGAACCCGGTTGACGGGGGCAGGCCCACACACCCGGCTGCCCTGACTGCTCTCGCGTTTGACTCGGTAGCGGGGCGGGGCGGTCCCCGCCGATTGCCCTGGACCGGAGAGAAGCGGCTGCTTGCTGTCGGCGGGACGCTGGCCGTGATGATTGCGCTGCTTGTGGCCGTGGCTACGCACAAATCTGCCCAGCTCGCCGCGGGCCCGGACACGGTGGGCGTGATCGACACCGGGCAGTCGGGCCTCAGCGCTGTCGTGACAGGGGTCGGACGGCCGAACGGGGTCGCCCATGGAGCCGGAGCGACCTGGGTCACCGACAGCGCCGATAACCTCCTGCTCCGCGTCGATTCGGCCGGGCAGGTCATCGACCGCATCCCGGTCGGCAGCGGGCCGGCCGGCGTCACCGTCGGCGACGGCGAGGTCTGGGTTGCCAACGAGCTCGACGGCACCGTCTCCGAGGTCAATCCGGGCGCCGGAGCGCAGGTCGCGACGATCGCGGTCGGGATTGGCCCGGGCGCGATCGCATTCGGCTATGGGTCGGTCTGGGTCGCCAACGTGACCAGCGACTCGCTGTCCAGGATCGGCGCCGCCACCGGCCGGGTAGTCGCGACCATCCCCCTGGGCGGCGCGCCGGCCGACGTCGCAGTCGGTACCGGAGCGGTATGGGTGACCAGCGGGGAGACCGGGGAGTTGCTGCGCGTCGATCCCGGTGACGACCGGCCGTCCCAGGCGATCGCGATCGGCCAGAGCCCGGACGGCCTGGCCGTTGGTGGGGGCAGCGTCTGGGTCGCTGATGCGGGCGGCACCGTCTCGCGCTTCGATCCGCGGACCGGCAAGGTACGAACGATCAAGGTCGGCGGCGCACCCGCCGGCCTCGCGTATTCCGGCGGCGCCGTCTGGGTGGCGAACAGCGCTTACGGTTCCGTGTCCAGGATCGATCCACGTGCCGGCACGACGCGGATCGTCCATGTCGGAAACGAGCCGACGGATCTCGCTGCCGCCGGCAACGGCGTGTGGGCGACGGTACTGCCGTCGCTCGCGAGCCACCGCGGAGGCACGCTCACCATCGTCGCCCTCCCGCCACCAGGCCATCCCGCCCTGCCGACCGACCCCGCGGTCGCGTATTACACGCAGACGTGGCAGATGCTGGCCATGACCAACGACGGGCTCGTCGGCTACCGCCGGGTTGGCGGCCCGGCTGGTGACCAGCTGGTCCCCGACCTCGCCACCGCGCTGCCCGGGCCGGCCGACGGCGGCAGGATCTACACCTTCCATCTCCGTGCGGGCATCAGGTATTCAACGGGGGCGCTGGTCAGGCCGGAGGACTTCCGCCGTGCCATCGAACGAGTCTTCATGATCGACAAGCGGCAGGACCCTTTCGTTCCGAACTTCTACGCCGGGATCGCTGGTGCCGCCCGGTGCGAACATCGTCCCGGTCCGTGCAACCTCGCGGGTGGGATCGTCACCGACGACGCCACCGATACGGTCACCTTCCACCTCACCGCACCTGACCCGGAGTTCCTCTACAAGCTGGCGTTCTCCTGGGCTTATGCAGTCCCCTCGGGAACCCCCGGCCACCAGATCAGCGCCGCGCAGCTGCCCGCCACCGGCCCGTACATGACGAAGTCCCTGGCACCAGGGCGCACCTGGATCCTGGTGAGGAACCCGCGGTTCCGCCAGTGGTCGCAGCAGGCGCAGCCCAGCGGCTATCCGGACCGGATCGTCCTGCGGCTTGACGCCGGGCCTGGCCAGGCGGTCGCCGATGTCGAGCACGGCCGGGCCGGCGTGCTGCTGTCTCCTCCGCCGGGCAGCATCGGCCAGCTCGCGACGCATTACACCAGCCAGCTGCACAGCGGCCCGCTCGCGGCAACCATCGGGCTCGCGCTGAATACTCGCCTCGCGCCCTTTGACAAGCTCGCCGCACGGCAGGCCGTCAATGACGCGATCGACAGGAACACCGTGATCGCGCTCAACGGCGGCCCACTGGCCGCACGGCCAACCTGCCAGATCTTGCCGCCGACCATGCCCGGCTTCCGCCCGTACTGCCCGTACACCATCCAGCCGGGCCCTGGTGGCGCCTGGACGGCGCCCAATCTCGCGGCGGCAGAAAGGCTGGTCCGGGAGTCCGGCACGCGGGGCGACCGTGTGACGCTCCTGGACAGCAGCCCAGGCGCTGGGCTTCCGTCACCGGCCACCGCCCGCTACGTGGTGTCGGTGCTGAATCAGCTCGGATACCGGGCGTCACTCCGGCTGACCAGCCCGGACGCCTACTTCGGCGTGCTGGGCAACTCTCGCGACCGCCCGCAGATCGGCTTCTTTGCCTGGTACCAGGACTATCCAGCGCCGTCGGATTTCATCGATCCGATCTTCACCTGCGGTTCCTTCCTGCCGGGCAACCCGAGCAACCTCAACGATGCGGAGTTCTGCGACCCGCGGATCGACGCCCAGGCTCAACGGGCGCTCACGCTCGAGCCAGCCAGCCCATCGGCGGCGGCAGGCCGCTGGGCTGCTGTCGACCGCGAGCTCGTCGACCAGGCCCCATGGGTGCCGCTGTACAACCCGAGCAACCTGAGCCTCCTCTCCACACGTGTGGGCAACTACCAGTTCCACCCATACTTTGACCTGCTCATCGACCAGCTCTGGGCCCGCTGAGCAGATCACGAACGCGAAAGGAGGCCGTCGTGCTGATAGCGAACCGGTGGCGGATAGCCACCCTCGTAGCGGGTGCCCTGGTCATCGGGCCGGTCATATGCCCAGGGCCGGTCCAGGCCGCGACGGCGAGCCTGATGCGAACCGAGGGCGCGGATGGCAGGCATCTGGCGATGGCCACAAGCGCCAGGCAGCTTCCGGCCGGCGCCGGGCTGTCGGGGGTGTCGTGTGCGTCGGCGGTGTCGTGCATGGCGGTGGGATCGTTCACCGTGGGTGACGTCAGTAGCCCGGTGCTCGCGGGGGATCTGTGGAACGGCACGTCCTGGACGCTGACCCCGATGCCGGCACCGAAAGGGCCATCGACCGGCGGGCTGTCGGCGGTGTCGTGCGCGTCGGCGGTGTCGTGCATGGCGGTCGGATCGTTCACCGTAGGCGACAGCAACCGCCCGGTGCTGGCGGGAGATCAGTGGAACGGCACGTCCTGGACGCTGACCCCGATGCCGGCACCAAAAGGAGCCGCCACCGGCGGGCTGTCGGCGGTGTCGTGCGCGTCGGCGGTGTCGTGCATGGCGGTCGGATCGTTCACCGTAGGCGACAGCAACCGCCCGGTGCTGGCGGGAGATCAGTGGAACGGCACGTCCTGGACGCTGACCCCGATGCCGGCACCAAAAGGAGCATCGACCGGCGGGCTCTCGGGGGTGTCGTGCGCGTCGGCGGTGTCGTGCATGGCGGTCGGATCGTTCACCGTAGGCGACAGCAACCGCCCGGTGCTGGCGGGAGATCAGTGGAACGGCACGTCCTGGACGCTGACCCCGATGCCGGCACCAAAAGGAGCATCGACCGGCGGGCTCTCGGGGGTGTCGTGCGCGTCGGCGGTGTCGTGCATGGCGGTCGGATCGTTCACCGTAGGCGACAGCAACCGCCCGGTGCTGGCGGGAGATCAGTGGAACGGCACGTCCTGGACGCTGACCCCGATGCCGGCACCAAAAGGAGCCGCCACCGGCGGGCTCTCGGGGGTGTCGTGCACGTCGGCGGTGTCGTGCATGGCGGTCGGATCGTTCACCGTAGGCGACGTCAGCAGCCCGGTACTGGCTGGAGATCAGTGGAACGGCACATCGTGGATGCTGACCGCGATGCCGGCACCAAAAGGAGCATCGACCGGAGGGCTCTCGGGGGTGTCGTGCACGTTGAAGGCGGCAGCCTGTATGGCGGTGGGATCGTTCACCGTAGGCGACGTCAGCAGCCCGGTGCTGGCGGGAGACCTGTGGAACGGAAAGTCCTGGACGCTGACCCCGATGCCGGCACCGAAAGGGGCAACGGCTGCCGTGAGCGCCAGCGGTGGTGCACTGCCCCGGCGCCAGGCGGTGACCGGCTGCGAAGACTGCGAGAATTTCGGATCCATGACGCAATGACCTCAGATCCCCGGATCCGCCCGGGCCGGCCAGGAGCTACCCATGGACGCCAGGCATGCCATCTTGTTCGAGCCGGTCAAGATCGGCCCGAAGACACTGCCCAACAGGTTCTACCAGGTCCCGCACGCGTCGGGGTTCGGCTCGGGCAAGCCCAGGACGCAGGCGGCGTTCCGCGCCGTCAAGGCCGAGGGCGGCTGGGGCGGGGTGTGCGTGGAGTACGCCCCGGTCTCCCGGGACTCCGACGAGACCCCGGCGATCGCCGCGGACATCTGGGACGACCGTGACGCCCGGGCCCTGGGGCTGGCCGCCGACGCGATCCACGCCCACGGGGCGCTGGCCGGGCTGGAGCTCTACCACGGCGGCACGTCAAGTATCAACGGCAGCTCACGAGCGGTCCGGCTGGCCCCGAGCCAGCTCACCTCCACGGTCCAGTGGGGCGGCCTGGCCAAGGAGATGGACGACCGCCGACATAGCCCGCGTCCAGCGGGACTGGGCACAGGCTGCCCGGCGCGCCGCCGACGTGGGCTTCGACATCGTCTACGTCTACGGGGCGCACGGTTACCTGATGACCCAGTTCCTGTCGGCACACACCAACCAGCGGACCGACGGGTATGGCGGCAGCCTGGCGAACCGGGGCCGGTTCTGGATGGAAACCCTGGCCGCGGTGCGGGAGGAGGCCGGTGCCGACTGCGCGATCGCCACCAGGATCGCCGTGCACGGCGACTCCGGGGTGCCGGGGGCGGAAGGGCTGCCGGGCATTCACGCCGACGACATGCTGACCCTGGTGAAGATGGCCGATGACCTGGTGGACCTGTGGGACGTGACCGTCGGCTCGTGGCCCGAGGACTCGGGCACCTCCCGGTACTACCCGGAGGGGCACGAGCGGCCGTGGGCGCACCGGATCAGGGAAGCCACCGGCAAGCCGGTGGTCGCGGTCGGCCGGTACACCAGCCCGGATCTGATGGCGGAGGTGATCCGGTCGGGTGCGGTGGACCTGATCGGCTCGGCCAGGCAGGCGATCGCCGACCCGTTCCTGCCCCGCAAGATCGCGGAGGGCCGGCTGGACGAAATCCGCGAGTGCACCGGGTCCAATGTCTGCATCCTGCGGGAGGAAACCTACCGCCACGTCGGTTGCGTGCAGAACGCCACCGCCGGGGAGGAGTACCGCCGCGGCTGGCACCCCGAGTCCTACCCGGCCGCGGCCGACCCGGGCAGGCCCGTGCTCATCGTGGGCGCCGGGGCGGCGGGCATGGAGTGCGCGGTGGTGCTCGGCAAGCGCGGCTTCACCGCTGTGCACCTGGTAGAGGCCGAGCCGGAGATCGGGGGCCGACTGCGCTGGGTCAGGCGGCTGCCCACGCTCGGCGACTGGGGGCGGATCGTCGACTGGCGGGCCGTCCAGCTCGCCAGGCTGCCCGGTGTGGAGGTGATCACCGGACGCAGGCTGACCACGGCGGACGTCCTGGAGTACGGCGCGGACCTGGTCGTGATCGCCACTGGCTCAGCGTGGCGCGGCGACGGCGTCCAGCCTGGCTATCCTGACCCGATGCCGGGGGCGGACCCGGGCTTGCCGCACGTGCTCACGCCGGAACAGGCCTGCGCGGGCAAGCGCCCCCCTGGGCCGCGGGTCGTGGTGTACGACACCGACGGCTACTTCGTCGCGCCGGGGGTGGCAGAGATGCTTGCTGCCGACGGGTTCGAGGTGACCGTGGTGACCACGTTCGACGTTCTCTCGCCGGTCAGCGACGAGACGCTGGAGGGTGACATGCTCCGGGCCCACCTGCACCGGGCGGGAGTGAGCGTCCGCCATGCGACGACCATCACCGGCGCCGGCGCCGGGTCGGTCACCGGCCATGACCGTCACGGCGAGCCCTGGGCCGCGGCCTGCGACGGGGTCGTGCTCGTCACCCAGCAGGTGTCGCAGGACACCCTGTACCGGAAACTGGCCGGCGACGAGGCCGCGCTCGCGGCCGCCGGGATCGGCGGGCTGTACCGCATAGGCGACGCGGTCGCGCCACGGATGATCTCGGAAGCGATCTTCGACGGGCACCGGCTCGCACGCGAAATCGATGAGAAAGACCCCGGCCAGCCGGCCCCTACCGGCGGGAACGAGCGGATCTTGGGTAGCCGGGTACTGCCTTGGCTGGATCAGCCGCCGGGGCGGGCACTGGCGGGCCAGGGGCCGAGCTCGGGCTGGGCGAACTTGGCGTGCCTGCGCTTGAGCCAGATTCCGTAGGAGTTTCCCTCGCGAAGGTGGGTGATCAGTACCTTGCGGGCGTACTCGTCTTCCCTGCCCGGCGGGATCTCGAAATGGATCTTGAGGAAGGCGTTCGTGTACCGGTCGAAGACCGCCGGGACGCCATCCTCGAACATCATGGTCACGTCCTCCAGCCAGTTGAGATCCTCGCCGGGCGTGGCCGCGATGAGATCGACGTCGTCGACCAGGGACCGGTCGAACTGGTAGGGGAAGGTCCGCCCGGTCAGCTCCTCGGTGTCGATGCCGATCTTCGTCGTCAACCGCGACGCGCCCGATGAGAGTTCGTCAGCCATTGCCGGGACCGCCCGTGCCCTCGTCCAGTATCTGCTTTTCCAGTAGTGCCTTGATCTCGGCCAGGGTGCGCTCCTCGGTCCGCCCGGGGATGTAGTCGGTGCCCGCCAGCGGGACCTTGGCCATCGCGGACGCCTCCATGGTCAGCGCGCAGAGATCCTCGGGCTCCAGGCTGTGCACGTCGGTCTTGCCGCACGCCCGGGCGAACATCTGCGCCTCGATCGTGAGCGTGTGCAAGAAGTTGTAGACCCGCTCGGCCGCTTCGTCGACCTCGAGGCGCTTGCGCAGTTCGGGGTCCTGGGTGGTGATGCCGACCGGGCAGCGCCCGGTGTGGCAGTGATAGCACTGCCCGGCGGGGACCCCGACGGTGCCCTCGTAGTCGGTGACGCCCGGGATCTCCTTGTTGCAGTTGAGCGCCATCAGCGCCGAGTGGCCGATCGCCACCGCCTTCGCGCCGAGCGCCAGGCATTTGGCGACGTCGGCGCCGTTGCGGATGCCACCGGCCACCACCAGGTCGATCTCGTCGACCAGCCCGACATCCTCCAGCGCCCGGCGGGCCTCCGGGATCGCCGCCATCAGCGGGATGCCGGTTTCCTCGGCGGCGATGTGCGGTCCCGCTCCGGTGCCGCCCTCCGCCCCGTCCAGGTAAATGGTGTCCGGCCCGCATTTGGCGGCCATCCGGACGTCGTCGTACACCCGTGCGGCGCCCAGCTTGAGCTGGATCGGCACCTGGTAATCGGTCGCCTCGCGGATTTCCTGGATCTTCAGCGACAGGTCGTCGGGCCCGAGCCAGTCCGGGTGCCGCGCGGGGCTCCGCTGGTCGATGCCGGCCGGCAGCGAGCGCATCTCCGCAACCTGCTCGGTGACCTTCTGCCCCATCAGGTGGCCGCCGAGCCCGACCTTGCACCCCTGGCCGATGAAGAACTCCACGCCGTCGGCGAGCATCAGGTGGTGCGGGTTGAACCCGTAGCGGCTCTGGATGATCTGGTAGAACCACTTGGTCGACAGGTCGCGCTCCGGCGGGATCATGCCGCCCTCTCCGGAGCAGGTCGCGGTCCCCGCCATCGAAGCGCCCTTGGCCAGGGCCATCTTCGCTTCCAGCGACAGCGCCCCGAAACTCATGCCAGTGATGTAGACGGGGATATCGAGTTCCAGCGGCTGCTTGGCGAAGCGCGCGCCGAGCACCGTCTTGGTCTCGCACTTCTCCCGGTAGCCCTCGATGACGAACCGGGTCAGCGTGCCGGGGAGAAACATCAGCTCGTCCCAGTGCGGGATCCGCTTGAACATCGAGAATCCGCGCATCCGGTACCGGCCCAGCTCGGCCTTCACGTGGATGTCGTTGATCACCTCGGGGGTGAAGATGCTGCTGCGCCCCAGGACCGACCTGGCGCCGTCTTCGTTCTGGCTCATGAATGGGTCCCGGAGGTCTTATAGGACGAGCTTGCGCTCGGCCGGCTCGAGGTTGTCGTAGTTCCAGAGCTTCTGCCCGCAGACGAATTTCCGGAACGAAGTCTTCGGCTCCATGCCGTAGATCCGCAGCTTGCGTTCCAGGAGTTCGTGGTCGCCGGGGGTGAGTTCGGCCTCGACGCAGTCGACGCCCAGCGAGGCGACCTTGCCGCCGACGTAGAGCGCGCCGTCGTACATCGAGTCGCCGAGCCCGCCGCCCACGTTCCCGCAGATGATCTGGCGGCCGCGCTGCAGCATGAACCCTGTCATCATGCCCGCATTGCCGCCGACGACGATCGTGCCGCCCTTCTGGTCGATGCCGGTGCGCGCCCCGACGTCGCCCCGGACCACCAGGTCGCCGCCGCGGAGCGCGGCACCGGCCAGTGAACCCGCGATCTTGTCGATCACGACCACGCCGGACATCATGTTCTCCGCCACCGACCAGCCGACCCGGCCCTTGATGTGGATCTCGGGCCCATCGATCAGGCCGCAGCCGAAGTAGCCGAGGCTGCCCTCGATAGTGATCCGGCACCGGGTCAGGATGCCCACCGCGATCGAGTGCTTGGCCCCCGGGTTCTGGATCGTGACGTCGCCCACTGCCTCGTCGTAGACGAGCCGGCGCAACTCCAGGTTGATCTGGCGGGTCGACAGGTCGGCCGCGTCGAAGACGGCCTGGCGCCCGGGGCCCTCGCCCTCGATCTTGGCGATGTTCGGTGCCTGCGCGTCCGGCTCCGCCAGCCCGCGGGCGTCGTAGCTGATCTTCACCGGTGCCACACCAGCACTTCACGCTCGTACGGATCGTAGGTGTCGATCTCGCGGCCAACCACGGCGCGGATCGCCACCTCCTCCGATGCCAGCGCCACCAGCCCGGGCGACTCGTACAGCACCAGCGGCTTGGCGGCCATCTCGTCCTTGGCCACGCCGAGCGCGTCGGCCGTCACCACCAGGTAGGTGAAGACACCGTCGAGCTCGTCGAGGCTCTCCTTCATCGCCGTCTCCAGCGACAGGCCGTCGTCCATCTTCTGCGCCAGGTAGACCGCGATGATCTCGGAGTCGCACTCCGACTGGAACCGGTGCCCCTTGCGCTCCAGCCGCCGCCGCCACATGTGGTAGTTGGTCAGCTGGCCGTTGTGCACCACCGCGATGTCGGAGAACGGATACGCCCAGTAGGGGTGCGCACCCGAGATGTCCACGTCGGACTCGGTCGCCATCCGGACGTGACCGATCGCGTGGGTGCCGGTGAACCCGGCGAGGCCGTAGCGCTCCGCGACGCTCTCGGCATCGCTCAGATCCTTGATGATCTCCAGGGAATGGCCCAGGGACAGCACCTCGCAGCCGGGGACGTCCTCGACGTAGTCGGCGAGCGGCTTGAGGTCACCGGTATAGCGGAACTTGATCCGGTAGGCGTACTCCTGGTCGCCGCGGATGGCGTCGATAGTGGCCCCGATCTTCGACAGCCGCGACTCGATCTCGTTGCGGTGCCGCTCCAGGCGTTCGCCCCAGCCGAAGCCGCGGTTCTCGTTCGGGTCGGCCAGCTTGACCCGCATCACGAAGAGGTCATCCGGCGGACCGTACAGCGCGAAGCCGGTGGAGTCCGGGCCGCGGTGCTTCATCGACTGAAGCATCCGGGTGATCTCGCTGCCGATTTCCCCCGGCCCGTCCCGGTGGATGATGCCGGCGATCCCGCACATGTCTGGCCCCTCTCGCCGCCCGCGCAACCCGCTACGGGAGGATGTCCAGGTACTCGTTGACGTCCCAGTCGGAGACCGTCGCGCAGTAGCGCTCCCACTCGTCGGTCTTGTAGTGATGGAAGACCCGGTACATCTCGCCCGGCATCGCGTCCCTGACCACCTCGTCGCCGGCCAGTGCCGTCAGCGCCTCGCCGAGCGTCATCGGGACCTTCTTGACGTCCTTGCCGCCCGCGATCGCCTCGTAGATGTTGCGGTCTTCCGGCGGCCCTGGGTCGAGGCTGCGCTGGATGCCGTCGGCCATCGCCTTGATCACCGCGGCGAAGGAGAGGTAAGGGTTGACCGCGGAGTCCACGGACCGGTACTCGAACCGGCCGGGGGCGCTCACCCGCAGGGCGGTCGTCCGGTTCTGGTAACCCCAGTCGGCGAAAAGTGGCGCCCAGAAGCCGGTATCCCAGAACCGCCGGTAGGAGTTCACGGTCGGCGCGGTGATGCAGGTCAGCGCGCCGAGGTGCTCTAGTATGCCGCCGATCGCGTTCAGCCCCAGCTTGCTGGGCATGCGCGGGTTGTCGGTGTCGGGCAGGAACATGTTCTCCTCGCCCTGCCACAGCGAGATGTTGTGGTGACAGCCGTTCGCCGACACGCCCATGAACGGCTTGGGCATGAAGCAGGGGAACGCGCCGAGTTCCCGGCCCACCTGCCTGCAGATCTGCCGGTAGGTGGTGAGCCGGTCGGCGGTCAGCTCGGCCCGGTCGAACATCCAGTTCAGCTCTAGCTGGCCGGGCGCGTCCTCGTGGTCGCCCTGGATCATGTCCAGGCCCATCGCCTTGCCGTACTCCATCACCTTGTGGATCAGCGGCTGCAGCTCAGCGAACTGGTCGATGTGGTAGCAGTACGGCTTGGTCTTGCCCTCGACCGAGGGCGTGCCGTCCGGGTTCAGCTTGAGCCACATCATCTCCGGCTCGGTGCCGATCCGCAGGTGCAGCCCGGTCTCAGCCTCGAACGCTTCGTGGATCCGGCGCAGGTTGCCGCGGCAGTCGGAGGTGAGGTAGCCGCCCGGGTCGACCTCTTCTTCCCTGTTGCGGAACAGCGTGCAGAACACCCTGGCCGTTTTCGGGTCCCAGGGCAGCTGGCAGAACGTCTCCACGTCGGGCAGGCCGACCAGTTCCCACGCCTCGGGCCCGTACCCGATGTACTGGCCGTGGCGGTCGGTGAAGAGGTTGGCGGTGGATCCGTACACGAGCTGGAAGCCCCGGTCGGCGATCCGCTCCCAGTGGTCGGCCGGGCACGCCCTTGCCCATGATGCGGCCGGTGACCGACACGAACTGGTAGTAGATGTAGGTGATGCCCTTGGCGTTGATCTCCGCCCGGACGCGCTCGACCGCCTCGGCGCGGCCGTCGGACTCGGTGAACCGTTCGAGGTCTGTGCTCACGGGACCTCCCGGCGGGCTGTCATCCCGGCCGGCTCGCGGCGGGCCGGAGCTAGCCAGAGCTATTTACGGACAGTAAACCTTGTATCATGGGACGATACAACACCTTGTCCGGCTCCTCCATCCCGGACGGGCGGTTTGCGCGCGGCCGGCCGAGGGCGGGAGTGACGGTGGCCGCTGGGGGGAGGACACTGCAAGAGATGACGGAACTGGTAAGCCGCACGACAAATGGCGAGGGCATGGCCGGATACCAGGCCGGCGGCGCTGGCGCCGAGGCGTCGCCAAGGCCGGACGGCACCCTCGAGGACGCGCTCGGCGCGATCATCGCGGAGCGGGTCCGCGAGTTCCGACTGCAGCTCGCGCTGACCGTCGGCCAGCTCGCAGAGCTGACCGGCCTGTCCAAGGGCATGCTGTCGAAGATCGAGAACTCCCAGGCATCACCCAGCCTCGCCACCCTCGCCCGGCTGTCGGAGGCCCTGAAAGTCCCGGTCACCGCCTTCTTCCGCGGCTTGAACGAAGAACAGGACGTGCTCTTCGTCAAGGCGGGCCGCGGCTTGGACATCCAGCACAAAGGCTCGGGCGCCGGGCACCGGTACCAGTCCCTCGGCACCATGCGCGCGCCGCACAACTCGCTAGAGAACCTCCTGGTCACACTCACCGAGCGAGCTGACACGTTCCCGCTCTACCAGCATGCGGGGACGGAGCTGATCTACATGATCTCCGGCCGGATGGAGTACCTGTACGGCAGCTCCCGCTACGTGCTGGAACCGGGGGACGCGCTGCAGTTCGTGGGCGAGGTCCCGCACGGGCCCAACGCGCTGATCGAGCTGCCCATCCAGTTCCTTGCGGTGAAGTCGATCCAGCCCGCGAGCTGAGCGCCGCCGTCGCGCCGGCGCAGGAACCGGCGGAGGCTCGCCACGGAGCGCGGGGCGACCACGGACCCGTCGCGATGCGTTTCCTATAAGTGGACAGAGTTTCATTGCCAGCGTAACCTGTCCGCGGGGGTTTCGGTCACCCATCGTGGCTCGTGGGGAGGCGACGGAGCCGTGCAGGCGAACATGAACGGACACCGGCAGGGCGCCCGCCGCGCCGCTTTCCCCGCCAGGTACTCCGCGCTCGGCCTGCTGCGCCGCGGCCTGACCCACGCCGAATGGCCGCCCGCCTGGCGTTCCCATCCGCTGAAGGGCTCCTACGACGTCGTGATCGTCGGCGGGGGCGTGCACGGTCTCGCCACCGCGTACTACCTGGCGGCCAATCACGGGATCACCAACGTCGCGGTGCTGGACAAGGGCTACATGGGCTCGGGCGGCTCGGGCCGCAACACCGCGATCCTGCGGTCGAACTACCTGACGCCCGAAGGGGTCAGGTTCTATGACCGCTCGATCCAGCTCTACCGGCGGCTCGCCGCCGACCTGGACTTCAACGTGATGTTCTCGCGGCGGGGCCACCTCACGCTCGCCCACAGCGACTCATCGCTGCGCACCATGCGCTGGCGCGCGGAGGTGAACAAGGCCCAGGGTGTCGACTCCGAGGTGATCGGGCTGGCCGAGGTCAAGCGGCTCGCGCCGTTCCTCGATGTCAGCACCCAGGCCAGGTACCCGGTGCTCGGCGCGCTGTGGCACCCGCCGGGGGGCATCATCCGGCACGATGCCGTGGTGTGGGGTTACGCTCGCGGCGCGGACGCGCTCGGTGTGCACATCCACCAGAACACCGAGGTGACCGGCATCGATGTCACCGGCGGGCGGGTCCGCGGGGTCCGGACGAACCGGGGTGACGTCGCCACCCCCGTCGTGCTCAACGCCACCGCGGGCTGGTCCAGCCTGATATCCGGCATGGCCGGGGTGGCGCTGCCGATTCAGACGTTCCCGCTGCAGGCCGCGGTCACCGAACCGGTAAAGCCGTTCCTGTCCACGGTTATCGTGTCCGGCACGCTGCACGTCTACATCAGCCAGACCGACCGTGGCGAGCTGGTGTTCGGCGCGAGCGTGGACCCGTTCACCTCGTACTCGATGCGCGGTTCGCTGGAGTTCATCGAGGGCCTGGCCGGTCATGTCCTGGAACTCATGCCCGCGCTGACGAAGGTACGAGTGCTGCGCCAGTGGGCGGGCCTGTGCGACATGACGCCCGACTTCTCGCCGGTCATGGGCCACACCCCGGTGCGAGGGTTCCTGGTTGATGTCGGGTGGGGCACCTACGGTTTCAAGGCCGGGCCGGTGTCCGGCGAGGCGATGGCGCAGTGCATCGCGACCGGCGAGGCTCCGGAGATCATCGCTGCCTTCGGCCTGGACCGGTTCGCCGAGGGCGCGCTCGTGGGTGAGAAGGGTGCGGCCGCCGTCGGTCACTGATGGATGAAAGGTCCGGTGATGATCCTCCTGCCATGCGCTTGGTGCGGTCCGCGTGACGCCGCCGAGTTTCAGCATGCAGGCGAGGCGGTGGCGCGCCCCGACCCGGCGACCGCGACCGCCGCGCAATGGCGTGGATACCTCTACCTGCGGGCCAATCCCTGCGGCTGGACCACGGAGACGTGGTACCACCGGATGGGCTGCCGCAGGTACATCAGGGTGGAACGGCACACGGAGACCAACGAGGTCCGTGCCGTGTACCCCGGCAAGGCGGCCGGGTGAACGGCACCGGCACCGGGGGCCGCACCGGCGCGGGCGCCATGCCGATGCGCCTGTCACCGCAGCCGGGTGAGGTGATCGACCGGGCCAGGAAGGTCTCCTTCACCTGGAACGGCCGCGAGTTCCCCGCATTTGCGGGCGACACGATCGTCTCGGCGCTGGCGGCCAGCGGAGAGCGGGTCTTCTCCCGGTCCATGAAGTACCACCGCCCGCGCGGGCTGCTCACCGGCTCCTTCCATGACCCGGGCTGTATGGTGCAGGTCGGCGACGAGCCGAACGTGCGGGGCGCGCACCGGCTGGTGGCCGGCGGCATGGCGGTGACCTCGCAGAACACCTGGCCATCGCTGCGCTTCGACGCCAAGGCGGTGAACCGGTTCGCCGGCCGGTTCCTGACCGCCGGGTTCTACTACAAGACCTTCATGCGGCCGCAGGCGCTGTGGCCGGCCTACGAGGCCGTGCTGCGGCGGTTCGTCAACGGCGGCTCTGTGTCCCCCGGCACCCCGCATGACCGGCCGGAGAAGCGGCACGCGCATCCCGATGTCCTGATCGCCGGCGGCGGGCCGGCCGGCATGGCGGCGGCGGTGGCCGCGGCCCGCGCCGGTGCCTCGGTCCTGCTCGTCGAGGAGGAGCACGGGCTCGGCGGCCACCTCCGGTGGGGCGGCGAGGCCGACCTCGCCGCACTGGGCGAACTGGCCGGGCAGGTGGCGGCCGAGGCTGGCATCGAGGTGCTGACCAACGCGGTGGTGCTCGGCCGCTACGACAGCAACTGGATCGCCGTGCTCGACCGCGGGCCGGGCGCCGCCGGGGCCACGGCGGAACGGCTCGTCAAGGCGCGGGCCAAGACGCTCGTGGTGGCACCCGGCCTGATCGAGCGGCCCTACGTCATCGAAGGCAACGACCTGCCGGGGGTGATGCTGTCCACCGCGGTGCGCAGGCTGATCAATCTTTACGCGGTCAAGCCTGGTGAGCGCGCCGTGGTGCTGAGCGCCAACTCCGACGGCGACGCCGCGGTCGCCGACCTCAAGCGGGCGGGCGTCGAGGTCGCCCGCGTGGAGGACGCCCGCCTCGGCGGGGACGTGGCGGCCGTCAGGGGACGCGCCGGGGTCCGGGCGGTCGAGCTCGGCGACGGCACGACGGTCGAGTGTGACCTGCTGGTCACCGCCGTCGGCTGGACCGCCCCGACCGCGCTGCTCAATGCCTGCGGTGACCGGCCCGCGTACCTCCCGCGGGCGGCACGGTTCCTCCCCGACCCGGCACGGCTGCCCGAGGACGTCCTCGTCACCGGCGGCATCGCCGGCGACGGCCGCCTTGATGAGCTCACCGCGCACGGCAGCGCCACCGGCGCGGAGGCGGCCCGCCGCGCCGCCGGGATCGCCAGGGCCCGCACGCTGGCCTCGCCCACCCGGGCGCTGCCCGCAGACAACCCGGCAGCGGAGCCGGGCCCGGTCCCCATCCCCGAGCTGCCGGTCTACCCGCACCCGGAGCTGTTCGCCGGCCGCACCCACGGGTTCGTCGACTTCAGCGAGGACGTATCGTCCAAGGACCTCGAGGCCGCCGTCGCGGAGGGATATGCCAGCGCCGAGCTGGCCAAGCGGTTCACGACAGCGACCATGGGGCCGGTGCAAGGCAAGCTGGAGACCGTCAACACGGTCGCCGTCGTGGCCCGGGCTACCGGCAGCTCGATCGCGGAAACCGGAACCACCACGTGGCGCCCGCCCTATGCGCCGGTCACGCTCGGCGCTCTCGCGGGGCGGGCCTTCGAGCCGGTGCGCTACTCGCCGATGCAGCCCTGGCATGAGGCGCATGGCGCCGTGCCGCTTATCGCGGGCGCGTGGATCCGCCCCGACGGCTACGGCGACCCGGCGGCGGAGGCGCGTAACGTGCGCGAGAACGTAGGCATCATCGACGTCACCCCGATCGGGAAGCTCGACCTGCGCGGCCCCGACATTCCGCGGCTGCTCAACCTGCTGTACGTCAACAAGTGGTCCAAGCTCGAGATCGGCCGGGTCCGCTACGGCGTCATGTGCGCCGAGGACGGGGTGGTGCTCGACGACGGGGTGACCGGCCGGCTGGGCGGCGAGCACTACCTGATGAGCACCACATCTTCCGGCGCGGCGACGGTCTGGGAGTGGGCCGAGAACTGGCTGCAGACCGAACACCCGGACTGGCGGGTCCACGTCACGCCGGTGACCACGGCTTACGCCAGCATCAACGTTGCGGGCCCGAAGTCGCGCCAGCTGATCGAGCGGGTCACCGAGGGCGTGGACCTGTCCAACGAGGCCTTCCCCTACATGCACGTGCGCACCGGCACGATCGCCGGCGTCGCTGCCAGCGTGCTGTGGCGGATCGGCTTCACCGGCGAGCTCAGCTACGAACTGCACGTCCCGGCCGGTTACGGGCTGCACGTCTGGGAGGCACTGCTGGCGGCGGGCGCTGACCTTGGCGTGGCCGCGTTCGGCGTGGAGGCGCAGCGGATCCTGCGGCTGGAGAAGGGCCACTTCATTGTCGGGCAGGACACCGACGGCCTGACGAGGGGCTACAGTGCCGGGCTGGAGTGGGCGATCAAGCTGGACAAGGACGATTTCGCCGGCAAGCCGGAGCTGGCCTGGCAGCTCGCCCAGGGCATCGGCGCCAGGCTGGTCGGGCTGCAGCCCCTGGATCCCGCGGTCGTGCCGGAGGAGGCGAGCCTGATCGTCGATGGCGGCAGGATCGCCGGCCGGATCACGTCCAGCCGGATGTCACCGGCGCTGCGCCGGGCCATCTGCCTCGCCCAGGTCGATGCCCATCTCGCCGAGCCGGGCACCGTGGTCACGGTGCGGCTGCCGAGCGGCCGCCTGATCGAAGCGCGGGTCACCCCGCAGCATGCTCATGTCGACCCGGACGGAGGGCGGATGCGTGTCTGAGCCGGTGGCGCGCAGCCCCATCGCACCCGCGCCGCCCTTGGTCGTGACAGCTGGCTGGGAAGTGAGCGGCCGCCGGGCCGGTTCCACGGGTACCGCCGGGCTGACCCTCACCGATTGCACGCCGCTGGCCAAGGTGCAGCTGCGTGCCCCGATCGGCGGCAGGGTGGCGGCCTCGCTGCCGGTGCGGTTCGGCCGGGCGGCGCGCGATGCGGACGGCACGCTGGTGGTCGGCTCGGGGCCGGGGGAATGGCTGCTGCTCGCGCCCCCTGGCCAGGCCTCCGCACTGGCGCCCCGGCTTGCGGACACCGCAGCCCGGGACCCCGGTGAATCCGTCACCTGGGTCGATCTCACGCACGGCCGGGCATTGATGAGACTTAACGGATCGTCCGCGGCCAGCGTTCTTGCCAAGGTCTGCGGGATCGACCTCTCCGATGACGTCACGCCGGACGGCGCCGCATTCCGCACGTCGGTCGCCGCACTGGCCACCGACGTCATCCGCGACGACCAGGGCGGCACCCGCTCCTACCTCCTGCATTGCGAGCGGTCCTCCGGTCAGTACCTGTTCGACGCCCTGCTCCGCGCGGGTGCCGAGTTCGCCATTGAGATCGACGGTTTCGAACCCCCCGGAATTTGAGGAGCCCTAACATGGCATTCCCAAGTGACCTCGAGATCGCCCGCAGCGCGCAGCTGAAGCCGGTCGATGACATCGCCAGCGAAGCTGGCCTGGGCATGCACCTGCTCGAGCCCTACGGCGAGCAGGTCATGAAGATCAAGCTGGCGGCGATCGGGGAGCTGGCCGATCGCCCCAAGGCGAAGTACGTAGTGGTCACGGCGATCACTCCCACCCCGCTCGGTGAAGGCAAGACCACCACGACCGTCGGGCTCGGGCAGGCATTCCGGCACATCGGCAAGCGGGCAACGGTCGCCATCAGGCAGCCGTCGATGGGCCCGACGTTCGGCATCAAGGGCGGCGCCGCGGGCGGCGGCTACAGCCAGGTCGTCCCGATGGAGGTGCTCAACCTGCACCTGACCGGTGACATGCACGCCGTGACGGCCGCGCACAACATGCTCGCCGCGATGCTCGACAACCATCTTTTCCAGGGCAACGCCCTCGGGCTTGACCTCAACGAGATCACCTGGCGCCGGGCCCTGGACGTCAACGACCGGGCGCTGCGGAACATCGTGATCGGGCTCGGCCCGAAGGCCGACGGCGTGACCAGGCAGACGGGGTTCGACATCACGGCCGCCTCCGAGGTGATGGCCACGCTCGCACTTTCTTCGTCACTGGCCGACCTCCGGCAGCGGCTGGGCCGGATCGTCGTGGGCTACACCTCGGCGGGCTCCCCGGTGACCGCCGAGGAACTCGACACCGCGGGAGCGATGGCGGTGATCTTGCGCGACGCGATCAAGCCGAACCTGCTGCAAACCATGGAGAACACGCCCGTGCTGGTGCACACCGGCCCGTTCGGCAACATCGCCACCGGCAACTCATCGGTGGTGGCCGACCTGATCGGCATCCGGACGGGCGATTTCCTGGTCACCGAGGCGGGGTTCGGTGCCGACATGGGGGCCGAGCGGTTCTTCAACATCAAGTGCCGCACCTCGGGGCTCCGGCCGGACGCCGCGGTGGTCGTCGCGACGGTCCGCGCGCTGAAGGCACACTCGGGCAAGTACAAGGTGGTCGCGGGCCGGCCGTTGCCACCCGAACTGCTGGCGGAGAACCCCGACGACGTGCTGGCCGGCGCGGCGAACCTGCGCAAGCAGCTCGAGAACGTCCGGCTGCACGGCGTCCCGCCGGTGGTCGCGATCAACGCATTCCCGACCGACCACCCCAGCGAGCATGACGCGATACGCGAAGTCGCCGACTCGATGGGAGCCCGGTCCGCGGTGTGCACCCACTTCGCCGAGGGCGGCCGCGGCGCCGCCGAGCTCGCCGAAGCGGTGGCCGAGGCCGCCGACGAGCCTGACGGGTTCCAGTTCCTGTACCCCGATGAGGCGACCCTGCGGGAGAAGATCGAGACCGTGGCCCGGCGGGTCTACGGCGCGGCGGGCGTGAGCTATTCCGCGCAGGCCGTCAAGCAGCTCGATACCTACGAGCGGGCCGGGTTCGGCGGGCTCCCCGTGTGCATCGCCAAGACGCACCTGTCGATCTCCTCGGATCCGGCGCTCAAGGGGGCGCCGACCGGGTGGACGTTGCCGGTCCGGGAGGTCCGTGCCTCGGTCGGCGCCGGATTCGTATACCCGATCTGCGGTGACATCCGCACGATGCCCGGCCTGTCCGCACATCCGGCCGCGGCGCGCATCGACCTTGACTCCGACGGCGAGATCGTAGGGCTGTCGTGACGACTGGTGTGGGGTTGCCTGACGGGCAGGCACCGCCCGGCCGTCCCCGCTTGATCCTCCCCGGCCTGCCACCCGCCGACCCGCGGCTGGAAAGCTACCGGGTGCGCCCCGGCGCGGTCACCGCGGTGGAACTCGGGGCCGGAGACGAGATCACCATCATCGACGCCGAGGGGCGGCAGCGCGGTGAGCTCACCGTCCTTGCCCGCGGTGGCGAGGGCTTCGGGGAGCTTGGCGCGTCGGCGGATGGCGCGGCGACGGTGCTGCGGGCCATGGCGGCCCCGCGCCCAACCGGCGGCGGCGGCGTCACCGCTGACCCGGACGCTGGGCGGACTCCGGGCGCCCTGGCGGCGGAGGAGGTCGTCGGCATCCTCGCGGCGCGCGGCCTGGACCCGTCAGCAGCTCGCGCGGTGGCGCTGTTCGGCGAGTGGTCGCCGGCCGGCGCGTCGGCAGGCTTCGCGGCACAGCACCCGGTGACGTGCATCGTCGCGGCCCCTGGCGGGCTGATGCTGGTGGACCAGCACAACCCCCCGTCCGACCTGCAGATCGAGATCCGGCGGCTGCGGCCGCGGCCGCAGGCCGGGCCACGGCTGCCGGAGCCGCTGGCAGACACGGTCCTCGACCTGCGGGTGGATTCCGCGACGGCGCTGGCGTACGAGGTCGAAGCCGGTCAGTACATCCAGGTCATCGACGTCGAGGGGCGGCAATGCTCCGACTTCCTTGCCTTCGACTCCCGGCGGCTGTCCGATGGCGTCGAGCGCGGGCTTGACGCCACCACCACCCGCAACCTGATGGGCAACGCCTACCCCCAGCCTGGCCTGTACGGCAAGTTCTTCGACCAGGACATGCGCCCGCTGGTGGAGGTGGTGCGGGACACGGTGGGCAGGCACGACACCTTCGCGCTGGCCTGCAACGCCAAGTATTACGAGGATCTCGGCTACTCAGGCCACATCAACTGCACCGACAACTTCAACGGGCAGCTCGGCCGGTTCGGCGTGGCGGCGCGCCGCGGCTGGCCCGCGCTGAACTTCTTCTACAACACCTTCTTCAACTCCGCCAACCAGCTCTTCTTCGACGAGCCCTGGTCTCGTCCGGGCGACTACGTGCTGCTGCGGGCCATGACGGACATCGTGTGCGCGTCCTC
The DNA here is from genome assembly GCA_963730235.1 of uncultured Actinomycetes bacterium. Taxonomy (GTDB): domain Bacteria; phylum Actinomycetota; class Actinomycetes; order Streptosporangiales; family Streptosporangiaceae; genus DASXKD01. Next base: position 286,448 of record CAVSRH010000001.1, read on the forward strand.
GGCCTGCCCCGACGACATCGATCCCGCCAACGCCTGGAACCCGACCGACATCCACATCCGCGTCTACCCAGCCGAGCGGAGGTTCTCCATGGCGATCGCGCACCGAGTCACCCCGGACGCCGAGCCGAAGCTCACCCGCCAGACGGCGTTCCAGCCCCGCTGGTCCGCGCTGACCAGGCGTACTACGGAATACCGCGGCTACTGGCTGCCGACCAGCTTCGACAACCACGGCGCGATCGACGAGTACTGGGCCTGCCGCGAGGGCGCGGTGGTCATGGACCTTTCCCCGCTGCGCAAGTTCGAGGTGGTCGGCCCGGACGCCGAGGCCCTGCTGCAGGCGGCCGTCACGCGCAACATCAGGAAGCTCGCGGACGGCCAGGTCGTCTACACCGCGATGTGCAACAAGACTGGCGGGATGCTGGACGATGCCACGGTCTTCCGCCTTGCCGCGGACAGGTTCCGCTTCGTCGGCGGCGACGAGCACGACGGGATCTGGCTGCGCGAGCAGGCCGGGAGGCTGGGACTGGACCAGGTGTGGGTCAAGCATTCCACCGATCAGCTGCACAACATCGCGGTGCAGGGGCCGAAGTCGCGCGAACTGCTGCGCGACCTGGTGTGGACCCCTCCGACGCAGCCCGCGTTTGGCGACCTGGGCTGGTTCCGGTTCGCGATCGGCCGGATCGGCGGGCCGGCGGGCCTCCCGCTGATCGTGTCGCGCACCGGGTATACCGGTGAGCTCGGCTATGAGCTGTGGTGCCATCCGCGAGACGCCCTGGCGCTGTGGGATGCGGTGTGGGAGGCGGGCTCCGGCCACGACCTGACCCCGCTCGGCCTGGACGCGCTGGACGTTCTCCGGATCGAGTCGGGCCTGATCTTCGCCGGTTATGAGTTCTGCGACCAGGTCGACCCCTTCGAGGCGGGGATCGGTTTCGCCGTCGCGCTGAAGACGAAAGAGGACGACTTCGTCGGCCGCGCGGCCCTGGAGCGTCGCAAGGCCGCCCCGCAGCGCACCCTGGTGGGGCTTGAGCTGGAAGGCAACGAGACCGCCGCGCATGGTGACTGCGTGCACGTCGGCCGGTCCCAGGTCGGCGTGATCACCAGCGGTACCCGGTCACCGATCCTGCGCAAGAACATCGCCCTGTGCCGGATGGCGATCGACTACTCGGACATCGGCACGGCCGTCGACGTCGGGAAGCTGGACGGTCACCGCAAGCGGATACCGGCGCAGGTGGTGCGGTTCCCGTTCTACGACCCGGACAAGACGCGCCCCCGGTCCTGACGCGCCCCGATCGGGTCGCCTTCGGTGTCAGCCGGTGGCCGTGCCGGACACGACCGTGCCGAACCGGCTGCCGGATTCACAGTGCGGCGGAGATCTGGGCGGCCTTCTCGACCAGCAGTTCGGCGGCGGAGCGCATCGCCCGCGGGCTGAACCGGACCGCGGGGCCTTGCACACCGAGGATCGCGACCAGCTTCCCGCTGCGGTCCAGCACCGGCGCCGCGACCGCGTTCAGGTCCTCCTCACGCTCTCCGACGGCCTGCGCCCAGCCCTTTTCCCTGACCCCGGCGACCTCGATCTCAAGAACTGCGGCAGCCACGATCGTCCGTTTCGTATACGCCTTCAAGGCTCCGCCGGGCACCGTTCCACCGTGGGCGAGGACCACCTTGCCCACCGCCGTCGCGTGCGCGACGCTCGTGCGGCCCACCTCAGCCACGCTGCGGACGCTGAGCGGGCTCTGCGCGAAGTCGAGCGTGAACGCCTCGTGCTCCCCGGGGACCGACAGCGTGGCGGTCTCCCCGATGAGCTTGCCCAACTCCTCCAGATGCGCGCGGGCGAGTGACCGGATGTCCAGGCCCGCCGCGTTGGCAAGCCGGGCCACGCCCGCGCCGAGACGGTACCGCCCGGTGGCGGGGACATGGTCGACCAGCCCGCCGCTGGCGAGCGTGGCGAGAATCCGGGAGATCGTGCTGACGTTGATCCCGGTCCGGCGGGCGATCTCGTTGGTGCCCAGCTCGGCCCGCGCCGCCGCGAGTTCGTCGAGGATGGCGATCGCGCGCTGGACCGCAGCGACCTGGCGGGTGGCTGGCCGGCCAGTCCGTGCCACGGTACACTTCTCCTATATTTGGAAATAGTATTGCCGTATAGGCAATACTAGCAGGCTCATGTCGGGCTCGCCACCAGGAGAGAGGCCGGACCAGTGACCTCCATTCCAGCCAGCAGCCGTTACGTCATCATCGGTGCCGGGATCCACGGGCTCTCCACGGCCTGGCATCTCGCGAAAGAGCTCAAGGCCCGCGGTCTCGGCGGCGGCGGCGACATCCTCGTCCTCGACAAGCGCGGGGTCGGTGCCGGCGCGTCCGGGATCGCCTGTGGTGTCATCCGCAACAACTACTTCCAGCCCGCCATGCGCGAGCTGATGGCTCACTCGGTAGCCATCTGGGAGTCCGACCCCGAGGTGCTCGCCTACCATCCCGTCGGCTACATGCAGATCGCGCCGGAAGAGATGCACGAAAACGTGGCAAAGATCTTCTCCGAGCAGCAGGCGATCGGCTACCCGTCGGTGCTCATCGAGGGCGAGCGCGACTGCCGCGCCTACATGCTGGACATGTTCGACGACTGGCAGGCGGCCGGCGTGACCGCGATCCTGCACGAGAAGAAGGGCGGCTACGCCAACAATGTTCGCTCGCTGCGGGGCCTGGCAGCGAAGGCGGAGTCCGAAGGCGTGCGGATCGTGCCGGGGGTCCGCGTCACCGGCCTGCACACCAGCGGCGGAGCGGTCACGGAGGTGGAGACCGATCAGGGCGGGATCCGCTGCGATCAGCTCATCATCGCGGCCGGCCCGTGGATCCGTGACCTGTGGGCGATGCTGGGCCTGCCCAGCCACATCCCGGTCACTGGGCGCGACGGCACCGTCCACCCCGGCCGGCCGATGTGGACCTACTGGGCCCTGCAGGAGGGGACGCTCGCGGTGAACCCGAAAGAGTTCACGGACAACCGGGGCGGCTTCCCGCCGGTCCTGCACGTCGATTCCAGCTGCGCCGCTCTATGACGACATCAGCGGCGACCTGGTCACGGACCAGATGTGGGGGATCTACTACAAGCCGGACTTCTACTTCGGCGGAGTGCAGGGCGGTACCTCGCCCTACGCGATCGACCGCGCCGCCGCGGCAGGTTGCCGTGGACCCGTACGGCCCGGAGAGCCCCGACTACACGGTGAAAGAGGACTTCATCCGGATGTGGACGTCGGCGCTCGCGCACTGCCACAAGCGGCTGCAGGGCAAGCGCCACCTCTACCGGCGCGAGCCGACCGGCGGGATCGGCGCGTTCACCCCGGACAGCTTCCCGGTCTTCGACGTGTTCAGCCAGAACGCCTATGTCATCGCCGACTCCAACCATGGCTACAAGATGATCGGCGTCGGGGCGCTGGTCGCCAGGGAACTGCTCGGCGAGGAGCAGGGGCTGCTGGCGCCGTTCCGGTTCGGCCGGTACCGCAGCGGTGACCTGCACCCGACCAGCAACTCGCCGTTCCCGTGGAGCTGACCGGCACCGCGGCCTGGCCGCCGCGGCAGGCTGACCGCCGCGGTGGTCAGTCGGCCGCGGCCGGCGCCACCTCCTCGCGGAGCAGCGCCATCTGCTCGGGGGAAGGCTCGGTTGGCACTTCCTCGTGGAACGTGACCTTCTGCTTGTCCTGCACGATTCGCCGGTAGAAGAACAGCAGCACGGAGGCGACCAGGACGCCCACGCCGATGAACATATCGGTCCAGGTCCCGTAGCCGGTGAGCGTCGGGTTGGTGATGCCGTAGAAGATCAGCACGGTGTTGAACACGACCAGCACCGCGGCGATCCAGAGCCAGACCGGCCCCACCTTGATGGGCCGCGGCCAGTTGGGCCGGTCCCGGCGCAGCAACAGGAAGCCGCTCAGCGCGAAGACGTGAGCCAGTACGTACCCGATGTTGCTCATGTACAGGATCGCCAGGTTGCTGGAGACGAACAGCACCAGCAGCACGTTCACGACCAGGTCGACGGTCATCGCCCGGGCCTGGCACGTGGAAGCGGTTCAGGTGATAGAGCTGCTTGACCGTCATGCCGTCGCGGGCGATCCCGTACAGCGCGCGCGACCCGTCGGCCGTCGAGGAGATCATCGACAGGAGCAGGCTGCCGATGAGCAGCACGATGATGACCTGCGCCGCGCCGCTGCCCACGATCTTCGCCAGGGCCGGGACATAGAACTGGCCGCTGGCGGTGGCGGCGCTCGGCGCGCCGGAGACCCCGCCGATCCCCAGCGGGAACAGCAGGAACACCAGCAGCGTGAACACACCGGCCGACCGCAGCGCGATCGTGGTGTCCCGCCTGGTGTCGTGGTACTCGGGGGCGAAGGTCGCGCACACCTCGGCGGCGTACGCGGACCAGCCGAACAGGAACAGGTAGACCATCGCCAGCTTGAAGCCGCTGTAGCCGTGCAGCGCCCAGGTCATGTTGGAGCTGTGCCAGTTCCCGGTGAGGTACGGCCCCACGATGAAGATCGCCAGCGGGACCATGAGCCCAGCCCCGGTGACGTAGGAGATCCACACGGCCGGGCGGATCCCGAAGACGTTCAGCAGCCAGACCAGCGATGATGCAGGCTGACCGCGATGACCTGCGGCAGGCCCAAGTGCACGACGCCGTCGAACACCGACCAGGTCGTGTTCGGGAACCACTGTGCCTGGATAAGGTCGCCGATCAGCACGCCGAAGATCGACAGCACGACGGACCAGCCGATCCAGTATCCGAACGCCCCGATGGGGCCGACCAGCGAGAACCGCCCGCGCCAGCCCTCGTGGGCGTACAGCGAGATGCCGCCCGGCTTGTCCGGGAACATCGACGCGGTCTCCGCGTAGATCCAGGTCTGCAGCATGCCGACGGCGGCCGAGATGGCCCACAGCAGTACCGCGCCCCAGGTGCCGAGCGCTCCCATCGAGAACCCGAGGGACGCGATCAGGAAGCCCGGGTTGCACAGGGCTATGACGAACCCGTCCCACCAGCGGAGCGACTTCAGTAGGTGCCGCTCTTCAATGAAAGCCTCAGCCACTCTGGGCACCTCCGTTCACCCCAGGTAAACGTTGTTTAGCACGTATAGGTCTGCCTGTCTACACGTATGGATCTGCCCATCTCTATGCATCGTGCCTGCGTGACTGCCTGGCTACCTTCCGCGCTCGTGTCGCTCCGGCGTGGCTGGTGGCCGGGCGCCATGGGCCGCCTGTCAGCGCGCGCGCCCCTGCTCCGGGCCTGTCCGGGCAGCTGGTGAACACCTACAATGCGAAGGTGCGCGGTGCCCAGATCACCGTCCGCTGCGACTGCGGCGGGATCGGATACGTTCCGTATGGCGAGCGGTGGGAGTGCCGCACGTGCCACCGCCGCTGGAACACCGGGCAGATCCCCTCGGAGGAGTACTGGGAGATCATGCGGGACATGCGCCGGATGCGCATCACGGCGATCCTCACCGCGCTGGCCCTGGTCGTCCCCATCGTGGCCCTGGCGACCGTCGCCGGAATCCGGATCATGCTGCTGCTTCCGGTCGTGATGAGCTTCTGGTTCCTCTTCTACATGCCCAGATGGCGGCGGCGGGTCAGGGAACAGGCGAGGAGCCTGCGCAGGTGGAAACTGCACCCGGAGTGACATGACATGCGGGCGCCGGAGCGGTCGGAGCCGCAGGCCACCAGCCGGCCTGACCGGGCCGGGGGCCGGCCGGTCCTGCTCGCGACGCTCGATGTTCCCTTCGACCCCGATGCGGTGGTGTTCGCGGTCGATTCGGCGGTCGAGCTCGGCCAGCGGCTGATAGTGGCCAACTTCGTCGAGCGTGCGCCGCTGCCGCTGTCGGCGATGCTGGGCTACGACGATCTGCCCTGCCCTCCTCGGCTCGCGGAATCCCTGTGGGCGCCCGCGGAACTGGCCCACTCGCTCGGAGTGGACGTGACAAGGCTGAGGGTGAAGAGCTTTCATCCCATCCCGGCCATGCTCGAGGTCATGCACGAGCAGGGAGCCGGGATCTTCGTCTTCGGGCCGGATCGCGCGCGGATCGGGCGGCTGCGCTACCGGCGGGCGGTACGCGCGATCCGTTCCAGCGCCGCGCCGCTGGTGTGGCTGGCCGACTGACCCCAAGCGGCACCGGCGGCGAGCAGTGGCCGGCAGCGGCGCCGGATCCTGTGATCGCCGGTACGCCGACAGTAAGTGCCCCGTTACGCGTCTGTTATAATCTGGTTAAACTCTGTTTCCTCTGAGTAAATCCCCGGCGTGAAGGCCAGGGGGAGCCGGGCCTGCCCGGTGTTGCCGCTGCACGGCAGCCAGACCGCATCCCCGGACGGCCGTGGCTCGCCAAGCCGGCGGGCGAGCACCGCCAGGGCCGCGCTCATGTCCGCGCGCGCGACAAGGTGACCAAGACAGTAATGCGCTCCCCCACCGAAGGCCAGGTGTGGCGGCCGGCCTGCCGCGGCGATGTCGAACGCGAGGTCACCGCCCCCGCCGGGGTCGGTGCCCGCCGACTCGCAGAACAGGTGGATGGTGGTGCCGGCCTTGATGGCAAGCCCGTCGAAGGTGAAGTCCGCGAGGGCCTCCCGGGTGACCCAGGTCGTGGTGGGGCTGACCCGCATGACCTCCTCGACCGCGGCGGGCGCCAGGCCGGGACGCTGCCCGAGCAGCCGCCACTGCCCCGGGTGGTCGACGAATGCCTGCATGGCCAGGCCCAGCTGGTTGCGGGTGGTATCAAAGCCGCCGAAGATCAACAGGACCAGCGTGTCGCGCAGCTCGGCCTGGCTGAGCCGGTCGTGGTCGGCGTGCGCCCTGACCAGGCTGGTCACACAGTCCTCTCGGGGCGTGGCCCGGCGGTCCGCGATCAGCGCGTCGGCGTAGGCATAGAGCCGGCCCAGCGCAGCCTCGATCTCTCCGAGGTTCTGGCGGATCCGGACCCCCATCGCCAGGCCGACGGTCGCTGAGTCGCGGGCGATCACCGGCCATTCCCGTTCCGGGATTCCCAGCATGATCGCGATGACGCGCGCAGCATAAGGCTCCGCGAACTCGGTCATGAACTCGCACCGGCCCGGCTCGGCGAAGGAGTCCACGAGCTCGCCTGCCAGCGCGGCGAAGCGCGGTTCCAGGGCCGCCACCAGCCGCCGCGAGAAGGCAGGGTTCAACAGCTTGCGCAGCCGCTGGTGATCGGCCCCTTCCTTGTTCAGCACCCAGCCGGCCCACCAGTCCGCGAACAACCCGGAAGTGATGCCGTGGTGGGCCGGCCACGCGGAACTCCCCTGCCGCACGCCGGGATGCCTCATCAGCCGGCTGGCCTGGTCGCGGCGCAGCACCGCGAGGCCGTAGCTGGTGTGGGCGTACCAGCAGTTCCCCCTGGCCCGGTGCACTTCATCGGAGGTGACCGAGAAGCCAGGATCGGCAAGCTCAAAGAACGTCATGGTCGCGCCACAAGATCGAGCCAGGCGTTGAACATGCCCGAAGCGGACCGCGCCATCGAATGCCGGGCGGCCGCGAAGGCTGCGGCCAGGTACTGGAAGCCGTCAGGACCCAGCACAGCCTCGGCGGACTTCTGGTACGCGGGCACCTGCTGCCATTCGGCGAGCATCGGGTCGGTCACCTCGACATGGAACTGGACGGCGTACGCGGCCTCCCCGAACCTGAACGCCTGGTTCGGATAGGCAGCGGACCGGCCCAGATGAACCGCGCCAGCGGGGATCGCGAACGTGTCGCCGTGCCATTGCAGGGCCGGGAACTGGCCGCCGAGCACGCCGAACACCGGGTCGGCCTGCCCCGGGCCGGTTACCTCGACCGGCAGGACGCCGACCTCGGGCGTATCCCCGGCATGAACCTCCGCGCCGAGGCTCGCGGCCAGCAGTTGCGCGCCAAGGCATACCCCCAGGTAGGGCGTGCCGGCCCGCACCGCAGCCGCGATCCACTGCTTCTCCGCGGCGAGCCAGGGATACCCGGCCTCGTCATACGCGCCCATCGGGCCGCCCATGGCCAGCACGAGATCGGCCTCGCGCCAGTCGGGCAAGCGGCCGCCCTCGTCCACCTCGACCACCTCGACCACGAAGCCGCGGTCACGGAGCGGGCCGCTGAACAGCCCGGGCGGCTCGCACCGGATGTGCTGCAGCACGCACGCCCGCGGCATGGGTCAGCCCGGGTCGCGGAAGTAATCCAGGGCGACCAGGACTTTCTCGTACATCAACCGGCCTCTTCTTTCGCGGTCTGTTCCTGTCTCAACGAGGGCGCGGAACGTCCGCCGTTCCAGGGACCTTCGCCGGGAGATGCCGACGGAATGGCACGCTCATCACGGCCGTCGCGGGGCCCGGGGATCCAGTCGGTGCACCTGACCAACGCCTGGCTTGCGAGGAGGCTAACATGATCAGCCGGTTCGCGACACCGGCAAGGCTGGGGCGGCAACGGCTCCCCGTGGCGGGTGGTGAGGCAGTGGGGGGCAGTGACGACGTGTCCGGCCTCTCGGCCCGGCTTGCGCGGCTGGCTGGCTTTCTTGACCGGTTCCTGCTGCCTCTGGTCCTGATCTCGGCCGGGCTGGCCGTTGCGCTGCCTGGACCCGGGCGGCGGCTGGATGCCGACGGAGCGATCTTGATTACCCTGGCGGTGCTGGTCTTCTGTACCGGCTCATCGGTGACATTCGCCGATATCGGCAGCATGCGCGGGGCTTCCCGGCGCATGGTGCTGGTGCTGGCAGTCACAACCGTCACTCTGCCGGTGCTGGCGTGGCTGGCCAGCAGGCTCGTCAGCGAGCCGCTGCTGCGAGGGGGGGTGCTCGCGGCCGGTGTTGCCCCGGTGGAAGTGGCATCCGTGGCGCTCACCGGCCTGGCCGGCGGCGAGATCGTTGTGGCAGCTGGCCTGCTGATCGCGTCCACGTTGCTGACCGTGTTCCTCGCTGGACCGATCTTGAGCCTGCTCGGCGCCCATTCCGCGGTGTCACAGCTCGGGCTGCTATCCACGCTTGCCCTTGTCGTGGCTCTGCCCCTGATTGCGGGCTGCGCGGTGCGCACCCTCGATCCACTCGGCGGTCGCGAGCGCTCGCTGGTCGCGATCCTGGGAGTGGCAAGCCTGCTGATGCTGCTCTGGGAGGTCGCCAGCGAATTGCGGCTTCAAGTCAGCGATGGCCTGATCGCCGCGGCCCTGCTCGCCTTCCTTGTGGGTGCGGGCATGCTGGGATGGCTGCTTGCGCTCGGGGTGCCGTCACGACGGCGCACAGCTATCGTCCTGCCAACCGCGATGCGGGATTTCGCGGTCGCGGCAGGCATCGCGGCGAGCGCGTTCGGCATCGCCGCCGCTGCTCCGCTGGGGATTTATGGAGTCATGGTGCTGGTCTTCGGCGCCATCGCCGTCCACATGTCCAAAAGAGGCTGACGGAAAGTGCTGCTGACTTCGCAAGCTCCCGGGCGGGGGTCGGCCACGTGAGGTTCTTGGCAGTGCTCACGGGGAACCCACCGAGTATGAGGCCAGGCGACAAACCAGCTCGCATCGGACGCCGGCAGCTCCGGCAGCTGAGCAAGGACCTGTCAACGATCCCCGGCTTCGGCAAGCCCCAGGAGCCGCCGCACCTGGCCAAGGATTTCCTGGGCGCTGCAGTCACGCTCGCGGTGATCGGCGCGATCCTGTTGCAGGTGACGGATGGCCTTGCCAGCCGGTGCGGGGCAGAACTGAACAAACGTACGGGGCCAGCCACGTGCTCGGGCATGGCGGCTATTGCCAATCACGCACAGAGGGTCGTGACCCTATGTGTCATTGGCTGCGCTGCGCTGGCGGTGATCGCCTTCATCTGGTACATGTTGTGGGGCTATAAGGTAAATGGGCAAGTGGCAGGAAACCGGCACCCTTCAGGTCCCTTGTAGTTTCCTGCTGGTGCCGTCGGCCGCCGTATGCCGCCTTCATCCGCATGTTCGCGGTGCCGTGGCCAGCTTGTCGCCCGAGCTGTTCCTGCGCCGGGCGCCCCGGGCCGTGGTGACCCGGCTGATCAAGGGAACGCACTAGCGGTCTGCGCACCGGCGGCAGGCCGCCCGGCAGCGCCGAGCTTGAGCGCTCGGCCAAGAACCGCGCCGAAAACGTGATGATCGTCGACTTGATGTGCAATGACTTGACCCGAGTCCCCATCGAGACTGCCTGGGAGGCGAGGGGCGCGAATACGCCCTACGTCTGGTTGCCCAGGAAGGTCGCCATGGAGTCGTCGAGTTCTTGCCACCACGGGGTGTGGTGGACCGGCGCGATGGTTCCGGTGCAGGGCGAGGAGAAAGACCGGTTCCGGTACCCGGTGATGCTGGCCTTCTTGTCGTGCTCCCAGTCCCGGAAGTGCGCACGAGTCAAGTCAACGTCGTAGCTGGGGTAGTCGACGTCCTTATTCAGGTCCGCCAGGTAGTTGGCCTGGAAGTTGATCTCGTCGAACGGCCCCGCGCACTCGGCCAGCCGGCCGCGCCAATGTGCGATGTCGGCGGCCATTTCCTCGCGCGAGGGCAGCGAGATCCGGCCGAGCACATAGTCCCGCGCATACCACGCCTGCGCGTCGAACATGGTGAACGTGTAGTACTGGTCCTGCATCCCGAGGTACATGAGGTCGGGGTTGCCGAGCCAGAAGACACCCTTGTAGAGGTTGTCGGGGTACAGCACGTTCGCGGTGCGCAACCGCAGCTCGTCGGAGATGAACCTGAACGAGTGCTGGTACCCAGTGCACAGCACGATGGCGTCCACATCGCGTGCCGTCCCGTCAGCGAAGTGCGCGGTGCTGCCGTCGACCTTGGAAAGCAGCGGCACCTCGTCGATGCCCGCCGGCCACGGGAAGCCCATCGGCTCGGTCCGGTAGGAGATGGTTACGGAGTGGGCACCGTACTTCTTGGTCTGCAGCGCGATGTCCTCCGCGGAGTAGCTACTGCCGATGACTAGCAGCCGCTTGCCGGCGAATTCCCGAGCGTCCCGGAAGTCGTGGGAGTGCATAATGCGGCCGGGGAACTGGTCGAACCCCTCGAACGACGGCATGTTCGGCGTGGAGAAGTGCCCGGTCGCGACGATGACCTTGTCGAACTCTTCGGTCCTGGTCCGGCCGTCGTCCCTGGTCTGCACAGTTACTGCGAACTTCCCGGCCTTCTCGTCGTAGCTGATCCATCGCACGGCGGTGTCGAACTGGATGAACTGGCGAACGTTGTTCGTCTTGGCCCGCCCGGTGATGTAGTCGTAAAGGACTTCGCGCGGCGGGAACGACGGGATCGGCTGCCCGAAGTGCGTCATCGAAGGTGTAGTCGGCGAACTCGAGGCACTCCTTGGGCCCGTTGGACCACAGGTAGCGGTACATGCTCCCGTGTACTGGGTCGCCGTGCTCGTCGAGCCCGGTGCGCCAGGTGTAGTTCCACAATCCACCCCAGTCGCTCTGCTTCTCGAAACAAGCGACCTGCGGTACCTCGGCACCCTGTCGGCGAGCTTCCTCGAAGGCGTGCAGCTGTGCCAGCCCGCATGGTCCGGCGCCAATCACGGCGACCCGTGATGCCATCTCAACCCTCCTGAACCCATGTTGTCCCTGCCCGGCCAGGCCGGAAGCGCTTGATGCACAGCAGGAAAGTACCGCAACCCGTGCGGACGCGAGCGGACCCTGGTGCACGGCCCGGGACGGTGACCTGCGGGGATGGACGCGGGTGGACGGGCTGCCTGTGATGGCATGCAAGGGGCAAGGGGTTCGAATCCCCTTAGCTCCACCCAGGTCATAGACCTAATTCGAACGATGAACAGGTGGCCGTTCGCTGTTGAGGGGCAATCCGAAGGGCAGACTTCGCCGTGGTCAAGTTCATGACCTGCAAGAGTTTCTGTGATCAGTCGTTCCATCGTGGTGCAGCGCTTTGGTAGCAGCAACAGGGCCCGGCGCACCGCTGCCTCCCGGCGTGTCCGGTGACAGGGAGCAGCATTCTGCAAGATCATCTCGTTGGTCCAGGTCCAGCTGAGGACTACCACAGTGGTGCCGGAGGCCCGGGCACTCCAGGGACGATGCCAAGCGTCAGTTACCCGCTCATGCATGTTATGCACGTGATCTTCCTTGTCGTTTCGACCACCCTTGACGGGTTGAGTCGTCCGTGACGATGGGAGCTTGTGCTGTGCGTGGTGCCGATCTGCGCGTGACCCGTTCGAGTGGCTGCTGCGGTGAGCTGGCTGTCGGGGTCGGGGTTCCGCTAGCTGATGTGTATCTGGAGTTCCTGGGCGGACGGTGCCGGCCGAACACGGTGCTGGCGGCCGCGTATGACCTGAAGACGTTCTTCACGGTGGTTGCCAAGCCGCCGGATCAGGTCCGGCCTGCTGATGTGCTGGCCTTCATCACCGCCCAGCGCACTGGCCGCGCCGGCGAGCGCCGGGTGCTGCAGTCGGCAGAGCCCGGGCTTGCCGGGGTGTCAGGTGCCACGGTGCGCCGGCGCTTGTCGGTCGTGTCGGGTTTCTTCGCGTTCTTGCAGGCCCGCGGCGATGTGGCAGCCAATCCGGTGCCGCGGGGGCTGCCGACCCGCCGGGAGCGGTCCCGGCCGCGTCAGGGCGTCCCGCTGGTGCGCGCCACTCGCCAGCTGCCGCGGATCTTGTCCCCGGCCGAGGTGGATGCGCTGACCGCGGCGCTGCGTACCCACCGGGACCGGGCCATGGTCGCGGCGATGATCCTCGGCGGGCTGCGGCGCTGCGAGGTCCTCGGGCTGCGGCTGGAAGATCTGCACGCCGCCGAACGGCGGCTGTTCATCACCGAGGGCAAGGGCGGCCGGCAGCGGCTGATCCCGGTCTCGGGCCGGTTCTTCGCCGCGGTAGCTGCCTACCTAGACGCCGAGCGGCCGCCCGGTGCCCGCAGCGACCGGGTGTTCCTGGTATTGAAGGGACCACACCGCGGGCAGCCGCTGTCCGTCAGAGGGATGGATGAGGTCCTCACGGCCGCCCGGCGCCGGGCCGGGCTGGAGCACGCGACCTGCCACGAGCTTCGCCACACCTGCCTGACCCGGCTGCGCGAAGCCGGGATGGCACTAGAGGCGGTGCAGGCCCAGGCCGGGCACGCCTCGATCGAGTCCACCCGGATCTACCTGCATCTGGCCGACGACTGGCTCGCGGCCCAGTACCGCAAGGCCGCCGAGGTGATCGACGCGCAGGTCTTCGCCGGCCAGCCCGCCGGACCGGGCGCGGTCACCGGGAGCCGGCGGTGAGCGGGGCGCCGCGGGGCGCCAACGGGATGGGCCCGCTGCCGGGCTGGGCCGATCTCGAGCCTGCGCTCCCGCAGATCACCGCCACCATGCGCCGCTACCTGACCCAGATCGGTTGCGTGCTGCGCCCGGGCAGCGTCGGCGGCGCCGACCTCGCGCTGCGCTGCTTCGCCGGCTTTTTGATCGAGACCGCGGCCGAGGTGACCAGCACCGCGCAGGTCACCCGCCGCCACATCGAGGACTACAAGCCCTGGCTGGCCCGCCGTCCCGGGCAGAACAAGCCCCGGGTGACCACCGCGACCATCGCCCACCGGCTGGGCACGCTGCGGATGTTCTTCGTCCGCCTCGATGAATGGGGCTGGGAGGAGGCCCCGCCGCGGGTGCCGATGTTCCCCGGCGACCTGCCCCGCCAGGACCACCCGCTGCCCAAGGCCCTCGACGACGCCGCCGCCGCGAAACTGCTGCGCGCCGCCCAGGGCGACAAGCGCCTGCTGGTGCGCGTCACCGTGGAAATGCTGCTGCGCACCGGCCTGCGGGTCAGCGAGTACACCTCCCTGCGCGCCGGCGCGGTCGTGCACATCGGCGCCGGCCCGTGGCTGCACGTCCCGGTCGGCAAGCTCCGCGAGGACCGTTACCTGCCGTTGCACCCGCACCTGGTCGCCCTCATCGACGACTACCGCACCGCGCACGTGGATCCATCAAACCCGCTGCTGCTGCCCCGCGAGAACGGCAAGCCCGCCGACCGGCACGCCGTCACCCGCTACATCAACAAGGCCGGCGCCGCGGCCGGCCTGCCGCATATCCACCCGCACCAGCTCAGGCATACCCTGGCCACCCAGGCGATCAACCGCGGGATGAGCCTGGAAGCCATCGCCGCGATGCTCGGCCATTATGCGGGTGATCTTGTCAAGTTGATCATGCTAGGAGGCTGCCTCGCCGAGGCGGGACAGTAGCCCGTCGAAGATTTTCTTGCGCCCTGCCTGGCCCTTGGCGGCGGCGTCGTCGCGCTGCTTTTCGAGGGTGGGGCGGAACTCGATGGTGGTCTGGAAGAACGTGCACGATTCGCAGATGGACTCGAAGTGGCAGTCCAGGCCGACGGGGCGGGCGCAGTAGCCGTTGCCGAGCATCCGCTGGTGCATTTCGGCGCGGAGTTTGCGCATCTCGGTGCCCTCGGCGCCGGCGGGCAGGTTCTTCGGGGCGTGGTAGAGGGCCTCGACCTTCTCCGACACGGCGAAGTATTCCTCGGCCACGGTGCGGTTGGCGATGCGGGCATACACCATGGTCATCCGCATCGACCGATGCCCTAGAAGGGCAGCTATGGCCTCAAGGCTCATGCCCCGGTTGATGGCCTGGGTGGCGAGGGTGTGCCTGAGCCGGTGCGGGCTGACGTGGCCGATCCCGGCAGCGCGGGCGGCTTTGGCGACGGCCCGGTCGACGCGGCCCTGCCCGATGCGCTGGCCGTGCTCGACAAAGAGGTAAGGGGTGCGCAGGCTGGCGGGCCGCGCGGCGAGCCAGGCGTCGAGGAGGTCTTTGAGCTGGGGGTGCAGCGGGATATAGCGGTCGGTGCGGAGCTTGCCGAGCGGCACGTGCAGCCAGTAGGCGGCGCCGATCTGCACGACGGAGTCGACGGTGAGGTCGAGGAACTCGCCTTTGCGCAGGCCGGTGCGGGCCAGGAACTCCACGGCAAGGCGGACGAACGGGTCGGGGTCGGCGCGGGTGGCCTGCAGCAGCTTGGTGAACGCGCCGTCGTCCAGGAAGCGGGGCAGCGGCTCGTCGCGGAGCGGCAGGTCTCCGGAGAACACCAGCACCGCGGCGGGGACATCGCCGCCGTCCCATTCGGTGAGCCGCTCGAAGCAGGTGCGCAGCGCGCCGAGGTGCTCGGCGAGGCTGATCTTGGACAGTTTCCCGCCGCGGGCCGACGGCCGGCCGGCCAGGTGCAGCTTGTAGTTCTCGATGTGGCGGCGGCGAAGGTCGGCGACGCAGCCGACCTCTGGGGCGTTGCCGGCCAGCCAGCAGGCGAACTCGCGCAGCACGCCCTCGACGCGCACCATGGTCGAGGCCCGCAGCGACAGGCGCACCTGGGCGATGTAGCCGGCCAGGGTGGACGCCAGCTGCGGCGGCGCCGATGCCCACTGCGCGGCCCGGTCAGCCGAGCGGTCAGGGCTGGTCTTGCGGGGAGCGGCGCCGAGCACGCCGAGGTGGAACAAGGTGGTCTGCAATCCGAACAATGCCGCGCTGAGCGCCTTGGCGCCGTGACTGCCGGGCCGGTGGCGGCCGATGGCGGCGGTCAGCGCCTGCCGGCCCTCGTCGATGACGGCCTGGGTCACCTGCCCGGGGCCCAGCCCGGCGAGCGCGGTCACCTTGGCCAGCGCCGACCATTGCAGGCGGGTCACGATCGGGTCGAAGCCGAGTTCGGCGGAGGTGGCGGCGAAACGCTCATAGAACGCCCGGTGATGACGGGCGGCGACCTCACCCAGGTAGGGGCGGCAGGCCACCAGGTAGTCGGCGCTGGGACGCAGCCGCCCCGTCACGATCAGCCAGCCGACCACCCGCCGGTCCTTCAGCGGCAGGGCACACTGAGCTGCCAGCGGCAGGCGCGCCCATCCCTCGGGCCCGACCCTGGTGAAGAACATGCGGGCCACCGACGTGACCGGATGACCAGCGAACATGCCGGCGGCTTGGAGGTCGTTGCGGTAGGCGCCGACCAGGTCCTCGACGCCCGGGCGCCGGGCCGGTGATCCGCTCACCGGCCGGCCTGCCCGGCGGGCAGGGCGGCCTGCGCCTCGATTGCCTCCGCCGCCCGCAGGTACTCCTCCTCCAGCCAGCCGTTAGCCAGGTGCAGGTAGAGGCGGGTCGACTCGATCGAAGCGTGACCGGCCTGGGCCTGGATGGCCTCCAGCGCCATACCCGCCTCCCGCAGCCGGGTGAAACAGGTGTGGCGCAGCTGGTGACAGGTCGCGTGGGCCAGCCCAGCGCGGCTCCGCGCCCCGGCAAGGATCTCATCCAGCCCGGCCGCCGACAGCGGCTCGCCGCGGCGGGCGCCTTTCAGCACCACGAACACCTGCCTGGTCACGGCCGCTGCGGGCCGCTCGGATTCCAGGTAGGCACCCACAGCGGCGAAGAACCGCGCCGACACCGGCACTACCCGCTGACGGCCGCCCTTGCCCTCGGCCACGAACAGCCGCCGCTCGCCGGCGCTGAGGTCCTCCAGCCGCAATCCGAGCACTTCGCAGCGGCGCAGCCCGCCCAGCACCATCGCATCCACCATGGCCCGGTCACGGTGGGTCCGCAGCGCCGCCCGCAGCGCGTCGACCTCGGCAGGCGCGAGCACCCGCGGCAGCGTCCGGGGCGTGCGGATCAGCGGCGCCCCGCCCCGGCCACGCCGTGCGCCCGGCCGGCGGGCAGCCAGGCTGGCCGGCACCGGATTGCGGCGCACGCCGGTGTCCTCCCGGGCGCACAGATACCCATACAAGCCCCGCACGCTCGACAGCCGCCGGGCGATCGTCCGTGCCGCCAGGCCCGCCTCGCCGTCCTCCAGCCGCACGACCCGCTCCCCGCGGCGAGGGGCCCGCTGCGCGGACAAGAAAGCGAAGACATCCCCAGCACTCACCACGGCCGGCTCCTTGCCGACGACCTCGAAGAACACCTTCAAGTCGTAGGCCACAGCAAGCCAGGTGTTCGTCCGTGCCCGCGCCGCCACGAACACCAGGTAGTCATCCAGCAGCGGATGCCCAAGCGTGATCTTCCGGATCTCACCCTCTGCCGCCAAGCGGACCAGGCATGGCATGAACTCCAACGGATGGCTCCCCTTCCAGCCGGCGACAGACCGCGGCACGCGATCATGTCACTGCCTCTGGATCACCCGCATATAAAACACCGGAGCCTGGACATGACCTTGCGCTACGCCAAGATCGCCAGCCGCACCGTCGCTGATGAGTACTTCGCCGTCACCGACAAGGTCGACGCCCTCTACGGCCAGGCCCCCGTGCTGCCCGCCGACGCGATCGGCCCGAAGATGGCCCGGCTGCGCCGAGAACACCACCGCCTCCTCGGCAACGGCTACTGCACCCGCCCCGCAGAACTGGACTGCGCGTTCGAGTCGATCTGCGAAACCTGCACCTTCTTCCAGACCAGCATCGAGTTCCGCCCTGTCCTGCAAGCCCAGCACGACGACGCCCTCACCAAACACCAAGACCACCGCGGGCAACTGTTCGCCTCGCTGCTCGCCCGAGTCGACCAGGACGCATCATGAACCGCCCGCCCCTGCGCCTGGCCCGCCCCGGCCAGCCGCCGGCCCCCGCCACCGGCGACGACAGCCCCGCCGTCCTCAGCGAAGCCACCGACAACCTCGCCCGGCTGCACACCGCCTACTGGCTCGGCGACTCCGGCATCCGGCTGCATGCCCTGGCCAGCCTCATCGCCCAGGCCGAACAACTCCTGCCCCAAGCCGTGCACGACGCCCGCGACCAAGAACTCACCTGGACCCAGATCGGCGAACTACTCGGCACCACCGCCGCCACCGCAGCACGCCGCTACCGGAACAAGCCATGATCAACTTGACAAGGATCACCGGCATAATGCCGAAATGAGGTCATCGCCGCCAACCGCGGTCATGCGCATGCATGCATAATCTTCCATGATCCAGCCAGTCCCTTTACATCGCTGTGGCAATTGCTAGGCGACCTTTGCGGAGACGCATAGAGCCAGATCGCTGAATCGGGGCGCCTACTTCTTTTGCTGGCAGCGTGATCGATCACGCGCAGATCGGCCAATTCTGGGCGCGCAGTTCTGAGCTGGCGGCGTGGTTCGCCGCTGCAAGTGATCAACTGTTCTGCCGGGCCCTTACTTGACGCGGGGCTGGTTATTGTGGTCGGGCCGCTTGCTTATTCACTGCCTGTGAGGTGGTTAGCCTTCCTGTCACGGCTGATCGGGGATTGGCCCTGGTCTGCGGCCTATCGGCTGGTCGGCGGAGCGGCTGGCCGGTCGGTGGCCTGGTCGATGAGGTCGCGGAGCTGGTGGCGGCCGGCGATGCCGAGCTTGGGGTAGGAGTTGTACAGGTGGGAGGCGACGGTGCGGGGGGACAGGAACAGGCGGTCGGCGATCTCGCCGTTGGTCAGGCCGCGGCTGGCCAGGATGACGATCTGGCGCTGCTGCGGGGTCAGGTCCGCGAGCGCGCCGGGCGCGGTGGCCGCCGCCTGGGCGGTGACGCCGCAGGCTCGCAGTTCTGCCTCGGCGCGCCGGATCCAGGGGGTGGCGCCCAGGCTGCGGAGGGTTTCCAGGGCCGCTGCGAGGACGGGCTTGGCGTCGTTGATGCGCCGCTGCCGGCGCAGCCATTCTCCGTAGTCGAGCTGGAGCTGGGCCCGTTCGAACGGCCAGGTGTCCCCGGCGGGGTCGGCCAGGGCCTTGTCGAAGTGGGCCTCGGCGCTGGTGGGCCCGGCGAGCAGCGCGCGGGCGCGGGCGGCGAGCTGTTCCAGCCGCGGTCCGGGTGCCGGGTCCACTTGGGCCAGCGCGCGTTCGATGAGCGTCTGCGCCTCTAGGTGGCGCTCCGCGCGAGCAGCGGCGGCGGCAAGGTCGGCGATGGCCAGGTAGGAGACGTGATGGTGCAGCGGCGTGCCGTCGGCGTCGAACAGCTTGCGGAGCTGGGCGTAGGCAGTCGTGTAGCTGCCGTCGGCCAGCGCGGCGATGCCGGCGGCGTGCCGGGCTCGTGCGGCGGTCGCACGGTCTGCTGTGGCGTCGATCTTGGCGAGGGCGCTGGTGATGAGCGGCTGTACCTGGTCGTGGTTGCCGCGCAGGGCAGCACGGTCGCCGTGGCGAGGTCGGCAGAGGCGGCGATGGTGTCCATCTTGTACGCGGCGGCTGTGTCGGCGGTCTCGCGGGCGGTGGTGAGCGTCTCGTCCCATCGCCCGCCGTCGATGTATGCCCACAGCAGCGCTGATAGAACGGGCCCGTAGCGGCCGCGATCGCGCACTCGGCTGAGGTCTTCCCGCAGCAGCCTGACGGCGAGGTCGGTCTCGTCCAGAAGCCAGGCCGTCGCGCCGACGTCGCCTGGTGAGACGACTGTCCCGCTGGCCAGCCGGCGCAGGGAGGGAATGAGTTCTGCTCTTTTCCCGAACGGGTCCGTGCTCGCTCTGATCCACAGGCGAATCATGTCGGCCAGGCCGGGCTGCCCAGTCCGCGCTCGGCTGCGGCGGCTCGTGCATGCGGCGGTCGAAGGTGGCGAGCACCGCCTGGCGGTCGGCCGGGGTTCCGGAGTGGTAGGCCACCGTCGCGGCCAGCGCGATGGCGTTCCAGGCGATGACCGGTAGCCGGGACGGTGCCTGCTCGGCGACGGAGATGAGCGCGGGAAGCGCGTCGGTGTGCCGGTTGGACCAGATCAGTGCCCAGCCGGATAGGTAGCGGGCGGTGATGCGTAGTTCCGGGTCCGTGGTCAGCGTGAGGACCCGGGCCGCCAGTTCCTGCACCCAGTCCGACTGCCCAGTGTGGCGGGCGACTTCACCGGCGGCCAGCAGTCGCCGCGCCTGATCGGGCTTGGCCCGGGCTGAGTTCGGCAGCGCGCTCGAGAGCCCGCGCGGCCGCGGCGTCGCCGCCGCGGCGCTGCGCTTGGGCGGCGGTTTCCTCCAGCAGCGAGGCCACGCGCTCGTCGGGTTCCAGTGCGGCTGCCGCCAGATGCCAGGCGTAGCGGTCGGGCTGGCCGCGGAGCGTGTCCGCCATCTTCAGGTGGGCCGCGGCGCGTTCGGCGAACGGGGCGGCGTGGTAGACCGCTGCGCGGACCAGCGGGTGGCTGAAGTGTATTCCCGCGCTGTCCACCCTGATCAGGCCCGCGTTCTCGGCCGGGGCGAGCGCCCCGGCGGTCAGCCCGGGCACGCCCGCGGGCACGTCTGGGCTGTCAGCGACGGCGGCGAGCAGCAGCGCCTGCCGCGTCGCCGGGGGCAGGGCGCGGTACTGGGCGGTGATGATGGCAGCCAGCCGCCGCGTGGGCGGCAGCGGCTCGCTGGCCCACCGCCGCCCGGCCGCCGGGTCAGCCGCGATCACCTTCGCTAGCTCGATGAGCGCCATCGGGTTGCCGGCCGCCTGCTCGAGCACTTGCTCCCGGGCCCGCCCGTGCGGCGGGTGCGGCTGGGCATCGAGCAGCCGCGCCGCGTCCTGGGTGCTCAGCGGTTCCAGCCGCAGTTCCGGGTAGTCGCGCTCGAACCCCGCGGGCGGGGCTGCGCCTCGTGCGGCCAGCAGCAGCGCCAGCCGTTCGGATTCCAGCCGCCGTGCGGCAAACGCCAGCGCGTCCAGCGAGGCGGGGTCAACCCACTGCGCGTCGTCGATCAGGACCAGCAGCGGGCTGTCCTGCGCCAGCAGCGAAAGCAGGGTGAGCACCGCGAGCCCGGTCAGCAGCGCATCGGGGGCCACCGGATCGGGGGACAGCGCGAGCGCACCGAGCAGTGCTTTCGCCTGCCGGTCCGGCAGGGCCGCCACCCGGTCCAGCACTGGCCGCAGCAGCTGGTGCAGACCGGCGAACGCCAGGTCCTGCTCGGACTCCCGGCCGGCCGCGGACAGCACCCGCAGCCCCGCCGACCTGGCCTGCCGTTCCGCATGGGCCAGCAGGACGGTCTTGCCCATCCCTGCCTCACCCAGCAGCACCAGCACCTGGCTGTCCGCCGGGGGCGGATCCACAAGCCCCCGCAACCGGGACAGCTCACTGTCTCGGCCGATGAGCTCGCTGCCGCTGGCCAAACCGCCAAACCCCTTACGCCGTCCCGGACCCACTATAGGCAGGCAGGCCGCCCTCCCAGAAGGCGAAGTACAGTCAGGTTGCTGATACCGCCCGCCTGTCCCGCGGCGCAGGGTACCGCTATGGATGACACTTGCCCGGCACCACGGCCCGTGGCGGCGTGGTGTCCTATGTAACGGTCGGCCAGGAGAACACCGACGCGATCCGGATCTACTACGAGGACCACGGACGGGGCGCCCCGGTGGTCCTCGTGCACGGCTACCTGCTGGACGGGCATTCGTGGGAGAAGCAGGAAACGGCCCTGCTGGCCGCCGGGTACCGGGTCATCACCTACGACCGGCGGGGCTTCGGCGCCTCAAGCCGGCCGAGCGTGGGCTACGACTACGACACGCTCGCCGCCGACCTCGCGGTGCTGCTGGACCAGCTTGACCTGCGCCAGGTGGTACTGGCCGGTTTTTGCGCGGGGACCGGGGAGGTGACCCGCTACCTGGGAACCTACGGCCACAGACGGGTGCGCGCCGCCGTGCTGCTGGCCCCGCTGCCGCCCTGCCTGCCACGCGGCAGGGACAACCCGGACGGGGTTGACCGCGAGCGTCCTCGACGAGTTCATCAGCCAGATCAGTGCCGACCGGCCCGCCGCGACCAAGACGTTCCTGGACCGGTCCTACAACATTGACCTGCTCGGCGGGGTCCAGGTCAGCGACCAGGCATGGCAGAACAGCTTCCACGTCGCCATCGGGGCATCCGCGGCGGCCGTGTCAGGGTGCGCCGCCGCGTGGCTGGAAGACTTCCGCGGTGATCTGGCCCGGATCACCGTCCCGGTGCTGGTCATTCAGGGCACCCAGGACAGGATCATGCCACCCGAGGTCACCGGGAACCGGCTGCCCGCGCTGCTTCGCGACGCCCGGCACGTGACCATACCCGACGGCCCGCACGCGATCATCTGGACCCACGCGGACCAGGTCAACCAGGCGTTCCTCGGCTTCATCCGCGCCGGATTACCGCCCCGGATAGCGCCGTGAACAGCCGCCCGTAAGCACAGCCGATGCCGGTGCCGGGTGAATAGCGTCGCACCATCCGGGCGTTTATGACCCATGACGCGGCGTGGCAGTACTCCAGTTCACCCCGGGCGGGGCGGCGGGCCTAGTCAACATGCCGATACCGCTGTGATGGTGGCGCAGACACGCTGGAGCCTGTAATCGACGACCCGGATCCGCGGGGCCAGCTCGCGGATCACCGGGCCGGAAGACCAGACCAGCCCGAAGGAGTGGACCATGTCTCCGCCAACCAAACCAAGCATCGTGTTCTGCCACGGGATCTGGGCCGACGGGTCGTGCTTCAACAAGCTGCTCCCGCCGCTGCAGGCCGAGGGATACGAGGTGATCTGCGCGCAGTACGGCCTGGACACCAACGAGGCCGACGTCGCCGCGACGATCCGCACCTTCAACCGGGTCCACAGCCGGATCCTGCTGGTCGGCCACTCCTACGGCGGCGCCGTCATCACCGCCGCGGGCACCGACGACCGCGTGGCCGGGCTGGTCTACATCAACGCCCTGGGCCCGGATGAGACCGAGACCTCCCAGACCGAGCAGGACAAGTTCCCCGAGACGCCGGCGTTCGGCCAGATCGAGGTCGCCGACGGGCGGGTGTGGATGCTGCCCGGCGGCGCTGCCTGCTTCTGCGGCGACCTGCCCGAGGAAGAGCAGAAGGTCGTCTGGGCGACCGCCTGGCCCCCGTCCGTCGAGCTGTTCAGCAGCAACGCCCCCGGCGTCGCGTGGCGGACCAAGCCGAGCTGGTACATCGTGGGCAAAAACGACCAGGCCGTCCACCCCGACCTCGAGCGGGCCGCCGCCAAGCGGATGGGCGCCACCACCTACGAGTTCGACAGCAGCCACTGCCCCATGCTGTCCCAGCCCGACAACGTCCTCGACGTCATCCGCACCGCCGCAGCAGCCATCTGAGCCAGCACCCTTTCTGAGGCCCTGCTCGCCGACCGGGCGGGCAGGGCTCAGAAAGAGCAAGATCACAAAGGAGAAACCGGTGGCATCCGAGCAGGTGCTCGACATACCCGTGCGCCGCCACGTGCTGACCAGCGAACGGCCGTTCCAGGATGTCCTGGACGGCATCTACGACGGCATCAGCCAGCCCGACATCGGGGCGCTGTTCGCCAGGCTGGCGGCTAGTACCTCCTATGAGGAGTTCACCGCGCTGGTCGGGCAGGCGCAGGGCAGCGCTGGCCTGATGCGGTTCCTGCACCTCGACGACGACCACGTCCTGGCCCTCGACCCGCAGGCGCACCAGGCCGGGCGGCGCCTGGTCCGCCTGATCGCCGGCAACCCGGTCACCATG
The DNA here is from genome assembly GCA_963730235.1 of uncultured Actinomycetes bacterium. GTDB lineage: Bacteria > Actinomycetota > Actinomycetes > Streptosporangiales > Streptosporangiaceae > DASXKD01. The sequence continues at coordinate 309,696 of CAVSRH010000001.1, forward strand.
GGGCAGATGACCCGCCACATTGCCGCGGCCGGCTCCTACGCGCCGGTCACCATCCTCATCCAGGAACTGGCAGGCGGCGGCACCCAGGTGGCCTACGACACCGTCACCAGCGCGATCGCGCCCTACGGGAACGCCGCCGCCTCCCAGGTCGCCCAGCGGCTGGACACCGAAGTCCTCACCCTCCTGCGCCACGCGACCGGCATATCCGCCACCGCAACCGCGGCACACCGGTTCCGCGGAACGCCTTAGCGCAGCGGCAGACGGCCCTGAACGCGCAGGGCCCTCAGAGCCGGCACCACGAACAGGTCGTCCCCCACCGATTTCAGCCGGCTACCGGCGGAGTGGTGATCATGAAAGCAGCCAGCATGAGCCCTCGATCAGGGCAGCGGACCGCCGGCAGCAACGCGGTCGTGCTCCTGCACGGCCACCAGCTTGAGCGCAACCTGGCCCCGGCGGTCGCAGCCGAGGCAGCCGGCACGTTCGTGCTGGTCCTGGCCATCACCAGCGCCGCCGTCGCGGCCTCCTTGTCCCGGCCGGTGGCCGGGACACCCTACGGGTCCCTGGCGGTGCCCGTGGCCGGCGGCCTGGCCCTGGCCATCGGAGTCGCGAGTATCGGCCACATTTCGGGGGCCCACCTCAACCCCGCGGTGACGCTCGGGCTGGCCGCCAGCAGGCGCTTTCCATGGGCCTGGGCCCCTGGCTACGTCATCGCCCAGTTCGCCGGCGCGACAGCCGCAGCCGCGGCCACCTGGGGCTTGTACGGGATCAGGCCAGGTCGATCGCCCACCTTGGCGCCACGGCCCCGGCCGCCGGAGTTTCCGCCGGGCGGGTGGCCGCGGCGGAAGCCATTGTCACATTGGTGCTGGTCCTAGTGGTCGTGGCGGTTGCTACCGACACCCGGGTTCCGGGTGGCATTGCCGCCATGGCCATTGGCGCGGCGCTCGCGGTCGCCATCGAGATCAGCGGGCCGGTCAGCGGCGCGGACGTCAACCCAGCCCGGGCGATCGGGCCGATGATCCTGGCGGGCCAGTTCCCCGACTGGTGGGCATACCTCGCGGCGCCAGTGGCCTGCATCAAGAGTGCGTGCAGGAGTTACAGAAGGTGCAACCGGACTATGCCAAGGTCCAGGCGCCTGCGGCAGAGCGGTCACCTTCGAGAATCGCGGCTAACTACCGGACAGGTGAGCGAGCGGCACTCTCAGGATCGGGACCTGGCCGCGGGTACGGTGCCGGGTTAGACCAGGTTCAGGGTGCTAAATGTTTGACTTGTACTGACCTGGGATTTACGGTCAGCGCGACGGGCAACCGGGCCGGTGCCCCTCACCTTGGAGGTCGGCATGGCTCGTCCCCGCAGGTTGCTGCGGCTCCCCGTCTTGGCCGCAGCCGCGTCACTGTCTGTATCGGTGCTCGCCGGGGCTATGCCTGCTGCGGCAAGCGCGGTGCACGGGCCGCCGTCCGGCATCACGCCCGGCGGCCCGGCTGGTCCGGCGGCGCTGGGCGAGCATCTGATCCGGCGAGCCCATGCCGAGGGGGCGGCGAATTCGGTCACCGACTACACCTCGATCAACTGGGCTGGCTACTTCGCTACCGCCGCCAGTCACGGCAAGGATTTCACCGCGGTCTCAGCGGAATGGGTGCAGTCCGCGGTGACCTGCACCAAGACGAACGCCTGGGCCAGCTTCTGGGTAGGGCTGGACGGCTGGTGGAACGGCAGCGTGGAGCAGGGCGGCTCAGAAGCGCACTGCCTGCACGGCACTGCTTCCTACAACGTGTGGTGGGAGATGTTTCCGCACAACGAAATCCAGACCAGCTTCGCGATCAGCCCGGGTGACACAATCCAGGCGAGCGTCACCTATGTGACCAGCAGCAAGGATTTCGACATCGTGGTGCAGGACGTCAGCACCGGCCAGACGCTGACCAAGGACACGCCGTGCCTGAGCGGGCAGGGCGGCTGCATGCGCAGCTCGGCCGAGGTCATCTCCGAAGACGTCGGCGGCGGCTCCGCACCCGACGGCCTTTACTACCTGCCCGACTACCGCACACAGATGTACGCGACCGCCTCGGTGACCGATATCCACGGCCACACCGGCACGCTCAGCAACTCCAACTGGCAACTCGGCGACATCACCGAGGTCAGCTCGAAAGGCATCACCAAGCAGACCACATCGGCTCTCGATCCGACGGGAAGCAATTTCACCACCACGTGGCACCACCAGTAAGCCCACCGCGCCCGCCGTGCCCGCCCGGGCCTATGCGGCGATGTTCACGATCACGCTGAGCCGGTCGCTGTGACGGCCCCGCCGGCGAGCGCGGCGACGAGGCCGCGGAGTTCCTCCGGTCGCTCGATGGCGAAGGGCCGGTCGAGCGACGCGAGCACCGCAGGCAGCCAGTCGAGCCGTTCCGCACGCAGCTCGACGCGCAACCAGCGCTCGGTCTCAGCATCTGCCCCGGCTCGCGGTCGGCGGTTCTGTCACGGTCGCGACGCTGGCGGGAAGCCGGACACGGATCTGCTCGAGTGTCCCCTGGATCCGCAGGTTCACTTCGTGCCGGTACGGAGCCTCGGCGAATCCTGCGAGAACGCGCTGCGCCGGAGCGGATCCTGCGGGCGGCTCGAAGGAGCCGGGCAGGGTCCTAGCATCTGCGATGCGATCCAGCCGGAACGTCCGGTCCTCGCCGATCTCGGGCTCCGCACCCGTCACGTACCTACGGCCGGAATGGACGACGAGCCCGTACGGGTACTCCCCCCGCCCAGAAACCGATCTGCGCGGTTCAGTTCGGGGCTCATAAGAGGGTGCCGTCCGGAGCTGGGTGATCTGCGCGCCGGTGGCGTTGCGCGGGTGGTGCGGCCGGAGCCGCGGGTTCTTATCCGCGGCTCCGGCCTGTGTGGCGGGGCTAGTTGGCCACGATGCCGGCGGGCGTGGCGCCGGCGGGCAGCGGGGTGGGGGAGGTGGTCAGCTCGGTCAGGTTGCCGCCGTTGACGGCGAATGTGCCGACCGCGCCGATCCTGCTCTCATCGACATACAGGAAGCGGCCGCCGGGGCTGAGCCGGGCGTCGACCGCGCCCACGCCGCCGGTGGCGCCGACCGGGGTGCTGCCCAGCAGGGTCAGCGCGCCGTCGGGGGCGATCTGGTAGCGGGAGATCTCCCCGGATCCGGTGTTCACGGTGAACAGGAACTGGCCGTCATGGGTGATCTCCACCCAGCACGGCGCGGTCTGGTCATCGGCGAACGGGGAGCCCGCGATGGGGGTCAGCGTACCGTTGAAGGAGTCGCTGAACGTCGAGATGGTCCCGCTGCCAGCTCCGGCGTTGTGCGCGTTGGACACGAAGAGCTGGCTGGAGTTGGTCGGCCGGAACTCGCTGCCGAACGGGCCCAGGCCTTGGGCCGGGAACGGCGAGTGGGGGGCGGCGGTCAGCCGCCCGGCGAAGCCGACGGTGAAGCTGTCGATCTGGGAGGTGCCCACCTCGGTGCCGGCCAGCTTGCTGCCGGTGTCGTTGAACAGCACGTCAGCGGGTGCGGCGTTGGCGGCCAGGGTGACGGTCGATCCGGGGATCGGATACAGCTGGCCGAAGAAGCCGAGCCGGAAGCCGGTGTAGTTGCTGCCGCCGGTACCGGAGTTGGCCACATACACCAGGTTGTCGTGGACGGCGATGCTGTCGGGCAGGAGGCCGCCGGAGGAGACGGCTCCACCGGGCACCAGGCTGAGCGAGCCGTCACGGTGGATCTGCAGCACCGAGATCTGGTTGCTGCCGGCGTCCACGGCGAGCAGGAACCGGCCGTCCGGCGTGATCTGGATAGCGCCTTGTGAGGCCAGCCCGGCGCCGGTCCCGGCGCCGCCGGCCACGAACGGGGAACCGGGTTCGGGGGTCAGCGACCCGTCGGCGTGCCGGTCGAACGCGCCGATCGTGTTGGTCCCGGCCGTGTTGTCGTTGACATACACGTGCCCGACCACTGGTGAATGACCGGTGGCGGCCGCGGCGGCCGCGGGCACCGCTACGGCCGCCACCGCCAGGCCGAGGACCAGCGCACCCAATCCGCTGCGTTTCAGGACATGCCTTGCTTCTGGTTGGACATCCCTGGCCCGGGCGGCTGCCCGCTCCTGCCGGCGTGACACGAACTTCATCTGCTGTCCTCTCCTCCGGCGGCACGGCGCCGCCGCTGTCTGCTCACCCTTGGTTGGCGTTCGGAGGCAGCCAGGTCTTACGTAGTGCAGGAGAAGTAACCGGGGTCAGGGGCCGCGGGTGCTGAATCGTGCGAGCGCCGGCCAGTCCGCAGCGCCGCGCCCTCGGGCCGCTTCGAAGTCCTGGCGCATGGGCCGCACCGCGCCGGCAGGCGGCGAGGCCGGGTACCGCTGCTCCGTTACGGTGCCCGGGGCCAGGCCCTAGCCGACGGGGAAGAGGTAAGAAACAAGGCGGCTGGTGACACCAGTAAATGGACACGGGCCGAACGGCCCGCGATGGCGCTTTCGCTGAAAGGACACGATCCAATGACCGTGACCCTCGGGATACTCGCAATGCTGGAAGCCAAGCCCGGTAAGGGCGGCGAGCTGGAGGCATTCCTCAAGGCCGGCCGGGAACTGGCCGTCGCCGAGGAAGGCACCGTCACCTGGTACGCGTTCAAGATCAGTGACACCAGCTACGGCATCTTCGACACCTTCGCCACCGACGACGCGCGCACCGCACACATCAACGGCCAGATACCGGCGGCGCTGGCCACAGTGTCGGCCGATCTGCTGGCCAGCCAACCAGACATCCGGGGCGTCGACGTCGTGGCTGTCAAGTAACGGACCAGCTGGGCGCGGGCCTCGGCGGCCCAGCTCACACCGCTTGCAGGTCTGGTCTCGCTGGCAGGAGCCGCAGCGGTGTGCCGGTTATTGCGCTTCGTCGCGGATCGCGGCCAGCAGCCCTTCGAAGTCTTCTCCGCACGGGCCGCACGCTTGCAGGTGCGCCGCGATGCCGGGGTAGCGCTGCGTTACCGCTTGGCCTGCGGCGGCGAGCTCGGCATAGACGTGCATCATCTGCATCGCCTCCGCGCAGCCCACATCGCGCGGATCAGTCCGCAAGAACCGGTCCAGCGCCGGCCAGCCGTTCATGAGCGCCTCGAAAAGTCATCCAGTAGATACCCGTTAGCGGCAAGAGCAGCGCGCAGCTTACGCCGGGCGTCGAACAACATTTTATAGATCGCGTTACGGCTGGAAGCCAGCGAAAGAACCAGGGTATCCAGCGGGACGCCATTGAGCACGATCGCGACGAACACCTCACGCTGGCGCGGCGTGAGTTCGGTGTCCACCGCCCGGCGCAGCGCGGCGAGCAGGTCCCGCCACTCGGCCTGCTGCGCGGGGTCGAAGCCGAACCGGGCCGGCAACCGGTCCCAGTCTTCGGCGTCCAACCGCACGACTGGGTGACGCCAGAAGTGCCGCCCGATCTTGGCTGACACCTCGAAGATGACGAACTTGTACGCCCAGGTGGTGAACCGGCTCTCCCCCCGGAACTGGCCGATCTTGGCGGTGATGGCCAGCAGCGCATCGGCAGCGGCCTGGTGGGCCACGTCATCGAGTTCCGGGCCGCTGATCGCCAATCGCGGCGCGCGGCGCGCGGCCTCCCTGCGCGCGATCCGAAGAAGCAGCTCATGCAGCCGCGCCAGCGCGGCTTCCCGCCGCGGGCCAGCACCGGCCAGCACCTCGAGCCACTCAGCTGACTCAGCATCCAGCCGGGCAGGGCCGGCAAGGGCCTTCTGGACCGTATGATCACCCGCTCGCCGCTGCAGTGTCTCGTCACCCCTCATTCGTGGCTGCGGGGGCGTCCGGCTTGGTCTAATGTGCCCACAGCGTACAGCGAGGGCGCGGTGAGCCCGCTCTCCCGGCGGCCCAGGGCGAGCACACAGCCGCACAGGGCCGGTAAGACCCGCCCACCACGCGGGCGCTAACGGAATATGACAGACACCACACTCCTGCACCCCCGCGACCAGTTCCCCTCGCTCACCGTGGCCCGGCCAGGCGGTGGCACTCTTCGCTTGCCGGACGACCTGGCCGGCCACTTCGGCGTGATCCTGTTCTACCGCGGGTCCTGGTGCCCGTACTGCAACGCCCAGCTCAGCGCCTTCCAGCGCTCCCTGGACCACCTCGCCGACATCGACACCCTGGTGGCCGCGCTGTCGGTCGATGACGAAGCCACCACCCAGGACCTGATCGCCAGGCACGGGCTACAGTTTCCCGTCGGCCACAGCGCCGATGCCCGCGCCATCGCCGCCGCCACCGGTGCCTTCGTCAACGATGGCCCGGAGTACCTCCAGTCCACCGGCTTCGTGCTCGACCCAGGCGGCCGGGTAGTGGTCAGCGTATATTCCAGCGGCGCCATCGGCCGGCTCGTCCCCGGCGACGTCATCGGCCTGATCCGCTACCTCCGCGAACATACCGACGCCAGCCGTCCCTCCTAGACGGAGCCGCACCATTCCCATGGTGTTACAGAACACACAGAGTCTCCCGCTCACCTTGAGTGACGCGGGACGGCCAGATGCCGTACCCGGTCGTCGCCTGGCGCTGCCCAGCAGCCAGTCCCTGCACCGCAACCGCATCCCGTCTTGGCCCACCCACCCAGGCCTACCGCAGCGAGCCCGTTGTGACGGTGTTCACAGCCAGATGTTTGAACAGTCAACTACCTTGGCGCGTGTCCTCTGATGCCGGGCTCGCATGCACACGGCGTGCTGAGCGCTCGCACAGGAGGACCTTCATGACCCCGAAACCAATCATCGCGGCGGCGGCGGCCGCGGCCGCCGCCGCGCTCGTCTGCGCCGGTGTCACCCAGCCCGCGTCCGCCGCTGCGGGCGGCCCCCAGCCCGCCTTCGGCGCTGCCCGCGCCCCGGCCGCGGCCCCAGCGGCCGGCCCGGGCGGCGCGGCCACCGGCCCGGTCTGGAAACTCGAGGCGACCGCCAACCCGCAGGCCATGGCGCCGGACCCCACCAACAGCACCCTGGCCAGCGTGTCCGCCACCGGCCCCGGCCAGGCGTGGGCGGTGGGCACGTTCATGGACACCAAGGCCCTGGACCACCCGCTGGCCGAGCACCGGACCGGCAGCACCTGGACCCGGGTGCCCGTCCCGCAGCCCGCCGGGCAGCAGGCCCTGCTGAACGCGGTGCAGGACCTCAGCCCGGGCAACGCCTGGGCCGTAGGCACCCGCTTCCGCGGCGGCGCCGCAGCCAGCCCCGGCGGGCTCACCCTGATCGAGCACTGGAACGGCACCCGCTGGTCGATCGTGCCCAGCCCCAACCCGGCCACCGGCATCCCGGGCGACACCGACGTGCTGACCGCCATCTCCGGCACCGGCCCCGACAACCTGTGGGCGGCCGGCTGGGACAACAACGACGCGACCCAGACGATCCAGCTGCTGTTCGAGCACTGGAACGGCACCACCTGGACGGCGGCCACCTCACCCACCCCGCTGATGTCGGACCAGTTCGCCAACGGCATCACCGCGATCAGCCCGGACAACGTGTGGGCCGTCGGCCTGGACGAGACGCTCAACTCGAAGAACCTGGCCGCGCACTGGAACGGGACGGCGTGGTCGATCGTGCCGACCCCGGACATCACCCACGCGGGCAACGTGCAGGACCTGCTGACCGGGGTCAGCAGCGACGCCGCCGGCGACGTGTGGGCCTCGGGCTACGCCCACAACGTCAACAATCAGAACTCGTTCCATGAGCCGTATGTGCTGCACTGGACCGGCACCGCATGGGTCATGACCAAGGTCCCCAATCTCGGCACCGAGGGCAGCCTACTGAACGGCATCCAGGTGCTGTCACCGACCGACACCTGGGCGGCCGGCCAGACCCAGGACAGCAACGGGGCCATCCTCACCCTGACCGAGCAGTACAACGGCTCAGCCTGGGCCATCGTCCCCAGCCCCGACCCAGGGATCGCTGGCACACCGGTCCGACAACTCCCTCGACGCGGTGGCCACCGCCGGGCCGGCAACCTGTTCGCCGTCGGCGCCCGGGAAACCCCCGGCCAGGCCGTCCACCGCACCCTGGCCCTCGCCACCACGCCAAGGATGAGCCGAGTCCCGTGAACCCGGCCGGGCCCGCCCCCGGCCGGGCCGCCCCCGGCCGGGTTTCACGGGCCTCCCGCGTCCGAACTCGGACGGACCGGAAGCGCCGCGACCGGCCGGACGTCATACCATCCCGTCATGAAAACGTCTGGGATCACGGCAGCGCTGCCGGCACAGGACCTGGGCCGGGCCAAAGCGTTCTACGTTGAGAAAGTGGGGCTTCCGGCACTCGAGTCCGATTTTCTCCAGGCAAGAGATGGGCAGGTAGGCCTCACAGTCGGAGATGGTGCCAACCAGCTGTTCGTCTATCCCGCCCGGGCCAGGTCGTCAGGGGAGTTCACGCAGGCCGTCATCCATGTGGCCGACGTGCGCGTCGCCGTCGAAGAGATGAGGGGCCGCGGCGTGGAGTTCGAGGAGTACGACACCCCGGAGACGCAGACCGAGAACGGCATCGCCCGGATGCCTGGTGGCGGCGAGGCGGCGTGGTTCAAGGACTCCGAAGGCAACTTGGTCGGCGTTGTTCCAGCCTGAGGAAAATCAGCCGCGTCAGCGAGCCACCGAGGCGAGTCGCATACCCGGCGCCTGGTTTAGACCGCGTGCTATCGGCTCACAGACACTCAGAACTGGTAGATCTGCGTGGGGCGAGCCATCGGGGCAGAGTCGACTCCGAGCCGCGCCGCTACTAAAGCGGCAGGTCAGAGGCCTCTTCCGATCTTGGAAGGGGGCCTTCTCCTTGTCGCGTGCTAACGGATTTGCTAACGCGCGGCCTGGGAGTGCCTTGCCGGAAGGTCAGCGCCGAGCTTGTGAAGCAGGGCATATCGGGCATCCGAGGGTGCGCTGCGAGGCTGCTGGGATTTGATGGACGACTGGCGGCAGTCTTCTGGGCGGTCTACCCAGAGGAAACTTGCCCAGAGGTACTGCGGCAGCAACTGGACGCTGCGGGCCGATAATGTCGCCAGGCATGGCCACGCCGAGTAGCGTTCGGCAGTTACTCGTCGGTGAGTACCCCGCCCGTGGTGCGGTGACTCAGACGATAGGCGGCGGATCCTTGAGCGCCGCGGTCTTGTCGGGGTTGAGCCGGACCCAGATAGAGGTGATCTGGCCGCTGACGGCCTCGCCGGTGATCACGATCGGCCCCTCGGGCGTGTCCAGCACGAGCGAAGGGCTCGAGTTGACCTCAATGAGGCGTACGGGGGGCCGCTCGCCCGGGCTCGATCGGGTCTTGAACGCGATGAGTCTCCAGCTGCCTTTGAGGAGTTGCCGCACCCGCTCGGCGCCGACAATTGGGTGCCTGGCTGCGCGCCGGGCGGGGCCCGCGTCGGATATGAGCACGACATCGGGGTGGAGGAGGCTCAGGGTCCCTTCTTCGTCGCCCGCGAGCACGGAGTACATCAGCTGCTCGAGCATCTCGGCCGAGGCGGGCGCCGGAGGGGGAGTCCCGGCGCCCGGCCGGGCCGAGTGCAGCTTTCGCCTGGCGCGCGAGACGAGCTGCCTGCACGCAGGCTCGGTTTTTCCGAGGATCTCGGCGATGGCCGGGTAGGGTTCGCCGAACACGTCACCGAGGAGGAAAGCGACTCGCTCGTACGGGCCGAGCGAGTCGAGCAGCACCAGGAAACCGAGGGTCAGCGACTCGGCGAGCTCGGCCGCTTCCTCGGCGTTCCGGGCGGTGGGCACCGGGTCGGGAAGCCACGGCCCGACGTACACTTCTCGCCGCCGGCGCTGTGCCCGCAGACGGTCGAGGGCCAGGCGCGAGGTGACGGTTGTGAGCCAGCCGGCCGGGTTGTCCACGGTGGCGGCGTCTCGGGCGGCCCACCGTATCCACGCTTCCTGCACCACGTCTTCGGCGTCGGCCAGCGAGCAAGTGATCCTGTAGGCCAGGCCGGTCAGGCGCGGACGCTCAGCCTCGAAGGTGTCGAGGCCGCCCGTTGCCGATGTCGGGTTCACGCCACCCTCGGGTAGGTGCGATCCTCTGCGGGCGCCCCGGCGGCGAGCAGGCCGGCGTGCTGGCCGCTGGCCATCGCCGCGTCCGAGAGCCACCCCGACGGCCCTACCCAGTCGCCTGCCAGGTACACCCCCGGCGATTGGGGCACGGCGACTGCGGGCCGGCCGGCCAGGCCGTCTTCGGGACCGGGAAGCACGTGGGTGACCACGTGGACCGCCAGGAACCTCTCCGCAACGATCTGATCGTTGGTGATTCCCGCCAGGGTGGCGAGCCGGTGAAGTTCGGCGCGGTCCAGTCCAGCGTCGCGGGCCCCGTACCGCATGACGTGCACCACCGACCCTCCGGCGGGCGCTAGGGCACCGGGTGGGCAGTGGCACGCCAGGTACAAGGGCTCGTCGACGCCTATCACCACCGAAGGGTGCGGCCCGCGCAGCCCGAGGTCCAGGCAGGCGGCAGTGACCGGCGGGCCGAGCTCGGGCCAGCCAGGGTCGACCGGCAGCAGTTTGCGTGCCACGGCCGGGCTGCCAGCGGCGATGACCACCGCGGCCGCGGGCAGCACCTCGCCGCCGGCCAGTTCGACCTCCCATCCGCCGCCCGGCACGGCGTTGATACCGGCGGCGGCCTGGTGGGTTCGTATGGTGGCGCCTGCCGCCGACGCCGCCGACCAGAGGCCCTCCACGAGGCTTGCAAATCCCTGGTCGAGGTAGGAGATGCCCCGGCGGGCGCCCTTCAGCCGGGCGATGGCGAAGTCGGCTGGCATGCGTCCGAGGTCGGTCACGTAGGTGGTCACTCGTATCAACATTCGGGCCAGGTCAGGCAGGTCACGACTTCCCCCCAGAGACTCGACCCACTCTTCGGCGCTCCGGCCCGCCCAGCTCGCCGCAGATACCGTCAGCAGCCTGGGGACCAGTGAGCCCAGCTGGCCTATTGGTACCCCGACCAGCTTGCCGTCGCGCACGACGCGGGCGCCACGCACTGGCGGTCGGTGACCGCGGTGGGGCACCCCCAGGTCGTGCAGTATCCGCCAGGCCTCGCCGCCCCTGCCGAGGGCGTGCGGCCCCTGGTTGAATCGGTAGCCGCTCAGTTCGTCGGTGCGGGCCCGGCCTCCCGCGGTGTGTGCCTCCACCACGACCACCGGCCGCCGCGCCCGGGCGGCGGTTGCCGCCGCCGTCAGCCCTGCCAGCCCCGCCCCGATGACCACCACGGTTTCCTTGTCGTGTTCTCGCATGCAAATACGACGCCGCCGCCCACGCTCCTGTGACATGGCGCTGGAAACCAGGCGACGCGATCTCCCGCCGCCTGTGCGAGGCGCTCCGGCTGGAGATCCGCTACGACCACACCGCGTACACGGCGACCTGCGAGATCACCCTCACCGGGGAGACGATCGGCACCGTCGCGCGGACCAGCCAGGAGCGACGCCAGCGCCAGCCCGCCGGCGGCCTCGCGGCGCGGCCCACGACGGAACCGATGGCGCTGAAGCTGAACCGGAGCCCCCCGCGGGGATGGTTCGCGAGCGGTCAAGGTCACGGCCGGTGATGTCTATGTCCGCCTGGGTGTCGGTCGGCCAGGCGGACGCGATGCCCGGTGGCGGCCGTCTTACCGGGCGGCTCCGGCGACATAGGCAGCGAAGCGGCTTCCTGGCAGCGAGCCGATCATCAGTCGCCGCTGGCAAGCAACTTGCCATCCGGGGTTAGCGCGGGGTGTTCTCCCGGAACGTTCGGCGGTGACCTGGTGTGATGACGGTGGCCGTCTTATCGTTGGGTTCTTGTTGGCTGCATGATGAGGGATGATGATCGACAACCGGGTCCCGGAGCCGGGGCGCAGGTGGATCGGTGCGCGCCCGGCACGGCTGCGGCGGGCTATGGCTTCGGCGGGTCTGATCGCGGCGATGGTGGTGCCTTTGTCGATGGTGCCTGCCGCAGCGGCCTTGGGCGGCACGCAGGTTCTGTATGTCGCCGCCAACGGCTCTGACGTCTCCAACGACTGTGCCGTGGCATCGTCGCCGTGCGCCACGGTCGGCCACGCCGTGGCGCAGGCTGCGGCCGGTGATGTGATCGAGGTGGCTTCGGGCAGGTATTTCGAGCATTCCCTCACGGTGGGTGTATCGGTGACGATCGAGGGGTCCGGTGCCGCCTCGACGATCATCGACGGTCAGCATCAGGGACAGGTCATGCTGGTGGAACCGGGGGCGGTCGTCGCGCTCGCCGGATTGACCATTGCGAACGGGCGCAGCCCGGGGCATGCGGGAGCGGTGGAGAACAGCGGGACGCTGAGCCTGGTCCACGACCGGTTCGTGGACGACCATGCCACCGACCCCGGAGGTGCGATCGTCAACTACGCGACGATCACGGCGCTGGCCGGCGACGCGTTCATCGGGGACGGGTCGTCGAGATACGGCGGGGCCGTCGCGAACTTCGGCAGCATCGCCCTCGGGCGGGGTGACACCTTCACCGGCAACGTCGCGCAAATCGGCGGCGGCGCCATTGAGAACGATGGGTCGATCACGTCGCTGGACGACAGTTCGTTCACGGCCAACAAGTCCGGGTACGCCGGCGCCGTGGACAACTCCGGCACGATCGGTGACCTGAGCCAGGACACCTTCTGGCGCAATGACGTATCCGGGTACGCGGGCGCGGTCGAGAACGTGCTGGCCGCCACCATCTCCAGAGTCACCAACGACACCTTCGCCTACAACTCGGTATCGAACCGCCTCGGCCAGGGCGGGGCCCTGGAGCAGGACGGCGAGTCGGCCATCGGGCTGCTGGCAAACGACACGATCATCCACAACCACGCCACCATCGGCGGCGGTATCTACAACGACTCCTCGACGGTGGCGTCGGCAACCGGCGTCATCGTTGCTTTCAACACCGGCAAGCAGGGCGCCAACTGCGAGAACTTCAATTCACACGTGGCCGACAGCGGGTACAACCTCGAAAGTGACGCCGCCGCATCGTGTGGCTTCAGCGCCGGCGCGCATGACCTCGTCGGCGTGAACCCGTTGCTGCGGCCGCTAGGGTCCTACGGTGGCCCCACGCTGACCGCGCCGCCGTGGCCGCCGAGCCCCGTCATCAGCGGCGCCCCCACTGGCCCTTGCACAGTCGCCGCCGACCAACGAGGCGTACCGCGGCCCCAGCCGGCCGGTGGCCGGTGCGACATCGGAGCAGTGCAGTGGGCGCCGCCCGCACCCGTTTCGCTGGCACCGTCAGCCGGGCCGCCCGGCGGAGGCACCCAAATTCACATCGTGGGCAGCGGTTTCACCCTGAGCACTGAAGTCACCTTCGGGAACACCCCCGCCCGGTTCTGGGTGCTCGACGACTCCGACATCACAGCGATATCCCCGCCGGGCCGGGGCTCAGAACCCGTGAGGGTCACCGACCCCGACGGCCGTTCCGCCACAATCCTGCGATTCTCCTACCGCTGACCCGCACGGAGAAACTCAGGCCGCGACCTCCACAGACTCAAACACCCGCAGAGCCGCTGTCCGGAGACCTGGATAGGCGGCGGGACACCGGGCACACCCCGATCGCCGGTACCAGTGGATCGCTCTGTCGGCGGCCAGAAGCGAGCGCTCGCCGGCCGGCGAGCGCAGGACGTCGCGGGTGGACCGGGGTTAGGGCCACGGACCCCTGCGGGCGCTGCTGCTGCGCTACGGTCGCGGTAGGCATGTCGGGGGGCAGTCGTTCACCGAGCCGGGAGGTCAGTGACGATGGGCGGCACCCACCAACCAGATCAGGGCGCTTTCAGGTCGGTATTGGCCGAGAATATCGACTGGGAACCGTTCGCGGCGTTTCCGCCGTCGGCTCGCCTGGCGGTCGTTGTGGGTCATCCGTCAGAGCCTGGTCCATACGTGGTCCGGGTAAAGCTGCCGGCCGACGTGAAGCTGATGCCGCACTGGCATCACGAGGACCGGGTCTATACGGTCATGTCCGGTGTTTTCTACATCGGCTTGGGCGAGCAGTTCGAGGAAGAGAAACTGCAAGCGTACCCGCCAGGCGCGGTCGTGGTCCTGCCCAGCGGCACCCGTCACTTCCACTGGGCAAAATCCGGTGAGTACGTGACGCAGGTAACGGCAATCGGGCCGATCAGCCTTGAATACGTGGACCCACACGACGATCCGCGGAACAAATGAGCCAGTTCTAGGAGCTTGCGAGATCCCGATCGACAAATTGTTGTCTATGCGGCAGCGGGGCTGATGGCGATGCCGAGGTCCTGGAAGAGGGCCTGCATGCCGATGCGGAGGGTTTCGTAGTCGCGGTCGATGCGGGTCCAGGTGGCGGGTTTGCGGCCCCGGCGGGGGCTGCGGATTCCGGCCAGGATTGGGGTGATGACCTGGTCCCGCAGGGTGAGCAGGGCAGCGATGGTGCGGGCGGCGGATGGGGAGACTTGGTAGCGGCGGGTGCGGCCGGGCTTGGCGACGAGACTTTCCCGCGGAACTTTCTCAGGTCGTATGCGGCCTGGCGGATGGTGTAGCCGTCGTGGCTGGTCATCGCCTGGACCCTGGCTGCGTGCTCGGCGACGGTGAAGCCATGCGGCGCCGCGGCCAGGGCCAGTGCTGCTGTCAGGGCGGCGCGGATGCGGGGCTTGTTCAGGTCGATGCCGCCGACCCCGGTGGCGCCGACCCGGGAGGGCAGCGGCAGCTCATCGAGGGCGGTGTCGTTGAGGAAGCTGATGCCGACGCAGTCCATGGCCGTGCAGAACCGCTCGGCCATGCCGGCCAGGCGGGTGATGATCTCGGGGAAGTTGTCCAGGCTGCGGCGGCAGCGCAGCTCTTTGGTGTTGTGCACGGTGGCTTCGAAGCGCAGCACGTGTTCGCCTTTGGTGTAGGCCTTGAGCTGGAGCAGGCCGAAGCGGATCCGGAACCAGGCCAGGCCGTACTGAGGTTTCTCGATCACGATCTCCTGCGCGGGCGGGCCCGCCGCCCGATTGGAATGCGGCCGGTTCTTCAGGCCGAACAAGACCCGCAGCGCAGGGATGTCCAGCCGGGACCGGGTCCGGTCGAGCACCCGGTCAAACAGGTTCTCCATCTGGCCGCCGGAGCGGAACAGCAGGTTGCGGCTGTATTCGGCCTGGTAGACCGAGTAGCTGTAGGCGAACCCGCTGCGTGCCTGCTCGGCCAGGTCCAGGCCGAAGCACAGGCATGCCGAGTAGATCCACCGGTCGCAGACCTGGCCCAGGCGCCCTATAGCCGCATGCCGCGACAAGGTATCTGCGACCTGGGCCAGGCGCTGCGGATCCGCGATCCCAGTAAAACAGTTGCCCTCCTTGATGAACCCGATCCCTGCCGCCCGCGCCTGGCAGGCGACGTACTCGTGCCCGTTGAGGATCACCTGCGCGCCGAACGGTGGGTGCCCGGACATCTTGACGGTCAGGTGCCCCCAGGCCGGGTCCATGATGTGGAAGCTGTAGTGGTAGACGTACTCGGTCTTCCTCTCGATGTTGGTGATGGCCCCGCGCGGTGACCGGTTCACCTTCCACACGCCCGCGGGCGCCTTCGCGGCCAAGATCAAGAACACTCCCGTGCCCACCTCGTGCGTGGCCAGGTACTCCTCGGCGATCAGGTGCTTGCGCTGCCCGGCCTTGCAGTAGATCACCGGGACACCGTTCGCGCCCGCCCACGCCTTGACCCGGCGGGCAAACCGGCCCGCCATCCGCATCAGGTGGGTGTTGTCCAGCTGCTCATCGCCGCCGTGCAGCCGCCGCCACCAGCACCGGAACCCGCCCGGGTTGTGCCCCACAGAGAAGTAGGCGTTCAGCACGATCCGGTCCACGCAGTCATAGGACCCAGTCAGCAGGTCCCCATACCGCTCGGAGAAGTCATCAGCCACGCACCGAAGGTGCCAGGCTCATCGCGGCCCGTCAGCTGGACTGCCCGAAGGGCCACACCTTCCGGGCGAAGTCCCGGACGGAGCGTAGGGATCTTTGGTCCCCAACTTCTGCACACTTGAGTCAAGTTCGGGCAGCGTACCGTCGAAGATGCCCGCTCCACACCTGCGGGCATTGTCCTGACCAGCCACTTGGACTGGCATGACCGGTCGCCTATGTCAATCGGACTTTGGCGTAGCCGACCCGTTCTCACAGGTCGAGCGCGACGTCGCCGCGCGGCTGCGAGCAGCAGATCAGCACGTCACCGTCGGCCGGATCGTCGACCGGGTCAGGCGCGTAACCGACCTCCCCTGAGACCAGGCCGGACTCGCAGGTATGGCACACGCCAGTACGGCAGGACCAGCGCACCGGCACGTCGCAGGCTTCGGCAAGCTCCAGGAGGCTCGCGTAGCGCTGGTCCCAGCGGGCGGTCAGGCCGCTGCGCGCGAATGCGACCTCCGGGCCGGTGCCCGGCGACCCGGCTGGCTGGTGCGGCGGCACCGCGGCCGCCGCCGCGATACCGGGCGTCAGCGCCGGCCGCGCGCCGAAGATCTCGGTCCTGATCTGGCCGTCGCCGAGACCGAACTTGGCCAGCGCGGCCGCCACGTCGGTCATGAATCCGGCCGGCCCGCAAATATAGGCCTCCGCCTCGCGTGGCAGGTCCAGCCCTGCCAGCACTGCCGCCGACAGCCGGCCTGCCGACTGATAGTCGCGGCCGAGCACGTCGTCAGCGCCCGGTCGGCTGTAGCAGACGTACAGGTGTGCCCGCGGCAGCTTAGCCAGCAGCGACCTCGCCTCGGCCGCGAACGGTTCCTCAGCCCGGCTGCGTGCGCCGTGCAGCCACCACACCTCGCGGCCGGACCCCGCGTCGGCCAGAGCGTGCAGCATCGCCAGCACCGGCGTGGCGCCGACGCCCGCGCTGATCAGCAGCACCGGTGCCGCGCCCGGCTGCAGGATGAAGGTGCCGCGCGGCGCAGCGACCGCGAGCTGGTCACCGGGCCGCACGTGGTCGTGCATGAACTGGCTCGCCGCGCCGTGCTGCTCGCGCTTCACGCTGATCCGGTAGGACCCGGCATCCGGCGGTCCGGACAGCGAGTAGCTGCGCAGCAGCGGCGGCTGGTCCGGCTGCGGCTGCAGCCGGACGGTCACGAACTGACCGGGACTCCCGGCCGGCAGCGTCGCCCCGGCCGGGTCGGCCAGGTGCAACGAGATCACCGACCGGCTCTCTGGCTCAATCGCTGTCACGGCCAGCGGGCGGAACCCCCGCCAGGCGGGCGGCGGGCTCGCGGCGGCCAGCCCGGCGTTGCCTGCGCCCGGGCGGCCGCCCGGCTGGCTGGCCAGTTCGCGGAACGACGCCTTCCAGCCCTCCGACAGCGCCGGGATCGTCAGGGCCCTGCGCACCTGCTGCGCCGGGTGGCCGGGCAGGTACAGCAGCGCGTCTATCTCGGCCACGGTCATGGCCTGCGGGCCACGGGCGACCCGGACGATCTCGTCTCCCGCCCGGATCGCGCCCTCGCGCAGCACCCGGAAGTAAAAGCCGGGCCGGTGATGCGAGACCAGCAGCGCCGGGATCCGGGGGTCATTCATCCGGATGCCGACCCGGAAGCAGGTCACCCTCGGCTGCGTCACCTCGAAGAGCGCCTCGCCGATCTGGTACCGATCGCCGATGCATACCTCGTCGTCGGCCAGCCCGCGCACGGTGAAGTTCTCGCCGAACTGGCCGAGCTCGAAGTCGTCCCGCCCTAGCTGCTGCTGCCAGTACCGGTACGCCTCGATCTGGTATACGAACACGGCGCGCTGCTCGCCGCCGTGGCCGGCCAGGTCACCCTGGCCGTCGCCATCGACGTTCAGCCGCCGGGCCAGCCGTGGGCCGTCGGTCGGCCGCTTCCACACCGCAGTGTGCACGGTACGGCCCTGCCAGCTCACATCGCGCGGCAGGCCCACATTCACCGAGAGCAGGCTGCCAGCCTGCCGGTCCATGGTCACCCCCTGCAGCGCCGCCAGGCAATCATTCTCTCAGGCGGCCCGGTCGTCGGTTCGTCGTCAGTGGGCTGGAAGTTGGTTGGTTCGCCCTTGCCGACCTAAGCGCCTTAACTTGGCTTCGGCCCGCCGAGCAAGGGGGGTACCCGGTCGCGGGAGCCCTTGGCGAGCGGATCAGTTCGCTGCTCGCCACGCCAGGCAGAGCTGGGATGCTCACCGGCTCCCCTGCCCGCGCGGCCTTCAGCGCCCGCTAGCGCTTGCCCCGGTCAGGTCGGCCAGCAGCGCGCACGTGCCAGACCGGCTGCTGGAGCTTCAGCGTGAGGGGTGAGATCCCCGGTTTCCGCCGCCGTTGACACTCCAGGGGCCCAAAGAGCCGCCCGGACTGCTCGCGGCTACGGGTTGGGGGTGGCCTGGACCGCCCACTTGGTGCCGTTCCACACCTCGGCCAAGGTCTTGCCGCCGGAATTTGTGTAGGAGCCGACTGCTTCGCAGGCAGCCGCGCCGGTGCACGACACACCGGACAGGAGGGTTTCATGGCTGCCAGACGGGTTGGGGGTCTTCTGGATCGCCCACTTGGTGCCATTCCACGCCTCGGCCAACGTCACGTTGACTTCGGAGCTGTTGGTGTAGAAGCCGACCGCTTCGCAGGCCGCCGCGCCGGTGCACGACACACGGCCGATGGATTTGTAGACGGGGCCGGACGGGTTGGGGGTGGCCTGGACCGCCCACTTGGTGCCGTTCCACACCTCGGCCAAGGTCTTGTGGGCGCCGGGGCTGAAGGAGGTGCCGACCGCTTCGCAGGCGGCCACGCCGGTACAGGACACGCCGCCCAGGATGGTGATGGTACTGCCGGATGGGTTGGGGGTGGCCTGGACCGCCCACTTGGTGCCGTTCCACACCTCGGCCAACGTCACATCGTCACCCGAGCTGTTGGTATAGGAGCCGGCCGCTTCGCAGGCGGCCGCGCCGGTGCAGGACAGACCGGACAGGATGTTTTCCGTGCCGCCGGATGGGTTGGGGGTGGCCTGGACCGCCCACTTGGTGCCGTTCCACACCTCGGCCAAGGTCACAACGTCGCCGGAGCTGTTGGTGTAGGAGCCGGCCGTCTCGCAGGCGCTCACGCCGGTGCACGACACACCGGCCAGGTCGGCGACTGTGCTGCCGGACGGGTTGGGGGTCTTCTGGACCGCCCACTTGGCGCCGTTCCACACCTCGGCCAAGGTCTCGCCGACGCCGGAGCTGTTGGTGTAGGAGCCGGTCGCTTCGCAGGCGGCCGCACCGGTGCACGACACACCGGTCAGGCGGTTGATTAGTGCTGCCAGCCGGGTTGGGGGTCTTCTGGATCGCCCACTTGGTGCCGTTCCACACCTCGGCCAACGTCTCCTGGACACCGGAACTGTTGGCGTAGTTGCCGACCGCTTCGCAGGCGGCCGCACCGGCGCAGGACACACCGAACAGGCTGATCATCGTGGCCGCCTGCGCGCCGGCGGCCAGCGCTACCCCGAGCGCCAGCGCCCCGCCGGTGCTGAGGGTGACCGCCCCGACGAGCAGCCTCCAACATCCTCGGCGTAGACGCATGATCATCACGCTCCCCCTGCCGCCCCGCCCCTTGCCCGCGTGTCTCCCTCCGAGCCTGGAGGGCAGCACCGCCTGTCGCAGCGCGACCGAAAACCGAGGCGATCTTAACGCAATGGCCGCGAACGGGACAATCAATAACCCCGCCCGCTACGGCATGGCACGGGAATGAGGCCGGCGTCACACTGGTTGCTGGCGGGCATGAGGGTAGCGGTCATCGGTAAGGGCAACATCGGCGGAACGCTCGGGAGCAAGTGGCGCGCGGCCGGGCATGACGTGGTGTACGGAGCCCGGGACGGGTCCGGCCAGGGCCCAGGCGGGGCGCCGGTGCGAAGCATCGGCGATGCTCTGAAGGGCGCCGAGGTGGTACTGCTGGCCGTCCCCGGCCAGGCCGTCCCGGATGTCGTGAACGAGCAGGGTGCGGCGCTGGCAGGCAAGGTGGTGATTGACGCGGTGAACCGGATGGGCGCGCCGGAGTTCGACAGCCGGGCGCTGATCGCGGCTGCCGCGCCATCGGCCCGGTATGTACGCGCGTTCAACTCGCTGGGCTGGGAGAACTTGGCCGACCCGCTGCCCGGCACGAATCTCTTCTTCGCCGCCGACCCCGAGGCGCGGGCGCCGGCCGAGGAACTCATCAGCGCCGTCGGGCTCGAGCCGGCCTTCGTCGGCGACGCGGCCGCGACGGCGACCGTCGACGGCCTGCTGCCGCTGTGGTTCGCACTGGTCAGGCAGAACGGCGGCAACCGCAAGGTCGCGCTGCGCATAGTCCGCTAGCCTCAGCGACTTATCGGCGCTCCCCGGCGGGGCGTGGTCGCATTGGACGTGCGCGGTATGTGGCCGGCACACTGACGTGGTGGAGGTCGAGCGGGGAGTATATGGTTCGTTGCCCTACGCGGCTGTCGGGGGCGGCCCCCCGCTCGTGGTGTTCGCGGGATTGATGCCGGTCACCGGGGTCGGCGGCGACGGGGTGGTGAACAGCGCCCTTCATCCGCTGTTGCCGCTGGCCGCGTCGCGGCGCCTGGTGCTGTTCAACCGCCGCGCCGGGTTGCCCCGGGGGATGACGATGGCCGAGCTGGCGGCCGAGCATGCCGAGGCGCTGCGCGGCGCCTTCCCCGCGCCGGTTGACTTGGCAGGCATGTCGACAGGCGGCAGTATCGCCGCTCAGCTCAGCGCCGATCATGGCGAACTGGTCGGCCGGCTGGCGCTTATCAGCGCCGCCTGTCGTCTGGGCCCAGTCGGCAAAGCACTGCAGGCCCAGGTCGCGGCATCCATCCGGCGCGGCACGTATCGGCGTGCCGCGGCGATCGCGGCGGCCGGGCTGGTGCCGCCATGGCGGGGGAAGGCCGTAGCCGCAGCGGCCGGCTGGTTGCTCGCCCGCCGGCTGGTGCGCGGTCCGGGGCAGTGGGCAGACATGGCGACCACCATCGAGGCTGAGGACGGCTTTGATCTGGCCAGCTGCCCGGTGCCGATCACCGCGCCGACCCTCATCGTTGCCGGCCGCGACGACCGGTTCTACAGCGCGGCCCTGTTCGGACAGACCGCGCAGCTCATCGCTGGTAGCCACCTGCATCTCATCAGGGGCCGCGGCCATATCACGGTGACGCGCGACCGGAGTTTCGCTCCGGCGCTGGCCGCATTCTTCACCTGACCCGGCAGCACCCGATCCGCTCCCAGCCCGGTCTGAGGGCCGCCCGGCCCAGTACGCACAAATGTCAGAACTGGCCGGTCATCCCGCTGGCGGCGCCCTGGGCGACGATCTCGGCCGGGACGGCGAGGATGCCGGGGGGGAGCGGCGGACGGTCGCGCATACGCCGGACTGTTTCATCCTGATACTGGCGCCAGAACATGAGCCAGCACCAGTGCGGCTGCCAGAGCCTCGGCCATAAACGTCCCGACCAGGGACCAGAGGCAGAACTCCAGGGCGGTCATGAGGTGATTCGCCCCCTTCGCGTAAGTTGCCCAGCGTAGGCAGGGTTTCAGCGGCAGTCCTCATGCATTCGGCGTAGTGCGCTACCGCCTCTGGCGGATCGATGTGCAGATGAAGCTCAGGCCGCACGGGACCGGCGTGCTCTGAGAGGATCTCACCTATGTCCGCAGAGATTCCGGCCGAAGCGCTCCAGCTGCGATCGATGGTGAGGGCCGATCAGACCCTCGAGCTGTTCCTGGACATGGTCCCGGTGCCGCAGCCGGGACCAGACGAGGTCGTCATCAGGGTTGAGGCAGCACCGCTCAACCCGTCAGACATGGGCCTGCTGTTCGGCGGGGCTGATATGGCTGCCGCGGTGGCGAGCGGATCTGCTGAGCGCCCGGTCGTCACCGCGCCCATCCCCGATGCCGCCATGCGCGGCCTCGCCGGCCGGGTAGGGACGCCGATGCCGGTCGGTAACGAGGGCGCGGGCACGGTCGTGGCGGCGGGCGAGTCTCCGGCGGCGCGGGCTCTGCTGGGCAAGGTCATAGCTGCGGCGGGCGGCGGTATGTACTCGCAGTATCGGTCGGTCAACGTCGCGCTGTGCCTGGAACTCCCGGCCGGAGCGACGGCGATCGAAGGCGCTGCCTCGTTCGTGAACCCGATGACGGTGCTCGGCATGGTCGAGACCATGCGGATGGAGGATCACAGCGCGCTGGTGCACACAGCCGCAGCCTCCAACCTTGGCCAGATGCTCAACCGGCTCTGCATCGAGCAGCAGATTCCGCTCGTGAACATCGTGCGGAAGCCAGACCAGGAAGTCATGCTCCGCGGGGCTGATGCCGTCCACGTTTGCAATTCGACGTCCGCCGGCTTCATGGCCGAGCTGATCGGCGCGCTCAAGGCGACCGGTGCCACGCTTGCCTTCGACGCCATCGGCGGCGGCGGGCTGGCCAGCCAGATCCTGACGGGCATGGAAGCCGCCGCTAGCGCCACCGCGGCTGGCTACAGCAGGTACGGGTCAGCCGTGCACAAGCAGGTCTACATCTACGGATCGCTTGACCGCGGCCCGACCGAGCTGACCCGCAGCTATGGCATGGCCTGGGGCATCGGCGGGTGGCTGCTGACGCCGTTCCTGCAAAAGGTCGGCCTGGCGCGCGTTGCACAGCTGCGTGACCAGGTCGCTGCCGGGCTCACGACTACGTTCGCCAGCAGCTACACCGCGCAGGTATCACTCCCAGGCGCGCTCTCCCTCGAAGCGATCGCCGACTACGGCCGGCAGGCGACGGGTTCGAAATACGTCATGATCCCAAGCCGCGCCGCCTAGCCCTGCTCAAGCTCGTCGCCGGGTGGACCAGGCCCACCTTGGCCATTGCCACACGTAGGCCAGCAGTGAGGATCTATCCGGCTCGTGCGCCTGCGCGGCGGGTCAGCAGCGGTCTGCGATACAGGGACAAACCGGGTATCCAAGGGTGTCGTGCCAGTCTGCCGCGGCCTGGTGGTCAGGTCACCTTGACCTTGGTGATTTTGGTGTCGTTGCCGGGGATGGTGTCGCCGGTGGTGGCGCTGACGGTTGCGGTGTCGGAGAGGTTTGACCCGCTGGCGGCAGTGACGTGCCCGATGATGGTGATGCTGGCCGTGGAGGCCGCGGGCATCGAGCCTAGGGCGCAGGTCAGCTTCTTCGCCTGCCGGGCGCAACTGCCCTGGCTGGCTTTAGCTGAGGTGAAGGTGAGCCCGGCGGGCAGGGTGTCAGCCATGCTCACGCCGGTGGCTACGGCGGCCCCGGCGTTGGCCACGGTGACGGTGTAGGTCAGGTTCGACCCTGTAGGCACCGGGCTGGGCTTGGCACTGAGGCTCTGCATGCTTACGTCACCGGTCTCGTAGGCACCGATGTCACACCCGGAGCCCTGCGGCCGGTGAACGCCTCGTTGATCGGTCTTGACGGTCGTCCCGCAGCCGTTGGTGCTGGCCGGGATCGCATCGATCACGGGGCTGGATGCCGATGGCGCCATCGTCTGGGTGGGGCCGCCGTTTGCCTGCAGCGGCCCGAGCAGGGGGTCCGGGCCGTTCTTGTCGGTGGCGGCGCTCAGCTGGCAGGTCGTGCCGCTGTCCAGGTTGTAGCCGCCATCGCTGGCCGTGCCGCCTGCAAAGGCACAATTCCCGCCGCTGGGACTGTCGGCCACGATGGTGTGTCGGTGAGCGTCAGGGCGCTCCCGCCGAAGGAGATGTCACCTCCGTCGCTGGCGCTGTTCGCCGACACAGTGGCGGCGGTGATCGTGCCCGTGCCGTCGTTGTAGAGGCCACCTCCCCCTCCGCCAGTGCCGCCGGTGAGGTTGAAGGTGTCGCCGGTGCCAGTAGCGGTGACACCGTCGTTGCCCGCGGTGCCGCCGGCCCCGGTGGTACCGCCCGAGACGGTGCTGTCGGTGAGGGTCAGGGTGCCGGTGCTGTAGATGCCGCCGCCATTACCGCCATTGCCGCCGGAGTCGGGATCGGCGGTGCCGTTGCTGGCAGTGATGGAGACATTAGTGTTGGCACCGTTGCTTCCGGGGCCGGCGTTGCCGTTCTCGATTGCCAGCCCGGTAATGGCGGAATTGTTCACAGCGGATGACACGGAGAAAACCTGGACCGATCCGCCCCCGCTGATAGCGAGGGCGCTCGCCCCCGGTCCAGTGATGGTGACGTTCTTGGTGAGGGTGATCGGCCCGCTTGTGAGCAGGATGGGTGAACACGATGTCACCGAGGAGGCGAAGGTGATGGCGTGCCCGGACGGGGCCGCTGCCACCTCAGCGCGCAGCGAGCCGGCGCCAGAGTCATTGCAATTCGTGACAGAGAATACCGCTGCACTGGCCACTTGGGCCGGGAGCACAGCCACCCAGGCCATCCCGAGCCCCGCCATGAGGCTAGCGGTGCCGAGCCGCAGCCCTGCCCGGATCCAGTTCCGTGATCTGGCTCGTGCTTGCATCGGGCCCCCCTGATGCTTGCCGCGCAAGCCCTTGTTCACGGCGGCGCGGTGCGTGTTGCGTGAGCACGGGCGGCGGTCATCTCCGGGGGTAGCTGGTGGCCGGGCCGGGCTGCCACGGCAGGATGGTTCCATGACAGCTGCCCGACCTGGCGTACCCGGTCACGACAACGGCGCTGCGTACGTGCGTCCGTGCCGGGGAAAGCTGGCCGATGGCCCGTCGGGTCCGTCCGTACAGGACAACGCGGCCGAGGGCCCGTATGAGATCGTCTGCCCAGGGTGCGGCGACGATCCGAGCCGGGACTGGTCAGAGATCTCCGAGGAACTGCGCCGAATCCGGGGCATCTACGCCACGAAGCAGAGCGCCGAGGCCGCGCTCATGGATCACATCGGCATGCAGACACGCTAAGGCCCAGGAGCTGCCCGCACGGCACCGGCTTCTTTAGCC
>CAVSRH010000002.1:0-649084 GCA_963730235.1 uncultured Actinomycetes bacterium
GGTTCGAAGGCTACGTCGTGGAACTGCGGGACGCCCAGGGGCAGCAGGTACCGGGCTGCGACTGGTGCACGTATCAAGCCACAGGACCCGACGTCCCGGTCACGCAGTCCTGGCTGGCGGCCAACAACAACAAGCTCGTCACCATCCCGGCCACCAGCGGTGGCGACAACTGGCGAGTGCTGGCCCGCTCGGTTGGCTACTACAGCAACACCCCGCTCGGGCCCGGGCCGAACATGCCCGGAACCTTGATCGTCGCTGCCGACCTGGGTCATCTCGATCAGGCGGTCAACTGGCTGGCCAAGGTCGACCTGCTGGTCAGCGCGATCATCGTGGTCGCGCTCGCCATCGTGGGTGTCGCGATGGTCCGGGCCAGCCTGCGGCCGCTAGCCGACATCGAGCACACCGCGGAGGCCATCGCGGCGGGCGACCTGTCCCGCCGGGTGCCCTACCACGACCCCCGGACCGAGATGGGCCGGCTCGCCACGTCGCTGAACGTGATGCTCGCCCACGTCGAATCGGCCTTCCGTGCCCGGGCCCAGTCCGAGGCCGCCGCGCGGCATTCCGAGGAGCGGATGCGCCGCTTCCTGGCCGACGCGAGCCACGAGCTGCGCACCCCGCTCACCGCGATCCGCGGCTACGCCGAGTACTACCGCCAGCGCGGCGGGGTGAAGAACGGCTCGGCCTCCCCCGCCCCCGGGGCCGGGCTCGCCGAGACCGCCACCGCGGATGCCAGCGCCACGGCCGGGGGCGCGGAAACCGCCGCCGCGGCGCGCGCCCCGGTGACCGCCGTGGCCGCCGCCACCGCCGTGCCCGGCTCGCTGGCCAGCGCATCGGAGCACGGCGAGCCGCTCACCCGGGCGGACATGGACCGGATCATGGAGCGGGTCGAGCAGGAGTCGTCCCGCATGGGCGGGCTCGTCGAGGACATGCTGGTGCTGGCGCGCCTCGACCAGCAGCGCCCGGTCGAGCGCCGTCCCGTCGACCTGCTCACACTGGCCGCGGACGCGGTCCAGGACGCCCGCATCGTCGCGCCCAGCCGGGCGATCGACCTGACGGTCGGCACCGGCGCCGCGTTTCTCGTACTCGGCGACGAAGCCCGGCTGCGCCAGGTGATCAGCAACCTGATGAACAACGCCCTGACCCACACCCCGGAGGGCTCGCCGATCAGCGTGCGGATACTCGCCGGGTATCAGCAGGGCAACCCGCCCCTGCCGTGCGCCATCCTCGAAGTCACCGACCACGGCCCCGGGCTGACCCCGGAGCAGGCCAGCCGGGTCTTCGAGCGCTTCTACCGGGCCGACCAGGCACGCGGCCGCCGCACCGGGGGCAGCGGGCTGGGCCTGGCGATCGTCCAGGCGCTGGTCGCCGCGCACGGCGGGACCGTCAGCCTGGACACCGCACCCGCGCAGGGCGCCACGTTCCGGATCACCCTCCCGCTGGCCCCCGAAGCGCTGGCCACGGACACCGACGCGCTGGCCACGGACTGAGCGCGGCGCCGCGGCACCTAGGATGTGCCCCGTGTCCGAGGAATTCGACCCCGTCGCGCACAACCGGGCGGCGTGGGACCGCGAGGTAGCGGCCGGCAACGAATGGACCCGGCCGGTCGAGTCCGGGGTCATCGCCCGTGCCCGGGCCGGCGACTGGTCGGTGGTCCTCATCGGGTATGAGCCGACGCCCCGCGACTGGTTCCCGGCCGACATCACCGGTGCCAGGATCCTGTGCCTGGCCTCCGGCGGGGGCCAGCAGGGCCCGGTGCTCGCCGCGGCCGGCGCCGAGGTGACCGTATTCGACAACTCCCCCGCGCAACTCGCCAGGGACGAGGAGGTCGCCGCCCGCGAGGGGCTGACGGTCCGCACCGTGCTCGGCGACATGCGCGACCTGTCCGCCTTCCCCGGCGCCAGCTTCGACGTGGTGTTCAACCCGGTGTCGAACGTGTTCTGCCCGGAACTGGCGCCGGTCTGGCGGGAATCGGCCCGCGTGCTGCGCCCCGATGGCGTGCTGATGGCCGGCTTCATGAACCCGGACATCTTCATCTTCGACCTGGCGGCGCTGGACAAGCGCGACGAGTTCGTGGTGCGCCACCCGATCCCGTTCCGCACGCTCGACCTGCCCGAAGACGAGCGCGCCCGGGTCTACGGAGACGGCCCGGTCGAGTACAGCCACACGCTGACCGGGCAGATCGGCGGCCAGCTCGCCGCGGGATTCGTCCTCACCCACCTGGTGGAGGCCCCGCACCACGCCGACGCCACGGCCCGCATCATGCCCGGCTACATCGCCACCCGAGCCGTCAAGCTGCGGTGAAGCCGGGGCAGGTGTCGGTGACGGCGCAGCGGGTCGCGGCGTACCGGCTGACGTTCGACCGGGTCCCGGCGCCGTATGGCGACCCTGCTGCCGACGACGCCCTGGCCAGGGACGTGGCCGCGGCGGCCGGGGTGGAGCCCGGGCCGATGCGGGAGTACCTGCGAGCGCGCACGCGGTTCTTCGATGGCGTGGTCACGCGGGCGCTCAGCGGCGGCCTTGCGCAGATCGTGACCGCGGCCGCCGGGTATGACGGCAGGTCGCTGCGTTACGCCAGACCGGGGCTGACCTGGTTCGAGGCCGATCACCCGGCTACCCAGCGGGACAAGCGCGCCCGGCTGGACAGGCTCGGGATCCCCACCGGGCACATCCGGTTCGTCGCGGCGGACTTCACCACGGATCCCGTGGCGGACCGGCTGCTGGCCGCCGGGCTGGATCCGGGCCTGCCCAGCCTGTTCCTGCTCGAAGGAGTAGCGGTCTACCTGGAGGAGACCGTGCTGCGGTCCCTGCTGGCACAGTTGCGCCGGATCGCCGCCGACGGCAGTAGCCTGGCCATCAGCCTGTCGGTGCGGGTCGACTCCCCCGAACGGACCGCACGCCGCGCCGCGTTCCAGGCCACGGTCGCCGCGCTCGGCGAGCCCGCCCGCTCGACCGTGACAGCCGCCGACGCCGACACGCTCCTCGAAGCCACCGGCTGGCAGCCCCGCGCAGCCGATCCAGACCAGCCACGCGGACGGCTCGGCCCAGGCAAACCGGACGAATCGACTGAAACTGATGCCGCCGCCCGCCGCTACGCCGCTGGGTTCCTCCTGATCTCGCCTGGCTGATTGTGATGGTTGGCGCAACCACCACAAAAGAATGTGATGGTTGGCGCAACCATTGCAAACGGCTCGAGCGGCGGGCCGACTGGGCCGGGGGCAGGGAGGGGCTGAGACAGGGCAGAGGGGTGGGACGGGGGGAGCCTACGGCGGGCCGGGTCAGAGGGGCGGGACGGGGGGGCCTACGGCGGGGCGGGTCAGAGGGCCAGGACGGCGCGGGCGGCGGCCAGGGCCCCTTCGCGGTAGGCGGCGCCGAACAGGACGACGTGGACCAGCAGCGGGTGCAGTTGGTGCAGCGGGACCCGCTGGCGCCACCCCGGTGCCAGCGGTGCCTCCTCGGCGTAGCTGCCGAGGATCCGGTCCAGGTACGGCGCCCCGAACAGCGCCAGCATGGCCAGGTCGGTCTCCCGGTGCCCGCCGTGCGCGGCCGGGTCGATCAGCCAGGCCCCGCCCCCGGACCAGAGCACGTTCCCGGACCAGCAGTCGCCGTGGATGCGGCTCGGCGGCTCCGCCGGGCCGGCCACGTCGGGCGCCCGCGCCGCGGCGGACTCGACCAGCCCGGCATCCGCGCCGGTCAGCGTGCCCGCGTCCACGGCCAGCCGGAGGTAGGGCAGCACCCGGCAGGCGCGGTACCAGTCCGGCCAGGTGACCGGGCCACCGGCGGCGGAGGCCGGCGATGGATGATCGTTTGGCAAAGAAAGGCTCGCGATGAAGCCGGGCCAGGGTGCACCGAAGCAGGGCGCGCCTGCCTGGTGCAGCCGCGCCAGCCCGTGCCCGAACCGTTCCGCCGGGCCGGCGCCGGCCCGCCCGGCCGGCACCCGCGAGACGACCAGCGTCGCGTCGTCCCAGCCGAGCACCCCGGGCACGGCGACCGCGCCCGCCTCGCCCAGCCAGCGCAGGCCGCGGGCTTCCGCCTCGAACACCCCGCCGAGGCCCGCGGCGGCGACCTTGGCGAACACGCCCCGGCCGTCGGCGAGCACCGCGTGGTAGTAGTTCCAGCGGAACTGTGACCCGGCGGCCCGCAGCTCGCGCACGGCCGTTCCGGTGAGCCGCTCCAGCCGCCCGGCGACGTCCGCGCCGGTCACGCCCGGGGCTGCGCGGCCGGGTCGAGCAGTTCCGCCAGTTGCCCGGCGAGGCCCCGGGCACCGGCCAGCACCAGGTCGAGCGCGAGCGCGTAGTACTCCTGCGGCGCGCCGTAGGGGTCGGGAACCTCGCCGTCGTACGGATCATCCGCGGCCAGCGCGGGATCGAACGAGCGCAGCAGCTGGATCCGGGCGGCGTCCTGCGGCGGGGCCATCCGGCGCAGGCTGGCGAGGTTGTTCCGGTCCATCGCGACCAGCAGGTCGTAACGGTCCAGCCAGGACGGCTGGATCTGCCGCGCCCGGTGCTGGGAACCGTCGTAGCCGCGGCGCGCCAGCTCCTCCTGCGCCGGGCCGTGCATCCGCTCCCCCACGTGCCAGTCGCCGGTGCCCGCGCTCTCCACGCTCACCGCCCCGGCCAGCCCGGCGCGCGCCAGCTCGTCGCGCAGCACGATCTCGGCCATCGGTGAGCGGCAGATGTTCCCGAGGCAGACGAGGCAGACCCGGTACGGGCCATACGCTTGGCGTGCCTGGGGCAACTCCGGCGGTGCGGGCGTGTTCACGGGCATAACACCTAGGATGCCCGACGGGGATAGATGATCACGCAGGGAGCCGCACCACCATGAAGAACATGCCATCGGACCAGACCTACCGGCCGGTTTCGTTCTGGCTGGACACCGTGCCTGGCTCGCTGGCGCCCGGTGCGGTGCTCCAGGGGGACCTGGCGGTGGACGTCGCCATCGCGGGCGCCGGGCTGACCGGGCTCTGGACGGCGTACTACCTGGCCACCGCGCAGCCGGACCTGCGGATCGCGGTGTGCGAGGCGGAGGTCGCCGGGTTCGGCGCGTCCGGGCGCAACGGCGGCTGGTGCTCCGCGCTGTTCCCCGCCTCGCTGGGCAAGCTCACCCGGATGGCGGGCCGGGACGCCGCGATCGCGATGTACCGCGCCATGCAGGCCACCGTCGAGGAGGTCGGCCGGGTCGCGGCGGCCGAGGGCATCGACTGCCACTGGGCCAAGGGAGGCACGGTGCAACTGGCCCGGTCGGCGGTCCAGCTGGACCGCGCCAGGGCCGAGGTCGCCGAGATGCGCGGCTACGGTTTCGGCGAGGCGGACCTGGCGCTGCTGACCGAGACCGAGGCCCGCGGCCGCGTCGGGGCGACCAGCGTGCTCGGCGGCACCTACACCCCGCACTGCGCGGCCATCCATCCCGCACGCCTGGTCCGGGGGCTGGCCCAGGTGGTCGCGGGGCGCGGCGTGAAGCTGTTCGAGCGCACCCCGGTGACCGAGATCGCGCCGGGCAGGCTGGTCACCACGCGCGGCACGGTCACGGCCGACTACGTGATCCGGGCCACCGAGGGGTACACCCCGGCGCTGCCGGGCCTGCACCGTGCGGTGATCCCGGTGTACTCGCTGATGATCGCGACCGAGCCGCTGCCCGACGCGGTGTGGGACTCCATCGGGCTGGCCGGGCGGCCCACCTTCAGCGACGGCCGTCACCTGCTGATCTACGGCCAGCGCACCGCGGACGGCCGGTTCGCCTTCGGCGGCCGGGGCGCGCCGTACCACCTGGGCTCGGCCATCCGGCCGTCGTTCGACCGGGCGCCCGCGGTGTTCGCCGCGCTGCGGCGGACGCTGGGCGAGCTGTTCCCCGCCCTCGGGAACGTCGCCGTCACGCACGCGTGGGGCGGGCCGCTGGGCATCGCCAGGGACTGGTGCGCCTCGGCGGGCCTGGACCGCGCCACCGGGCTCGGCTGGGCCGGCGGGTACGTCGGCGACGGGGTGGCCACCACCAACCTGGCCGGGCGCACCCTGGCGGACCTGGTCCTGGGCACCGGCAGCGACCTGACCCGGCTGCCGTGGGTGAACCACCGGTCCCGGCCGTGGGAGGCCGAACCGCTGCGCTGGCTCGGCATCAACGCCGGGCTGCACACGATGGGCTGGGCGGACAAGGCCGAGGGGCGCACCGGCCGGTCGTCCAGGGCGGCGCAGGTCATGGGCCGGTTCCTCGGCGGCTGACGGGTCCCGGGGAACCCGCGCGCGGTGCCGCCGCCCGGGCCGGGCGGCGGCGCCGGCGCCGGTGGCCGGCGGTTACCGTGGGCGCCACAGATCCTGTTACCATCACTGGGTTGCAAGCGCCGCTAGCTCAATTGGCAGAGCAGCGGACTCTTAATCCGCGGGTTCGGGGTTCAAGTCCCTGGCGGCGCACCCGTCCTGACCTAACGTTTTTCCTTCACCCGCTACCCGCCGGCTGATGCCGGTTGCATGCCGGTTGCGGTTGCGCCGCGCCCCGAGCATCCGGCCAAACCGCGCTCCCGGTCCGGCCCACGTACGCCCGGCAACGGTGGCGGCCACGCCGACCCGGCCAGCTGCGGAAACTCAGCCGTCCAGAGCCGTGCTCAGGACGGTGGCGAAAGCTGCGGTATCGCTGAGGAAGCCGTCGTGACCGCCGGGGAAGGTAACCGGCGGGGTGCCGAGCCGCTCGGCCACGGCCACGGCGGCACGGCCTGCCAGCATCTGGCCGGACTGGGCTCCGACACCGAGGACGATGCGGGTGGGTGCCGCGCGGAGCGCGCCGAAGTCGTGCTGATGGCCGACGCAAGCGGTCATATGCAGTCCGAGCAGCGGATCGTCGCGGGAGCCGTCGTCCTGCGCGGGCAACCCGAAAGCGGCGGGGTCCGGAGCGGGCTGCCCTGGAAAGCCGGGCGGGATCGGGCCAGCATGGCTGACAAGCATGATGAACTTGGCCATCGCCGGGCCGAAGCCGGTGCGCTGGTAGCTCTCGCGGATGTCAGCGCACGCGGCCAGCACCGTCTCGCGGTCCGGCAGCACCTGGGCGGCGGGCGGCTCGTGCGCCACCAGGGTGCGGACCAGCCCGGGATACCGGGCCACCAAGGCCAGCGCGTTGACCGCGCCGCCGCTGCTACCGAAGACGTCGGCCTGCCCGGCATCCAGCGCCTGGATCAGCCGGTGCAGGTCCTCGGCGTGCTCGCCGGGCACCGACCCCGGCGGCTCGCCATCGGTACGCTGGCTGCGCTCCGTCCCGCGGGGGTCGTAGGTCACCACCGTGCGATCGGCGAACTGCCCAGCCAGGGCGGCGAAGCCGGCAGCTCCCATCGGCGCCCCGATGAGCAGCAGGGCTGGATGCCCCGCGTCGCCGTTGTCCCGCACGTCGTAGTGCAGCACCGCGCCCGGCACCTCCAGCGTGTACGTCTTCGGCTCGGTCACGGTGGCGGACCCCATTTCCCAGGCTGATCGTTTCCTGCCCCGTACCGACGGGCGCGGGCCGGGAACCTCATCGCTCTCCCGATCCCGATGTTCCCCCCAAACGCTACGCCGGGCCTCTGACAGTGCCCGTGCCGTCGCCGGGGCGTGGGTGCGCGCCAGCTTTGTTGGGGATGATCTTGGCCACTGCGATGGCCTTGGGCTCTGAGTCTTGTTGTCTGTCAGATGGCGGCGCGCAGCTGGGCTGGCGTGGTGGTGGCTGGCCACAGTTCGTCCCAGCGGCCGCTGGCGTGCTGGCAGCGCAGGGCGATGATGCTGGCGGCGCCCTCGGTGGTCCAGTGCATGCCGGACTGTTTGGCGCGCTGCACGACGATGGCTTTGATTGCGCCTTCGATGGCGCCCGAGCCGGTGAACATGCCGAGGTCGCGGTAGTGCTGGTAGCGCATCCGGTGGGCGTTGCGCTCGAAGTAGCCGAGCTTCTTGTCCAGCTCGTCCGCCTTGACGCCGGTCAGCGGGTACTGGCGTGAGGCGGCGGTGATCGCCTCGATGTTCCCGGCGTCCAGTTCGGCGCTGCGGTCTTCCAGCCACCTGGCGGGGTCGGGGGTGATGAACGCCAGGTGGGCTGCGAGATCTGTGAGGTGCTCGCGGGCGTGGTAGATGTCGGTGATGTGGGTGGCGTGCGGGTAGAGCGCTTCGGCCATCGCCCAGATCCACGCCGCGCCGTCACCGATCGCCACGGCCTGGCGGAAGTGCTCGCCGCCGCGGCGCAGGTACTCGGCTTCGGCCAGTTCGGCGAGGGCGTCCTTGCCGTCGAAGGTTGCTACGTAGCTGGATGAGCCGGGTCCATCACCGGGTAGCCGTCGTCATCGAGCCGGGAGACGGTGAACAGGCGGGCGAGCTTGATCTCGCGGGTGCCCGCTTTCCCGTCCTCGCTCTTGCCAGGCCGGCCTTCGGTCTCGCTCGCGCGGACGGGGACGCCGGTGCCGTCGACCTCGATATACAGCATGTCCGGGACCGGCTCGGGCGGGGGCAGCGGGCGGAGGGCCCGGGCTCGCAGCAAGGCGGCCTCAGCGGCACCGGCGTCGCGGGCGGTGGCGCCGGATGCCTCAGCAGAGCGCTCGACGGCCCGGGCGCTCACGGTGATCCCGGCCAGGTCCTTGATCAGCGCGGCGGCCTTGCCGAACGGGACCTCCGCGCCGGCCCGGGCGATCATCTCAGCCAGGCCCGGCGACAGCAATGTCCCGGCCACCCCGAGCTGGTCATCACGCGGGGCGAAACCGCGTCCGCATCCGGCGCAGTGATACCAGGCCCGCATCACCTGCACCGGGCCGAGCACCGTGCGCACCGTCTTGGGCCGGCTTCCCGCGTCGCCGGCCCCGTGACCGGCGCCGCATTTAACGTGCGGGCCGGCGTAGCCGTCATCGCCGCCGGCCAGGACAGCCTCCAGCAGCCGCGCGCCGGCCGCGGTTAGCGCGGCGCGCATCGCCTGCTCCAGCACGCCGAGCCCGCTCCCGGTGCCCAGCAGGCCGGCCGCCAGCGCGGCCAGCCTGCCTACCTCCGCGGCGGCGATGTCCGCGAGCCGCGCCGCGAGCCCCCTTTTTCCCCCTCCGCTGGAGGGGGCGCCGCCTGCCCGGCCACCGGCCGGGCCGCGCAGATCGCCTCGCTGACAGCGCTCACCTCCTCCACCAGGGCGGCGAACCGCTGGTGCTCGGCGACCTCGGCACGGGCCTTCTCCAGCTCGGGCCCCGGCTTCAGGTGCACATTCACGGTCTTGCCGCCGATGCGGCGGGTCAGGTTCCACTGCGGCCCATGGCCGCGGTGACCGGCCTGCGCGCACGCGCAGTTCGGCTTCCCGCACTTGCGCCACACCGCGTTCAGCGCGCCCCGCCGGAAGTCCCCGGCCTGGGAGATCAGGCCGAACAACTCAGCGCGGCGGCGCTCCAGCCACGCCAGGTCCCGGCAGGAAAGCTGCTCGGACATGCTGCCTCCAACTGAGTGATGACATCACTCAGGCTAACGGCGCAGCCTGCACAGACCAAGCACCCTCACGATTCAGTCGTGCACCCCCGGGCGTGGCATGGTGTCGGTCATGCCGGCCCTGTCACTGCCCCGTCAGCTCGCCCGGACTCAGCTTTTCACCCTGGGCGCTCCTGACCATTTCACCGTTTCGCCGGACGGTGCGACGGTGCTGTTCCTGCGCAGCCGGGCGGGCGATGACCGCGGGTTCGGGGTTCAAGTCCCTGGCGGCGCACCCGTCCTGACCTGGCATGTCGCTCACAGCGTTGCGCCGGTTCCGTGGTGAACTGGGCGCCCTTCCGCCTGCTGGTCATACTTCCTGTCCCCGGCGTGCTTGCGTCCCAGCCCACGGGCTTGACATGGCTAATCAGCGGGAACGGTAGGGAGGGGGTTCGCCACGATGCGCACAGACTCGTCTTGCGGCGTGGACCTCAGCAAGGATTTCCTAGTTGTCACGGGGGCTGCGTTGGCAGATGACGGCGAGCACACTCACTCGGCCGGGCAGGAGGGCGGAAATGCCACGGAAGGGGCGAAAGGGAGCACACGCCGCCCCTGGGCGAAGCCCGTTGTCCACCGGATCTCACTCCAGCGGACACTGACCGGCTCACTGAGTGCCGGTGATATTGGCGCGCCTTTCAGTGGGCCACTGCCCTAGCGGCTGCCGGACAGGTACGGCCGGCCACGGCGGGCGCGAGCGTTGAGCGCCATCTTTGGCCTGGTGCGCATGGATGGCGGCACGGCCGAAGGCACGGTGCTGGCGGCGATGGGCGCCGCGGTGGCAGGCCACGGAGGCGATGGCGGCAGCACCTGGGCCAGGGGCAGGGCTGGACTGGGCCAGCGGCTGAAGGCCGTGACACCCGAGGACCTGGCGGAGGACCAGCCGGTGGTCAGCCGCGACGGCCTCCGGGTACTGGTGAGCGAGGGACGGCTCGACAACCGCCCGGAACTCTAGCTGATCTGGGGCTCGCGCCAGGGCGGGCGATGCCGGATTCGGAGTTCATCCTGGCCGCCTACGAGCGCTGGGGCGAGGACTGCGCCCGGCACCTGGCCGGCGCGTTCTCCTTCGCGGTGTGGGACATGGGCTGCCAGCGGCTGCTGGTCGCCCGGTCCCCGTTCGGCGCCAGGATGGTGTACTTCCACCAGGCACCAGGCTTCGTGGCGTTCGCCACCATGGCCAGGGCACTGTTCGGGGTGCCGGGCGTGCCGCGCGGGCTGTGCTGGGAGGCCATGGCCGACAGCCTGGCCCTGGTGCCGCCGGCACCGGGGGCGAGCCTGTTCCGGGGGATCGGCCGTCTCGAGCCGGGTCATCTGCTGACCGTGGCTGGCCGGGGGACCTGGGTGCGGGCGTTCTGGCGGCCCGAGCCAGCGCACACGCTGCGGCTGGGCTGCGACGAGGAGTACGTGGCGGCATTCACCGAACGGTTCGGCCGTGCCATGACCGACCACCTGCGGAGCCTGGGACCGGCCGGGGTAGCGATGAGCGGCGGGCTGGACTCGACGTCGGTGGCCGTCACGGCGGCGCCGCTGCTCGCCGGGCGCGGCGAGCGCCTGGCCGCGTTCACCGGCGCCCCCCGCGCCGGGTTCCAGGCGCCCACCGGGCCGGACAACGGGCGGGCCGACGAGACACCGCTGGCACGCGCGGTCGCGGCCCGCTACGCCAACATCGACCTGACCATCATCCGCGCCGATGGGCAGGTCTTCCTCGACGGTCTTGACCGGTACTTCGACGCCGCCGAGATGCCGTTCCAGGCAGCGGCGAACCGCGTCTGGTACGAGGCCATCGTCGCCGCGGCCCAGCAGCGGGGCATTCAGGTACTGCTGACCGGCAAGTGCGGCAACTGGACCACGAGCTGGCACGGCGGCGGCCTGATCCGGTCGCTGACCGGGTCCGGGCGGTGGCCCACGGCATGGCGCGAGACCCGGGCCTGGGGGCCGGGCAGCCGGTGGGACAGCGCCGCGGCCCTGGCCAGGCTGGGACTTCTCGCGCGGCTGCCCTGGCGGGTCCAGGCCAGCCTCGCGCGCCTGCGCAACGGCGACGACCCGCTGCTCGCCGCCGACGAATGGTGGGTGGCGCTGTCGCCGATCAACCCGGAGTTCGCCCGGGCACAGCATCTGGCCGAGCGCAGCCGGGCCCGGGACTGCGACCAATGGCAGCGCCGCAAGGTCGACACGCTCGCCGCCCGCTCCGGCCGGCTGATGGACGCAGAACGGGGGATGGGCTTCAACGGCGGCTACTCGGCTCTGTACGGAGTGGACATTCGCGACCCCACGGCGGATGTGCGGGTGGTGGAGTTCTGCCTGTCGCTGCCGGAGGAGCAGTACCGCCGCGGGGGCGTGTCACGGTGGCTGGTCCGGCGGGCCATGGCCGACCGGCTGCCCACCGAGGTCCTCGCCAACCGCAGGCCCGGCACCCAGGCCGCAGACTGGTTCGAACGGCTGTCGGGCGCCCGCGCCCGCGTTGACGAGGAGCTGGCCGTCCTGGAACGCAATGAGACCGCACAGGCAGTGCTTGACCTCCCTCGGATGCGGCGGCTCGCGGACCGGCTCGACCAGCCACCGGCTGACGCGGCACAGCGCCTCCTGGACTACGGGCTCGTCCTGGAACGAGGGCTGATGATGGGGCGGTTCCTGCGCTGGTTCGAAGATGACCGGAGTGCGGGGCAGCCGCTGCGCCGTGGTCCTGGTCAGCCGGTGGACGCGCGCTCGACGATGTCGGCGAGTTCGCCTGCGCTCCAGCGGCCGCGTGGCCGGATGAGACGGCGGACCGGGATATAGGCGCGGGCCAGGGCGCCGGCGGTCCTCAGGAAGCTGGACCGGTCGAGTAGCGCGCTGGTGATGAGCCGCTGGTAGACCATCGCCCCGACAGCGCCGAAGCGTGCGACGCCCGTGACGTCCTTGACCTCGACCGAGCCGGTGTTGTGCATGCCGAGCCACCAGACCGCCCGGATGGGCAGCGGCTCGCGGACGAACGTGCCGTCCCAGCGAATGTCCTGGCCGACGTCGGTGGGGGCGGCCTGGCCCGGCCATAGCCTTACCTCCGGCCAGGTCGGCACCGCGACAGGCACCCTGTTCCCATCGAGCCTGATGGGCGCAAGGTCGTCGGTCAGCAGGCCCCATCCGCGCTGCACCAGAGCGGTGAGCAGGACCGACTTACCGGAACCCGACTCACCGGCCAGAACGACGGCGTGCCCGGCGGGGTCAGCTGCGACCGCGGCGTGAAGCACCGGGATCCCGCGCTGGAGGTACAGCGCGGCCGCAGGAGTCATCTGGAGGAAGCGCCGCACCTCCCCCTCGCCGGCGCCGGGGCATGGATCAATGTCCACCTGAGTTCCGTCGCGAACAAGGTAACGGGCGACGCCGGGGACGTCGAGCAGCAGGCGGCCAGGCGCGGCGCGCCACAGCACTCCCGTGTGGCGCACGTCCGCGAGGTCCGGCACCGGGGCCGGGCACCGGACGACGGCGCCCTCAACACACATAGCCGAACCTGTCCATCGTCTGGCGGTGCGTGGCCGTCAGGCGGCCGGCCAGGTACGCCGGCAGCTCGTCGCGCCACGAACCGGTCTCGCCACGCCGGAAGAAGCCATCCGATGCCAGCGGCGACCGCTCCCGGAAGCCCGCCGCCGCCTCCTGGTGCCGCAGTTCGCCGAACGACGAGAACTCCACGGCCTTCCTGACCCGGTCGCGGTCGTAGCCGAGCCCGCAGAACTCGACCACGGCCCCGAAGGAGCCATCCGGGTCAGCGCTCAGATCTTCGTAACGGAGCACGTGCAGCGGCAGGCCGGAGTCGTCCACCCAGGAACTGACGTGCTGGCTCCAGGACCCGAGGGACTCGCGGAGGTGGTCGGGCGCGCCCACCGTGGCAGCTCTGGCCGGGTCAGGGCCGTCGCACAGCGTGCCGGCGGCCTGTGCGACCGGTACGCCCCAGTGGTGTGCGCAGGACGCGGCCAGGTCGAGCGGGTTGCGGATGATGTAGACGACTCCCCGCGTGACGTCGGCGGGGAACATCGGCTGTCCGTCGCCGAGCCGCCGCCACCGGTCGTGCGCCTTCATGAACAGCGTCTCGCCCGCGTCCCGGGCCAGGCAGCGGTACACCTCCGGGCGGAGCCGGTCCACGGTGTCCGGGTCGAGCGCGGCCCCTTCCATGCCAGCCCACTCGTCGAACCGGGGGCGTGAGCTGGCAATGGGGCCGACGAGGATGTTGTTGATGTCCGCTGGCCGGCTGTCGTCGCGCAGGTAGTTCGCGAGCAGGATGCGCAGCCAAGTGTTGCCCGACTTCGGGTAGGACGCCAGCCAGACGATGCCGTTCATGAGGCCGGTTCGCCCACGCCCCCGAGGATGGCATCGGCGACCTCGCTGACCGACCACCGTGCCGCGGGCCGTTCCAGGCGGAAGAACGGGACCGTGGTAACGGCCGTCGCCAGCAGCGGGAACAGCGCCGGGTGCTCCTCGGCGAACATCGGCCCGTACATGCACTCCTGGAGCACGCGGAACTTGCCGGTGCCGTTGAGCGCGGTCACCGAGACCTCGCCGCCGCCGCCCGAGCGCCGCAGGACGTAGAGCGCCCGGAGCGGGCCGGGACGGGACGCCATGCCGCCGTGCGTGGGGATGGCGGCCTTCATCCGCCGCCAGGGCTGGAGCTGTGCCGGGTCGACCGGGTAGCCCAGGCCCTCCGCAGCCTCCTTGGTGAGGTGGGTCTGCGCCACCCCGGGAATGACCTCCACCGTCCCTGGCCTGCCATGCCTCAGCGCGGTCACGTCGTCAGAGAGCATCCGGCAGCCGTGGTGGAGCAGAGCGGCGAGCGCCGTCGACTTCCCCGCGCCAGACTCCCCGCCGATCACGATCACGCCACCGGGTGCCGCCACCGCATTGGCGTGCAGCACGAGCAGGCCACGGTTGCGCAGCACGGCAGGGAGCACCTGGTCGGTGAAGCACCGCGCCAGGGTGGCATCATCGCAGCCCGGGTTGCGCTCGAACGTCACGGTGCCCGCGCCCACCAGGAACCTCCCGGCTTGGCGGCCCCCGCGGAGCAGGAACAAGCCGGGGGCGGCATCCCACGACGCCTCGCCGGACCGCGGCGAGCGCAACCGCAGTGGCACCGTTCCCTCACGTACGACGACATCGGCAGGGCCCGTCGCCCGGCCTGCTCCCACCGGGGCCAGCGCCGGGCACGCGAACGGCACACGGATGGTCAGGCCGTAGGCGCGGTAGGTGTACCTCATCCCGGCAGGCCCGCCGCTGGCTGATACGAGGCGATGAGGGTGTACCGCTGGTAGCTGGCCCGGCCGGTCACGACGTCATCGCCACACCGCAGCCAGCTATGCGCGCTGAACCCGCCCGCGCGGTCCTTTGCGACCCCCAGGCAGACGAGGCTTGGCACCCCACGCCGGTGAAGGATCACGTACCCGGCCAGTGACTGGACCAGGCAGGTGCTGCGCCAGGGGGTACGGGCGGCGGCCGCCTGGACCGCCCACCCCACCGCTCTTGCCTGCGGGCTCACACCGCCGGGCCCGGCACTGGTGGGCGCGGTGAGCGCGCGGCCGCACGTGCCCGACTGGCTCAGCCGCAGCAGCGATGCCACCCGCCGGTACGGCATTGTCACCGTGGCTGCGCGTAGCAGGCCGAGCCACACGACCGCCTCGATGAGGAGCCGCCACTGCGCCGGGAAAGGGACCGGGCCCGGGTTACGTCACGGCTCAGCGACACGCGCGATCCCTTCGCTGGTTATCTCCGTGAGGAACGGCAACAGGTCCGCCGCGATCTGCCCGGGTGTGGCGTCGAACTCCTGGCTCAGCCTCCGGCAGAGCGCGGCGACTTCGCATGGCTCGCCGATGAGATCCCACACCGCGCGGCCGGCCGCGTCGAGCCCAACGTAGTTGTCGCGGAGGGGGTTCAAGATCACGATCTCGTCATCGACCGGTGCGGTGAGCAGGCCGGCGGTCCGGACCACGACAGTGGAAAGCCCGATGATCATGACAGGTTCCTTCCCTTGAGCGGGGTTCCCTGGGCCGCTGCGATCCGCCGGCACGTGAGGCCGAGCCACCGTGACGGGCCGGTCGGCCACCGTAACCTGGCGGTCGGCCACCGTGACCACCTGGTCGGCGTCACGGAGAGCGGAGCGCCGGTGAGCGATCACGAGAATGGTCAGGCGCCCGCGCAGCCGGGCCAGCGCGTCGAGGATCTCGGTCTCGTTCCCGGCATCGAGCGAGCTGGTCGCCTCGTCGAGCACCAGCAGTGCTGGTTCGCGGAGCAGCGCGCGGGCCAGCGCGACACGCTGGCGCTCGCCGCCGGACAGCCGCTCACCGCGGTCACCGACCACGGTGTCGAGGCCATCGGGCAGGCGGCTCACAAAGGTGTCGGCCGAGGCCAGCGTGAGCGCCTGCCACAGGTCACCCGAGGTCGCCGAGGACCGGGCCCACAGAAGGTTGGCGCGGATGGTGTCATGGAAGAGGAATACGTCCTGGGGCACCATCGCCACCGCCTCACGCCACCGCGCGCGGAGTCCTCCGGTCAGGGGTTCGCCGTCCACGAGCACCCGGCCCGACGTCGGCACCAGCAACCCGATTGCGAGGTCGGCGATGGTGGTCTTCCCCGCTCCCGAAGGACCGACGAGCGCGGTGGTCGCGCGGGCCGGTACCTCCAGCGTCACCCCCTGCAGCACCTCGGCTGCCGCACCGTCCGGCCGGTGGTAGGAGTAGGAGACGTTGTCGAACCGTACGTGGCCGGAGGGGGCAGGACAGCGCGGGCCCGGATGGCCGCCCGGCCGGTGGGGGCCCGCGTCCTCGGCGGCACGGGCGCACTCAGCGGTCAGCGCGGTCAGCTCCTCGAAGGACGGGAGCGACTGAGTCAGGGTCTGGAGGTTGGACTGGGCCTGACTGAACTGTGGCAGCAGGCGGGTGAAGATCAGGGCGAGTACCAGGATTTCGGCCAGCGGAACGGCGAGCCGGCCGAGAGCGACATAGACCAGGGCGGCCAGCACCACGGCTGTGACGCAGGCTTGTGCCGCCGTCGCCAGGGCCTGCGCCCGGGCGTGCCCGGTCTGGGACTGCCGTGCCGTCACGATGGCCCTGTCGAACTCGGCGAGATGACCCGCCTCAAGCCCGTGGGCCTTGGCGAGCTTGAGCCCGTCGAGGAACCCGGTCACCGAGCCGAGCACCTCCCGGTTGGACTGGGCCAGCTCCCGGCCGCGACATCGGCTGCGTGCGACGAGTGGCCATACAGCCACCGCGAGGCCGGCCCCGGTGGCCGTGGCAATGGCCGTGACCTGGGGCGAGATCTGCACCGCCACCGCTGCCTGGACTGCGATGACCAAGATCCCCGCGCCCAGGTTCAGGGCGGCGAGCGTCCCCTGGCTGACCCAGGCGACGCTGACGGTCAGCGCCGTCACCAGGTCGGATTGACGCAGGCCCACCAGGTGACGCCAGTGCGCCGCGGCGATGCTGCCGTACAGCCGTCGGCGCAGCCCATCGACGAACTCCAGGCGGTAACGCACCAACAGGACGTTTTGGTAGGCGGTGAGCGACGCGGCCAGGGCCACGACGCCGGTGTAGGCGGCCAGCGCGGTGATGAGGGTGGGCCGGACGCCAAGGACTCCTAGCGCATCCTGGGCGAATCGCGTTACCCCTCCGGCGGCGGTGGGCGCCCTGCCGACGCCGGCCGCTTCCAGCAGCGGGACCAGCAGCAGCAACCCTGCGCCTTGGGTCAGGGCGGTGACTACCTGGACGGTCAAGGCCCAGGCCAGTCGCCGTGGGTTGTCCTCGGCCAGGGCGGCGAGGAAGCGGAACACACAGAACCTGCCCTGCTGTGAACGCACCTGGCCTCACCCG
Organism: uncultured Actinomycetes bacterium; assembly: GCA_963730235.1. Classification (GTDB taxonomy): domain Bacteria; phylum Actinomycetota; class Actinomycetes; order Streptosporangiales; family Streptosporangiaceae; genus DASXKD01. The sequence goes on from CAVSRH010000002.1 coordinate 17,258, forward strand.
CCACCATGGGTGAGCCGACGGCGGCTGCTGGCACAGCGCACCGCCGGGACGATGTCGCGCGCGAGGTCGCGCCACCAGCCGACGTACGCGAACACCAGCGAGTGCCGGTGGGCGTCGGGCCGGCGCGATGTGTACCGGACCTTGGCCGGGCTCGGCAGGAGGGTCCAGCGAACCTGCTGTGCCCGGGCCCCCCAGGTGGGAGCGGACCAGAACTCGGTCAGCGACTTCGCCCCCCGCGGGGCGTACTCCGCCCAGAAGTGGGACTCGGCCGGCGCACGGACAGGCAGGCCAAGGCCGTCCGCGATCACGGTGCCAGCCGCTTCCCGGCGCAGCCCGAACCCGAGGACCGTGGTGACGCCGAGCCGTGCGGCCAGCTCGGCGACCGGCCGCCAGTCACCGGCGGGCACCGTCGCGATGGCCCGGCAGAGGTCCTCCCGGGAATGACCGGCGAACCGGTGCTGCACCGCGTGGAGGACCACGTGGAGAGCAAGCGCGGTGCGGCCAAGCACCCGGATCTCAGCCCCGCCGATCCGGGCGGTCGCGGTGCCGTTGCTCAGCGCGTGCCACGCGGTGTCCCCGGGGACAGTCAGCAGCGGCAGACTGTGGTGCAGGTCCACGAGGCCGGGCGGGCCGGGCCCCAGCCCAGGCCCGCGGCTGAACGCGGTTGCCACCGACTCCGCGTCCTGCTCGAAGGGATCGAACTCCGCCAGGAATTCGGCGAAGCCCAGCGAGCCGAGCACGCCGGTGGCCCGGCCGAAGTCGTGGCCCGGCACGAGGATGTCGGTGTCGGTGTAGGAACGCCCCCCGGATGGGTACAGCCACTGGGCTATCGACGGGCCCTTGAGCAAGATCGCCTCGACGGAGGCATCCCGCAGCGCGCACATGACTTCTGCCGCCACCCGGTCACAACTCAGTGCCCGCGCCGCACCGACGAGTGCCCGGCCCGGTGCCGCCGCCCGATCCGGCAAACTCCCCCCCGCACCTCACCGGCCGCGCAAAGCGTACCGGCCCCGCCCCCGATTTGATAACTGTTAGTAGTCTCTCCATTATCTAAAGTTATGAACCGAGGCTAGTGGGGCCATCGCCGGCAGATCGCGCTCCACCAGAGCGCTCGGGGTTCCAGGTCATAGAGCCAAGGCGTGGCATGGTGTCGGTCATGCCGGCCCTGTCACTGCCCCGTCAGCTCGCCCGGACTCAGCTTTTCACTCTGGGCGCTCCTGACCATTTCACCGTTTCCCCGGACGGTGCGACGGTGCTGTTCCTGCGCAGCCGGGCGGGCGATGACCCGGTGAACTGCCTGTGGGCGCTGGATGCCCGCACCGGGGCTGAGCGGCTGCTCGCCGACCCCGCTGCGCTGCTCGGCGGCCAGGCCGAGGAGATTCCCGAGGCCGAACTCGTCCGGCGCGAGCGCGACCGCGAACTTGGTGCCGGCATCGTCGGATATGCCGCGGACGATGCCGTGCGGCTGGTGGCTTTCGCACTGTCGGGCGGGCTGTGGACGGTGGATGTCACCGGCGGGCCGGCCCGCCGCCTGCCCGCGGACGGCGCAGTGGTCGACCCGCGGCCTGACCCCACCGGACGCCGGATCGCCTACCTCGCCGAGGGTGCCCTGCGAGTCATCGAGGCGGACGGCAGGGCCGATCATGCCGTCGCGGTCCCGGAAAAGCCAGATGTCGCCTATGGGGCCCCCGAGCACGCCGCCGCCGAATCGATGGGGCGCAACCGCGGATACTGGTGGGCTCCGGACGGCGCCAGCCTGCTCGTCGCCCGGGTGGACAGCGCGGCGGTCGCGCTCTGGTACATCGCCGACCCGGCCGATCCTGCCAAGCCCCCGCGCGCTGTGCGCTACCCGGCGGCCGGCACCGCGAACGCTGAGGTCACCCTGTGGATCATCGGGATCGACGGATCACGGGCGCAGGTCCGCTGGGACCGGGCCGCCTGCGAGTATGTTCCCGCCGCCGGGTGGGACGCTGCTGGCCCCTACGCCACGGTGCAGTCCCGCGACCAGCGCACCGTCCGGCTGCTTGGCATCGACCCGGCGACCGGCGCGACGCGGGTGCTTGCTGAGCAGCGCGACGAGTGCTGGGTCCAGCTCGTGCCCGGGACGCCAGCCCGCACCCGCTCCGGGGCCCTGGTCGGCCACGCCGACACCGACGGCACGCGGTACCTGACCGTCGGCGGCGCCGCCGTCACCCCGGCCGGGCTCCACCTGCGGGAGGTCCTCGCCGTGGACGGCGAGGACGTGCTGTTCACGGCATCCGCCGAGCCGGAACAGGCCCAGTTGTGGCGCTACCGCGCCGGGGCGGGCCCCTGCATGGTCAGCACCGGGCCCGGCGTCCATACCGGCACACAGCGGGGCGGGACGCTGGTGCACGTCGCCAGCACGACGGAGCACCCGCGCAACCAGGTGACGCTACAGCGGCCGGGAGAGCCCGCGGTGACGATCGCGTCACTGGCTCAGCGCCCGGTGCTGGACCTGCGCACGTCCCTTCTCGTGCTGGGACCTCGCGAGCTGCGGAGCAGCCTGTTCCTGCCGTCCTGGCACCGGCCCGGTGACCCGCCGCTACCGGTGCTGCTCGACCCCTACTCCGGTCCGGGCATGCAGAAGGTCACCGCCGAATACGGCTGGTGGTCGCTGATCTCGCAGTGGTTCGCTGAGCAGGGCTTCGCCGTTCTGGTCACCGACGGGCGCGGCACGCCCGGGCGGGGGCCCCGATGGGAGCGGGAGATCTATGGCGACATGTTCGGGCCGGTGCTCGACGACCAGGTGAGCGCCCTCGCGGCGGCTGCCGGTCAGCACGCCGAACTCGATCTGGGGCGCGTGGGGATTCGGGGCTGGTCCTTCAGCGGCGCCCTGGCGGCACTGGCCGTGCTGCGCCGTCCCGACATCTTCCACGCCGCGGTGGCCGGGGCCGCCGTCACCGACCAGCGGCTCTACGACACGCACTGGCGTGAGCGGTTTCTCGGGCATCCCGCCGAGCATCCTGACCGGTACGACGCGTGCTCACTGCTGCTGGAAGCCCCGAAGCTGACCCGCCCGCTGCTGCTGATCCACGGCCTCGCCGATGACAACGTCTTCCCGGCGAACACGCTGCGCCTGTCGAACGCCCTGCTGGCCGCGGCCCGCCCGCACGAGGTGCTGCTCCTGGCCAACGTCGCGCATGACCCCCGTGACGAGGCGACCACCGAGAACCTGCTGCGGCACGAAGCACGGTTCCTGCAACGCAGCCTAGGCATGACCTAGGCGGTCGCGGCTGGGCCGGCTTACCGTGCCAGGTGCCACCGTGCAGTCAGGGAAACGGCTTGCGGACCCGCGGCGGTGGCCGATGGACCGTGGTGCCCGCTACGCAGCGGCGCCCCGTTCGGGCACCAGGGGTTGGACGGCGCGCCCGCGCAGGGATTCGGCATCGTCGGCAGCCCGATCGGCAGCCGCTTCAGCACGACCGTGCCGTTCGGCTTCGGGTACTTGGACCCCGGCGGGCAGGCGCTCAGGCCGGTGTCGCAGAGCACCTGCGGGAACAGTTCCCCGCCGGTGTTGCCGGCCTTCGTGGTGGCGCCGCACGTCTTCTGGACCTGCTCCAGGTTGGTGGGGGCGCTGCCATCGGGGGCGACGTTGCCGCGGTAGCAGTTCTGCGGCTCGCCCCCGAACAGGGTGATCTGGCCGAAGTCGGAGTTGCTCGGGTTACCGAAATAGCCGTTGTGGCTGAACGTATTGTCCAGCAGGGCGTCGCCCTCAGGGTCGAGGACGCAGCCGAAGCCCGTGACCTCGTGGCCGCCGGCACCGGTGCAGGTCTGGTGCAGGCTGGGCTTGCCCTCCTGGGCGTAGGGGACGAACAGGATGCCCCAGGCCCCGTTGTTGGTGATGGTGTTGTCCATCACGGTGTCGAAGCGGCCGCCGGAGACCGTCATCCCGGTGCCGACCGGTCCCGCCGCCGCGCTGCCTGCCGCCGGGGCCTTCGGGTTGTTGTTGTTGTGCAGGAAGTTGTGAATAACCACCCAGCACGAGTGGGTGCCGGTGATCGGGCTGGTCCCGCCGTCCGGGCACCGGCCATCCTGCGGAGCGGGCGGATCGCCGATGACCTGGGTGTTGGTGTCCAGGCCGTCCTGGTTGTCGTCGAACTGGGAGTTCTCTATGACGATGGTCCCGCCGGAGTTGGTCCCGGAGTAACCGAGCGCGTTGTTCTCCATCCACATGTGGTTGATGGTCACGTCGCACCGCTGCTTGCAGGCGCCCACGTAGGTGCCGGAGTCGTTCATGTTGCTGGCGTAAAGCTGATTCCAGCCGGCCGGGCCTGCCGAGTTGCTGGAGAAGATGCCGTACTCGGCCGCCGTGGTCTCGTTGCTGAAGAACGTAGAGGTCGCGGTCAGGTAACTGCCCCAGTAGCCGTGCAGGCCGATCTTTCCCGACTCGTCCCCGCCGTTCCACCAGATCTCGTTGCCCGACGCTCCCGTGCCCGCCAGGAAGTTGCAGACCGTGAGGTTCTGGATCCGGACGTCGTTGGCCTTCCACACCACGATGCCGTTCCGCCCGACGGCTTGCCCGTTGACCACCTGCCCGTAGTTCTGGTCGCTCGGCTTGGAACCACAGGATGACGATCCGGCATTGGTGCCGTCGACGATGACCGAATTGCGGTCCATGCCGCGCAGCGTGATCCCGGACTTGTGGATGTAGACCCCACCCATCTGCCCGTCCGCGGGATTGATGTAGCCGCCGCTCTCATCGGCCGTCTCGTGATAGTCGCCCGGGCCGACCAGGATCCAGTCCCCGGGACGGGCGGCATCGACGGCGGACTGGATCGTCTGGTATTGGCCCGCCTTGCCCTCGAACGTCCCAACGAGCAGCACCTTCGAGCCGTAGGGCGCCGCGGAGGTGTGCGACGGGGCCCAGGCGGCCAGCGCCCCGCAGGCAAGGGCCACCGCTCCGAGCATCGATACCCGGCCCGCAATGCTCCGACCGCCGATCGTCATATCGGGTCCCCTCTGGTGATAACAGTGCAAAAAGCACCCTACGCATGAAGATCGCCGACGACCAGGCCTTCGCCTCACGAGGGAAAGTTAGCCGTGTCCGTGTTGAACCCGTTGCCCAGGCTCTGGCATGTTCTGAGTGGTCTTGAACCGCGCGGTAACCACCAGTACCCAGGAGGATGGACATGACCGGCACACAGGCTGAGGACCCGGTGGACCAGCTTCTGCTGGCCTTCCTCGATGCCCAGCGCGACTCGGTGCTTGCCATCGTGGCGGGGCTGGACGAGGGGGCGTGGCACCGGCCGGTCGTGCCGTCGGGCTGGACGCCAGCCGGGCTGGTCGAGCACCTGGGCGGCGCGGAATGGCACTGGTTCCAGGGGGTCGTGGCCGGTGTAGAACCGGAGCCGCCGCCCGCGGATGAGGATCTGCCTCCCTATGACCCCAAGGCGGCGTTCGTCAGCGACCTGCCCTCGGCAGAGATCATCCGCTTCTACCGTGACCAGTGCGCAAGCTCGGATGCGGTGCTCGCGGTGACGCCGCTGTCGGCGGCGCCGCGCGGCAGGCACGGCGACCCGGAGATGGACGAGCCGCCGAACGTGCGCTGGGTCGTGCTGCACATGATCGAGGAGACCGCGCGGCATGCCGGTCACCTGGACATCGCCAGGGAACTGATCGACGGCCAGACCGGGCTCGGGCCGCGCTGACCTCAGCCCTGCCGCAGGCGCGGTGCCGCGTGAATATGGCATGGTGGTGGGGTCGAGAGGCGCTGCGACGGACCAGGTCCGCCACGCTCGACACCCGTTCCACCGGCCAAGGGCGCCTCCAGGTCGATGGAGGCGGACATGACCGTGGTGGGCCGCGTAGCCGGGTTGTGGCGGTATCCGGTGAAATCCATGGCAGCCGAGGAACTGGACGACGCCGAGGTCTCGTGGCACGGCCTCGCGGGCGATCGCCGGTGGGCGTTCATCCGCGGTGGGCAGGTGCGCAGCGGCTTTCCGTGGCTGACGATCCGGGAACGGCCCGAGCTGTGCCACTACCGGCCGCGCTTCGCCGAGCCGGGGCGGCCCAATGCCTCACTGACGCTGGTGCGCACGCCCTGCGGTGGTGAGCTCGACGTGGCAGATCCCGCGCTCGCGGCCGAACTCGGGCCGGGCGTCCGGGTCATCAAGCAGGACCGCGGCGTCTTCGACACGATGCCGCTGTCCCTGCTGACGACGCAGACCGTGGCCGGCCTCGGCCGGCTGGCCGGCACCAGCCTGGCGGTCGGGCGGTTCCGGCCCAACCTCCTCGTCGATGCCCCCGGGCGCGAGTTCCCCGAGGACGCCTGGGTCGGCCGGGTGCTGCGCATCGGCGGGCTGCGGATGCGGGTGGACAAGCCCGACCAGCGGTGCGTGGTGGTCACCATTGACCCGGTGACGCTGCGCCGGGACCCGGCGATCCTGCGCGCCATCGCCCGGGAACGCGGCGCCCGGCTCGGCGTCTACGGCTCGACGGTGGCACCGGGCCGGGTCGCGGTGGGCGACGCGGTTGAGCTCGAAACCTGAGCCCGGCGGCACCCAGCGCCGCAGCGCGCGCAGCCTTGACATAATTAGGCATTAGCCTAAATATTAGGCACATGGCTAAGGAAACCGTCATCTGCACCTACCGGGTCCGGGCCGACGCCGAGAGCGAGGTTCGTGGAGCTCCTCGCCCGCCACTGGCGCACCCTGCACGACCTTGGCTTCGTCACCGACGATGCGGCGACGGTCTTCCGGGGCACCGACGGCGGGCTCACCTACGTGGAGATCTTCACCTGGGTGGAAGGCGGCTTCGGCCAGGCGCACGAGCACCCGGACGTGCTCGCGATCTGGGAGCCGATGGACCCCCTGCTCGAAGACCGGGACGGGCACCCCAGGTGGGAGTTCCCGCACTTCGAGCAGGTCACGCTGACAACGTGACCCAGCCGAGGGGCCTCGCCGAACTCGACGCCTTCGATGCGGTCTTCGGGGCACTGGCGAACCGGTCCAGGCGCACGATCCTCGCGGTGCTGCACGCGCGCGGCGGCGAGATGACCTCGGGGGCGATCGCGGCGCGGTTCGACTGCACCTGGCCGACCACCTCCCAGCACCTGCGGGTGCTGGAGAAGGCCGGCCTGGTCACCATCTCGCTGCGCGGGCGGGAGCACGTCTACCGGCTGGAGACCGGGCGCCTGCGCTCGGTGGCCGGGGGATGGCTCGATCGCTTCGGGTGACCCGGGGCAGCCCGGCTACCGGCCGGGGAGCCCGGGGGGCGGCCAGCCGAGCACGCCGGCGGCGGCCAGGGCGGCACCGCGGGCGCCGGCCATGTCCAGGTCCGGCACGAGCGCGAAGGTCACCAGGGGGCGCTGCTCGGCGCGCAGGTCGGTGTGCTCGCGGACGGTGGCCAGGAACCAGTCGCGGAAGGCCGGCGCGGTCTCGACCACGCCGCCGCCGAGGAAGTAGGCGTGCGGGTCGGTGCAGTTCGCCGCGATGGTGAACAGCCGGCCAAGCGCGATCGCCTGCTGCCGGAAGATTTCCATGGCCATCGGGTCCCCGGCGGCGGCATGCCCACGCACCTGGATCGCTGCCTGGTGGGCCGAACCAGCCTCATGCAGGTCGTGGCCGGGGTAGCGGGTCAGCCAGTAGGGCAGCAGGTTCTTCTCGATGCCGGTCAGCGACGCGACGCTCTCCCCGTCCGCGGCCAGGCCGCAGTTGCACACCGGCGTCGGCTGCCCCGGCTCCAGCAGCCCCTCCATCGGGATCTGCATGTGCCCGAACTCGCCGGCCATCCCGGAGGCGCCGCGCACCACCCGCCCGCTCTCGATCACGCCACCGCCGAGCCCCGTCCCCACGATGAGCGCGACCGAGGAGCGGCGGGCGGCCTCCGGCCCGAAGTGAACATGATGGGCGTACAGCGACGCGGCGTTCGCGTCGTTGTTGTAGATCACCGGCAGGCCGAGCCGGACCTCCAGCGCGCCGCGCACGTCGAAGCCACGCCAGGCGGGATCGGCGAAGTTCACCGCTCCCCGGGTCGAGATCACCCCGTCGGCGCTGGCCGGGCCCGGCGTGTCCAGGCCCACCGCCCGCACCGCCTGCCGCGGCACCCCGGTCAGGCCGAGCACGCCGGCGAACGCCTCGCGGAGCGCCTCGATGGCTACCGCCGGGCCTTCCCCGACCCGGCTGGGCGTCTCCACCAGCCGGTCCACCAGGAACCCCTCGGTGCAGTCGAGCACGGTCGCGTTGATCGCCGTGCCACCGTTGTCGAGGCCTACCACGACCTCCCGGTCCTGACCTGGCATCGGGCTCCCCTCCGGCCGCACCGGGGCGCGCGCATGCGCCCGCGGTGGCCACACTTAAACCATGACAGGGCGGCCGGTTCCGGACAGCGATGTTCCGTTCTTATTAACGGCCGGCAAGAGGGTGTTCGGCCAGCAGGGCGAGCCGACCCGGGCCGCGGGGCCTGACGTGGCCGGGCGGATCAGGCCAGGGGCGCGAACCTGAGCTCGTGGTCGTCGCCGGCCGCGGCGAAGCCGAGGAGCCGCCCGCCCTCCGCGGCGATGGCGTCGCGCTCGCCGGGCGCCACCGGGCCGAACAACTCCACCGAGAGCACCGCGGACCGGCGGGACCGGGTGAGCCGCCACATGCCGGCCACGAACCCGTCCACGAGCACCGTCCCGGGGAAGATGCCGTTCAGGGAGGACAGGCGCGGCCGGTTGTCGCTGCTCACCACCCGGGTGCGGTCGGCGTGGGACAGGATGAGGTTGTCGAACTCGGCGACCAGCCGCACCGGTGCCGGGGTATCGGGGCCGGGCCGCGGCGCCTCCGGCAGGTCGAAAAGCTCCCTGCCCTGCTCGTCGCGGAACGTGCGCAGGCCCGGCCGCAGCCGGTTCACGACCTCGGCCAGCCGGGTCAGCCCCGACCAGGTCTGCACGTCGGCGACAGTGGCCGGGCCGAACGCGCCGAGGTAGCGCGTGATGAGGGCCTCAGGTGGCGGGCTGGAATCCAGCGAGCGCCCGAGCCAGGCCTCCGCCGAGGTGTGCCTCGGCTGCCCGGCGGAGCCCCACACGGCGCGCGGCGGCACCTGTACGAGCGGCACCAGCGCGCGGACGCCCTGGGCGAGCGCATTGGCGGGATGGCCGGGCCAGTCCGGCGCCAGCAGCCCGCCGAGTTCGCTGAACGTCCGGGGCTCGGCGTCCACCGCCGCCCGGCCCGCCGCGGCCAGGGCGGCGGTGTCCAGGCCGGCGAACCGATCTCGGAAGATGGCGGGCAGGGCACGGTCCAGCACCGGCTGGAGCAGCGGGCGGAACGTCAGGCAGTCGCGCGCCGAGACCAGATGAATCGTCGAGCGCATCAGGGCGATCCGGACCACCTGCCGGGTCACCAGCAACTCGGCCAGGTCACCGGGCTGGAAACCGGCCAGCCGGGACCAGAGCCCGTAGTACGGCGGGAAGGGTGCCTGCGCCTGCAGGCCGCCCAGGTGCTCCACCATCGCGATCACGGCCCCGGCCCGGCCCGGGCCCGCGGGCAGCGGGGCCTGCCGGAGCAGCATCTGCCTGGCCAGCAGGGCCCGGTTCAGGGCCCGGAGGGTCAGCACGTCGGTGGGCATCGGGCTCCCCGTGGCGGTCGGAGCGACCAGGCTATGCCGCCATGACCTAGATTCGGGACATGAAGAAGGTTGTCGAACTGCTCCTCTGCTTCCTCCATCCCCTTGCCGTCATCCTCATCTGGATCGACCTGCTGTCCCGCACCGACATATCCCGGGGCGCCAAGGTGGCCTGGGCCCTGTTCGTCCTCATCCCCCTCGTGCCGTTCATCTACGTGCTCACCGGCGGCGACCTGTGGTGATGCCGCCGCACCGGCGCCCCGCCGCCCGCCGCTGAACCCGCACGGCCCGGCGGCCGTTCCACGGATAGAACACCGCGGCGGCCGTGCGGCTCGCCGGGGTTCGTGAGGGCCGCCACGCCCCGGGCAGGCGTGACGGCCCTCCGCTGTCCCCAGATCCTCGTAGAGTGCCCAGGTGGCCTCCCCCGTCACCGGTTCCCGGCTGAGCGACGCCTCGGAGGTGCTGCGCCGGGTCTTCGGCTACGACACGTTCCGGGGCGGCCAGCAGGAGATCATCGAGCATGTGGCCGGCGGCCAGCGACGCGCTGGTGCTGATGCCGACCGGCGGCGGCAAGTCGCTGTGCTACCAGATCCCGGCGCTGGTCCGGGACGGGCGCCGGCGTGGTGGTCTCGCCGCTGATCGCGCTGATGCAGGATCAGGTGGACGCGCTGCTCGGCGCTCGGCGTGCGGGCCGGGCTTCCTCAACTCCACCCAGGACCTCGGCGAGCGCCGCCTGGTCGAGGGCGCGTTCGTCGCCGGCGAGCTCGACCTGCTCTACGTGGCGCCGGAGCGGCTGTGGACGGAGCGACGCTGCGGCTGCTGGAGCGCGGCGCGCATCTCGCTGTTCGCCATCGACGAGGCGCACTGCGTCTCCCAGTGGGGGCACGATTTCCGGCCCGACTACCTCGCGCTTTCCGTGCTGCGCGAGCGCTGCCCCGGGGTGCCGCGGGTCGCGCTGACCGCCACCGCGACCCAGGCCACCCGCACCGAGATCGCCGCGCGGCTGGGCCTGGCCCAGGCCCGCCACTTCGTGGCGAGCTTCGACCGCCCCAACATCCAGTACCGGATCGTGCCCGAAGAACGACCCCCGGCGCCAGCTGCTGGAACTGCTGCGCACCGAGCACGCCGGGGACGCGGGCATCGTCTACTGCCTGACCCGCGCCTCGGTGGAGCAGACCGCCGAGTTCCTGGCCGCCAACGGGCATCGAGGCGCTGCCCTACCACGCCGGGCTGGACTCCCGCACGCGCGGCGAGAACCAGGCCCGCTTCCTGCGCGAGGACGGCGTCGTCATGGTCGCCACGATCGCCTTCGGCATGGGCATCGACAAGCCGGACGTGCGCTTCGTCGCGCATCTCGACCTGCCGAAGTCGGTCGAGGGCTACTACCAGGAGACCGGCCGGGCGGGCCGGGACGGCCTGCCGTCCACCGCCTGGCTGAGCTACGGCCTGCAGGACGTCGTCCAGCAGCGGAAGCTGATCGACTCCTCCGAGGGCGACGACGCGCACCGCCGCCGCCAGAGCATGCACCTCGACGCCATGCTGGCGCTGTGCGAGACGGTCGGGTGCCGCCGCGTGCAGCTGCTCGGCTACTTCGGCCGAGCAGAGCGCGGCCGTGCGGCAACTGCGACACCTGCCTGACGCCGCCGGAGGCGTGGGACGGCACCATCGCCGCGCAGAAGCTGCTGTCCGCCGTGTACCGGCTGCAGCAGCGAGCGCGGCCAGCGGTTCGGCGCGGGCCACGTCATCGACATCCTGCTCGGCAAGCAGACGCCCAAGGTCGCCCAGCACGGCCACGACACGCTGAGCGTGTTCGGCATCGGCACCGACCTGCGCGACACCGAGTGGCGCGGCGTCGTCCGGCAGTTGCTCGCCCAGGGCCTGCTGGCGGTGGAGGGCGACTACGGCACGCTGGTCCTGACCGACGCCAGCTCCGAGGTGCTCCGCAAGCAGCGCCAGGTCATGCTGCGCCGCGAGCCGGAACGGCGCGCGAAGCGCCGCGGGCCCGCAAGGCCGCCGGCAACCGTCGCCGAACTGCCCGCCGAGGCCGTGGCGGTCTTCGAGCGGCTGCGGGCCTGGCGCGTCGGAACGGGCCAAGGAGCAGGGCGTCCCCGCGTACGTGATCTTCCACGACGCGACGCTGCGCGAGATCGCGACGACGCTGCCGCCGTCGCTGGCCGGGCTGGGCACGGTGAGCGGGATCGGGGAGACCAAGCTGGCCAGGTACGGCCAGCAGGTCCTGGACGTTCTCGGCGGCTGACGGCGGTCCGCCCCGGACCGCCGGGAACGGCCCGCACCGATCCGTGGCACCCTGGTGCCACGAGCCGCTGCGTCCCGCCTGCCGCGTCGGAGGTGCCAGGTGCTGTATCCGCTGATAGTCCGCGACTTCCTCGACCGGGCCGAGCACGTGTACCCGGACCGGGTGGCGATCGTCGACGAGCCCGATCAGCCGGCCCCGGGCCTCGGTGAGGTCAGTTACCGCGAGATGGCGCGACCTGGCGCGCGCGCAGGCGGCCCGGCTCGACCAGCTCGGCGTGCCCTTCGGCGGCCGCGTCGCGATTGTCTCGCAGAACTCCGCGCGGCTGCTCACCTCGTTCTTCGGCGTCTCGGGGTGGGGCCGGGTACTCGTGCCGATCAACTTCCGGCTGTCGGCGGCCGAGATCGGCTACATCGTCAGGCACAGCGGCGCCACGGCCGTGTTCGCCGACCCGGCGCTGCGCGACGTGCTGCCGGGCCTCGACGTCCCGCACAAGTTCGTGCTGGGCGACGACGACGCGCTGTACCTGCGCGGCGCCGAGCCGAGGCGAGTGGCCCGAGCCGGACGAGAACGCCACCGCGACGATCAACTACACCTCCGGCACCACGGCGCGCCCCAAGGGGGTGCAGCTCACCCACCGCTGCCTGTGGCTCAACGCCACGGTCTTCGGCCTGCACACCACGATCAGCGACCGCGACGTGCTGCTGCACACGCTGCCGATGTTCCACGTCAACGGCTGGGGCATGCCCTACGGGGTCACCGGGGTGGGCGGCAGGCACATCGTGCTCCGCCAGGTCGACGGCGCGGAGATCCTGCGCCGGGTGGACCGCCACGGGGTCACCCTGCTGTGCGGGGCACCGGCGGTGGTCGCCGCCACCCTGGACGCCGCCGCCCGGTGGGACGGCCCGGTCCCGGGCAGCGGCAAGACGCGGATGGTCGTCGGCGGGCGCCCCGCCGCCCTCGCGCACGATCGAGCGGGTGCTCGACCGAACTGGGCTGGGAGTTCATCCAGATCTACGGGCTGACCGAGACCTCGCCGCTGCTCACGGTGAACCGCACGCGCGCCGAATGGGACAAGCTGGACCCGGCCGAGCGGGCCCGCAAGCTGATGCGCGAGCCGGCGTGCCCGCGCTCGGCGTGCGGCTGGGCATCGAGCCCCGACGGCGAGGTGCTCAGCGCGACCAACCACAACCTGGACGGCTACTGGGAGCCAGCCGGAGGAGACCGCGAAGGTCACCGAAGGCGACTGGTTCCGCACCGGCGACGGCGGCTACCTCGACGACGACGGCTATCTCATGATCACCGACCGGAAGAAGGACGTGATCATCTCCGGCGGCGAGAACGTGTCGTCGATCGAGGTCGAGGACCGGCTGATGGCACATCCGGCGGTGCGCGAGGCCGCCGTCATCGGCATCCCCGACGACAAATGGGGCGAACTGGTCACGGCGCTCGTCGTCACGGATGGCTCCAGTCTCACCGCGGACGACCTGATCACCCACTGCCGCGGCACCCTGGCCGGCTTCAAGTGCCCCAAGCGGGTCGAGTTCGTCACCGAACTGCCGAGGACGGCAACCGGCAAACTCCAGAAATTCAAGCTCCGCGAACCGTTCTGGGCAGGCCACGATCGTCAAGTGGGCTGAGAGTTCAGACGATGGGGATGCGGAGGGCGGCAGACTGGCATGCGGCTAAACGCCTTCTGCCAGTCCACCGCCCTCCGCTTTGCCCGGCTGCGGGGCAGGTGGGGAAAAGCGAGGGGTGATTCGGGGCTAACGGCCTCAGGATTATCCGAGCTCTCATCGGTGGCACGACATGAGGCCGGGCTGGATTCGGGGTTGGAGCGGGTGTTAATCGTGCGGCTATCGCGCTGGCAATAGGCGGCGGAGGAACTCGCGGGCACGGAGCCAGGCCAGCCCCGAACCCCCTCTCGCTCTCCCCCGTAGCCCGGGTGTCCCGCCCGCCGCCACGTCTCCCCGATCCCCGCCACCGCCCCACCCGCACCTGCCCCCGCACCCACCGCCCGCCGTTCCCGGTTTGCCCACCCTCACCCCCATCGGTCATCATTCGCCAAAGAATCCTTAATACGGTCCCCGCAAAATAATCGAGCCCCGGTATCAACTCACCGCACCGCACTGATCTGCGGTCATACCCCCTACCCAGCTGTTGCTAGGATGCATTCACGCTTGCTGGCGGCTGTCGCATTTGGACGGCCGGGGGGAAATATCCGCCGAATTCGCTATCTACCGGAGGAGGCCCGGTGGCCGAAACATCCCGCCCCTCACCCTTCGCACGGGATGTCGTCGTGATCGGCGGCTGCGGTCACGTGGGCCTGCCGCTGGCCGTCGCCTTCGCCTCCCTTGGCCTGCGGGTGGGCATCTTCGACATCAGCGAGCCCGCGGTCGCGTGCGTGAACTCGGGCCGGATGCCGTTCGCCGAGGCCGGCGCCGCGGGCCTGCTGGAGCAGGCGATCGCGGCGGGCACCCTGGAAGCCTCGGCCGACCCGGCGATCGTGGGCACCGGCGAGCACGTGCTCGTGGTGATCGGCACGCCGGTGGGCGAGAACCTCGAACCGGATCAGTCGGCCATCCCGAACGCCCTGCAAAGCTGCGCGGCGCACCTGACCGCCGGCCAGATCCTCATCCTGCGCAGCACCGTCTACCCCGGCGTCACGGCCCGGGTCGAGAAGATGGTCGCCGGCCTTGGCGTGGACATCGACGTGGCGTTCTGCCCGGAGCGCATCGCCGAGGGCCAGGCGATGACCGAGCTCTTCGAACTGCCGCAGATCGTGTCCAGCCGCAGTACGCGTGGCCTGGCCCGGGCGAGCCAGCTGTTCCGCAAGCTGACGCCGACGCTGGTGCCGATGACGCCGGAGGAAGCCGAGCTGGCGAAGCTGTTCACCAATGTCTGGCGCTATATCAAATTCGCCACGGCGAACCAGCTTTACATGATGGCCAATGACCGCGGCCTGGATTTCGAGCGCATCCGCCAAGGGCTGGCGCTGGATTACCCGCGGGCGGCGGACATGCCCGGCGCCGGATTCGCGGCCGGCCCGTGCCTGTTCAAAGACACAATGCAGCTCGCCGCGTTCAACAATAACAATTTCGCGCTCGGCCACACCGCGATGGCCATTAACGAGGGCCTGCCGCTGTACCTGGTGGCCCGCCTGGAGCAGCGTTTCGACCTGAGTTCGATGACCGTGGGAATCTGCGGGATGGCGTTCAAGGGCGGGTCCGACGATGTCCGGTCCAGCCTGGCGTACAAGCTCAAGCGCCTGCTGGAGTTCAAGGCGGACCGGGTGCTCTGCACCGACCCCTACGTCAGCACCGACCCGGACCTGACGCCGCTGGCCGAGGTGCTGGCCGAAGCGGACCTGCTCATCATCGCCGCCCCGCATCCCGAGTATGCCGCCCTGGAGACCGGCAAGCCGGTCGCCGACGTCTGGAACGTACTCGGGCGGGGGGTCGTTGTGTGACCATGGGTGAGCCGCGCGTTTCGATCATCATCCCGGCATACAACGAGGGCAAGCACATCGTGCCCATCCTGGACCGCCTGTTCGAGTCGGTCCGCCTGTCCTGTGAGGTGCTGGTCGTCGTCGACGACGAGAGCGACCCCACCGTGGCCGTGGTCCGCGACTACGGCCAGGCCGAGCCCAGGCTGCGGTGCCTGGTCAACACCTACGGGCCGGGCCCCGCGAACGCCATCCGGTTCGGCATGGCGGCCGCCGTGGCGAAGGTCGCGGTGGTGACGATGGCCGACGGCTGCGACGACTCCAGGCAGATCGATGACCTGGCCAGGCTGGTCGAGCGCGGCGTGGCGGTGGCCGCGGCGTCCCGCTATATGGCGGGCGGCCAGCAGGTCGGCGGGCCGCTGGTCAAGGGCATGCTGTCGCGGACGCGCGGGCCGTTCGCTGCGGATGTTCGCCCGGCTCGGCACCCGGGACGCGACGAACTCGTTCAAGGCGTACTCGACGAGCTTCGTCCGCGAGGTCGGCATCGACTCGCGCGACGGCTTCGAGATCGGCATCGAGCTGACCGCCAAGGCGAAGCGGCTGCGCCTGCCGGTCGCCGAGATCCCGACGATCTGGCTCGACCGGCCGACCGGGGTGTCCAACTTCAAGGTCGCCGAGTGGATTCCCAAGTACCTGCGCTGGTACCGGTTCGCCTTCGGCGGCCCGCTGACCCCCGAGCAGATCAGGGCCCGGGGAGCGAAGAAAGGGAGATGATGGAAAGGGTTCTGGTCAGTGGCTCGGCCGGGTTCATCGGCGGGTATGTCGTCGGTGAACTGCTCGACCGCGGCTACGAGGTCGTCGGCCTGGACAACTTTTCCAAGTACGGCAAGGTGGCCAAGTCCTACGACGGTCACCCCCGGTACCGGCTGGTGGAGGGTGACGCCAGGGACGTCGCGCTGCTGACCGGGCTGCTGGCCGACTGCGACCACTTCATCGCCGGCGCGGCGATGATCGGCGGCATCTCCTACTTCCACGCCTACGCCTACGACCTGCTGGCCACCAACGAGCGGATCATCGCGGCCTCCTGCGACGCGGCGATCAAGGCCCACGCCGAGGGCAGGCTGAGCAAGGTCACCTACCTGTCCTCGTCGATGGTCTTCGAGAGCGCCGGCCAGTGGCCCTCCTACGAGGGCCAGCAGCGGGAGATCCCGCCGCCGGTGTCCTCCTACGGTTTCCAGAAACTGGCCTGCGAGTACTTCGCTCAGGCCGCGTGGGATCAGTACCGGCTGCCGTTCACCATCGTCCGGCCGTTCAACTGCGTGGGGATCGGTGAGAGCAGGGCGCTGGGCGACGAGCAGATCATGTCGGGGAACATCCGCCTGGCGATGAGCCACGTGGTGCCGGACCTGGTGCAGAAGGTGGTCAAGGGCCAGGACCCGCTGCACATCCTGGGGTCCGGTGACCAGGTGCGGCACTACACCTACGGCGGCGACCTGGCGGCGGGCATCGTGACCGCGATGGAGCACCCGGACGCGCTGGGCGAGGACTTCAACCTCTCCACCAGCGAAAGCACCACGGTGCTCCAGCTGGCCGAGCTGATCTGGCGCAAGATCAAGGGTCCCGGCGTCCCGCTGCGCCTCGTCCACGACGAGCCGTTCGCGCACGACGTGCAGCGGCGGGTGCCTGCCACGGAGAAGGCCAAGCGGGTGCTTGGCTTCGAGGCGGCGACCTCGCTGGACAAGATGCTCGACGAGGTGGTCCCGTGGATCACCCGGGCGGTGGAGACCGGCACGATATGACGTCTCCGTCGGCCTCTGGGGGGCTGGCCGGCGCCGACACGGCACCCGATGCCACCGACCACGCCTATCACCCTGTCCACCGGGCCCTGACCACGCTGACCGGGCTCCCGGGCGGCCGCCGCCGCTGGCTGGCGGCGGTGGCCTGGCTGCTCAGCGCCGTCGTGCTGTTCGTGTGCTACCTGCACATCTCCCGCTCCGAGCCGGTGAACTCCGACGGCGCCGCGAACGCTCTGCAGGCGTGGGACATGCTGCATGGCAACCTGCTGCTGCACAACTGGTGGCTGTCCGACGTGTCGTTCTACACCACCGAACTGCCGGAGTACATGGTGGTGGAACTGGTCCGCGGGCTGAACGCCGACGTCGTGCACGTGGCCGCGGCGCTCACCTACACGCTGCTGGTGCTGCTGGCCGCCTTCCTGGCCAAGGGCCGCGCCACCGGCCACGAGGCCGCGGTCAGGATGCTGCTGGCCGCGGGCATCCTGCTGGCACCCCAGCTCGGCACCGCGGCGGGCATCCTGCTGCTGTCGCCGGACCACGTCGGCAGCAACGTGCCGGTCCTGCTCATCTGGCTGCTGGTGGACCGTGCGCCGCGCCGCTGGTGGGTGCCGGTGGGCGTGGGCGTGCTGATGACCTGGGCGCTCATCGGTGACGGGATCGTGCTCTACACCGGGTTCCTGCCGCTCACGATCGTCTGCGCGATCCGCGTCTACCGGGCGGTCGTGGTGCAGCGCGCGCCCGGCACCGGGCACCGGTTCGAGCTCGGCCTGATCCTGGCCGCGCTGGTGGCCGCGGAGCTGAGCACCCGGCTGCTCGTGCTCATCCACTCGGCCGGCGGCTTCCTGGTCTGGCCGGTGAGCCCGCTGCTCGCGGTGTCCAGCCAGATGCCGCGGCACCTCGCCTTCACCGCGCACGGGATCTTCGTGCTCTTCGGCGCCGACTTCTTCGGCCGCAAGGTCAGCTTCACCGCCATCCTGATCCTGCTGCACGTGGCCGGCCTCGCGCTGGCCGGCTGGGGCGTCTGCGCCGGGGTGCGCCGGTTTGCCCGCGACAACGACCTGGTCAACCAGGTCCTGGTGGCCGGCGTGCTGATCGGCCTCACCATCTACGTGCTCGGGCAGCGGGTCAGCGACATCAACAGCACCCGCGAGCTCGCCGAAGTTCTCCCGTTCAGCGCCGTCCTGGCGGGCAGGCTGCTGGCGCCGCGGCTGATGCGGGCCCGGCTGGTGCCCGCGCTCGCCGTGGTGCTGGCCGGCGTATCTGGTCAGCCTGGGCCAGGCGGCCACCGCCGCGCCGGTGCCGCCGATGAACCAGGAACTGGCCACCTGGCTGGCCGGGCACCACCTCTACTACGGGATGAGCACGTACTGGCAGTCCAGCGTCGTCAGCCTGACCACCGGTGAGCGGGTCATGGTGGTGCCGGTGGCGACGGCCACCAAGACGGCAGGGTCACTGGTCCGGCGCGACGAATGGGAATCGACCGAGGACTGGTATGACCCGCGGCTGCACAGTGCGAACTTCATCGTGCAACTGGTCAAGCCGAACGGGCTGCCGGCGTTCCTGCCGCTCGCCAGCGTGGCGAACACGTTCGGCCGGCCAGGCCCAGACCTACCTCGTCGGGCCGTACCGCATCCTGGTCTGGCACCGGAACCTGCTGCCCGAGCTTGGCTGACTGGAAGGGGCATGAATGGGACAACGAGGCCCCTCTTAGGGCCTCAGCGTGCCATCCACGCCCCATCCGGACGGCCGGGCCCGGAGATGCTCTGGGCCCGGCCGCGCGGCCCTCAGTGGCCGAGGGCGAGTTCGGCGATCCGGATGATCACCAGGATCATCGCCGCGCCGAGGTACAGCCGCAGCGCGCCCAGGCCGATCTTCCTGCCCGCCGACATCACCGGGCGGTGCAGCAGGGGCAGCGGCGGCATCCGCCAGTCCACGCGCCCGCCGCGGTCGGCCGGCTCGGCGGCCAGGGTGCCGGAGCGCAGCCGCCGGGAGAGCGCGTACCCGGCCGCGAGGACGCCGGCCGCGCCGCAGGCGATCATGATCTCGACGATCTGATGCGCACCCTGCTGCGGGCGGTTACCGCGTGCCGGACGAAGACGAACACGGCTGATGGCAGGCCTGTTGATGGCCCGGTTTCCTATCCATGTCGCCTCCCTCCGGCCATGGCACACGCGGGTGCCGGTGAGCTCGTGGCACAGGGGGGAGAACCTCGCGGAGCGAGGTGCCCCCGTCCACAACCCCCGCCGGGCCGCGCGGTATTCCACGGCCCGGCGGAGTCGTGCGGGGCCGGCTACCTGGCCGGGCGGTCCGCCGTGGACGGGCCCACGTTCACGTCCAGCCATTCCGCCAGCGGCCGGGCCGCGCGCAGGAAGCCGGCGATGTGATCCTTGGCCACCGCGGTCTCCAGCCAGGGCTCCGGCGGCCATTCCCGCCAGGCGACGATGCCCTTGTAGCGGAGCAGCCCAGCCCGCGGGTGATCGGCCGGGAAACCCCGGGGCACGGTCTTCAGCACGTCGCGGCCGTGCACCTCGATGCCCTGCCGCTCGATCCCGGCGATCAGCTGCTCCAGTTCGCCGCCGGTCCGCACCGCCGCCACCGCCTCGCGGTACCTGCCGACCTGGTCCGAGGCCATGCCGTACATGCCGTCACCGGCGGCGAGGCCACCGGCCGAGAGCTGGATGTAGCCACCGCCGAGCAGCGCGCCGATGTGCGTCTTGTACGGGGTCTTGTCCTTGCTGAACCGGACGTCGCGGTAGGGGCGGAAGATCTTCGGCTCGCCGAACTCCGGCCCCAGCTCGTCCAGCAGTTCCGTCATCGGGCCCAGGACCTTCGCCTCGTAGACCGCCTTCTGCCTGGTCCAGTACGTCTTGGTGTTGTCGGCCGCCAGGCCCTCGTAGAACTCCAGCGCCTCGTCGCCCCACCCGCTGAAGGCCATGTCCGTCCGTCCTCTCTACGCTTCCTGACCCTGCGGCTCACGTCGCGGGGGCCTTGTCCCTGCTAACCCGGGGGACGACCCCCGGAACCCCCGCTGGCCTACGGCCCCTGCGACTCCGTCGCGGCGGCCTTGTCCTGGATCTCCCAGGCGTGGTCGAGGGCGTGCCAGGCGGCGCGGCGGGCGACGAACCGCACCGGGCGCCGGGCACGGGCCAGGTCCGCGGGCGCGCGGGCCGCGGCACTGGCCCGGATCTCCGCCAGGATCGCGGCGCGGACCCGGGCCACGGCGGCGAGGTCGCCCGGGGGGAAGGGCGCTGTGGCGAGCCCGATCATCCGGGCGTGCAGCACCTCGGTCTGCCGCACGTGCTCGATGATCTGGTCGCGGTCCCGGCCGCCGCCGCGCGGGCCCTTGCGCAGTACCGGCGGCGCCGCGGCGGCGGTCTGCTCGAAGTAGTCCCACGCGGTTTCGACGAGCGCCGCCAGCCGGGCGGCTTGTGCCGCGGTGCCGGGCCCGCGGTCCAGCGCGGGCGCGACGTCCAGGGCACCGAAGTCGGTTGCCGGCGTGCCATCCACCCGCTCGGCGATCTCGATGCAGTCCACCTCGCCGACCGGGTCGAAGGCGACGCCGGCCAGGGCGGGCACCACGGCGTACCGTGCGGCCGTGGTGGCCAGCGCGGCGAGTGCCTGCTCCTCGTCGCGGCCGGACCGGCACCAGCCCGGCCAGTCCACGGCGCAGGCGAACACCCGCTTCCTGCCCGCCTCCAGGTACACACCGGCCACGGGCACCATCTTCCCAGTGGTTACCGCGCTGGCGTCACCGGCGCTGGAATTCCAGCGCGCGGTACGGCAGCACCCCGGCCAGCTTGGTGTCCCGCACCAGGGTGTAGCCCGATTCGGCCATCAGCGCCTCGTGCTGGGCACGGGTGCGCTCCCGGCCGCCCACGGCGGTGAGCATGATGAGGTCCATCAGGTGGGCGAGCGCAGGGCTCGGG
This sequence comes from uncultured Actinomycetes bacterium, assembly GCA_963730235.1. Classification (GTDB taxonomy): domain Bacteria; phylum Actinomycetota; class Actinomycetes; order Streptosporangiales; family Streptosporangiaceae; genus DASXKD01. The sequence goes on from CAVSRH010000002.1 coordinate 38,243, forward strand.
GCCATCCGGCAGCATCAGCTCGATCACCATGATGGAGTTGCCTGGCAGGCCAGCCAGCCCTGGCAGTTGCCGAGGATGGCGCGCACCTGCTCGTCCTGCCAGTTGTGCAGCACCTGGCTGATCACGTACAGGTCGGCGGCCGGGACCTCCTGCAGGAAGTTACCGGGAACCGGCTCGGCCCGGCCGGCGAGCCCGGCGTCGGCGAGCACCTGCGGCGCCTCGGCCAGCGCCTCGGCCCGGTCGTACACCACCCCGGTGGCGGCGGGGTCGGCGCCCAGCAGGTACGCGAGCAGCGTGCCGCGGCCGCCGCCGACGTCCACGATCCGGCCGGAGGCCAGCGGCCGGAAGCCGGCCGCGGCAAGCTGGGCGATCATGGTGGTGGTGACCCGGCTCATCGCCCGGCCGAACCACCGGGCCTCCTCGGGGTGCTTCCCGTAGTACTCATACAGTCCGCCGGGCGCGCCCGGGTTGACTGTCCCCGTCGCGACCACGTCGGCGATGTTGCTGCCGACCAGCCACATCGGCGGCCCGAGGAACCCGGCGGCCAGACTGCGGGCCGAGCCCGCCACGTCGGTGCGGAACAGCTCGCCCACCCCGGTCAGCTCGTATTCGCCGGCGTCGTCCCGGCGGACCAGCCCGTAGACCGCCGCCGCGGCCAGCACGCGGCCGAGCGCGTCCGGGTGGGCGCCGGTCTCGGCCGCCAAGTCGGCCACCTGCCGTGGCCCGGCGGCCATCAGGTCGGGGACTCCTAATCTGGCCAGGACGAGTGCGACCTGGGCCATCAGCAGGCCTTCGAGGAACACGGGCGGCCCGCTGCCCGTCCTCGCCGTGGCCCAGCATCTCGCCATGCAGTGTCATCCGTGGCTCACCCACCGGCCCTGCTCCTCTCCTCGATCCGGCCTTCCACGAGCTGACCCCACCGCGGTACAGTCCACACTCCCGCCGCCCGTTCTGTAAATAAACAACTCCCCCTCACCTCGGTACGGTCCGGGCAAAGACCTGCATGACTTGGACGGCAAGGCCGCCAGTCCCTTTACAGACCGCGCGGCTTGGTCAACCATCACGGGTATATCGCTACTGGGCTGCCTCTAATCTCAGTGAGTTCCCGGCCTCACTGACGCCGCCTGCTGACCTGCGCGAGCGTCTACTGGCTGGGAGCACCGGGACCCCTGCGACTGGGGAGCGGGTTCGGTGGCAGGACATTCGTTGTGCGACCCGACCGCCCTGGACCGTGTGCTGGGAGGGACCGTGACGCTGTTGATGCCGCGCGGGGACAAACAGGCAGACCTGTCATCGGAAGGATCCGCCCGCCCACGGGTTCCGCCGGGGCTGACCGCACTGGCCCGCCAGTTCCCCGGGCTCAAGGTCGAGGAGATGCTGCGCCACGACGGCAAGTCGCTGCTCGCCGCCGGGCACGCGGGCGACCAGCCGGTCATCGTCAAGGTGCTGGCCGACGGCGATCCGTCCTGGCGGCACCGGCAGCGCCATGAGATCGGCGTGTACCAGATCTTCGCCGAGCACCCCCCGCCGGTGCGGGTGCCCAGGCTGGTGCACACCGACGGGCACCGCATCGTCGTGATGGAGCGGCTGGACGGCACCACCCTGGGCAGCGGCCGCTATCCCCAGGTCCTCACCGGCCCCCAGGTCCTCGCCGCGGTCGCGCTGGTGGGCAAGTTGCACGCCTGGCACCCGCTGCCCGACGGGTTCCGGCCGGTGTTCGGCTACCGCGAACGCATCGTGCGTTACCACGCCGCCGGGTACTTCACCGGGGACGACCGGCGGGCGCTGGAACGGCTGCTCGACCGGTGCGCGCAGCCGTGCCAGCTCAACCACGGCGACCCGTTACCCGGCAACATGCTCCGGCTGGCCAGTGGCGAGTGGGCACTGCTCGACTGGGAGTTCACCGGCCTGTTCCTGCCCGGGTTCGATCTGGCGATGCTCAGCGTGCTGCTGGCCGGCACACCCGGTGCCGCCGATCTCCTGGAGGAGGTCGCCTGCCGGACCTGCTCCGAGGACGCCTACCTGGTCAACCTGGCCGTCGTGCTGTCCAGAGAGCGCCGTATCCACCTCACGCTGGCGCCCGAGCATCCGCTACGGCAGGCCCGGCTGCCCAGGATCGACGCGGCATGGTCGCGGGCCAGGGAACGGCTCTGGGCCGCCGCCGGCCTGCGGTTATTCGCGCCTGCTGGGTGTTAGGCCGCCACAGGCGCGGCACAATAACACCAGGATTGTCGAGACCAGCCGCGATCCGGGCTGGTCTCTGCCTGTCTCACCCATCCCGAGATCGCGGCTTCTCGCCTGCTCGGCCCATTCCTAGGGCAGCATTCCGTGCACCCGCCGGATGATCGCCCGGCACAGCGCGCCCACCTCCGCCGGGTCGTCGGTGAACTGCGAGGGCTTGACGCAGAAGGTGGTGAACCCGGCCGCCGCCTGCGGCGGTATCGTCGCCAGGGCCCGGCCCAGATCGGCCACGGTGTCCGGGCCGCCGAACGTGGCCCTGGTGCCGCCGACCAGTTCCAGGCCGCGCATGTCCCTGCCCGCGGCGGCCATCGCGGTGGCAAGACGCGCCATCTCCTCCGGTGCGGGCCGGCCCAGCGGATTGAACCCGTCGCCGTAGGCCACGATCCGCTCCAGCATGCGCCGGTGCAGGCCGGCCCCGCCCAGCCACAACCGCGGGCCCTCCGGCCGGAACGCCTTGGGCTCGAAGTAGACGTCATCGAACCGGTAGTGCTTGCCGGCGAACGACGCCGGGGTGTCCCGCCATAGCACCCGCCAGGCCGCCAGGTGCTCGTCCAGCAGGTCGCCGCGCTGATGGAACGGAACGCCGAGCGCGGCGTACTCCTCCGCCAGCCAGGACACGGTGGGCTGCACCACCAGCCGCCCCCCGCTGAGCAGGTCGAGCGAGCCCAGTTCGCGGGCGAGCACCAGCGGGTGCCGCAGCGGCGCGATCACGGCGCTGGCGACCAGCCTGACCCGCGTGGTCACGGCCGCGATCGCGGACAGGAGCACCAGCGAGCTTGGCCACGGCGTCGCCGGGTCCTGGTTGCCCGGCAGCGCGTACTCGCGCGGGTTGGCCATGATCCCGTCGGCGCCGGCGGACGGGCCGAGCACGATGTGCTCGCTGAGCATCACCGCGTCGAACCCGGCGTCCTCGGCCTCCCGGGCCCAGCGCACCAGGCGCGGCAGGTCCCGGCCGGAGGTCATGGTCCAGTTCTCGCTGAGAATCAGGCACATCTTCGGACTTGGCATCAGCGGTCCTCTCCCGAGCCCAAGCCGACAGGGCCAAGGCCCCGTGACGAAGGAACGGGGCCTTAGGCCATCGGGGGTTCCGGGGGGTCCCCCCCCGGGCTAGCGCGGCGGGCGGATGCCGCGGAACTCCCAGTCCCCGCCGAGTGCGGTGGACCTGACCTCCTCGCTCTCCGTCGGCTGGGCGCCCAGCCCGGCGGGCACCGGCAGCGGCCCGGCCACGATGTGGTTGCGCAGCGCGCCCAGCCCGTCCACCGCCACCTCGACGACGTCCCCCGGCTGTACCGGGCGCGAGCCGGCCGGCGTGCCGGACAGCAGCACGTCACCCGGGTACAGCGTGATGGTGCGGGCGATGTCCGCGACGAGGTAGTGCATGTCCCACTGCATCTCGTCGGTGGACCCGTCCTGGGCCAGCCTGCCGTTGACATAGGTGCGCAGCCGCTTGCCGCGGAAGTCCCAGCCGGTGACCAGCCCCGGGCCGAGCGGCGCCATCGTGTCGGAGCCCTTGACCCGCAGCATCGACCCGGCGTCGGTATCGCGGAAGTCGTGCAGCCCGAAGTCGTTGCCGATCGTGTACCCGGCGATGTAGCCGGCCACCTGATCGGCGGGTACGCCCCGGCACGTCCGGCCGATCACGATCGCGACCTCGCCCTCGTAGTTGAGGTACTTGCAGTTCGCGGGGCGGACCACCGCGCCGCCGTGACCGAGGAGGGCGGAGGTGGGCTTGTGGAAGTAGGTCGGCGCGGGCGGCAGCGTGGCACCGAACTCGGTGACCCGGCTGCGGTGGTTGAGGTGCACCGCGATGATCTTGGTGGGCAGCACCGGCGGCAGGTGCACGGCCTGCTCCGCCGCCACCCGGCGCCCGTCCCCCGCGACCAGGTCGTCCCCCTCCCGGCGGACTTCCACGGCGGCGCCGTCCAGCAGGATCCTGCGGAGCTCCATCATCGCGCCGCCAGAGTCGGCGCCGCGGCATGGCACCAGCCTGCCGCCGGCCGGTCGAACCAGAGGTGGATCTGTCCCGTGCCCACCGAGTTTTCGTAGTCGCTATACGCACGCGCGGGGGCGGTCACCGTCCCCTCGCCCAGCGCCGCCACCATCATCAGGTAGTGCGCGAACCGGGCCTCGGGGTGCACCTTCAGGAACTCCGGCATCGTGGCGATCACCCGGGCGTGGTCCCCCGCGTGGAGCCACTCGATCCGCTCGGTGTCCGCGGCGCGCGCCTCGGCGGTCCTGATGTGCACCGTGTCGCTGGCCTCGTGCGCGCGCAGTTCCCGCAGCGACCAGAAGGTGTGGGACATGGCACCGGAGGCGAGGAGCAGGACCGTCCGGCCGGTCCGCTCGATGGCCGCGCCGAGCGCCCGCCCCGCCCGCAGGAAGTCCTCGGTGTCACCGGTCTGCGCCGTGCTGACCGAGAGCCACCGCTTGCCGAGCCCGCGGCCGAGGTAGTGCCACAGGTTGACGGTGGCGTAGTGGGTGGGCAGGTACGGGTCATCGATGGCGGTGATCCAGGTGCCGTGCTCGTCAGCCTGGCCGGCGATGGCGTGCGCGAGTTCCGGGTCACCCGGCCAGTCGTAGGGGATCCGGCACATGCCGCGCGGCAGTTCGTCGGACGTGAAAAGCCCCGCCCGCGTCGCCTGCCCGGCCACGACGAACTCCACGGTGGTGTGCCAGTGCGAGTCGAGCACCACGACCGTGTCGTAGTCGAGCGCCTCGAAGACCTCGGCACGCAGCCGTTCCAGGCCCGGTACCAGGCTGATCTCCTTGCCCTCGTTCAGTTCGAGCCGCTCGGAGTACGGCAGCATGATTGTCGGAACATGCGCGAGCAGGCCCGCCCCTGCCACGTCACCCATGGCCGCCCCATCCCTGATTCGCGTAGACGGTGTTCTTGACATCGCTGTAGAAGTCGAAGCTCCAGGTGCCGCCCTCACGGCCGATGCCGGACTGCCCGGCGCCGCCGAACGGGGCGCGCAGGTCGCGGACGAAGAAGCAGTTGACCCACACGGTCCCGGCGACCAGTCTCGCCGACACCCGTTCGCGCCCGGGCCTTGTCGCCGGTGAACACGGTCGCCGCCAGCCCGTAGCGGCGTGCCGTTGGCCAGCGCGACCGCCTCGTTCTTCGCTGGTGAAGGTCTGCACGCGTGAGCACCGGGCCGAACACCTCCTCGGTGAGGATCTCCGAGCCGGGTGCGGCGCCGCCGAGCAGCGTCGGCTGGTAGTACAGGCCGCCGAGGGCGGGGTTGACCGACCCGCCGAGCAGCGGGTGGGCGCCGGCCGCGATCGCCCGCCGCACGTAGCCGTCCACCCGCTCCAGGTGCGCCCGGGTGATGTTCGGCCCGATGTCGGTCGCCTCGTCGCGCGGGTCGCCCTGGCGCAGCGCCGCCGCGCGCACGATGAAGCGCGCGGTGAACTCCCCGGCGACCGCCTCGTCCACCAGCAGCCTGGTGCCGGCCAGGCACACCTGCCCCGCGTTGTCGAACTGGCCGACCGCGTGGCCGACGGCCAGGTCCAGGTCGGCGTCGGCGAACACGATCAGCGGGGACTTCCCGCCGAGTTCCAGCGAGACCGGCGTGAGCTGCGCGCCGGCCGCGGCGGCGACCTGGCGGCCGGTGGCGACCGAGCCGGTGAAGGCGACCCGGGCCACGTCCGGGTGCGCGACCAGCGGCGCCCCGCCTCCGCGCCCAGCCCCTGTACCACGTTGAACACGCCGTCGGGCAGCCCGGCGTCGCGGGTGATGTCCGCGAGCAGGCTGGCGGTCAGCGGCGCCCACTCGGGCGGCTTGGCGACCACCGTGTTCCCGGCCGCCAGCGCGGGAGCGATGCGCCAGGTCGCCAGCATCAGCGGGGCGTTCCACGGGGTGATCACCGCGGTGACCCCGGCCGGCGTCCCAGGAGACCCGCTCGGCGTGGCCGGAGATCTCCCGGTCCCGCCGGGTCGAGCTGGCCGAGCCAGTCGGCGAAGAACTCGGAAGTTGTGCGCCACCCTGCGGCATCACGCTGCGCCGGTGCGACCGCAGCAGCGATCCGTTGTCGCGGGTCTCGACCTGGGCAAGCTCCTCGGTGCGCGCCCGCACCCCGTCGGCGATCGCGCGCAGCACGGCGGCGCGCTCGCCCGGCGGGGTCGCCGCCCAGCCGGGGAACGCCGCCTTCGCGGCACCGACCGCCGCGGCCACCTCGGCCTGCCCGCCCCGGGCCACCTCGGCGATGGGCTGCTCGTCGATCGGGGACACGTCGGTGAAGGCGGCCGGCGAGCCCGCCCGCTGGCCGCCGATCCAATGGCGGGTGTCGACCGCGACACCGGCCACGTCCGCCGTGCTAGGGGGCAAGCACATCACCACCATAGATCGTTTGGGCCCAAATTATCGTACAGGGCGGGCCCGGGCAGGGCCAGCGGCCGCCGCCAGGCCAGCAAGGGACTCACGTCATGGGCCCTCAGGCCCGGGACTGCGCAGGTCGGCGAGCACGCGGCCGCCGTCCCAGGTGACCCCGACCTGGCGGTAGTAGCCCGCGATGATCTCCCGGACCTCAAGGCGGGCGAGTTCCTCGGTGGGCGAGTCGAACAGTTCGAGCGTGGCGTCGCCGCGCCAGGCGGGCCCGGCCTCGGCGCTGGCGCTGCCCGAGGCGATCAGCTCGTCCAGCGCGTCGGGCGCCCCCTTCTCGATCGAGGGCATCCAGCGGTGGTGCGCCATCGGGTGGGCGTTGACGAACCCGTTGCCGCCGGACGGCTCCCGCAGCGTCACCACCGCCTGGGCGAGGCGCCGGTCGGCGGCGGCCAGCGTGCCCGCGAACCGGCCGCCGGGGCCGATCCGCGGCGCGGCGCGGCCGAACGGGTGCGGCCTGGTCTGGTGGATCGAGCCGAGCTTCTTCGGGTACCCCTGGTGCAGGCCGCGCACCAGGGCGAAGTCGGCGTCCACCCAGATGTACACACAGCGCGAGTACAGCCGCCCCGCGTAGCTGCACCGCACCACGGCGAAGCACTCGCGGTACTGGGCACGGACCGGATCGAGCAGCTCGTCGCCGGACTCGCCGCAGGACTGCCAGTCGGCCCAGATCAGCGCCACGGCGCCGGGATCGGCGGGCGCGGGCTCGCAGCGGGGCGGGCAGCAGCTCCGCCACCCGGGCCGGGTCGGTGCGGTACTCGACGGTGAGCAGGTCGCCCGAGTAGTGCCAGGGCGGCTCGGGCAGCAGCGACGACCGCCCGGTCGCGGTCCTGGGGTAGAAAAACCCCGCCAGATCGCTCATACGGTGGCTCCGAGGTCGTTCGTATCCGTACGATCATGGATGCTAGACGCAGGGATTCATTCCCGCCAGGCTGGATGCCCCCGCACCGCCGCGCCGCAGGGAGGTCACCGTGGCAGACCCGACCGACGCCGACGTGGCCGCCGTTTCCGAGCGGCTGGCCGGCCAGGGCATCGATGTCGTCCGGGTGTCCTATCCGGACATGATCGGCGTCGACCGCGGCCGCGACGTGCTGCTCGGCGAGCTTGGCTCGGCGGTCGAGCCACGGCCTGGCGTTCTGCCGGGCGGTGTATCACACCTCGCCGATGGGCGACGTGGTGCCGGTGCAGGGCGGCCTGGCGGAAGGCCTGCCGGACATCACCGTCCGGCCCGACCTGAGCACGCTGACGCCGCTGCCGTGGGAACGCGGCGCCGCCTGGTGCCTCGGCGACGCGGTGACCCCGGACGGGGCGCCCGCGCCGGAGTCGCCGCGGACCGTGGCCCGCCGGGTGGCGGACCGGGTCGCCGGCCTCGGCTACACCCTGGTCTGCGGCCCCGAGCTTGAGTTCTACCTGTGCGAGCCGGCCGCCGGCGGCGGCTGGCAGCGGTACGCCAACGACCTGGGCAACGTCTACGTGGTCGGCCGCAAGGGCGACCCGCAGGGTGTGCTGCTGGACATGCTCCGGCAGCTGCGGGACGCGGGGCTGCGGGTCACCGCGGCAAACCACGAGTTCTCCCCCGGCCAGTTCGAGATCAACCTCGGTCACTCCACGCTCGGCGACGCGGCGGACCGGTCGTTCCGGCTCAAGTCGGCGGTGCAGGAGATCGCCCGGCACCGCGGCCTGCTCGCCACGTTCATGGCCAAGCCGTTCAACGACGAGGGTGGCTCGGGGTTCCACGTGCACGCCTCGCTGGCGGACCGGGCCGGGGAGAACGTGTTCGGCGACGCGGGCGGCCCGGACGGGCTGTCCGCGGCCGGCCGGCACGCCATCGGCGGGGTGCTGGCGCACGCCCGGGCGCTGAGCGCGCTGCTCAACCCGACGATCAACTCCTACAAGCGGTTCGGCCCGGACACCCTGGCCCCGTGGCTGATCGACTGGGGCCTGGACAACCGCAGCGCGATGGTCCGGATCCCGCCGGAGCGCGGCGCCGCCGCCCGGATGGAGGTCCGGCTCGGCGACGCCACCGCCAACCCGTACCTGGCCATGGCCGCCGTCGGGGCGGCGGTCTGCCTGGGCATCGCCGGCAAGGTGGAGCCGCCCGCCAAGCTGGAGGGCTACGGCTACGACCCCGCCCGGGCCGAGGCGCTGCCGCAGCGGCTCGGGGACGCCCTGGACGCGCTGGAGGCGGACACCGAGCTTGCCGAGGTGCTCGGCGGGTACTTCGTGGCCTCGTTCCTGGCCTACAAGCGCAACGAGATTGAGCGGTTCGAGCGGTTCGTGACCGACTGGGAGTTCCGCGAGTACGCCTACCACCTCTGACCCGTAGTCACGCTTCGGGTCCTACCAGGCGGGCAGCCGGCTGAGCGAGCCGGGCATGGGACCAGTGAATAGGCGCTGGGTGCTGGGGGGCAGCGGGGTGAAGGTGGTCGGGGTCTGGACGCCGAACACTGGTCCCCGGACGGTGATCATCGCGGTGCCGTGGGTGTTCACCCAGTACACGGCTGTGGAGGCTGCCTCGGTGCCGGACCGCTTCTGGTACAGGACCCGGATGAGCTTTCCGGTGCGCACCGAGAACTCGGTGATCGAGAAACCAAACACTTTGGGCGGGGCTTTCTGATGGTAGAACGGGGCGACAAGCGTGCGGCCGTCGCCGGTGATGAGCGGCATCCCGACGATGTAGCGCTTGCGGTTGTGCTGCAAGCCGAGGTAAGTGCCCGGGACGGGAATCCGCGCGCTGGATGCCAGCAGGCTGCCACCCGGGGCGGTGGTGTCCAGCAGGTAGAGCTGCCCGGGCCACCCGTCTTTGGTGCGGGTGGTCAACTCGAACATCAGCGTCCGGTTGTCCGCCTCCCATTGCAATTCACCGCTGGTCACCGGCATGGCGATCTGGCCGAGCGTGCCCCGGCCAGGCCACACCCACTCGCGCCAGGCCCCGGTCGCGAGCGAGAAAACCTCGATCTTGGACCCGGTCTGCCCGTGGGCGGGGAGGAAGGACACGGCGAGCTTGCTGCCATCGGGGGACAACGCCAGGCCCGTGATGCCCGTTTCCGTGGGGATGGGCAGGCGAGCCAGGTGGCCCGGGTGGCCCGGGCGGTCTAGCACCAGCCGGTACAGCCTGACCGGCCTGGGCGTAGTCACGTCCCACGGTCCGCGCGGCAAGGATGATGTGCCGAGAACGAACGTCCGGCCGTCACCGGCGGCGGCCACCCACGCGAAGAACGTGTGCGGCTTGGGCGGGGCGACGGTCCCCAGTTCGGCTCCGGTGGCGGTCGCGCCGACCACCACCGCGCGGCCTGGCACCTCGGGAATGGCGACGAAGTACCGGGGGACCTTGGCAAACACACCCGAGGAGCCCGCCGGGCCGGTCCCGGCAGGGTGACGCAGAATCACGCCGGAGATAGCCAGGGACCCGATGATCACGCCAGCCACTGCTGCTGCGGCGGCCACCGGGGTCAGCCACCCCGGCCAGCGGCGGGGGCCAGCGGTCCGGCGAGCCAGGCCAGCCGCATGCCAGCCCCGGCTCCGCCCGGGTGAATGCCAGGTGGCGTTCCCGGCCGCATCTTCGGCGGCTGCCGCCTCGACTGGCGTACTGGTCAGCCGCTCGGCAAGGTCGGCCAGCGTGTCGGGGTGCACCATCTGGGCGGCCTCGGCATCGGTCACCGGAGCAATCCGGCTGATGGGGTTCATGCGAGGTCTCCGTTCGTGACGCGGCCGTCGATCGAGCGTGCTGCCTGGTCGCTGGCGAGCAGGGCGGTGAACCGGCGGCGCGCACGGTGCCGCCGGATCCGCACGGCATTGGGCGAACAGCCCAGGACCGCCGCGATCTGCCCGGTGGTCAGCCGCTCCCAGGCGGCCAGCGCGAGTAGCTCCCGGTCGGCGGCGGGCAAGCTGCGGAACGCGGCGGTGATCGTGGCCAGCTCGCCGGAATACTCCCGGGCACGGTAGGCAGCGGCGAGGTCCGCGCGGAGGCGGTCGGCCAGCGCTGTTCGCCTGCGGCCGGCGCGGTGATGATTGGCGAGCACGCGCCTTGCCACGCCGTAAAGCCACAGCCGCGTGTTGCCGCCGTCCGGGACATCGCCCAGCCGCCGCCAGCAGGTCAGGAATGTCTCGGCGATGACATCTGCGGCGTCGTCCGGGCTGTCCGTGCGGCGCAGCACGTATCCGGTGATCGCGGCGTGGTTCGCGGCGTAAATCCGCTCGAACCTGCGCCGTCGCGCCTCCGCAGCGCTGGTGAGCGACGTCCGCACGGTTGCTCCCCTCGACACCAGATACATGTCCGCAACGGGCGAAAGCATTTCAAGATCAACGCTGCAACGGAAGCAGCGCAGGACCACCCAGGGTGCGCTCCCAGACACCTGGGCTGAACCCAGGACCGGTTGACGCGGCCGGGGGCAATGCCATACTGTCTTAGCAACCTAAGACACTGGAGCATCGGCGTGATCATATTCCGGGTGGACGGGCGGTCCGGGGTGCCGCCCTACCTGCAGATCGTGCAGCAGGTGCGGCAGGCGCTGCGGATGGGGGTGCTGGCCGTGGGCGACCAGCTCCCGAGCGTGCGGGAAGTCGTCGCGGCGACGGTGGTCAATCCCAACACGGTGCTGAAGGCCTACCGCGACCTGGAGCGTGAGGGCCTGGTCGAGGCGCGCGCCGGGCTCGGCACGTTCGTGCGGGGCCGGCCGCCGGGCCCGCCGCCTGGCACACACTCGCGGCTCGGCCACAGCCTGGCCCGCTGGGTGCGGGAGGCGCGCGCCGCGGGACTTGACGACGAATCCATCGAATCGCTGCTGCGCGTCACGCTGCGCTCGGCGGACGAGGAGGAGATCGCATGACAGCGGTGATCGAGACCAGCGCGCTGACCAAGCGGTACCGCCGGGTCACCGCGTTGTCCGATTGCTCGATCACGGTTCCGGAGGGCCGGATATCCGCACTGGTCGGGCCGAACGGCGCGGGCAAGACCACGCTGCTCCGCCTGCTCTGCGGGCTGGCGAGCCCGACCAGTGGCGACGCCGCCATCCTGGGCGGCGCGCCGCGCCAGGACCAGGCCTTCCTCGCGGAGATCGGTTTCCTGGCCCAGGAGATACCGCTGTACCGGCGGCTGACCGCGCAGGACCACATCGGCATCGGCGCGCACCTGAATCCCCGGTGGGACGGCGAGTCGGTCAGGGACCGGCTGCGCGCGCTGAACATCCCGCTGGGTGCGCCCGTGGGCACGCTGTCCGGGGGCCAGCGTGCCCAGGTGGCCCTGGCGCTCACGCTGGCCAAGCGGCCGCGGGTGCTGCTGCTCGACGAGCCGGTCGCGGCGCTGGATCCGCTCGCCCGGCGGCATTTCCTCGGTACGCTCGCCGACGCGGTCGCCGAGGGAGGGCTGACCGTCGTGCTGTCCTCGCATCTGGTCGCGGACATCGAGCGGGTCTGCGACCACCTCATCCTGCTCGCGTCCTCCCGCGTCCAGCTCTGCGGGGACATCGCGGACCTCCTGCAGGAGCACCGGGTGCTCGTCGGCCCGCGCAGGGACACCACGGCGATCGAACGGGACCACACCGTCGTGCACACCGAACGGACCGCCCGGCAGACCACGATGCTGGTGCGGCTGAACGGCCCGGTCGCCGACCCCGGATGGGAAGCCGAGGACGTCAGCCTGGAGGACATGGTGCTCGGCTACATGGGCGCGGACGCGGCCCCCGCGATCGCGGAGCTGACCGCTCTGGGAGGTAAGCGATGACCTGGGTTCTCTGGCGCCAGCACCGCGCCACCGCCGCCACCGCGGGCGCCATTCTCGCCGCCCTCGCCGTCCTGCTGTTGATCACCGGGCTGCAGGACGCCGCGCGCTGGCACGCCGCGCTCGCCACGTGCGTCAAGCAGGGGACTTGCGGCAGCCTCGCGCAGACCGTGTACCTGGGCGGCGGCCCGGTGGGCGCGCTAACCATGCTCACCCTCGCCGTTCCGCTGCTGTTCGGGATGTTCTGGGGCGCCCCCGCCGTGGCCAGGGAACGGGAAACAGGGACTGTGCACTTCGCGTGGACGCAGTCGATCACCCGATGGCGCTGGCTGTCGGTCAAGACCGGCTGGCTGCTGCTCGCGGGCGCGGTCTTCGGCGGCGCGGTCGCCGGGATCATCACCTGGTGGTACGCGCCGGTGAACGCGCTTACACCACGGCCAGTTCACGCAGGGCTTCTTCGACATCCAGGGCATCGTCCCGATCGGGTACGCGGTGTTCGCGGTGGCGCTGGGGATCGCCGCCGGGACGCTGATCGGCCGGTCGCTGCCGGCACTCGCGGTGACTGGCGGCGTGTTCCTCGCCATCCGCATGGGCGTCACGTACTGGGTGCGGGTGCACTACATGCCCGCGGTCACCACCGTCTACAGCGTGACCCGGAACTTCACTCCGAAGGGTGCGTTCTGGCCGCTCACGGGGGGTGTGGTGCTGCCCGGCGGCCAGCTCAGCACCAGCCTGAGCGTCGGCCCCGGGCACATAGTCTCGAACCCAGGAGCCCCCGCCATTCCCGCCTCATGCCAGCAGGCCGAAGGCCAGATAAGCGCCACACTCGCGTGCATGGCCCGCCTCGGCTACCGCTCATTCACGACCTACCAGCCGGGCTACCGGTTCTGGCCGTTCCAGTTCATCGAGACCGGCATCTTCGTGGCACTCGCCGGCGCCCTGATCGCGGTCACCTTCCTCGCCGTCCGGAGGAGGGACGCGTAGCGACGCCGGCGACGGTGCCCGGGCGAGCCGCGGCGGCTTTGGCCGCTGGCCACCGCGGTGCCGCTGGCCGCGGCCTGAGGTCCCGGGTCAGCGGTCGAACGTGGTGCTGAGCGGGATGGTCCGGCCGGTGGCGGCGGCGGTCCGCGCGGCCAGCATGATCTCCAGGACGTGCCTGGCCCGGGCGGCGCCGGGCAGCGGCTGCGTCCCGGCGTCCAGGCAGTCGGCCAGGTGCTCGACCAGGGACGCGCGGGCCAGCACCTGGGTCCGGTCCGCCCGCGTCTCGGCGTCCAGCGAGTGCGGGGTGACCCAGCCGGGCAAGCCGGGCGCGGCGTCCACCCGGAACAGTTCGATCGGCAGCTGGCCGCGGCCGTAGGCGGTATCGGGCCGGTTCACCACCAGGGTGCCGCCGAGCCCGAACACCTCCATCTCCGGGCTCCGGGTGGCCATCACGGTGAAGCTCGCATCCACCACGGCGAACGTGGCGTCCCCGAAGTCCAGCAGGACGAGGTTGTTGTCGGGCTCGGTGACCGGGATCTCCAGGCCGTCGAACGGGCCGCCGCGGGCCCGCCGCACCGGCGCGGTCACCCCGGACATCGCCGCCACCGCGCGGGCCGGGCCGAGCACGGCGGTGACCCGGTCGAACCCGTAGACGCCCATGTCGAGGAGCGGGCCGGCGCCCTTGGCGTAGAACCAGGACGGGTCGGCGGGCCAGGCCATCGCGGCCGGCCCGCCGTGCGAGGACTGCACCCGGGCGAACGCGACCTTGCCGATGGCACCCTCACCGATCAGCCGCCGCGCCTGCGCCCACTCCCGCTTCAGGATGTCCATCGGCGCGCAGACGATCAGCAGGCCGGCCCGGCCGCGGTCTCGATCAGCTCGTCGGCCTGCGCCAGCGTGGAGGCCAGGGGCTTCTCGGTGACCAGGTGCTTCCCGGCGGCCAGGATGCGCAGCGACGTCTCGTGGTGCGCGGCGATCGGGGTCAGGTTGACCACGGCGTCGACGTCGCCGCGGGCGAGCAGTTCGCCGAGGTCGTCGCAGACCGCGGGGATGTCCCAGTCACGCGCCACCCGCTCGGCGCGGGGCCGGGTCCGGCTGGCGATCGCGGTCACCTCCACCCGGCCGCGGAGCCGCCGCAGGCCGGGCAGGTAGCCGGGCTCGACCGTGGCGATCATCCCGGCGCCCAGGATCCCGACCCGGAGCGGGCCGTGGTGGCGCCGCGGGGCGGGGGCAGGGGCGGTCAGGCGGGCCACCTCCTCGGGCAGGCGCCGTGCCGCCCTGGGCGGGCGCGGCGCGGCGGCGGTCGGTGCAGTCTACGCCGGCGCCTTGACGGTAATTGTTTGGCTCCATACGATCCGGCCATGGGCGACGACGCCATCACCGGGTTCGCCGCGTCGGTGACCGTGGCGGACCTGGAGGCCGATCCGTACCCCATCTACGCCCGGCTGCGGCGCGAGGCACCGGTGTGTTACATCCCGGCGGTACGGCTCTGGTTCGTCACCCGCTACGACGACGTCGAGTTCGTCGGGACCCATCCGGAGCTGTTCGGCGCGGAACTGGACGATTCGCCGGTGGACCACACCTTCGGCTCGCCGACCATCCTCACCGTGGACGGCGCGCCGCACCTGGAACTGCGCCGCAGCCTGGACGCCAAGTACCGGCCCAAGCATGTCAACGGCTACATCGACGGCCTCGTCCGGCCGATCGCGGAGCAGGTGCTCGACGGGCTGGCCGGCCGCGGCCGGGCCGAACTGATGGCGGACTACCTGGAGCCGGTGTCCGTGCTCAGCCTGGGCACCGTGCTCGGCGTTGCGCACCTGGGCGCGGACCGGCTGCGGGACTGGTTCTGGCGGCTGCACCTGGGTGTGATCAACTTCGAGGGCAACCCGGAGCGGGCCGGGATCGGCACGGCGTGCTCGCGGGAGATCGACGAGGTGCTCGGCCCCGTCTTCGACCGCCTCGAAGCGAGCCCGGACGACAGCACGATCTCCCACCTGCTGCACAGCGGGATACCCGGCGGCGGCAGCCGGGCCAGGGATTTCGTGATGCCGACGCTCAAGGTGATCCTGCTCGGCGGCATGCAGGAGCCCGGGCACGCGGGCGGCTCCGCGCTCGCCGGGCTGCTCGCCAGCCCCGCGCAGCTCAGCGCGGTGCGCGACGACCCGGCCGGGCTGCTCCCCGCGGTGGTGGAGGAGGGCCTGCGCTGGGTGTCCCCGATCGGCACGCAGACCCGCCAGGCCGTGACCGGCACCGAGCTTGGCGGCGTCACGATCCCGGCGGGCGCGCCGGTCGGGTCGCTGGTCTCCTCGGCCAACCGGGACGAGGCCAAGTTCGCCGACCCGGACCGGTTCGACATCTTCCGGCACCTGCCGGGCGCGACGCCCGGGCCCGGCCCACCGGCCGGCGGTGCTGGCCTTCGGCGCGGGCAAGCACTTCTGCGCGGGGCACGCCTTCTCCCGGGCCCAGGTCAGGATCGCGCTCGAAGCCCTGCTCGCGCGGTTCCCCGGCCTCGCACTGGACCCGGCACAGCCGCCGGAGTTCCGCGGCTGGGAGTTCCGCGCCCCGCGCCGCCTCGACGTGCTCCTCTAGGGCGCCGCGGGGCGGGCCCCGGCCCGGGTCACACCCGGGTCTCCGCGCTCAGGTCGGATAGCTGCGTGCTCGCCGACTGCCTGGCCCGCAGCACGAACGTGGAGGCGAAGCCGATCACGAGCAGGGCGAGGGCGAGCCACGGTGCCCAGATCGTCGGGCTGGTGACCTTGTAGAACGAGCCGAAGATGGCGGCCGCGGTGATCAGGATCCCGATCACCGCCGAGATGACCAGCGACACCCGGCGCGCGGACGTGGCGAAGCTGCGCAGCGAGCCCACCGACATCAGCAGGTACACCACGACCAGGGCGAAACCGCCGAACGTGGACCCCCAGGCGAACAGCGCGAAGTAGTGCGGGGTGGCCGGCAGCGCGAACAGGCCGGTCCAGAACTGGTTGATCAGCAGGGTCACGATCGCCGCCCCGACCACGAAGGCCGCGGCGCCCAGCGGCGCCCCGTTCGCCTTGCGGGTGATGGCCAGCGGCGCGGGGACCCGGCGGTCCCGGGCCATGGCGAAGATGCCGCGCGAGGCGGACACGGCGCAGCCGATGGCGACCGCCAGCATGTCGAACAGCACCACGAGCTCAAGCAGCCGGTCGATCCAGGTGCCGCCGTACCCACCGGCCTTGGCGGGAGCCCCGAGCGCGAAAAGCGGCGCCGCCGCCGCGGCGGTGATCGCCTTGAGGCTGTAGTGGAACCCGGCCACCTCCACGTAGGTGGCGAGGACGTAGAAGACGGTGGCGATGCCGGCCGTGGTCATCACCGCGATCGGGATCTCCCGCCGCGGGTTGGGCGTCTCCTCGGCCAGGTTCGCCGCGGTCTCGAAACCGACGAACAGCAGCACCCCGTACAGCATGCCGAAGAAGATCCCGGACCAGCCGTCCGCCGCCGACGACGGGTTGAACGGCTTGAAGCTGTTCGCGGAGCCCAGCTTCACAATGACGCTGACGAAGAAGATGGTGACGACGACGATAGACACCAGGGCCAGGACGAGCTGGCTGCGGGTGGACACCCGGACCCCGAAGTACAGGATGCCTGCGATCACCGCGATCAGGATCAGCGTCCACAGCCACGACGGCAGCGGGCTCACCCCGAACTCGGAGGCGATCGTGCTCTGCAGGTACCCGCCGATCAGCAGCAGCAGGCCGGTGAGCAGCACGGTCACCCCGCCGTAGTACAGCCACCCCGCCGCCGTGCCGACCCGCTCGCCGAGGCCGCGGGTCACGTAGTCGTACAGCGACCCGGCCGCGTGGATCTCCCTGGCGTAGTTCGACACGATCCAGCCCAGCGCGAACACGCCGACCGCGGCGAGGAGCACCGACAGCGGCGACGCGACCCCGCCGCCCTTGCCCGACGCGCTGATCACGCCGACCACCAGCGGAATCACGAACGCCGAGGAGAAGACGGGGCCCATGAACCCGACCGACTGGGCGATCACATCCGGGAGTGCCAGAACTTTGGCGCCGAGGCGCTCGTAGGCCGGCTCGGAATTCGCCATGCTTTCCTCCCTGACATTTCTCCTGCATTACGCCCGCCGGGGAACCGGGCAGCGCCCCTCAGGCCGGAATCCGCAATACCCTCCTGGCGTTGCCGCCGAAGATCGCCGCCGCGTCGGCGTCCGGCAGGCCGAGAGCCTCGATGTCGGCGATCGTGTCCCCGACCACGCTGGGCCCCCCGAGCGGCATGTCCGTGCCGAACAGCACGTGCTCCGGGCCGAAGAACTCGACCGCGCACCGGACCGCGTGGGCCGCGCCGAACATCGCCGTGTCGGCGTAGAAGCGGCGGAAGTAGTCCACCGGGCGGGCCCGCAGCCTGGCCATGACGTCGGCCCGGGCCGGGTCCTCCAGCGGGGAGGCGAGCCGCCCGGCGAAGTGCGGCACCATCGCGCCGGCGTGGTGGGTGATCACCGGCAGGTCCGGATAGGTGTCGAAGAACCCGGAGTAGACCAGCCGGGCCATGCACACCGACGTCTCGTACGGCCAGCCCAGTGACCACCAGATGCCGTACTCCGACCGGTCCTCCGCCGGGTAGTCCGGCCAGGCCGGGCTGCGGGTCGGGTGGATCCACAGGGCGCCGCCGCGGCGGGCCACCGTGTCGAAGATGGGCCTGAACCGGGGCTGGTCCAGCGGCGCCCCGCTCACGTTCGTGTGCAGCTGCGCGCCGAGCGCGCCCAGATCGGCCATGGCCCGGTCCAGCTCCGCGGCGGCCGCGGCGGGGTCGCCCATCGGCAGCGCGGCGGTGAACCCGGCGAACCGGTCCGGGTGGCGGCGCACCAGTTCGGCGAGTTCGTCGTTGGCGGCGCGGGCCAGGTCGAGGGCTGCCGCGGGGCCGCCGAGTTCCTCCAGCGGCGGGACCGCCAGGGTCAGCACCTGCTGGTAGTCGCCGAAGGCGTCCATGACCCGCCAGCGGGCGTCCAGGCCGGTCAGCGCGGGGTCCTCGTGGATCCAGGGCTGGTAGCCGAGGATCCGGTGGCTGATGGCGCCGCCCGCCATGATCGACTCCAAACGCCGTGCGTACGCAGGCGGGAGAATGTGAGCGAAGGCGTCGATCTTCCTCACGTCTGTCCCCTCGGCGTTGGCCCCAGGCGGCACTGGCGCGGGCAGTTGCCGGGATCGTATGGAAGCAAACGATCCGGTGTCAAGGGCTCAGGCTCGCCGCCGCCCGATTCTCGCTCCGGGATCACGATCCTTGGCCGCGAGGGGACGCCGAACTGATGAGGACTCACGGCGGCGCAGCCCGTCATACTGGCACTGTGATGCCGGTCCTGCGGGCCGGCCTGGTAGCCGCCCTGATGGCAGCGGTCTGCGCGGCCGGCGGTTGCTCCTCCTCCCTTCGCTGCCCGCCCGGCGCATCGTGTCCACCGCCCCCGCCGCCGAGGGTGACCTTCACCCCGGCCATCAACGGAGTGTTCTTCGCGCTCCGCGCAGACGGGCATGTGCCGCGCTACCGGGTCCGCCCCGGCGAGACCGTGGTGATGCGCGTCACGGTGACCGTGCCGAAGCAGGTCAAGATCCGGGCACTGTGGTTCGGCATCTCCACCGGGACCTGGGGCGGCGGCCCACACGGCCCCATCGGCATGAACCCGATCCTGGCCCACTACCGGCAGGTGCTGCCCACCGGAGCGCGCACCTTCGGCCTGCGCTGGCAGATCCCACACCGCCGTCCAGGTACCAGCTGGTACTTGACCTATGCCTGGTCCAGCACGCAGCCACCCGCCAGCGTCGCCGGGCCTATCGCCACTCTGGCGCTGCCCCAGCGCGTGAACCGCCAGCTGATCTGGGGCGGCGGCCCGGCCTCCTAACCCCGTGCCCAGTCGGGCATCCTGCGGGCAGACAACCCGAAGGAACGCGGGTGGGAGTGCCAACGACCACAAACGCGCGCGAATGATGGCTTGGGGGCCGCCCATCCGGGCGGCCCCCAAGCTACGGGATCAGAACTTCGCGAGGGTGGCGATGAAGTTCGCCCCGGGCGATCCCAGCCCGGTCATGCTGTCGAAGCCCGGCCGGGTGGTGATGGTCACCGGGCCTGTCTGGCAGTGACCCGTCGCGTCGCAGTAGGTCTCCGGCCCTTGGTAGTTGAGCGGCCGCATGCTCATCACGAAGCCGCCGGAGGCGTTGACCGCGTTGGCGTAGTCGACCCGGATCACCGCCGCCGAGTGGAACGACGCTGGCCGCGTGACGTCGTAGTACGCGGTCGGCGTCGCGGTCCACGCCTTGTACAGGATGGGGTTGAGGAACCCGAGCGGCGTGCCCGCCGCCTGGTCGGCGTCCGCGATCACCCCGGCCAGCAGCGGCGAGGACAGGCTGGTGCCGCCCTCCTTGAACTGGCCGTACGCGGTGCCGCCCGGGAACGTCTGGGTCAGCCCGATCAGGAACCCGGTCTGCGGGTCACCGTCCATCGAGATGTCCGGCACGACCCGCTCTGGCACCGGCCCGACGAGCGCCTGATTGCGCAGCGCCAGCGCCTTCGGCACCACACCCTTCTGGTAGAAGGGCTGGGTGTAGACGTAGCTGGTGCCACCGGCGCCGCCGTTGTCATAGGCAAGCGGAGCGAGTGGTGTGGTCGCGGAGCCACAGTTGCGGGTCTTCGACTCGCAGAGCACCTGCCTGGCCGTCGACCAGCCGTACTCGACCTGGCGGGCGTTCTTCGCGTTGACCTCGAGCGCCGTCCCGCCGACGGCCGTGACGAACGGGCTGGTCGCCGGGTAGTTCTGCGCGAACGTGCCGAACGTGGCGAAGTTGTCGCCGAAGTCGTGGCTGCAGAACAGCACGCTGACGCCGGTGGAGGCGGCGAGCATGAACGTGCTGTCGAACGCGTTCCTGGTGGCAGCGTCGGTGGTCAAGTCGCCGGTCACATTGTCCCAGGAGTCCGTGACAACAGAGGCTCCACTGGTGACCGCGGTGGTCACCGCCGCCAGCAAGGCGTCGTTCAGGCAGTTCTTCGCCCCGACGTACTGGATGTGGGCCCCGGGCGCCATCGTGTGCGACGACTCCACGTCCAGCGCCTGCTCGGAGAACCAGCCGCTGCCAGCGCAAGCCGCCTGGTCGTTCACGGTCGGCGGGGTGAAGTTGGTGAACTGGCCTGACGTCAGCGGGTGCGTCGGGTCGTTGAGGTTGAAGTACCGCTGCGCGTCGGCCAGCAGGGTCGGCGAGTCGTAGGCGTCGGTGATCGCGATGGTCACGCCGCTGCCGTCGTTGCCCTTGGCCACCGAGCCGGCCAGCCCGTAAGCGCCGCGCATCTGGGCCGGCTTGTAGCCGCAGATGTCATACGGCAGCGGGTGGGTGTAGGGCGCGTAGAGCTGACCCGAGTCGGTGGTGTCGGTCTTCTGCCCCCAGAACGCCGAACACGGCTGGGGGTTGCGGAAACCGGCCGGGGGCGGTGGTTCCCCGCCAGGGCCTGCCGCCGCCTTTACGGCCGCCTTCGCGGCCGCGGCCAGGCCCGTCGGCGCCAGGGCGGGGGTGGCCACGTACTGGTTGATGCCCACCGTGCCGGATACGGCGCCCGCCAGTGACGAGGGAATCGTCATGGTGCCGTTGGCGAGCCGGACCTTGTGGCCGTTCACCTCGTAGTAGCCGAGCTTCACGCCGAACGCGTGCTCGACCTGTAGTGCGGTCCCGTTCGCGGTCACGTACAGGCGGTCCTTGGCCACGGAGGCGACCGTGAAGCCTTGCTGGCGAAGCCACGCCTCGGCCTTCGTCACCTGGGCCTGGGCCGGCCCGAACCGGGACACCCACTGCGCATCGGTCAGGTAGTGGTGGAACTCCGCCGAGCCCGGGCTCGACACCTGCTGCACGAAGGCCTGCGCGGCGGCGGCGTTTCGCAACGAAAGCGTCAGGTCAAAGCCCACCTGGCTGGTGCCGACCACCGTGCCCGCGTGGTGCGCGCGCTCCTTCGCCGGAGCGAGCGTCCCGCGCAAGGCAATCCGGTGTGACGCCGGGCCTGGGTGCGGGGATGCGGCGGCGGGCGGCCCCGTCATCGCTGCCATGGACAAGCCCAATCCCACGGCCCCGGTCACGGCCCACCATCGGGCTAGTTTCATGACGTGCCTCCTTAGTGCATCGTCGCGAGGATCTGCTGTGCCGCCGCCCAGGTCGGGACCTTAGTCACACCCGGCGCCGTCGGCAATGGGCCAGGAGGGCGCGCGCCCCGCGGGCGGCGCATGCGCCGGCCAAGGTCCCGGCAGGTACGCGCTGGTCAGGCGGGGATCACCCGGACCGGGAGGGCCTTGAGGCCGTTGGTGAAGTTGGACCGGATCCGGCGCGGCTCGCCGGCCAGCTCGAACCGGGCCACCCGCCGGGCCAGCGCGGCGAGCATGATCCGCACCTCCAGCCGGGCCAGGTGAGCGCCGAGGCACAGGTGCGGCCCACCGCGGCCGAAGCTCAGGTGCCGGTTGGGGGCGCGGCCGACGTCGAAGGTATCCGGGCCGGCGAACTCCGCCTCGTCCCGGTTGCCGGACACGTACCAGAGCACGACCTTGTCCCCCGCCCGTATCGCCGCCCCGCCCAGCTCGGTGTCCGCCGCAGCCGTCCGGCGCATGAAGTGCGTCGGGCAGCTCCACCGGAGCACCTCGTCGGTCGCGGCGTCCAGCAGCCCGGGGTCGGCCCGCAGCCGGTCCCATTGCCCCGGCCGCCCGCAGAACGCCAGCACGCCCTGGGCGATGGCGATCCGGGTGGTCTCGTTGCCCGCGATCACCAGGATCGAGAAGAAGTTGTCCAGGTCGGTCTCGCTCAGCCGGTCGCCGTCCACCTCGGCCCGCAGCAGCCGGGACAGCAGGTCGTCACCGGGATGGGCGAGCCGGTCCGCCACGACCGTGCGGCCCAGGTCCCACAGTTGCTTGCCGTACGGGCTGCGGAACGGGAACCGCCGGTAGGCGTCGGTATCGTCCCGGCCCCAGACCACGTCGGTGATCTCCGGGTCGGTGTTGGCGATCAGCCGGTCGCCCAGATCGATGAACGAGTCCAGGTCCGCCTCGGGCAGCCCCATGATCCGGGCCAGGACCCGGATCGGGACCTCCTTGGCGATCGCGTCCACGAAGTCGAATCCCTGGCCGGCAAGCACCGGCACGGTCAGCGCGGCATCCAGCACCTGCTCGGTGAGCCCCTCGACGAAGTGCTGGTACACGGCGACAGCGCGGACCGAAAAGGCGCCGGACACGATCTTGCGGAGCTTGGTGTGCTCGGGCGGGTCGGTGTCGATGATCGTCCGGCGGGCCGCCATGTCCTCGTCGGTCGGCTCCTCGAAGGAGATGCCGCGCGCGGAGGAGAACGTTGCGGCATCCCGGCTGGCGGCGACAATGTCTGCATAGCCGCAGACAGACCAGAAACCCGAGTTCGGCGGCGCCTCGCCGTGCCAGGCGACCGGCGCCTCCCGCCGGAGCCGGGCGAACTCGGCGTAGGGCACTTCGCGCGCCCACATGTCGAGATCGGTCAGGTCGACGGCTCGCGTCATGGCAAGTAGTTTGGCACCAAACGAGATCGCCGGCAATCGGAGGCATCGCATGCGGGTCGTCGTCGTCCGCCACCACGAAGAGGACTCGGCCGGGTTCATCGGCACCGCGTTCGAGGCGCGCGGTGCGGAACTCGCCGCGACACTGTTCCCCAAGGAGGGCCCGCTCCCTGACCTGGCGGGCGTGGCGCACATCGTGCTGCTCGGGTCCATCTGCTCGGTGTACGACGAGGGCGAGGCGCGCGCCTGGATCGACGAGGAACTGGCCTGGCTGCGCCGGGCGGACGCGGCCGGGGTGCCGGTGCTCGGGATCTGCTTCGGCGCACAGGTGCTCGCCGCCGCGCTCGGCGGCACGGTGGAGCACGCCGGCCGTGCCGAGATCGGCTGGGTCATGGTCGAGTCCGCGGACCCGGAGCTGATTCCGCCGGGGCCGTGGCTGGAGTTCCACCACGACCGGTGCGTGCCGCCGGCCCAGGCCACGGTGCTCGCGCGCAACGAGCTGGGCGTCCAGGCGTACCGGCTCGGCCGGCACCTCGCCGTGCAGTTCCACCCCGAGGTCGACGGGGACCAGTTCCGGTTGTGGCTGGACGCGGGCGGGCGGGCCGAGATAGCCGCGAACGGCCAGGACCCGGACCGCATACTCGCGGAGACGATCGCCGAGGAGCCCGGCGCCGCCGCCAGGGCCGGCGCTGGTCGGCTCGGCACTGCGGATCGCCGCCGAAGCCCGGGACCAGCCCGGCTCCTAACCAGGCGGCCCCTCCGGGCGTCTACAGGGCATGCGGGGATTTCAGGCACCGGCCGCAGCGCCCCGGTTTGCGATGGCGCTGCTCGCTAGCACGGTCGTCGTGGGCTGCGGCGCCGCACCGCGCCCGGGCCAGGCGGCTACGGCCGCCGGGTCCGCCGCGGCGAAGACGGCAGGCCACACGGTGACGGCGGCCGCCGCTCCCAGCGGGTCCAGTACCCGGCTGGACGCGATCGCGTTCATCAGTAAGACGACGGGATACGGCATCTTCACCCGGCAGGAGCCCGGGCGGTGCCAGGTGCTGGCCGCCCGGACCGCGGATGGCGGTGCCCGGTTCGGCAGCACGGCCGCCGTCACCACGTGGCCGTGTGGCGGCAACCTGCCCGCCTCGTTCCTGGCGGCCGACGGCCATGGCGACGCGTTCTTCTACGACCCCGGCCTGTTCGTCACCCATGACGGCGGCCGGACCTGGGCCAGCGCCCGCGAGCCCGGCACCGTCCTGGCCGTCGCCACGGCCGGGCGCTCGGCCTGGATGGTGCGCGCGGACTGCCCGCGGCACGGCCGCACCTGCGCGCTGCGGCTGCTGGAATCGGCGGACGGCGGCCGGGCCTGGGCAGCCTCGCCCGCGCAGCCGCCGGGCGCCACGGTCCGCGCGGTCGGCGGCCAGCCCGCGCAGGAGGGCGCGGCCGGCCAGACCTGGCTGCTGCGCACCGGCCGGTCCTCGGCCTACGTGCTGTCCGGCCCGGCGAACGGCAACGCCCCGTTCTGGTTCACCGGCGATGGCGGGAATACCTGGTCCAGGGGGCAGGTGCGGTGCGGGCGGATCGGCGCCATCTCGGTCACCGTCTCGGCCGCGCCGGACGGGACGCTGCTGGCCGTGTGCGCCGGGCAGCCGAGCGCCGGGTTCCAGGCGAAGTCGGCCGGGCGCTCCGCCGACGGCGGCCACTCCTGGGTAATGCGCACACCGTGCCCGGTGTCACGGATGGCCTGCCACCGTGGCATGCCGCTGGACTTCGGCTACCTGGCGCAGCTCGACGCCGTGTCGCCGGGCACCGCCTTCCTCGCCGGCGACCGCAGCTCGCTCCTGGTCACCGCGGACGGCGGGCGCCGCTGGCGGACGGTACGGCCGCTGATCGGGGACGGCAGCGGCGGCACCTCCCAGGTGATATTCGTCAGCCCCCGGGACGGCTTCGCCCTCGGCGAGGGCGCCCGGACCGGCGAACTGCCCGCGATCTGGCGCACCACCGATGGCGGCACACGCTGGTCGTTCGCCGTGCCCCGGCCCTAGCTGGACTACCCCGGTGCCGGTGCTGAGGCTGGTGTTGGCCCGGCCGGCGCGCTGGTGGCAAGTCCGCAGAAGAAGTTCGCGTTCGGGGCCGGGGGACGGTTCGGGGGCTGGGGCTGCCTGGTGCAGTGCGACTCGATCCAGCGCACCCGCGGGTCCGGGCCCTGCGGTGACACCGGCAGCAGGAATACCCGCACGTAGCCACGGCTGATGTCGGCCCGGAGCGTGGCCAGCGTCGGGGCCGGCACGTTGCCGAGGAAGCCGCCGATCGGCAGCACCTCCCTGCCGCTGTACAGGATGAAATTCTGCGCGAGGCCGGACGTGTCGGTGCCCAGCAGGGCATCACCGGGTGGCGTGTGGAGTTCCAGCCGGTGGTCGAACCGGGTGAGGATGGGCGCGGCGGCGGCCAGCAAATGGCTGATATGCACGGTCTTCGACGACTCGAACGGGGTGTCGAACGGCCCCAGCCCGTGGACTACGCAGCTCACGGACGCCGCCGCGGGCAGCAGGAGCACCGCGGCACCGGCGTACCCGACCGCGGTCAGGTGCCCGGCCTTGCCCGACGCGGTCAGCAGCAGCTGAGCGGCGGCGGCCGCCGCCACGATCAGCGCCACCACGGTGAGCACGACAGGGCCGGATGCCGTCCCGGACACGAGATAGGCGCCGTAGCCCACGCAGCCCAGCACCGTCGCGGCGAGGATCAGCCGCACCCGGGCCGGCCAGGGCCGGGGCCCACACGCGGCGATACCGGCGCCGCACAGCGCGGCCACCGCGGGGACGAGCGCCGCGACGTAGTACGCGTTGATGAAGGTACCGGCGCTGAAGAAGACGGCGAGGATCAGCCACCAGCCGCCCCACAGCACGACGGCCGCGCGCAGCGGGTCGCGCCTGCCCTGGCGGCGCCGGGAGATGAGCACGCCCAGCGCGCCGGCCACGGCCGCCGGCAGCAGCCAGCCGCTGTCGGCCGCGAACGGCCCGGCCAGCAGACGATGCCAGCTCGCCTTGATGCCTCTTGTCTCGGAGTTCAGCAACCGCCCGCTCGCTACAGCCGAGACCAGGACCGGCGATGGCGGCCCGGCGAGGCTCACCCAGTTCCCGGTGAGCCTGCCCAGGCCGTTGTAGTCGAAGACCTGCGTGTACACCGAGTCGTCCGGACTGCCGTCCACGTACGGCCGGTCCTGGGACGGGACCAGCGAGACGGCGGTCATCCAGGACAGCGAGACCACGGCGGTGACCAGCCCGGCCAGCGCGACATGCGCGCACCGGGTGCGCAGCCGCGCCGCGGGCGCCGCGAGCAGGTAGGCGGCGGCCAGCGCGGGCAGGGCCAGCCAGGCCTGGATCATCTTCGCCTGGAACGCCAGGCCGACCCAGAGACCGGCCAGCAGCAACTGCCGCAGCGACCCGGTGAGCAGCGCGGCGGACGTGGCGTCGGCCGCGAGCACGAGCAGCAGGATCAGCAGCGAGTCAGATACGTTGCCGCGGCCCAGCAGCACGGTGACGGGCGTGACGGCGAGCACGGCCGCGGCGGTCAGGCCGGCCGCGGGCCCGGCCAGCCGGCGGACTGCCCGGTAGAGCACCAGGACGACGAGCACGCCCTCGACCACCTGCGGCAGGACCAGGGCCCAGATGTGAAAGCCGAAAATCCGCAGCGACAGGGCCTGCACCCAGAGCGCCCCGGGCAGCTTGTCCACGGTGACGGTCCCGGCCGGATCGAACGCCCCGAAGATGAAGTCGTGCCAGCTTTGCGACATGCTGCGGGCCGCCGCGCCGTAGAACGACTCGACGCTGGCGCCGGCCATTCCCCAGGCGTACGCGACCGCCGCGACGGCGGCGATGGCCAGCAGCGCCGGCCGGGCCCAGGCGGGCTGATCCGCGGGCGAGCGCCACGGGGTCAGGAAGCGGCGCCAGCGAGGTGTTCCCGATGCAGGCGCTCGTGCCGTTTCCGGGATAACTGCCATCTCCGCCCCGGGTGGTCAGCTTTCCTCGGCCGTGCGGATGATCGTCCGCAGCAGCGACGCGAGCTGGTCCTTCTCCCGCTCGGACAGGCTGGCGCTGACGAAGGACTCGCCCATGTTGAACGCGGGGAACAGCCGCTCGATCACGCCGAGGCCCTTCGGCTCCAGGCTGACCATCACCAGGCGGCCGTCCGACTCGTGCGCGCGGCGCCTGGCCAGGCCGCGCTTCTCCAGGGTCTTCAGCACGCCGGTGAGCGTTCCCTTGGTGACCCCGGCCTCGGCGGCCAGGTCCCGGGTCTGCTGCTCGCCCCAGATCCACAGCACGAACAGCACGGTGAACGCGGCCCAGGACAGGTCCTCACCGGAGAGCACCTTGCGCTCCATGTGGTTGCGGATCACGTTGGCCGCGCGGTAGATGTTCGACACCGCGGCCATGGCGGCGAAGTCGAGCTGCTGGTCCCCGATGCGGCCGCGGATATCGCGCTCGGCCTGCATGAGGTCGCTGGCGTTGCTGGCGGCGAGGCGACGGGGCATTCCACGATGGTACGTGGCGCGGTTCACCAGAAGAATCGCCGCTGCATAGCGACCAGATGCTGAAACGGCTCCGGCGCCGTGACGTCGTCCGCGTCGCCCTCGGCGAGTGTCTTGTTGATCAGCCTGGCGAGCATCTGGACGGTGTCCACGCCGTAGGCCATGTCCGGGTCGTTCCTGGTCAGGATCGCGATCGAGTAGTCGTAGTCGTGGTGGGTGAAGTCGCCGATGCTGTTGATGTCCCACAGGTCCGGGTCCGGCAGCCAGCCGTTCTTCAGGTGCACCGTCATGTCCGCGGGCGCGCCCGCCGACACGCCCCACCGCTCCCAGGAGATGACGTCGGCCATCAGGCCGAGCGCGTAGCGACGGCTGGCCGCGTCCAGCACCCGGTTGCGGGTGATCAGCAGCCGCAGCAGGCGCAGTTCGTCGTGCGCGTTGACGTCGGTCAGGCCCCAGAAGTCGTCGGTGCCGAGCACGGTGTGGTTCATCCGGGCGGCGTTCACGAACGCCTGCAGCGTGGGCATGCCGATCTCGTTCCACAGCACGTCCTGCGCGGTGTTGTCCGACTCGGTGATCATCGAGGTGGCGAGCGCGGCCTGCTCCGGGCTGATGCCCTGGTGCTCTTCCTGGAGCTGGTACAGCAGTGCGCCCAGGGTGATGACCTTGATCACGCTGGCCGAGTGAAACTCCCGCCACTGGTGGTACCGGCAACTGAAATCCTCGTCGGCGTCGTCCACGGCGATGCCCACCGTCGCCGCGGTGCCGCGCAGCGCGCGGACGATCCGCCGGGACAGCGCGGCCGCCAGCGCGGGCTGGTCCGCTGAGGTGCAGATGCCGGGCGCGGTTGCGGCCGGTGGGGCCGCAGGGGTGCCCGCCGGGCTGGGCGTGGTCGCCGCAGCCGCGGTGCTGGCCGGGGCCGGACTGCTCACCGCGCTGCTCGCCGGGGCCGCGCTGCCCGCTGGGGCCGGGGCGCCCACCCGGGCGCTCACCAGGGCCGGGGCGGCGGCCGAGCCGGAGACGACCAGGGCCGAAAGCGCGAGAGCGTACCAGGGCCACCGGCCGCGTCGCCGCATCGTCATCACGCTCCTCGGGCAGCGCACGACGTTAGGCAGCGAAGCTGGAGTGACGATGTCATCAGTGTGTGAAGATCGTGAGGGTTTTGCCGGCCGGGGTCAGACACGTTGCTGGGGCGCGTCGTAGGCGATCGTAGGCAAATCTACCGCCGTGGCGCCACCATCCACGGTGAGCACGGCCCCGGTCACCGCGGACGCGTGCTCGCTGGCCAGGAACGCTACCACCGCCGCGACCTCACCAGGCTCGGCCGGCCGGCGCAGCGGCACCTGCGCCGTGGCCAGCGCGTACGCGGCCGCCCGGTCCGGCAGCCCGCGCAGCGCGGCCAGCGCGTCCATCTCCTCGTCGGCCATCGGGGTGCGCACCCACCCCGGGCACACGGTGTTGACCCGCACCCCGCGCGCGCCGAAGTCCCTGGCCATGGACTTGGCCAGGCCGATCAGGCCGTGTTTGGCGCTGACGTAGCCCACCGACTCCGGTGCGGCCGCCAGGCCAGCGATCGACGAGACGACCACAACACAGCCGCGCCGCGCCAGCAGCTGCGGCAGGCAGGCCCGCGCGCTGACCAGGCAGGTGGTCACGTTCGCCCGCCAGCTCCGCGCCCAGTCCTCGTCGGCGATGTCCGCCGCGGTGCCCACGCCGTGGCCGCCTGCGTTCGCCACCAGGACGTCGATGCCGCCGAACCGCTCCGTCACGGCCTCGGCGAGCCGTGTCATGTCCGCCGCGGACGCCGCGTCGCCGGGAACGGCCAGCGCCCGCTCCCCCAGCGCCGCCGCGACGGCCCGCACCGGCCCCGGCCGCCGGCCCACCAGGACTACCTGGGCCCCCTCCGCCGCGAACCGCTCCGCCACGGCCGCGCCGATTCCGGTCCCGGCACCGGTGATCACCGCCACCCGGCCGTCCAGCCACCGTGCGGACTCTGGCATGGCAACCCTCCCGTGCGCGCCGGTTAGCCGGCGGCCTGCGCGGCGAGCGCCTCGACCCTGGCGTGCAGTTCGCCGAGGTAACCGCGCGCCTCGGGCTTCATCAGCACGCTGCGCAGGATTCTGGTGCCGTCCCGGTCGGCCTTGATGCCGGGGTGCCGCCGGGACAGGCCGGCCGCGGTCACCCGCAGCGTGCTGAGGAAGACCGGCCGGTCCTGCTTCATGCCACGGGCCAGTATCGCGGCGGACGCCGCGTCGATCCCGGACATCGCCGCGGCGGGCAGCTGCGGGAAATAGCAGACGATGTCCAGCTCGGGGGGCTGGT
Organism: uncultured Actinomycetes bacterium; assembly: GCA_963730235.1. Taxonomy (GTDB): domain Bacteria; phylum Actinomycetota; class Actinomycetes; order Streptosporangiales; family Streptosporangiaceae; genus DASXKD01. Next base: position 67,928 of record CAVSRH010000002.1, read on the forward strand.
AGAGGCGCAGCAGGCTGGACTCCCCGATCAGGGCGGCCCAGTCCAGCGCCGCCCGGCGGCATGCCGCGAGCACCCGGCCCAGCCCGGCCGGGGACGGGGGCAGGAGCTTGAGGGTCAGCCAGAGCGCGGCCGCCGCCGCACCGGCCCGGGAGCACTCCAGGCTGATCTCCCCCAGGTGCAGTTCGTCGGAGGTGAAGTAGGTGTACGGCGAGTCGTGCAGGTAGAACCGGCCCACATCGGGGTCCTTGAACAGGATCGCGCCGCATCCGTAGGGCTGGAGGCCGTGCTTGTGCGGGTCGACAACGACCGAGTCGCACTCGGCAATGGCCCGCCACGGAGCCGGGTCCAGGGCAGGCTGGCCCACGGGGCAGGTCTCGTCCGCAGGGCCGGCCTGGTTCCCCGCGGCTGCCTGGCCCGACGGGGCGGCCGGCCCGCGAGGGCTGCCTGGCCCGCAGGGGCGGTGCCGCCGGCGGCCCGGCGAGCTCGCGCGATGGGGCCTGCCCGGCTTGCTGGCCAGGCGCCATCGGCGCCCCGGGGGGTTCCAGGGCCACTGGGGTCCGGGGTGTCCCCGGAGGGTGGAGTGTCCCCCCGGGCCAGCAGCGTGAAGAAGCCGCCGTAGGCCGCGTCCACGTGTACCCGGGCCCCATGGTGGCGGGCGACCGCCAGGATCTCGTGCACCGGGTCGATCGCGCCCAGGCCGGTGGTGCCGGCGGTCGCGACCACGGTGCCGATCCGGCCCCCGGCGAGCAGCGCGCCGAGCGCCCCGGTGTCCATCCGCCCTGCGCCGTCGGCGGGCACCGGGGTGCCCTCGATGCCGAGCACGCCGCACATCCGGGCGTGGGTGTAGTGCGCCTCCTCGCTGTAGGCGACGCCGAGGCCGGGATGGGTTTCCCTGGCCACGTAGAGGGCCTCCAGATTGGCGATCGTGCCGCTGGTGGTCAGGTGGCCGAGGTGGGTGTCCAGGCCGAACATCGCGGCCAGCGCGGCAACGGCCTCCTTCTCCATCTGGCCGGTGGCGGGGCCGCCGTCCAGCGCGTGGTTGTTCGGGTTGATGAGCATCGCGGCGAGGTACCCGGCCACGGCGGCGGGGTGCGGCGGCTTGAGCATCTGGCCGGCGTAGGACGGGTGGAAGAACGGGTAGTTGTCCCGCAGCCGCCCGGTGAACTCGCCGAAGACGCTGGCGAATCGCTCGTCGCTGACGAACATCGACGGGTCGGCCACGTAGGGCCCGAACCCGTCCTGCCACTCCGCTATCGCCGCGACGGCGCTGCCCAGCCAGCCCTGCAGGTCCATCCGGAAACGGTACCGCCGGCCGCGGGGCGCCCCGCGGCGCCCGTCCCGCGGCGCGCGGCCGGACCCGCTGCGCAGTGGAGTCCGGCCGCACGGATGCGTGGCCCGGCGCCGCTACGTCCCGGTACTGCGGAACGTCACGGGCAGCACCGCGGACCTGGCCGTGGAGCTTGGCGGTGCGGGCGCGAAGACGACCGTCCCGGTGCCGGAGCACGGCACGACGATGCTGGTCGGGATGTTCTTCGGCACGAAGAAGCTGGTGAAGCTGGCGAGGACCGTGGTGGTCGCGGCCGGCGCGAGCGTCGCCGTGATCTTCTTCCCGGCACTTCCGGTGAACCCCAGGTCGAAGGTCGAGGTGGGCTGCGCGGTCTTTACCTCGATCTTCTGGCCTGCCGCCGGGTGGCCGGTCTTGGCGGGCCCGGCGCAGTTGACCTTGATCACGGCCTTGCCCGGCGGGTGGTTGTTGATGAAGCCGCTGAAGTATTCGTTGGGGCCGATCGGGACCGGGTCCTGCGGCCGTGCCGCGGCCGAAGCCGGCGCGGTGAGGGCTGCCCCGAAGGCGGCGGCGACTAAACCTGATGTGAGGGCCGCGGCGAACCGCCGGCCGAGCCTTCCGCGCATGTGTTCCTCCCGGAGATCAGCGCGTGCAACTGCCTGCCACGATGACACCGCCCGCAGGCCTGTTCCAGTGCTTTCCGTGGTACGGCGGGCAAACGATTAGCCGCACGTCAGGAAAACACCGCCAGAATAGACTAGTAAACTGATAGAGAAAATAGATAATACGGGACATATCGGGTTAGGATCGGTATCCCGGGCCCCCAGGCCCTCGCCCAGGAGCACCTGTCCCATCGACGAGCAGGAGTCCCATGACCGCCACCGACGAGTACCTGGCCAACAACGCACGCTACGCGGAGACCTTCAGCGGCCCGCTGCCGATGCCGCCGTCCGCGCACGTCGCCGTCGTCGCCTGCATGGACGCCCGCCTCAACGTCTACGCCATCCTCGGCCTGGGCGACGGCGAGGCCCATGTGATCCGCAACGCCGGCGGGGTCATCACCGACGACGAGATCCGGTCGCTGGCCATCAGCCAGCGGCTGCTCGGCACCCGGGAGATTATCCTGATCCACCACACCGACTGCGGCATGCTCACGTTCACCGACGACGCGTTCAAGCGCTCGATCCAGGACGACACCGGAATCAAGCCGGCCTGGGGCGCCGAGGCCTTCCCCGACCTGGACGAGGACGTGCGCCAGTCGGTCGCCAGGATCAAGGCCAGCCCCTTCGTGCCGCACAAGGACGCCATCCGCGGCTTCGTCTTCGACGTCGCCACGGGCAAGCTCAACGAGGTGAACTGACCAGGTGACCGCGGCGGGCGCCCCGGTCCCTGACTCCTCCGCGGCCGGGGCGCCGGTCATCGACGCCCACCAGCACTTCTGGGATCTGTCCGCCCATGACCAGCCGTGGCTGGCCAGTGACCCGGTGCTGGCGCCGCTGCTGCGGAACTTCTCCCTGGCCGATCTGGCACCGCTGGCGGCGGCCGGGGGCGTCACCGCCACCGTGGTGGTGCAGACCGTCACGGAGTCCTGGGAGACGCCCGAACTGCTCACGCTCGCGGCCAGCGGCGGGCTCGTCGCGGGCGTGGTCGGGTGGGCCGACCTGACCGCGCCCGATATCGCCGACGTGCTGGCGCGACTGCGCGAGCTTCCCGGCGGCGACCGCCTGGCAGGCATCCGGCACCCGGTGCTGATCGAGCCCGACCCCGGCTGGCTGGCCCGGCCGGCCGTGCTGCGCGGCCTGGCCGCGGTGGCCGACGCGGGCCTCGCCTACGACGTGGTCGGCGAGCCCCGCCACCTGCCGGCCGCCGTGACCGCCGCCCGCCGGCTCCCCCGGGCTCCGGTTCATCCTCGACCACCTCGGCAACCCCGACATGGGCCCCGGCACCAGCCCCGAAGCCAGCCAGCCGTGGGCAAGCGCGGTCACCCAGTTCGCCGCCCTGCCGAACACCACCGCCAAGCTCTCCGGCATCCTCGCCGTCCCCCCGCCCCCCGGCACCACCCCGGGCGCCACCCCCGGCCCCGGCCCCGACCCGCTGGCCCACATCCGCCCTTACTACGATTTCGCACTACACGATTTCGGCCCAAACCGCCTCATGTTCGGCTCCGACTGGCCCCCCAGCACCCTGGACGCCCCCTACACCCAGGTAGTAGCCATCGCCCACACCCTCACCGAAGATCTGAGCGCCACCGAACAGGCGGCCATCTTCTCCGGCACGGCCGACCGCACGTACCAGCTCACCTGAGGATCCCTGCCCGAGTCAGGCCACGCTGCGGATCCTCATCCGCAGGATCACGTGAGTTTGTTCATGGCATTTATGAACAAACTCACGTGATCATGGACATCAGGGGCGGAGGCCAGATCCAGCGTGCGGTGGCGGTGAATGGTGACGCCGCGCCGGATGCCGCCCGCCGCGCACGGGCAGAGTCGGTGGCGGAGTGAACGGTGGCGCCGCACGGGATGCGCCCAGCGGGCTGCGGTGAACTGGCAGACGGCGTTTTGCCGGGTGCCAGTTTGGCGCTGCCCGCCCCCCAGTCCGCAAAGATCGCCAGTCAGTGATGACCCAGACTCCCCTCAGGGAGATGATGGGCTTTTACGTGCGCCCGAGGAGAGGAGGCCGGCATGGCCGATGTCGTACGTGCCGCCCTGGTCCAGCAGAAGTGGACCGGCGATAAGGATTCGATGGTGAAGAACGCGGTGGCGGCGATCCGGGATGCCGCCGCACAGGGCGCGCGTGTCACCTGCCTGCAGGAACTCTTCTACGGCCCGTACTTCTGCCAGGTCCAGGAGCCCGAGTGGTACACCTGGGCCGAGGCGGTGCCCGACGGGCCCACCGTCCGGCTGATGTGCGACGTGGCACGCGAGCACCAGATGGTGCTGATCGTGCCGGTGTACGAAGCCGAGCAGGAGGGCGTCTACTACAACACCGCTGCGGTGATCGACGCCGACGGCACGTTCCTCGGCAAGCACCGCAAGAACCACATCCCGCAGGTCAAGGGCTTCTGGGAGAAGTACTACTTCCGTCCCGGGAACCTGGGGTACCCGGTGTTCGACACCGCGGTGGGCCGGATCGGCGTCTACATCTGCTACGAACGGCACTTCCCCGAGGGCTGGCGGGCGCTCGGCCTGGCCGGAGCCAAGATCGTTTTCAACCCGTCGGCGACAAGCCGCGGCCTGTCGGAGTACCTGTGGCGGCTGGAGCAGACCAGCGCCGCGGTCGCGAATGAGTATTTCGTGGGCACCATCAACCGGGTCGGGGTCGAGCCGCTCGGTGACAACGACTTCTACGGGCAGTCCTACTTCGCCGACCCGCGCGGGCAGATCATGGGCGGGGCCGCGTCCGATACCGCCGAGGAGATCGTCGTCCGCGACCTGGACATGGGCCAACTCGAAGAGGTCCGGAACCTGTGGCAGTTCTACCGCGACCGGCGCCCGGACACCTACGGCCCGCTGGCCCAGCCGTAGGGAGGGGCAGCCATGCGCATGCTCATCCGCGGCGGCACCGTGGTCACCGCCACCGGGTCATCCCGTGCCGACGTGCTCGTCGACGGCGAGACCATCGCCGCCCTGCTCGACCCCGCGCACACCGGGTCGTTCGCGGGGCTGGCCGACCGGTCGATCGACGCCACCGGCAAGTACGTCATCCCGGGCGGCATCGACGTGCACACCCACCTGGACATGCCGTTCGGCGGGACGTTCTCCGCCGACGACTTCGAGACCGGGACCCGCGCGGCCGCCTGGGGCGGCACCACGTCGCTGGTGGACTTCGCGGTGCAGCCGAAGGGCGGCTCGCTGCGCGAGACGCTGGACGCCTGGCACGCCAAGGCCGAGGGCAAGGCCAGCATCGACTACGGGTTCCACATGATCATCTCCGATGTCAACGAGCAGACGCTCAAGGAGATGGACATCCTCGTCGGCGAGGGCGTGACCAGCTTCAAGATGTTCATGGCCTACCCGGGCGTGTTCTACGCGACCGACGGCGAGATCCTGCAGGCCATGCAGCGGGCCGCCAACGGCGGTGCCACGATCATGATGCACGCGGAGAACGGCATCGCGATCGACGTGCTCGTCGCGCAGGCACTGGCCAGCGGGCACACCGACCCGGGCTGGCACGGCCGCACCAGGCCGCCCGAGCTGGAGGCCGAGGCCACCGCCCGGGCGATCCGGCTGGCCCAGGTTGCCGGTGCCCCGCTGTACATCGTGCACCTGTCCGCCCAGCAGGCGCTGAACGCCGTGACCGAGGCCCGCGACGAGGGGCGTAACGTCTTCGCGGAGACCTGTCCCCAGTATCTCTACCTGTCCCAGGACGACCTGGACGCGCCCGGGTTCGAGGGCGCGAAGTACGTCTGCTCGCCCCCGGTGCGGCCGAAGGAGCACTGGGCGCACCTGTGGCGCGGGCTGCGCACCAACGACCTGAGCATCGTCTCGACCGACCACTGCCCGTTCTGCTTCAAGGAGCAGAAGGAAATGGGCCGCGGCGACTTCTCCAAGATCCCCAACGGCATGCCCGGGGTCGAGCACCGGGTCGACCTGCTGCACCAGGGCGTGGTGGACGGCGAACTGTCGCTCGCACGGTGGGTCGAGGTGAACTCGACCACCCCGGCGCGGATGTTCGGCCTCTACCCGCGCAAGGGCACCATCGCCCCCGGCTCGGACGCCGACATCGTCGTCTACGACCCGGGGCTGCGGCACGTGCTGTCCGCCGAGACGCACCACATGGCGGTGGACTACTCCGCCTACGAGGGCAGGGAAGTGCAGGGCGGCGCCGCCGCCGTCATGTCCCGCGGCGAGATTCTGGTCAGTGACGGGCAGTGGCACGGCCAGGCGGGGCGGGGACGGTTCCTGCCCCGCGGCGAGTGCCAGTACCTCAGGTGAGGGGGGCTTGATGGATATTGGCCTGGTGCTCCAGACCGATCCGCCGTGGAGCCGGGTGGCCGAACTAGCCGCCCGCGCGGACCTCGGCGGCTTCAGCCATGTCTGGACGTTCGATTCGAGCGTGCTCTGGCAGGAGCCGTTCGTGATCTACTCGCAGATCCTGAGCCGGACGTCGAACGTCAAGGTCGGCCCGATGGTCACCAACCCGCTGTCGCGGGAGCTGTCGGTGACCGCGTCGCTGTTCGCCACGCTGAACGACATGTTCGGCAACCGCACCGTCTGCGGCATCGGCCGGGGGGACTCCGCCATGCGCGTCCTCGGCCGTGGGCCCTCGTCGCTGGGCACCCTCGGCCACGCCATCAACGTCATCAGGGACCTGGCCGAAGGCCGGGAGGTCGACTATGACGGGACGAAGGTCCGCATTCCGTGGGTGCGTGACGGCCGCCTGGAGATGTGGATGGCGGCCTACGGGCCGAAGGCCTTGAAGGTGTGCGGCGAGGAGGCCGACGGCTTCATCCTGCAGTGCGCCGACCCGGACATCGCCCGGTGGACCATCGGCGCGGTCCGGGCCGCCGCCGCCGCCGCGGGCCGGGATCCCGCGTCGGTGACGATCTGCATCGCCGCGCCCGCCTACGTCGGCGACGACTACGCGCACATGCGGGACCAGACCCGCTGGTTCGGCGGCATGGTGGGCAACCACGTCGCCGATCTGGTGGCCCGCTACGGCGACACCGGGGACGCGGTGCCCCGGGCGCTCACCGACTACATCAAGGCGCGCGAGGGTTACGACTACTCGCACCACGGCAAGGCGGGCAACCCGTCCACGGCGTTCGTGCCCGATGACATCGTGGACCGGTTCTGCCTGCTCGGGCCGCCGGAGCGGCATGTGGACCGGCTGGCGGAACTTCGCGAGATCGGCGCGGGCAACTTCAGCGTGTACCTCATGCACGACGCGCAGGACGCCACCCTGGACGCCTACGCCACCCGGGTGGTCGGCGCGGTCTGACCGGGCCGCGCGGTAATACCGGGCCGGCCGGTCCCGAGGTTTCCGGCGGCGGCGCCTGCCGCCGCCGGGCGCTCAGCCGCCCAGCGAGTCCTGCCCGTGGTGGCTCTTGCCGTGGCCCTTGCCGTGCGACGCGCCGCCCTGGTTGTCACCGTCACCCTGCTGGCCGCCGCCCTGGTCGCCGCCCGTGTGGCCGTGCGGCCGGGGCCGGAGCGCCGCGGTCAGGGTGACCAGGCTGCCCAGCGGGCGCCGGCCCGACGGCTGCACCGACAGCACCGTCCCCGGGGGCTGCCCGGCGCTGCGCCGCCAGGCGATGCGGACCGACAGGCCCTGCTGGCGGAGCCGCCGCGCGGCCACGGCGACCGGCTCGCCGATCAGCGGCCGGAGCCGGACATCGACGGTCGAGGCCTTCGAGGCAGGCACCGCGGGCCCGGAAGGGGTGGCGGAGGGGATCGTCCCCGCGTGTGGCTCGGGGCCCGGCCCGGTCAGGCTGCCGAGCACCGCGGCGGTCGCGATGAGCGCGACCCCGGCCGCGGCGGGCAGCACGGCACGGCCGAGCGCCCCCCTGGCTCGGTGGCGCCGCGGCGCCGGCGCCCGGTGAGAGGCCAGATGCTGGGTCGGCAGCTCCGCAGCAGGGAGCGGCGGCACCAGGCCCGGCCCGGCCGGTCCCCGCGCTGACGGTGCGCCTGCCGGACCGGCCACCGCCTGGCCCGGTGCCACGCCCGGGTACCTCGCCGTCTGCTCCGCCGCGGTAATGGCCGCCGAACGGGGCGCCAGCCTTGCCGCGGCCGCGCCCGCGGCAAGGCGGCCGGCCCGCCGGGCGACCTCGCCCGCGCTGCGCGGCCGGTCCGCCGGATTCTTGGCGGTGAGCTCCAGCACGAGCGTGGCCACGTCGGCGGGAACCTGCCCGGGCAGCGGCGGAAGCGGGCGCTCCCGGTGCGCCAGCGCCACCGCCAGCGCGGGCCCGGTGAACGGCGGCGCGCCCGCCAGGCACTCGTAGGCCACGATGCCCAGTGCGTACAGGTCGCTGGCTGGCGTGGCGGGCTCCCCCATCGCCTGCTCCGGCGCGAGGTACCCCGGCGTCCCCACGAGCTGGCCGGTACCGGTGACCGGTGCGGCATCCGCGGCCCGTGCGATGCCGAAGTCGGTGATCTTCACGACACCGCCCGGGGCCAGCAGCAGGTTGCCGGGTTTGATGTCCCGGTGCACCAGGCCGGCCAGGTGCGCCTCCTGCAGGCCGGACGCCGTCTGGGCGATGATGTCCAGGGAGCGCGCGGGGTCCAGCGGGCCGGCGGCCAGCATCCCGGCCAGCGACGGCCCGGCCACGAGTTCCAGCACCAGGTACGGCGGCTGCGGCGGATCCGGCTCGCCGTAGTCGTAGACCCGGGCGATGTTCTCGTGCGACAGGCCCCCGGCGTGCTGTGCCTCCGCCCGGAACCGGGTGAGTGCCTCGGCGTGCTGCGCGTAGCCGAGATGCAGCAGTTTGATCGCCACCGGCCGGGCCAGGACGAGGTCGGTGGCGCGCCAGACCTCGCTGAAACCGCCCGCGCCGATCTTCTCCCCCAGCGCATACCGGCGGCCGAGCACGATGCTGCCGGGTGCTCCCATGCAGGAGCGGCTACCCGGCAGCGACTCTGGTAATCACGCCACGGGCCGCCCGCCGCCCGGTGGCCAGACCACGGGGAACAGCGGGTGGTCCAGTTCCGCCCCGGCGGCCAGTTCGCCGTCGAGGCCCTCGAACGGCGGTGAGGTGCGCCAGGGGCGCGGCGCGAACCTGGCGGCGGCCGACAGGTAGCGCAGCGACAGCACCCGCCGCCGCCCCGGGTAGGGGAACCCGGGTGCGCCGTGCATGGTCAGGAAGTCGAAGAAGATGGCATCGCCGGGGGCAAGCTCGAACCGGCGGATGTCGTGGGCGCCCCGGTCGGCCTCGATATCCGGCAGTTCGGCAAGGCTGCCCTCGGGGAACCAGCGGGCCTCCCCGGTCAGGAAGGTGCGCGGCATCAGCCACGGCCCGTCGTGCGTTCCGGCCACCAGCTCCAGGCAGCCCGCCTCGGGCACCGGGTCCACCGGGATCCAGGCGCTCACGCCACGGCCGTCCACGTTGTAGTACGGCTGGTCCTGGTGCCAGGGGGTGCGCTGGTTCGTGCCGCCCTCCTTCACCAGGACGTGATCGTGGTAGAAGCGAACCCGGGGCGTGAGCATCAGCGTGGCCGCGATCCGCGGGATCCGCGAGTGACGCGCCAGTTCCTCGATGCCCGGAATGTCCTGCCACCGGCAGAAGTCCTCGGTGAACCTGCCCGGGTCCCCGGCGGCGCTGGCCTCCAGGGCCAGCGGCCCGGGGCGGGCGAGGACCGCCTCGATAGCCGCCGCCGCGGCGGCCACCTGCCCGGGGTCCAGGGCGGACCGCACGCAGACCACGCCGTCACGGGCGAACGCCGCCGCCAGTTCGGCCGCTCCGGGCATCGGCTCCATCGGCACTCGGGGCACGGGGCCCGCCGGGCCCGCCGCCCCTCCCCCTTTCCACCTGTACCGGGGCTTACCTGGCGATCCTCTCAGCCCTGCCCACGGCACCCGCGGCCAGCCTCCCCGGGGGGCCCGGATCCGGCCGCCAGCGGGTTTCCGTGGCCTGCCTGGCCGCCTGCGCCGCGTCAGCCGACGGGCAGGCCGGTGTCGTCGTCGGAGCCGAACGCGTAGCCGCGGATGAAGTGCAGCAGCCTGGCGTGCGCCGCGAGCAGGCCGGCCGCCTGGCTGCCCGGCGCTCCGGCCAGTTCCGCCAGGTCCGTGCGCACGTCGGCGACCACCCCGGCCATCCCCGCGACCAGGGCACCCGCATCGGCGATGCCCTCCAGGTCGCGGTCGGCGCGGTCGATTATCTGATTGCGGACCAGCAGGTCAGCCACCTCCTGCGGGCAGCCGAGGCCGGCCTCAAACAGGTCGCTCCAGCGGCGGCAGATCCGCCGCAGCCCGGCCCCGGCCCGGTACCCGGCGAAGATCGACTCCCACTGCCGGGCGATGAATTCGTCCCAGCCGAGCGCCGCCAGATCCTCCAGATCGTGGTCGTACACGCGCGCCAGATTACGGCCGCCCGCCTCGGGGCTGTCACCCGCCGCCCGGGCCGCGGTGCCGGGCGGGCACGTTGCGCTCGCGGCGTAATGCGCCGCGGGCCAAAGCCGGTGTGCGGCGGCGCAGCCGGTATTTCAATGCAGTGATGGAGATCCTGATTCTGGGCGGGACCGCATGGCTGGGCCGTGAGTACGCGCGCCAGGCGCTGGACCGTGGCCACGGGGTGACCTGCCTCGCCCGGGGGCAGGCCGGGCCGGCCGCGGACGGGGCGGTGCTCGCCGCCGCCGACCGGAGCAGCCCTGACGGGTACGCGACGGCGGCCGGCCGCGACTGGGACGCGGTCCTGGAGGTGTCCTGGCAGCCTGGCTTCGTCAGGGACGCGGTGGCGGCGCTGGGCGGCCGGGCAGGGCACTGGACCTACGTGTCGTCCGGCAGCGTCTACGCGTCCCACGCCGTCCTGGGCGACGACGAGTCGGCGGACCTGTTGCCGGCGACGGACGCCGACGTGGCCGGCGTGGAGCAATACGGCGAGGCGAAGGTCGCCTGCGAGCGGGCATCCGCCCCGGCGGCGGGCGGCCGGCTGCTGATCGCGCGGGCCGGGCTCATCGGCGGCCCCGGCGACCACAGCGACCGGACCGGCTACTGGGCCGCCCGCGCGGCCCGCGACCCGGCGGGGCCGATGCTGGTGCCCGACTGCCCGGACCTGGCGACGCAGGCCATCGACGCGCGCGACCTGGCAGCCTGGATGCTGGCCTGCGCGGAGGCAGGCGTGACGGGAACCTTCGACGCCGTCGGCCCGGTCGTCCCGTTCAGCGAGTGGATCGAGGTGTCCCGCGCGGCGGGCGGCCACACCGGGCCGGTGGTCGCCGCGGACCCTGCCTGGCTGCGCGAGCAGGGCGTCGGCGAATGGGCGGGCGAGGAGTCGCTGCCGATGTGGATCGCCGAGCCCGGCTGGGACGGCTTCGCCGCCCGCAGTGGTGCGGCGGCGCTGGCCACCGGGCTGCTGCGGCACCGCCCGCGGGCCGTCATGTTGGCGGACACCCTGGCCTGGGAACGGGCCCAGGGCCTGGACCGGCACCGGAAGGCCGGGCTGAGCGCCCAGCGGGAACGCGAACTCCTGCAGGCCCTGGGCTGACCGCCGGGCCGCCCGCCCATCACCTGGACGGCAACCTGGCAAAGGCAGCCGTGGCCTGACGGCATGGCGCTGCCCGGCCGGCGCGGATCAAGCCGGGGCCGCGGGGTCCGCGGATGCCCGGACAAGCACGCGCACGGCGGCGGCGAGCACGACTCCCAGGCCGAACAGCACCGGCGGCCCGAAGAGCACGGCCAGGTGCGCGGGCGAGGGGCTGCCGAGCAGATTGGGGCGGAGTCGCAGCCCCAGCAGGCCGGCGCGGCCCTGGTTAAAGACAAGCTCGACGGCACAGGGGTAACACGCGGCCGCGAAGGCCAGCAGGAAATACCGGTTGAGGCGGAAGACCACGGCCAGCACCACCGCGGCGACGGCCAGCACGGTACCGGTGACCAGGTACCCGGCAGCACCTGGGTGAAGAAGCCATCTGAAGTACGGGGGGGCCGTCAGGGCGTACCAGTCCGCAAAGGCCTGAAACGAGCCTGCGGCCAGCAGCAGCATCACGCCGTGGCGCCAGCTCACCAGTCCGCGCCCGTGGCGCGGTCCCGGCGAGCCGAGCAACGCGGCGAACTCCAGTAGGAGCACCCCGGCGGTGATGAGTACCAGCGGATCGGGGATCCAGTAGAGCCCCGTGTTGGCCACGGCAAAGTAGCCGAGCATCCCGGGGATCACCACCAGCAGCGCCAGCCCGCGCAGGCCCAGCAGCACGAGCACCGCGAGGACCACCTCGAGTGCGGCCCAGGTGTCGAAGCGGTGAATCCGGAGCAGGGCCGCACCGCTGCTCTCGAGGTACGCGTGGGACAGCGAGACCTGGCTGCGCGGCGGCGGGTATGGCAGCACCACCTGGAGGATGCCGACGGCCAGCAGGAACAGCGGGGCAACCAGGCTGAACACGGCGAGGCCGTCGGCCAGGTCCCGCCGCTCCGGGCCGGACCGGGGCGGCCGCAGCCGCATCCACACCGCGCTCCTGATCAGGTCCACGGCCTCGGCGAAGCGCGGCCCGCGCTGCCCCTGTTCCGCGCCGGCCATCAGCACCGCGAGGATCTCCTCCTCCTGTGCGGCCCGGAACGACCGCGGGTACCAGGCCAGCAGCCGCGCGGTAGCCCCGTTCCAGGGCGGCCGGCTCGCTCACGCCATCCCCCCGGCGAGGTCCAGCCGGGACAGCGCGGCCGCGGCGTTGGCCTGCAGCCGGGCCGCCTCGGCGGCGAGCAGCGCCGAGCCCTGGGGGGTGAGCCGGTAGTAGCGGCGCAGCCGGTTCTCCACGATCTCCTCCCGGTCCACCGTGATCAGCTCGTCCGTGCGGAGCCGCTCCAGCGCCGTGTACAGCGTCCCGGCGCGGAGCCGCACCCGGCCACCGGAGATCTCCTGGACGTCGGTGATGATCCCGTAGCCGTGCTGGCTGCTCGCGGCCAGCGCGGTGAGTATCAGGAAGGTCGCTTCCTGCATGGCACGCTGCGTCATGTTAACTTTATATACCGCTGGACTATCGGTCGGCAAGCCGCGATCCGGCGGGTCCTGCCCAGGCAGCCAGGCGCGGGACAGGCCTCGTTATCGCCGGAAGCTATTGATTTGACTTCACCTGACCCGTACTTCACCCCCAGCCCGTCGGCCGGTGCCGGTGAGTCCTTCGCCCTGCCACGCCAGCAGCAGCGGCAATATCAGCCGCTCCCGCCATCGTGGTTCGAATGGATCGACGCCTACCCGGGAGCCGAGGCGGCCGGCGTCGTCAGGGCACTGCCCGCGCTTGTCGGGAAATGCGGCCATTTCGTGTTCGCGAATGGCACCACCGGCACGGTGCAGATCCCGGCCCGTGAGGCGGCCGTTCCGCTACCCGGCTACGGCAGCCAGGCGCTCTACGTCGGCGTCCGGTTGATGTCCGGCGTGCCGGGCAAGTTCTGGGCCGATGACTGGATCGTGATCAGGTCGGACCGGACCCTGATCTTCATCGACGGCCAGTACGTTAGGCCCATCGGCACGGCCCAGGACCGCATGACGCTCCAGCTAGCCAAGGAGGCCTGGCATCGCTACTCGGCCGCATGACCGGGCGAGCCGGGCCCTGCTCCCGGCCCGGCCGGCCGTGGCCGGCACTGGTTGGCTGTGCCAGTCCGCCAGCACGGGCCGGGCGGCGGCCGGCGCGATGGGCCGGTGAAGGCGGCTGCGGAGGCGGGGCAGGACCCTGGTGCTCGGCGCGGCGGTGCTGGCCGCGGCGGGGGCGGCGGCCGCATGGCTGTCGGCAGCGGGCGGGGCCGGCCCGCCAGAGACGCCGGCCCGGCACGGCGGCCCAGCGCCGGGGACGATCACCACGGTCGCGGGCGGCGTTGGTGGCCCGGGGCCGGCCACTACCATCCCGTTCGGCATCTGCCCGATCAGCGTCGCGGGCGGCGCGCTGTACGCCGGGGACGGTGCCGTGATACGGCGGATCAACACCCGGACCGGGTGGCTGACCACCCCGGCCGGTGACGGTACGTCCGGGACCAGGGGCAGCGGCGGCCCGGCCACCGACGCGGAACTGAACGGTGCGGGCGGCCTGAACCAGTGCGGCACGGCCGCCACCCTGGACGCCGCGGGGAACCTGCTCATCGCCGCGGGCACGATCCACGTCGTGGCAGCCAGTACCGGCACGTTCTACGGCCAGCAGATGCTCGCCGGACACATCTACGCGATCCCGATGGGCGGCTACGGGGGTACGGACGTACGGGCCGACCCCGCCGGCAATCTGATCGCTATCGACACGAACGATCTGTGCAACGGCAACTGCGGCGACACACCGGGCACGGTTCGCGTCCTCGCCGAGAAGACCGGCACCTTCTATGGCATGCCGATGCGGGCCGGGCGCACCTACACGGTGGCCGGACGCAACGAGTTCGCGGCCGTGGCTGCGCCGGGGAACGGCGGCCCGGCGGTCGATGCTGCTCTCGGCGCCCTCAATGAACTGCGGCTGGACGCCGCCGGGAACCTGCTGCTCGCGGACGGAGGCCGCACTGACATGGAGAACCGGACGGTCGTGCCGCCCGAGATCCGGGTTGTGGCGGCCAGGGACGGCACCTTCTACGGCCAACCGATGACGGCGGGGCACATCTACGCGATCGCCGGCGGCGGCCGGCTGACCGGCAACGGGATCCCCGCGACCACTGCATCCATCAAGGCGCGCGGCGTCACCCACGACGGCGCCGGCAACGTGATCATCGGCGACGGCCCCCGGCTGCGCGTGGTCGCCGCACGCACCGGCCGGTTCTACGGCCAGGCGATGAGGGCCGGCGACATCTACACGGTCGCGGGCACCGGGTGGTCCGGCCGGCACGCCTCCGGTGACGGCGGCCCCGCCGTCATGGCGCGGATCTTCGCCACGTTCGTCGCGGTCGATGGTGCCGGCAACCTGGCCTTCGCGGACTCCGACTCGGGCACGATCCGGGTCGTGGCGGCCCACTCGGGCACCTTTTACGGCGTCCCGATGAAGGCCGGCCACATCTACTCCGTCTCCGGCTCCAGCTACTCCAGCCCCGGCTCCGGCACCGGTTCCGGCACAGCGATGGCCAGCGGATCCGGCGGAGCGGCGGCCAGCATGCCGCTGCCCGGGCAGCCGGCCGGGGTAGCGGCGGACCCGTCCGGCGATCTGATCATTGGCTTCATCGCCTACTACAACAGCGCCCCTGCCTTCGTGCCCGCCCGCGCCGGAACGTACTTCGGCGCCAGGATGCGGCCCGGACGGCGGTATGCGATCCCCACCGCCGGTGGGTTCGGCCTGGCGCCGGGCGCGGTGGCGGCGGACCGTTCCGGCAACGTGCTGATCAGCGACCAGGCCAGGAACCGTGTCCTGGTGGCACCGGTGCGCCCGGGCACGTTCTACGGCCAGCGGATGACCACGGGCCGGATGTACGCCGTGGCCGGCGACGGCAAGCCGGCCGCCGCGGGCGACGGCGGGCCCGCCCGCGCCGCCGGTTTCAGCCCCTACGACGTCGCCACCGATCGCCGGGGCGACATCGTCATCGTGGACAACTCCGGCAGCTACCAGATCCCCGGCAACCGGATCATGATCGTGCCGGCCCGCGCGGGCACCCTGTTCGGCGTCGCGATGCGGGCCGGGCACATCTACACCGTGGCCGGCAATGGCAACAACGCCGGCCCCGTGGCGAGCGCCGTGCCGGCCACGCGCACCTCCCTGGATCCGTTCGGTGCCGCCGTAGACGCGGCCGGGAACATAGTGCTGGCCGCCGACCACCGGGTCCGCGTGGTGGCCGCGCGGGCGGGCCGGTTCTACGGCATCCAGATGAAGACCGGCTACATCTACACCATCGCCGGGCCGTTCCCCGGGGCCCACAGCGTCGCCGTCGACGGTCACGGCAACATCGAGGTCCTCGACACGGTCGAAAGCGTGGTGCGCCTCGTCGCGGTCCGGTCCGGCACCTTTTACGGTCAGCGGGTGACCGCGGGCCACGTCTACGTCGTCGCCGGGCACCACCGGGGCGGCGCCAGCCTCGGCGAGGGCGGCCCAGCGACGCAGGCGTGGCTGGAGAACCCGCAGGCCATCGCCGTCGATCCGGCCGGGCGGCTGCTGATCGCCGAGTATGACGGCCAGCGGATCCAGGCAGTCACGCCCTGACCACGCCGGCCACGGAACCGGCCACGCCGGCACGGACCGGCCACGCCGGCACGGAACCCGGCCACGCCTGCACGGAACCCGGCCACGCCGGCACGGAACCCGGTCACGCCGGCACGGAACTCGGTCACGCCAGGCACCCACCGGCCACGGCAGCCGCGCCCCTGGCCGCCCGCTCGCGGGCCTGGCTCAGGCCGCGCCCGGCGCGGTCAGGCCGAGCCGCTCGGCCGCGGCCTGCCCGCTGGTCCGGGACGCCCCGTAGGTGGTCAGGTAGGCCCGGGCGGGCGGCCGCCACACCGGCAGGCCCATCTCCACCACGATCGCGTCCGGGCGCGCCGCGAGCAGCCGGGTGATGACCTCCTGGGCGCCCGGATCGCGGTGCGCGTCGCGGACCACGGCGATCACCGAGCGGCCCGCGGCCCGGGCGAGGGCCCGCGCCACCTCCCGCTCGGCGCGCGCTCCCCCGGCGGGCACCTGGATGACGCTGCCCGCGGGCAGCCACGGCGCCAGGCCCCAGGGCACGATGCCGACCGCGATGTTGCCCAGCGGGGCGACCTCGAACACCAGCGGGTCGGTCAGTATGCCCAGCGAGCCGGTGACGCGCAGCGCGCGCCGTGCCGCCGCCAGGCCGATGCCGTCGCCGTTGGCCGGCACCGCCCCGGTGCCCCGCGCCCCGTCCAGGGTCGCGGGCCCGGGGAGCCCCGGCGTCCCCGGGCCCACCCCGGGCAGGACGCCGGTGGCGAGCGCCGCGCGGAAGCCGGCGACCCGCGCCGCCGCCTCCTCCAGCCGGGCGGCGGGCAGTTCGCCGGCGGTGACCGCGGCGGCGAGCGCGGCCCGGACCGCGAGATAGTCCTCCTCGTCCTGGTCCCGGCCGAGGCAGAGCAGGTCCACGCCGGCCGCCAGGGCCCGCACGGCGGCGCTGGGCACGCCGCCCTGGCCGCTCACCGCGCGCATCTCCAGGGCATCGGAGATGATCACACCGGTGAAGCCGAGTTCACCGCGCAGCAGCCCGCCGAGCGCGGCGGCCGACTGGGTGGCGGGCAGGTCCCCGGTCAGCCCGGCCACCCGCAGGTGCCCGGGCATCACGGCGGCCACCCCGGCGGCGATCGCCGCCGCGAACGGGGGCAGGTCGCGCTCGCGCACCCGGGCGAGGCCGCCCTCCACGGTGGCGAGCGCGTGGTGGGTGTCGACCCGAGTACTGCCGTGGCCTGGGAAGTGCTTGGCGCACGCCGCCACCCCGGCCGACTGGAGGCCGTGCACCGCCGCGGCGGCATGCCGGCGCACCAGAGCGGTGCTGTCCCCGAACGCGCGGGTGCCGATGACCGGGTTCCCCGTGGCGGTGTTCACGTCCACCGACGGCGCCAGGTCCACGTTGATGCCGACGGCGGCCAGATCGGCCCCGAGTGCCCGGTACACCGCCCGGGTGAGCGACGCGTCGTCGACCGCGCCGAGGGCGGCGTTGCCCGGGTAGGGGCTGCCGGTGAGGTGGGCCAGCCGGGTGACGTCGCCCCCTTCCTCGTCGATCGCGATCACCGGGTGCGGCGCCGCGGCGCGCAGCGCCGCAGTCAGCGCGGACAACTGCTCGGGCCCGGCCACGTTGGGGCCGTAGAGCGTAACGCCCACAAGACCGTTTTCCAGCGCCCGCAGCAGCCAGCGCGGCGCGGAACGGCCGGGGAACGGCGGGATGAGGACAGCGTCGGCGAGCCGCGTCAGCGACCCGGCACCCAAGGCGGTCCCGCTCACCCCTTCACCGCCCCGGCGACCAGGCCGCGGGCCATCCGGCGCTGCACCAGCAGGAAGAACAGGATGGGCGGGATGGTGTAGAGCGTCGAGGCGGCCATGATCGCCCCCCAGTCGGAGCTGTGCTGTCCCATGAAGTACGTCACGTAGATCGGCAGGGTGAACTTCCCCGGGGTGTCCGGGCTCAGGAAGGTCAGCGCGAAGACGTACTCGTTCCAGGCGAAGATGAACGAGAACACGCTGGTCGCTACCAGGCCGGGCGCCACCAGCGGGAGGAGGATCCGCCAGAAGATCCTGGCTGGGCCCGCGCCGTCGATCGCCGCCGCCTCCTCCATCTCCCGCGGCACGGCGGCCACGAAGTTGCGCAGCATCCAGATCGAGATCGGCAGCGCGAACGCCGTGTAGAGCAGGATCAGCCCCGGCAGGCTGTCGAGCAGGTTGAGCGCCCTGAAGTCGATGAACAGCGCGATGACCAGTGCCTGCTGCGGCAGCATCTGCACCACCAGCAACATGATCAGGAACGAGGTGCGGAACCGGAACGCGAAGCGGGCCACCGCGACCGCCGCCAGCAGAGAGGCCAGCGAGGAGGCCACCACCGCGGTCAGCGTCACCAGCAGGCTGTTGGCGAAGAATGTCCAGAACGAGATGCCGACGGTGCTGCCGCTGAGCACATCGTGGAAGTTGGCCAGGGTCGGGTGGGCCGGCAGCGGGTGCGGCGTCAGCGAGAAGATCTCCCGCGGCGGCTTGAACGCCGTCGAGATCATCCACACGATCGGGGCCAGGGTGACCACCGCGACGCCCACCCCGGCGCCGTTGAGCGCCACCGCGCGAAGCCTCCTGGTGCTGCCCCCGCGCGGGCCAGCGCGGGACGCCAGCATGGCCGTCGGCAGCGAGCCCGGCTGCGCGGTCACCGCAGCGCTCCCTGCTTGATGGAGGCCCGGACGTAGCCGACCGTGATGATCAGCAGGATGGCGGTGAAGCACCAGCGCCAGGGCGCCGCCCAGGCCGTAGCTCGGCGGCGATCGAGAAGGCCCGCTGGTAGACGTAGATGCACGAGGTTGTACTCATCCAGGTTGGCACCGCGAGCCGGTCAGTATGTAGAGCTGGGTGAACACCCCGAAGTCCCAGATCACCGACAGGAGCAGCAGCACCAGGAAGATCGGTTTGAGCAGTGGGTAGGTGATCTTCCAGAACGCCCGCCACGGGGTGGCGCCGTCCACCCTCGCGGCCTCGTGCAGTTCGGCCGGCACGGTCTTGAGCCCGGCGAGCACGCTCACCGCGATGAACGGGAAGCCCTGCCAGACAGAGCAGCAGGGTGGCCACGGTATAGACCGGCAGGGCCGACGACATCCAGTTGAAGCCGGCCCAGGTCGCCGCGCCGCCGCCAAGCCAGCCCGGCAGTTGCGCCAGTGCCCAGTCGGCCACGCCGCCGTCCGGGTTGAACAGCCAGTAGAAGATCACGGTCGCCGCCACGGTGGGGGTGGCCCAGGCGAGCAGCGTCGTGGTGCTCACGACCACCGACATCCGCGGGCCCAGCCGGTTCAGCAGCAGGCCCACGCAGGTGCCGGTGACCAGCGTCAGCGGGACCACGATCGCGGCGAAGCCGACGCTGTTGCGCAGCGACACCCAGAACTCCGGGTCGTGGAAGGTGGCGGTGAAGTTCGCCAGCCCCACCCACTGGGCCGGCGCCACCCCGGCGAGCTGTTCGATCCCGTAGTTCTGGAACGAGAACAGGCCCAGCTGGATGGTCGGCCAGACGATGAGCCACCCGACCCCGGCCAGCGCCGGGGCGAGCAGCAGATACGGGGCCAGCCGGTGCCTGCGGACGAACACGCCGGCCCGGACCCGCCACGGCAGGCCGCCCTGGCCCGGGCGCGGTGCGCCGAACTCGTCCACGAGCCCGAGCGTCCGCGCGCACCACGGGGCTGCGGCGCGCCGCCGGCCCGCGTGAGCGGGGTCTGGCCCTGGCCGGGCGCAGCCGCCAGGGGCGGACGCCTTCGTCACATCTTTCCCGTGTTGAGCACGTTCTGCAGCTCGGTGTTGGCCTTGTCAACGGTCTGGGTGAAGTTCGCGCCCTGCATCAGGGCCTTCATCATGGTCGGGATGATCGCGTCGGTGGTGTCGGCGATCCCCCAGTTCTTGGAGTTCAGCGGGGAGATCTGGGTGACGGTCGCCGCCTTGGCGAACCCGGCGAGCACCGGGTTGCTGCTGTAGGCGCCGCCGGTGAGCTGGGAGGTGTACGGCGGGAAGAAGCCCTGGGCGTTGGCGAACGAGGTGGAGTTGGGGACGCTGTTCATCACCTTGATGAGGTCCCAGGAGGCCGTGGGGTACTTGGTCAGCTTCCAGACCGCGAGGTCGGAGCCGCCCGCGAAGGCCGGTGACTGCCCGCTGCCCTGGCCGGGTATCGGGAACGAGGCCCAGTTCGCGCTGTCCACCGCGTTCTTCGGGAACTCCGCCTTGGCCCACGGGCCGTCGATGTACATGTCCAGCTTGCCGAGCGCGAAGTCCTCGTTGGAGCCACCGGAGGTGGCACCGGGGGCGCCGAGCTCGGTCTGCCCGATGTAGGTCTTCGGCGACACGTGCTCGGTCAGGTACAGGTCGGCGTAGAACTTGATGCCGGCCTCCGACTGCGGGCTGTTGAGCTCCGCGGCCCACGTGCCACCATGGTCCACCGCGACCTGGCCGCCGGCGCCCCAGATGAAGCTGACGATGGCGTTGGTGTAGTTGCTGGGCGCGCCCAGGCCCCAGGTGCCCGGGTCCTTCTTCATCAGCAGCTTGGCGTCGGCCACGAGCTGCGCCCAGCTCGCCGGCGGCGAACTGATGCCGGCCTTGGCGAACTGGTCCTTCCGGTACCAGATGCCGCGCACGCCGCCGAACCACGGCACCGCGTAGATGGACGAGCCGACGGTGTCGTTGGCGAGCATGCCCTTGACCATGTCCGAGCTGGGCGCCCAGGAGTGCACCTCGGGGGCGATGTTGGCGAGCATCCCGAGCGAGGCCTGGGCGGGCGTGTCGGTGTTGCCGAGCTCGGTGACGTCCGGGCCGTTCTTGCCGCTGCTGAACGCGGTGGTCCAGTCGGTGGCCCGGTTCCCCCACGGGACGAAGACCACCTTGATCTTGGTCTTGGCATAGGCCGGGTAGGCCTTGTGGAACTGCGTGACGACCCCGTTCATCCAGGTCACCTGCTGCGGCGTGGACGATCCCATCCGCCACACGGTGAGCTGGGCGGGCACCCCCGCGGATGTGGCGGCCGTGCCGCTGCTGGAATCCGCAGGCCGCGGCCAGCCCGGTGAGCGCCGTGGCCGCCGAGATGGCGACGGCGGCTCGTCTGAGTCTCACTGCTTGCTCCCTTCGCGTCGCCTTCGGGCGCGGCCGCCGGCCCGGCTACGGGTCGCGGCGCGGCGCGCGCCGGTCTGCTGGCGCCGTATGACACCAGCTCAGCACCCCTGGGCCCGGGGGTATGCGTAAACTAACAAGAAAGTTTCCTATAAGATAGAGCCTGCAAGCAACGTGTTCGTTTCCGTTGCCGGATCGAGACATAGGGTGCACGGCGCACGAGCCTGCCGGGCCCCGCGGAAAATGCCTGGCACGAACCACGGGCCACACTCTGGACCGCGGGGCCGGGCAGGCAGAAGGATGGCCTGGCGGGACAGGGGGCACGATGATGGGACGGCCAGGCACTCCGAGCCTGCTTCGGGAGATCAACGACCGCGCGGCGCTGGAACTGCTGCTCGCGGAGGGACCGCTCACCCGGTCACAAGTCGGCGAGGGCACCGGCCTGTCCAAGGTCACCGCCTCACAGACGCTCACCCGCCTGGAGGAGCGCGGGCTCGTCGCCGTCACCGGCCAGCAAGCCGGCGTGCGCGGGCCGAGCGCCGCGGTGTACGCGATCGTCCCGTCCACCGCGATCGTGGCCGGCCTGGATGTCGCCCCCGAGGCGGTGACCACCGGCGTGGCCGACGTCACGGGCCGGGTGCTGGCCGAGGTGACCGTGGATCCCAACGGCGCGCGCAACCCGGTCCAGCTGGTCCGCAACGCGGTCGCCGCCGCGTGCCGCGCCGCCCGGATCGAGGCGGATCAGTTGCGCGCGGTGGTGATCGGGACCGGCGGCATGGTGGACCCGCGCACCGGGGACGTCCGGCTGTCGGTGAACCTGCCCGACTGGCACGAGGGCGTGCTCGGCGCGCTGCGCGGTGACCTGCGCCTGCCGGTGACCATCGAGAACGACGTCAACCTGGCCGCGATGGCCGAGCACGCGCAGGGTGCGGCGCGCGGGGTGGACGATTTCGTGCTGGTCTGGATTGGCGTGGGCCTCGGCCTGGCGGCGATACTCGGCGGCCGGCTGCACCGCGGGGCCCGCGGCGCCGCGGGCGAGATCGGCTACCTGCCGGTGCCGGGGGTGCCGCTGCCGGAGGACCTGACCCATCCCGCGGCGGGCGGGTTCCGCTCGCTGGCCGACGGCCGTGAGGTCCGCGCCCTCGCGGACCGCTACGGCTTCGCCGCCCCGGCGAACGGCGAGGCGGTCGCCGCGGCGGTGCACGCCGCGGCCGCGGGCTACTCCGACGGCGAGGAGTTCCTCGCCGACCTGGCCCGCCTGCTGGCGGTCGGCGTGGCAGCGATCTCGGTCACCCTCGACCCCGGGCTCGTGGTGCTCGGCGGCGAAGTCGGCCAGGCCGGCGGCACGGCCCTGGCGGACCGGGTGAGTGCCGAGGTCGGCCGGATCTGCCCGGTGACACCCGACGTGGTGCCGACCGCCGTGCCCGACGCCCCTGTGCTGCGCGGCGCCCTGCTGGCCGCCGTGGACCAGGCCCGCTCAGCCCTGCTGGCCTCCGTCGCCGACGGCTGACGCGCGGACGGCTGACGCGCGGGCGGCGGCGCCCGGTCAGGCGGCGGCACCCTGCCCGGCCGCGGCACTCTGCCGGGCTGCCGGGCGGGCGGCGGCGCCGGTGAGCGGCAGGCCGGCCGCGGCGGCCCGGGCGAAGTCGTCGTCGACGAGGGTCACCCGGTGGCCCGCGGCCGCCAGCAGGGACGCGGCGACGCTGGCCCGGTACCCGGCCTGGCAGTGCACCCAGACCGGGGCCGGGGGCCGGCCGCGCAGTTCGCGCATCCTGGCCTGGCAGTTCGTGCAGCGGGATGTGCACGGCCCCGTCGATATGGCTGGCCGCCCATTCGAGCGGGCGGCGGACATCCAGGACGGTGATTTCGCCGCGGCGCCGGGCGGCGGCCAGGCCGCGGAAGCCGGTCACCGCGCAGGAGGCCGGGTCCTCGCCGCCCAGCCAGTCCGCTGGGGTGCCGGTCGCCGCGCCGGTGATCCGGTCCACGCCGATCCGGGACAGTTCCCGCTGCGCGGCGGCGACCTGGCCCGGGGCGCCGGCCAGCAGGGTCAGCCCGGCCCCGTCCGGGAGCAGCCAGCCCAGGTGGGTGGCGAACGCGTCGCCGAGCGGGAAGCTGAGCGACCCGGGCACGTGCCCGGCCGCGAACGCCCGGCGGTCCCGCAGGTCCACCACCCAGTCGCCGGCGGCGACCCTGGCCGCCACCTGTCCCGCGAGCACCCGGGGCGGCGGGAGCAGGGCGGGAGCGTCCGCGCCGAGCGTGTTCGCCGGGGCCATCCGGGCGTAGTACGCGGGGAACACGTCCAGGCCGCCCAGCAGCGCCGCGACGTAACGGTCCTGGTCCAGGGTCAGCACCGGGTTCGCCCGCGCCTCGCCGGCGATCGTCGATGCCCGCACCGGCCCCCCGGCCGCGGGCCGGGCCGCGCAGAAACTGCCGAAGCCGTGCGTCGGGTACACCGGCGCCGCCCCTGGCAGCAGGTCGGCCAGCCGTCGCGCCGAGTCGTGCTGAGCGGCGGCGAGCGCGGGGGCGTGCCGCGGGCCGAGCAGATCCGGGCGGCCGGTCGAGCCGTACAGCAGCGAGCCGCCGGTGAAGACGCCGGCCACTGCCCCGGTCACCGCGTCGGTCACGACATAGGACAGGTGGGTCCAGGTGTGGCCCGGGGTGGCCAGGACGCGTACCCGCATCGTCCCGGCCTCGATCACGTCCCCGTCGCCGACCGCTGCTCTGCGCAGCGCCACGTCGTCGGCACCGTTGACGTGGTACGCGGCACCGGTCTCCCGGGCCAGGGCCAGGCCGCCGGAGACGTAATCGTTGTGGATGTGCGTCTCGAACACGTGGGTCACCGCCACGCCGCGGTCGGCGGCCACCACCAGGATCCGGTCGATGTCACGCTGCGGATCCACCACGAGCGCGGCCGTGCCGTCGGTCACCAGGTAACTGCGGTCACCCAGCGACGGCGTGTCGATCACCACAACGTCGATCACGGCGGACTCCCTAAGCACTCGACTTTTAGCTATTTATCCTACCGGCATACTAGGTTATAGTGAAGGCGTGTACTCGCGCGAACCTTACGAGAGCCGCCCGCCCGTCATCGCGGTCGTCGGCGGGGGCGCAAGCGGCACAATGGCCGCCATCCACCTGCTCCGCCTGGTCGCGGCCGGCCGGCAGCCCGTGCGCATCGCGCTTATCGACGCCGACGGCCGGCACGGGCTGGGCCAGGCATACTCCACCACGCACCCCGGTCACCTGCTGAACTCCCCCGCTGCCACGATGAGCGCGGTCGCCGGCGACCCGGGCCAGCTGCTGCGCTGGGCCACCGCGAACCGCGTCGCGCACGACGGGTTCCTGCGCAGGTCCGACTACGGGCGCTACCTGTGCGACACGCTCGCCGAGACACGGCGCCGGGCCGGGCCGGCCGCCACCGTCACCCCGGTCACCTCCGAGGTCGTCCGGATCAGCGACTGCGCCCCGCGGCACGCGCTGCGGCTGCACCTGGCGGCCGACGGCCACATCGACGCCGACGTCGCGGTGCTGGCCGTGGGCAGCCCCGCGACCGCCGCACCGTGCCCGGTGCCCGACAGCCCCCGGTACGTCCCCGACCCATGGGCCCCCGGCGCGCTGCGGCCCATCGCCGACGGCAGGCCGGTCACCGTGCTGGGCACCGGCCTGAGCGCGATCGACGTGGCCATCGCGGTGACGGCCGCGGACCCGCGCACTGTGGTGGACCTGGTGTCCCGGCACGCACTGCTGCCCCGGGCGCACCGCGGGCACCCCGAGCAGGACCGGCCCGCCTGGCTGCCGGCGCTGGCCAGCCCGGGCGGCCCGGTGCGGCTCGGCGAGCTGATGTGGCAGGTCCGCGCCGCGATGGCGGACCGCCCGGAAGCCTGGGAGGAGATCATGGACGCGCTGCGGCCGCACGTGCCCCGGCTGTGGCAGCGGCTGCCGGTGGCCGACCGGCAGGTCTTCCTCCGGCACGTCGCGCGCTACTGGGAGGTGCACCGGCACCGGATGCCGCCGGAGACGGCGCGCCGGGTCAGCGTGCTGCGCGGCACCGGGCGGTTGTCGGTGCACGCGGGCCGGGTCCGCGCGGTCACCCCGGTGCCCGGCGGGCTCCGGATCCGCTGTGAGCACGAGGCCGGGGCCTGCGCCGCGCACGAGGCCGGCTGGCTGGTCAACGCCACCGGCCCGGCCGCCGACATCACCCGGGCAGCCGGCCCACTGCTGCGCGACCTGTTCGGCAGCGGGCTGGCCCGGCCGGACCCGCTGCGGCTCGGCCTGGACGCCACTCCCGGCGGCGCGGTGCTCGACGCGGCGGGCAGGCCGAGCGCCACCCTGTTCACGCTTGGCCCGCCGCTGCGCGGGCTGTGGTACGAGACCACGGCCATCCCGGAGATCAGGACCCAGGCCGCCGCCCTGGCCCTGCGCCTGACCGCCATGGCCCCGGCGCCCGCCCGCCCCGGCACCGCCGCCTGACGTCCGGCCACGGCCCCGCCGCCTCTCCTCCAAGGGCGGCCGGGCTGTGGCCGGCGACGGGAGCGTGACCGACGGCGGGGCCGTGGCCAGCGCCAGGACCGGCCCCCGCAGCCGTGCGGGCCGGCCGCACGGGTTCCGGGCCAGGCGCTCGCCGGCGCGGGGGCGGCACGGGTTCCCGGCGCCTATTACGAATGGGTGACGTTATGCCCAGTTCGTTGCGGTTGGCCCCCGGCGGGCGGCAGGTTTACCGCCAAGGTGCTGAGCACCTGCCGACCCAATTGGGCGGGCCGAGGGACAAAGCCTGGCGCGGGCCGTCCCCGCCCGCCGCGTGGCCAGGCGCGCGTCGCGGCGTGCCTGGCCACGCCTGTGCCCGCAGCTTGACGAGCCAGGCGCACTATGGTGATGTGGACCAGTCCATCGACGGCAGTGGAGGAAGCCGGTGCGAATCCGGCGCGGTCCCGCCACTGTGACCGGGGAGCGGCCCTCACGTTAGCCACGACCGCAATGCGGTGGGAAGGCTGAGGGGAGCTTCGATCCGGGAGCCAGGACACTCCGGCCGTCGGTCCTTCTCGCCCGGGGCGTGGTTACCCCGAGGAAGGCCGCCATGATGCCCTCACCCGCACCGGCCGCCGCGCCACCCTCCGCCCCGTCCATCTTCACGGCCCGGCGCACCGGGCCCGCCCCCCGCCGACTGCCGCGCCGCCGCTGATGCGGCGCCGGTCCGGGCTCGCCTGCGGGCTGCTGCTCGGCGCCACGCTCGACGCCCTGCTCGCCGACCCGCGCCGCGGGCACCCCGTCGCCGCGTTCGGCACCGCCGCGGCCCGTGCCGAGCACCGGCTCTGGGCGGCCAGCCGGCCCCGCGGCGCGCTGTTCACCGTGGCCTGCGCCGGCCCCGCAGCGGCCGCCGGCTGGGCGGCGGGGCGGCTGGCCGGGCGCCGGCCGGTGCCCGGCACCGCGCTGGCCGCCGCGGCGACCTGGGCGGTGCTCGGCGGCACCAGCCTGGCCGCCGAAGCGGCGGGGATCTCCCGTGCGCTGGCGGCCGGCGACCTCGCGGACGCGCGGCGCCGGCTCCCCGCGCTGTGCGGCCGCGACCCCGCCGGGCTCCCCGCGGCCGAACTGGCCCGCGCGGCGGTGGAATCGGTAGCGGAGAACACCTGCGACGCCGTGGTCGCGCCGCTGCTGTGGGGCGCGGCGGCCGGCGTCGGCGGCCTGCTCGGCTACCGCGCGGTGAACACGCTCGACGCGATGGTCGGTCATCACACCATGCGCTACGAAAGCTTCGGCTGGGCCGCCGCCCGCCTCGACGACGTGGCAAACCTGGTGCCCGCCCGGCTGACCGCCGGCCTGGCCGTGGCCCTGGCCCCCGCGGTCGGCGGGAGCAGCCGCCACGCCCTGCGCACCGTGCGCCGCGACGGGGCCGCGCATCCCAGCCCGAACGCGGGCCGCTGCGAGGCCGCGTTCGCCGGTGCGCTCGGGGTCAGCCTCGGCGGCACCAACGTCTACCAGGGCCGGGCCGAGCGCCGTGGCACCCTCGGCGACGGGCCGCCGCCCGGCCCCGCCGACATCGACCGCGCCATCCGGCTGTCCCGCCTGGTCACCGCCGCCGCCGCCATCCTCGCCGCACTGACGGCGTGCCTGCTCGGCGCGCGTGGCCAAGCGCGGCGGACCCCGGCTGCCGGAAGCCAGCCGCCCCGCCCCGGTAGCGCACGTTTGTGGTCGTTGGCACTCCACCCACATTCTTTTGTGGGCGCCGTGCCAACGACCACAAAGGAGCCCGGCGGCGAGCGCGGCACGGCGGGAATCCTGGTCGCCGCGACGGCAGCGGGGCTGCCATGAACGGGCTTCTCGTGGCCGGGACGGCGTCGGAGGCGGGCAAGAGCGCGGTCACGGCGGGGATCTGCCGCTGGCTGGCCCGGCGCGGCGTGAAGGTGGCCCCGTTCAAGGCGCAGAACATGTCGCTGAACTCGGTGGTCACCCGGGACGGCGCGGAGATCGGCCGGGCGCAGGCCGCACAGGCCGCCGCGGCGGGCATCGAGCCCGAGGCGGCGCTGAACCCGGTGCTGC
The DNA here is from genome assembly GCA_963730235.1 of uncultured Actinomycetes bacterium. Taxonomy (GTDB): domain Bacteria; phylum Actinomycetota; class Actinomycetes; order Streptosporangiales; family Streptosporangiaceae; genus DASXKD01. Next base: position 95,549 of record CAVSRH010000002.1, read on the forward strand.
TCAAGCCCGGTGGCAACGGCACGAGCCAGGTCATGGTGCTCGGGGAACCGGTCGCCGAGGTGGATGCCATGTCCTACCCCGCACTCAAGCCGCGCCTGGCGGGCACCGTGCTGGCCTGCCTGACCGGGCTGGCGGACCGGTTCGACGCGGTCATCTGCGAGGGCGCGGGCAGCCCGGCCGAGATCAACCTGCGCGAGCACGACATCGCGAACATGGGCCTGGCCCGGGCGGCGGGCCTGCCGGTGATCGTGGTCGCCGACATCGACCGGGGCGGCGCGCTGGCCGCCCTGTACGGCACCCTCGCCCTGCTCAGCGCCGAGGACCAGGCGCTCGTCGCCGGGTTCGTGGTGAACAAGTTCCGCGGCGACGAGCGGCTGCTGCAACCGGGGCTTGACCGGCTGCGCGACCTCACCGGCCGGCCGGTGCTCGGCGTGCTGCCGTGGACGGCCGGGCTGTGGCTGGACGCAGAAGACTCGCTCAGCCTGGGAGCCGGGCCCGACGACCCGGTGCCCGGCCCGGCCGGCGACGTGCTCCGGGTCGCGGTGGTCCGGCTGCCCCGGATCAGCAACTTCACCGACACCGACCCGCTGGCGGCCGAGCCGGGCGTGGCGGTCCGGTTCGTCACCTCCCCCGCCGAGATCGCCGACGCCGACCTGGTGGTCCTGCCCGGCAGCCGGGCCACCGTGGCCGATCTGGCCTGGCTGCGCGAACGCGGGCTGGCCGACGCCGTGGCAGATCGCGCGGCCCGGGGCGGGCCTGTGCTCGGCATCTGCGGCGGATACCAGATGCTCGCCGGGCAGATCCGCGACGACGTGGAGAGCGGCGCGGGCCTGGTCCAGGGCCTGGGCCTGCTGCCGTGCCACGGTCGAGTTCGGCACCGCGAAGGTGCTCAGGCTCCGCCAGGGAACCTCGGACGGCGAACCGGTCAGCGGGTACGAGATCCACCACGGAGTGGTCACCGCGGCCGGTGGGGAGCCGTTCCCCGGCGGGTGCGCCGCCGGGCCGGTGCTGGGCACCACGTGGCACGGGATCTTCGAGAGCGACGGGTTCCGCCGGGCGCTGCTCCGCCGGGCCGCCGCGGCGGCAGGCCGGTCCTTCGAGCCCGGTCACGTCGCGTTCGCCGCGATCCGGGAACGGAAGCTGGATACGCCTGGCCGACCTGGTCGGCGCCCATATGGACACGGCCGCGCTGCTGGACCTCATCGAGCACGGCGCACCCGCCGGGCTCCCGTTCATCCCCCCGGGAACATCATGAGCACCGAACCTGCCGTCGTCCTCATTTCCGCGTCGGACACCGACCTGCTGGCGGCCAGGGCCAGCGGGGCGCCGTGGCGGCTGGCCAACCCCGCACGGACCTCGCCGGATGAGGTGCCCGGGCTGGTGGCGGGAGCGTTCTGCGTGATCGTGCGGTTGCTGGGCGGGCGCAGAAGCTGGCCCGACGGCCTCGCCGCCGTCCTCGCGGCGGGCCTGCCGACCGTGGTGCTCAGCGGTGAGCCGGCGCCGGACGCGGACCTGATGGCGGCGTCCACCGTGCCCGGCGGGGTGGCCACCCAGGCGCTCGCCTACCTGCGCGAGGGCGGCCCGGCGAACCTGGCCGAGCTTGCCGCCTTCCTGTCCGACACGCTGCTGCTCACCGGGCACGGGTTCGCGCCGCCGGTGCCGCTGCCCGCCCAGGGCGTGCACGGCGAGCGGGCCGGCGACCCGGGCCTGGCCGACCGTGGGGATCGTGTTCTACCGGGCGCACGCGGTCTCCGGCAACACCGGTTTCGTGGACACGCTGGCCGGCGCGGTGGAGGCGGCGGGCGGGAACGCCCGGTGCGTGTACTGCTCGTCGCTGCGCGCGGCCTGGCCGGAGGTCTACGAACTGCTCGCCGGGGCGGACGCGCTGATCGTGACCGTGCTCGCGGCCGGCGGGACGGTCGCCGGGGACGCCAGCGCGGGCGGGGATGAGGACGCCTGGGACGTGGCCGCGCTGGCCGACCTGGACGTGCCGGTGCTGCAGGCGCTGTGCCTGACCTCCTCGCGCGCCGCGTGGGCGGCGTCGTCCGCGGCGCTCACCCCGATGGACGCCGCGATGCAGGTCGCGGTGCCCGAGTTCGACGGGCGATTGATCACCGTGCCGTTCTCGTTCAAGGAGGCCGGCGAGGACGGGGTGCCGGTCTACGTGGCGGACCCGGAGCGCGCGGCGCGGGTGGCCGGGATCGCGCTGGCGCACGCCCGGCTGCGGCACACGCCGCCCGCGCAGCGGCGCCTGGCGATCATGCTGTCGTCCTACCCGACCAAGCACGCCCGGGTCGGGAACGCGGTCGGGCTGGACACCCCGGCCTCGGCCGTGGTGCTGCTGCGGGCGCTGCGCGAGGCGGGCTACGACACCGGCGACGGGTTCCCCGAGGACGGCGACACGCTGATCCACACGCTGATCGCGGCCGGCGGCCACGACGTCGAGTGGCTCACCGAGGAGCAGCTGGCCGCGGCGCCGATGCGGGTGCCCGCGGCGCGGTACGCGCAGTGGTTCGCGGCGCTGCCGCAGTCGCTGCGCGAGGCGGTGCGCGGGCACTGGGGCGACCCGCCCGGCGAGCTGTACGTGGACGAGGGCGAGATCGTGCTGGCCGCGCTGCGGTTCGGCAACGTGGTGCTGATGATCCAGCCGCCGCGCGGGTTCGGGGAGAACCCGGTGGCCATCTACCACGACCCGGACCTGCCGCCGTCGCACCATTACCTGGCGGCCTACCGCTGGCTGGCGGAGGAGTTCGGCGCGCACGCGGTGGTGCACCTGGGCAAGCACGGCACCTGCGAGTGGCTGCCCGGCAAGGGCCTCGGCCTGTCCGCGGCGTGCGCCCCGGACGCGGTGCTCGGCGACCTGCCGCTGGTCTACCCGTTCATCGTCAACGACCCCGGCGAGGGCACCCAGGCCAAGCGGCGCGGCCACGCCACGATCATCGACCACATGATCCCGCCGATGGCCCGCGCCGACACCTACGGCGACCTGGCCAAGCTGGAGCAGCTGCTGGACGAGTACGCCACGGTGAGCGCGCTGGACCCGGCCAAGCTGCCGGCCGTGCGGGCCCAGGTGTGGGAGCTGATCGCGGCCGCGCAACTGCACCACGACCTGCACCTGGACGCCGCGCCGGCGCCCGAGGAATTCGACGAGCTTCGTGCTGCACGTCGACGGGTACCTGTGCGAGATCAAGGACGCGCTGATCCGCGACGGCCTGCACGTGCTGGGCAGCGCCCCGGCCGGGGAGCAGCGGATCGCGACGGTGCAGGCAGTGCTGCGGGCCACGCAGGTCTGGGGCGGGCGCAGCGCGCTGCCCGGACTGCGCGCCGCGCTGGCCGCCCATTTCATGCTGAACGAAAGGGCCCTGCTGGCCGATCCCGGGCAGCCGGCCGAGTCCGGGGTGAGCTGCCCGGCCTGGCGGCCGGGCCCGGGCATAGCGGGGCCGAGCGTGATCGACGCGCTGGAGGCGCTCGCGGGCCGGCTGGTCGCGGGCCTGGACGACGCGGGCTGGCAGCCGGAGAAGGCGCGGGCCGTGGCCGCCGGGGTGCTCGGCGAGGCACCGCCGTCCGTGGTCGCCGTGCTGGAGTTCGCCGCCCGCGAGGTGGTGCCGCGGCTGGAGCGCACACCGGACGAGGTGGCCAACCTGCTCCGCGCGCTCGGCGGGCCGGCTACGTCCCGGCCGGGCCGTCCGGGTCGCCGACCCGCGGCCTGGTCAACGTGCTGCCGACCGGGCGGAACTTCTACTCGGTGGACCCGAAGGCGATCCCGTCCCGCAACGCGTGGGACGTGGGCGCGGCGCTGGCCGAGTCGCTGGTGGCGCGGCACCTGGCCGACACCGGGGCCTACCCGCCGTCGGTCGGGCTGACCGTGTGGGGCACCGCGGCGATGCGGACCCAGGGCGACGACATCGCCGAGGTGCTGGCGCTGATCGGGTGCCGCCCGGTGTGGGACGACGCGTCCCGGCGGGTCACCGGGTTCGAGGTGACGCCGCTGGCCGAGCTTGGCCGGCCGCAGGATCGACGTGACCGTGCGCATCTCCGGGTTCTTCCGCGACGCGTTCCCGCACGTGATCGCGCTGCTCGACGACGCGATCGCGGCCGTGGCCGGCCTGGACGAGCCGGCCGAGTCGAACTATCGTGCGCGCGCACGCGGAGGCCGACACGGCGGCGCACGGGGACCGGCGCCGGGCGACCACCCGGATCTTCGGGTCCAAGCCCGGCGCGTACGGGGCCGGCCTGCTGCCGCTGATCGACGCGCGGAACTGGCGCACCGACGCCGACCTGGCCGAGGTCTACGCGGTGTGGGGCGGGTACGCCTACGGCCGCGGCCTGGACGGCCGGGAGGCGCGCGCGGACATGGAGACGGCGTTCGCGCGGATCGCGGTCGCGGCGAAGAACACCGACACCCGCGAGCACGACATCGCCGACTCCGACGACTACTTCCAGTTCCACGGCGGCATGGTGGCCATGGTGCGGCACCTGACCGGGACCTCCCCGGCCGCCTACATCGGCGACTCGGCCATGTTCCGGACCTGGTGCGCACCCGCACGCTGGCCGAGGAGACCAAGCGGGTGTTCCGGTCCCGCGTGGTCAACCCGCGGTGGATGGCCGCGATGGCCACGGCACGGGTACAAGGGCGCGTTCGAGATGGCCGCGACCGTGGACTACCTGTTCGGCTACGACGCGACCGCCGGCGTGGTGGACGACTGGATGTACGAGCAGCTGGCCGCGTAGTACGTGTTCGACGACCAGACCGCGAGTTCCTGCGCAAGTCGAACCCGTGGGCGCTGCGCGGCATCGCCGAGCGGCTGCTGGAGGCCGCCGACCGCGGCCTGTGGGCCGAGCCGGAGGACGGCACCCTGGAGGCGCTGCGGGCCGTCTACCTGGAGCTGGAAGGCGAGCTGGAGGGGGACGAATCATGATCAGCAGGCCCGGCCCTCGCACGCCCGGCCGTTTGTCGATGGTTGCGCCAACCATCACAAAAGAATGTTGTGTTGGGCCAACCATCACAGACGATGGGCGCACCGGGAGGCGGAAAAGTGAGCGGCTTCCCGTTCAGCGCGGTCGTCGGCATGGACGAACTGCGGCTGGCGCTGGTGCTCAACGCGGTGTCCCCGGGCATCGGCGGGGTGCTGGTGCGCGGCGAGAAGGGCACCGCGAAGTCGACGATCGTGCGCGCGCCTGGCGGCGCTGCTGCCCGACGTCGACGGTGGTGGCCGGGTGCCGGTTCTCCTGCGACCCGGCCGCGCCGGACCCGTCCTGCCCGGACGGCCCGCACGAGCCGGGCGCCGGGTCGGTCACCCGCCCGGCGCGGCTGGTCGAGCTGCCGGTCGGCGCCAGCGAGGACCGGCTGGTCGGCGCCGCTGGACATCGAGCGGGCGCTGACCGAGGGCGTCAAGGCGTACGAGCCCGGGCTGCTGGCCGCCGCGCACCGGGGCGTGCTGTACGTGGACGAGGTCAACCTGCTCCACGACCACCTGGTGGACCTGCTGCTCGACGCGGCCGCGCTGGGCACCTGCTACGTCGAGCGGGACGGGGTCTCGGTCCGGCACGCGGCCCGGTTCCTGCTGGTCGGCACCATGAACCCGGAGGAGGGCGAGCTGCGCCCGCAGCTGCTGGACCGGTTCGGGCTGACCGTCGAGGCCGCGCGCCCCGCGCGACCCGGCGCTGCGCGGCGAGGTGGTCCGGCGCCGGCTCGCCTACGACGCCGATCCGGCCGCCTTCGCCGGGCCGGTGGCAGGCCGCCGAGGCCGGCGCTGGCGGAGCGGATCGTGGCGGCCAGGCGCTGCTGCCGCGGCGTGGTGCTGCCGCGACGCCGCGCTGCGGCAGGTCGCCACGGTGTGCGCGGCGTTCGACGTGGACGGGCTGCGCGCGGACCTGGTCACGGCGCGGGCCGCGATCGCGCACGCCGCGTGGCAGGGCAGGGATGAGGTCACCGCCGAGGACGTGCGGGCCGCCGCGCGGCTGGCGCTGCCGCACCGGCGGCGCCGGCAGCCGTTCGACGCGCCGCAGCTGGACGAGGAGGAACTCGACCGGGCGACTGGCCGGGGCCGGGGAGGATCCGGACGACGACCCTGGGCCCGGGGATGACGGCCCGGGCGGCGGGGAGAGCGGGCCGGGCGGGGAGAGCGAGGCCAGCTCACGAGCCGCACGGCGGGCCAGGATGTCCGCAGCCACCACGCGAGGCCGCCCCGCCGGACCCTGGCCCTGGCGGCGCGCGCGATCCGGGCGCCGCCGCGGAGCGTCCGGCCAGCCACGGCCGGGCGCGGCACCGGGCAGGCCGCCCGCGGCTGCCGGCGCCGGTGTTTCAGGTCAAGCGGCTCGAAGTCCCGGGGGTCGGGTCCGGCTCGGCCGGCCGCAGGTCCCGGGCCCGCACGGACTCCGGGCACGTCACCGGTGCGCGGCGTGCCGCGGGCCGGATCGGCCGGGTGCACGTGCCCGCCACGTTCGCCGCGGCCGCGCCGCACCAGGTGGCCCGGGGCCGGGCCGCGGGCGACAGGCTGCTGCTGCGCCCCGCTGACCTGCGCGAGGCCCGCCACGAGGGGCGGGAGTCCAACCTGGTGCTGTTCGCGGTGGACGCCAGCGGCTCGATGGCGGCCCGGGCCAGGATGGGCGCGGTCAAGGGCGCGGTGCTGTCCCTGCTGCTCGACGCCTACCAGCGGCGGGACAAGGTGGGGCTGGTCACGTTCCGGGGCCGGGCCGCGGAGGTCGCGCTGCCGCCGACGTTCTCGGTCGAGGCGGCGGCCGCCCGGCTGGCCGCGCTGCCGACCGGCGGGCGCACCCCGCTCGCGGCGGGGCTGCTGCGCGCGCCGGGGACTGCTGCGCACCGAGCGGATCCGGGACCCGCGCCGCCGGGCGCTGCTGGTGCTGGTCACCGACGGGCGCGCCACCGGCGGCCCGGACCCGGTGGCCGGCGCGCACCGGGCGGCGGCCCTGCTGGCGGCGGCCGGGGTGCACAGCGTGGTCGTCGACTGCGAGACCGGCCCGGTCCGGCTGGGCCTGGCCGGCGCGCTGGCCGAGGCCCTCGGCGGCGTCCTGCTCCGCCTGGACGAGCTTGCCGCCGGGCCCCTGGCCGACTCGGTGCGCGTCGCTCAAGGAGGGGCGCTGATGCCGCAGGGGAAACCGGCGGTTGTCCCGGACGACGGGCTGACCACCCGGCAGCGCCGCAACCGCGCGCTGGTCGTGGTGCACACCGGCGAGATGAAGGGCAAGTCCACCGCCGCGTTCGGGCTGGCGCTGCGGGCCTGGAACCAGGGCTGGCCGATCGGGGTGTTCCAGTTCGTCAAGAGCGCCAAATGGAAGATCGGCGAGGAGTCGGCGCTGCGCGCGCTGGCCCGGGTGCACCAGCAGACCGGCGAGGGCGGCCCGGTGACCTGGCACAAGATGGGCGAGGGCTGGTCGTGGATCGCCCGGCCCGGCACCGAGGCCGACCACGCCGCCAACGCGCAGGGAGGGCTGGGAGCAGGTCAAGCGGGACCTCGCCGCGCAGGCGTACCGCTTCTACGTGCTGGACGAGTTCACCTACCCGATGAAGTGGGGCTGGGTCGACGCCGGGGACGTGGTCGCCACGCTGACGGACCGGCCCGGCCACCAGCACGTGGTGATCACCGGGCGCGACGCCGACCCGCGCGCTGGTCGAGGCGGCCGACCTGGTGGTGCGAGATGACCAAGGTCAAGCACCCGATGGACGCTGGGCAGAAGGGCCAGAAGGGCATCGAGTGGTGAACGTCCCCCGGCTGGTGGTGGCCGCGCCCGCATCCGGGCACGGCAAGACCACCGTGGCCACCGGGCTGATGGCCGCGCTCACCGCGCGCGGGCTGGCGGTGTCCGGGCACAAGGTCGGGCCCGGACTACATCGACCCCGGCTACCACGCGCTGGCGACCGGGCGCCCGGGCCGGAACCTGGATCCGGTGCTGTGCGGCGAAGGCACGATCGCGCCGCTGTTCGCCCACGGCGCGGCGGGCGCGGACATCGCCGTCGTCGAGGGGGTGATGGGCCTGTTCGACGGCGCGGGGAGCGACGGCCGAGGGGTCCACCGCGCACGTCGCGCAGTTGCTCGATGCGCCGGTGGTGCTGGTCGTGGACGCTTCGGCGCAGGGCCGGTCGGTCGCCGCGCTGGTCTCCGGGTTCGCGTCCTTCGACCCGGCGGTGCGGCTGGGCGGGGTGATCCTGAACCGGGTCGGCTCGGCCCGGCACGAGCAGATCCTGCGCGACGCGCTCGCCGGGATCGGCATGCCGGTGCTGGGCGCGCTGCGCCGCGACGATGGGATCGCCGTGCCGTCCCGGCACCTGGGCCTGGTGCCGGCGGCCGAGCGGGACGGCGCGGCCCGCGCGGCGGTCGCCCGGCTCGCGGCCCTGGTCACCGAGTCCGTGGACCTGGACGCCGTGGTCGCCATGGCCCGCACGGCCGGCCCGCTCCGCCGCGCCCTGGAACCCGGCCGTCGCACTGGCCGATTCAGCCGAGACCTCCGTGATCATGACTTCAGTGCTGCTCCAGCAACACCAATCTCATGATCACGATCGGGGGGCGGCCGGTGCGGGGGGTTCGCGGGGGGCGGGCGGTGCGGGGGGTTCGCGGGGGGCGGGCGGCGCGCGCGGGGGTGTGGGCGGCGGCCACGGCTGGGAGGCGGGCGGCTGCGGACGGCCGGTGGTGGCGGTGGCGGGCGGGGCGGCGTTCACGTTCTGCTACACCGAGACGATGGAGCTGCTCAACGCCGCCGGGGCTGACGTGGTGCCGGTCGACCCGTTGCGGGACGAGGCGCTGCCGCCAGGGACCGGTGCGCTGGTGCTCGGCGGCGGCTTCCCCGAGGTGCACGCCGGTGAGCTGTCCGCCAACGAGCCGCTGCGCGCGGACGTGGCCCGGCTGGCCGCCTCCGGCGCGCCGGTCGTCGCCGAGTGCGCCGGGCTGCTCTACCTGGCCAGCGAACTGGACGGGCTGCCGATGTGCGGGGTGCTCGATGCGCACCGCGCGGATGACCGCCCAGGCTGACGCTCGGCTACCGCGACGCGGTCGCGCGCCGGCGCCTCGGTGCTCGCGCCCGCCGGGACCGCCGTGCGTGGTCACGAGTTCCACCGCACCACCGTGGTCCCGCGGACGCCCGGCCGCCCCGGCGTGGACGTTCGGCGGGCAAGGCCGAAGGCTTCGTCCGGGGCGGCGTGCACGCGTCCTACCTGCACCTGCACTGGGCCGGGTATCCGGGCCTGGCGCGGCGCGTCGTAGCGGCGGCGGCAGTGGCGGCGGCGGCATGAGCGCGCCGGCCCTCGTGGGCGTGGGCATGGGCCCGGGTGACCCGGAACTGGTCACCGTGAAGGCGGTGCGGGTGCTGCGCGAGGCCGATCTGGTGCTGGTGCCGGTCCTGGCGACCGGTGAGCAGGGCCGGGCGGAGGCCACGGTGCGCGCGCACGTGGCCCACGACCGGATCGCCCGGGTGGTGTTCGCGCTGACCGAGGGCGCGGACATGGCCGAGCGGGAGGCCGCGTGGGACGGCGCCGCGGACGCGGCCGTGGTGGCGTTCGCCGGCGGAGCCGCGGTGGTCGCGTTCGCCACCATCGGCGACCCCAACGTCTACTCCACGTTCACCTACCTCGCGGCGACCGTCCGGCCGCGGGTCCCGGGCCTGACCGTGGCCACCGTGCCCGGCATCACCGCGATGCAGGACCTCGCGGCGCGCAGCGGCACCGTGCTGTGCGAGGGCCGGGAGACGCTGGCGCTGCTGCCGCTGACCGCGGGGGTCGTGCCGTTCAAGGAGGCACTCGCGCGCTTCGACACGGTGGTCGGGTACAAGAGCGGCAGCCACCTGCCCGAGGTACTCGCCGCGGTCCGCGACGCGGGCCGCCTGGATGGCGCGGTGCACGGGGCGAGCCTCGGCCTGCCCGGCGAGGACATCAGGCCCGCGGCCGAGGTCACCGGCCCGGCACCGTACCTGTCCACGCTGCTGGTGCCCGGCCGGCGGACCCGCCGCGGAGGCAAGCTGTGACCGGCCAGCCGGGCGACGGCCGCCCCGCGCCCGCCGCCCCCGTACCCCAGCCCGCGGTCCGCACCCCGGTCGGCAGCACGTCACCCCAGCCCCAGCCCCACCGCGCACCCGCCCCCCAGCCCGCGCACCGCGCACCCGCCCCCGAGCCCGCGGCCAAGGTCTGGTTCGTCGGGGCCGGGCCGGGCGCCGCGGACCTGCTCACGCTGCGCGCCGCCGCGGTGATCGCCGCGGCGGACGTGGTGATCTGGGCGTCCAGCCTGGTCCAGGCGGAGGTGCTGGACCACGCCCGGGCCGGGCGCGCAGATCGTGGACTCCGCCGCGCTGCCGCTGGAGGAGGTGCGTGCCCTTTACGAGCGGGCGCTGGCGGAAGGCCTCGTGGTGGCCCGGATCCACTCCGGGGATCCCGGCGCTCTGGGGCGCGGTGCAGGAGCAGCGGGAACTGTGCGACCGGCTTGGCCTGCCGCACGAGACCATCCCCGGGGTCAGCGCCTACTCCGCGGTCGCCGCCCTCGCCGGGCGCGAGCTGACCGTCCCCGAACTCGCCCAGTCGGTGATCCTCACCCGGCTCGGCGGCGGCAAGACCCCGATGCCTGCCGGGGAGGAGATCGCCGAGTTCGCCAGGCACGGCACCACGATGGCGGTGTTCCTGTCGGCGGCACGGTCCAGCCAGCTCCAGGCCGAACTGCTGTCCGGCGGCTACCCGCCGGACACGCCGGTGCTGGTCGCCTACCGGGCGACCTGGCCCGACGAACTGCTCGTGGAGTGCACCGTGGGCGCCCTGGCCGAGACGGTCCGCGCCCGCAAGCTCTGGAAGCACACGCTGTTCCTGGTCGGGCCCGCGCTGGCGGCCAGCGGCACCCGCTCGCACCTGTACCACCCCGGCCATTTCCACGGGCACCGCAAGGCACAGCCGCAGGCCCGCCGCGCGCTGCGCAGCGCCGACGCCGCCCTGCGCGAGGTCGGGGCCGTGACCCAGCCCAGCCCTCGCGGCGAGCCCGAGCTGACCGAGCCCGACCTGCCCCGCACCGCCAAGGTGCGGCCCAAGGCGCTGCGCACCGGCTGGACCACCGGCACCTGCGCATCCGCCGCGGCGAAGGCCGCGACCACCGCGCTGCGGGACCAGGCCGCACAGCGGACCGTGGAGGTAGCCCTGCCCAGCGGCCGGCGGGTCAGCTTCGACGTCGAGTCCTGCGTGCACGACGCCACGAAGGCGACCGCGGTCGTGGTCAAGGACGCGGGCGACGATCCGGACGTCACCCACGGCGCGCACCTGACCGCGACCGTGCGCTGGCGCGCCGAGCCCGGGGTGCTGCTCGAAGGCGGCGAGGGGGTCGGCATCGTGACCAAACCGGGCCTCGGCATCGAGGTCGGCGAGCCGGCCATCACCGCCACCCCCCGGACGATGATCATTCAGGCCGTGGCGGAAGTTACCGACCTGGTAAACCGTGGCGTCGTGGTAGTGCTCTCCGTACCCGGCGGCGAGAAGATGGCACGCAAGACCACCAACGCGCGCCTCGGCATCCTCGGCGGCATCTCGATCCTCGGCACGACCGGGATCGTCCGGCCGTTCTCCACCGCGTCGTGGCGGGCCAGCGTGGAACAGGCGGTATCGGTCATGGCCGCCCAGGGTGAGCGGACGGTGGTGCTGTGCACCGGCGGCCGGACGGAGAAGGGAGCGATGGCGTTGCTTCCTGACCTGGCCGAGGTCTGTTTCGTCGAGGTCGGCGACTTCACCGGCGCGGCGCTGCGCCGTGGCCTCGACGTCGGCCTCGACCGGGTGATCTTCGTAGGCATGGCCGGCAAGCTGGCCAAGCTCGCGGCCGGCGTGCTGATGACGCATTACACCCGGTCCAAGGTGGACCTTGGGCTGCTCGGCGACGTCACCCTCGCGGCGGGCGGGACGGCGGCCATGGCAGCGGAGGTCGGGGCCGCGAACACCGGCCGGCACGCGTATGAGATCTGGCAGCGGGAGGGGCTGCTGCGGGCCGCGGGCGACGAGTTGTGCCAGCGGGTCCGGTCGGTGCTACTGCGGGCCGGACAGGGCAGGCTGGCCGCCGACGTGGCGATGGTGGATTTCAGCGGCGCCCGCGTGGTCGCGGCGACCAGGCCGGAGTGGGTGACCGCGGCATGATCACGGTCATCGGCATGGACGGCTCGCCGCTGAGCCCGCAGGCGGAGGCGGCGCTGGCGGCCGCGACCCTCGTGGCGGGCGCCCGCAGGCACCTCACCGTGGCCCCGCGCCAGGCGCGCACCGTGGTGCTCGGGGAACTGGCCCCCGCCCTGGACGCGCTCGCCGCGCACGGCGGCGACGCCGCGGTGCTCGCCTCCGGGGATCCCGGGTTCTTCGGGATCGTCCGCGCCCTGCGCGAGCGCGGCCTGAAGTTCACGGTGCTGCCCGCCGTGTCCTCGATCGCGCTGGCGTTCGCCCGGGCCGGTCAGTCCTGGGACGACGCCGTGGTGGTCAGCGCGCATGGCCGCGACCTGCGCCGCGCGGTCAACGTGTGCCGGGCCTGCCCGAAGGTCGCGGTGCTGACCGGGCCGGACGCGGGGCCCGCGGAGATCGGGGCGGCGCTGGACGGCTGGGAGCGCCGGTTGATCGTGGCCGAGCATCTCGGCAGTGCCGCCGAACGGGTCACCGAGTGCTCCCCCGCCGACGCGGCCCGGGGCACCTGGGATGACCCGAACGTGGTCCTGGTCCTGGCCGCCTCCCCCGGCCCGGGGAAAGCGATGAATGCCGCGGGTGCAGGGTGGCTGGCAGGCGCGCGGGGAGCCGCAGGGGGGTGGGCGCTGGCGGAAGAGGAGTTCGACAGCCGGGACGCGGTGCTCACCAAGGCCGAGGTGCGAGCGCTGGCGCTGGCCAGGCTCGGCCCGGGCCCCGGGATGCTGGTGTGGGACGTGGGCGCGGGCAGCGGCTCTGTCGGCATCGAATGCGCCAGGTTCGGCGCGGCGGTGATCGCCGTGGAACGCGAAGCCGTGCGCTGCGACCGGATCCAGGCCAACGCGCACAGGCACGGCGTGGACGTGCGGATCGTACCCGGCGAGGCACCCGGGGCACTGGAGCCACTACCGGACCCGGACGTGGTCTTCGTCGGCGGTGGCGGGACCGCGGTGATCGAGGCGGCGGCAGCCCGGCGCCCGGCCCGGATCGTGGTGGCCCTGGCAGCGGTGGAACGAGCAGGCCCGGCGCGCGAAGCCCTGGCCGCGGCCGGTTATGCCACCGGCGGCGCCCTGGTGCAGGCGGCCAGGTTCGCCCCGCTGCCCGGGGACGTGCACCGGCTCGCCGCCAGCAACCCGGTCTTCCTGGTGTGGGGCACGGTGAGCGCCAGTGCCACGGAACCGGCCGGCTCTGGAGTCCCCGCGACCGCCGGCGCCGGTACCGCAGAACCCGCCAGCCCCGGGGACCCCGCCGGCCGTAGTGCCACGGAACCCGTCACCCCGGGGGAGCGCGCGACCGCCGGCCCGGGTACCGCGGAACCCGCCAGCTCCGGAGACCCTGCGACCGCCGGCCCGGGTACCGCGGAGCCCGCTAGTGCCGCGGGCCTGGTCGGCCACGGAACTCCCGGGTCCGGCCACGGAGCGCCGCGATGATCGCGCTGATCGCCGTCACCCTGGCCGGCCGCGCCTCCGCCGCCCGGCTGGCCCAGGCCTGGCCCGGCGAGACCCGGACCTACGACGGGCCGGCCAGACAAGCACTGCACCGGGCCTGGGCCGAATGCGACGGACTGGTGTGTTTCCTGGCCGTGGGCGCGACCACCCGGCTGGTCGCCCCGTTGCTGGACAGCAAGTGGATCGACCCGGCCGTGGTCTGCGTGGACGAGCCGGGCCGGTACGCGGTGACGCTGGTCGGCGGGCATGCGGCCGGCGCCAACGCGCTGTGCACCAGGGTCGCCGACGTGCTCGGCGCCCAGGCGATCATCACCACGGCGACCGACGCCACCGGACTGCCCGGCCTGGACACCCTGGACTGGCCCGCGGAGGGCGCGATCGCCCGGGTCAGCCGCGCCCTGCTGGACGGTGAGCCGGTCGGCTTCGAGGCGGACGCCACCTGGCCGTTGCCAGCGTTCCCGGCCACCATCGGCGGGGCGGGCCCGTACCGGATCGTGGTGACCGACCGGATCGTGCCCGTCGACGAGAACACCGTGGTGCTCCGCCCGCCGTCGCTGGTCGCGGGGGTCGGGGCGAGCACCGGGGTCACCGAGGAGGAGGTCCTCGGGCTGGTCGACGAGGCGCTGGCCGTGGGCGGGCTGTCCAGGGACTCGGTGGCCGCGCTGGCCACGGTCGACGCCAAGGCCGGGGAGGAGGGCATCGTCGCGGCCGCACGGCAGCGTGGCTGGCCGTTGCACAGCTATCCGGCGGCCCAGCTTGCCGTGGTCCCGGTGCCGAACCCGGGCGAGGCGGCACTCGCGGCCGTCGGCACGCCGAGCGTGGCCGAGGCGGCGGCCCTGACCTACGGTGACGAACTCGTGGTGGCCAAGCGCAAGTCGGCGATGGCCACGGTGGCGCTGGCCCGGATCCGGCCACGGGGACGGCTGACACTGGTCGGGCTCGGCCCCGGCGACCGTGACCTGGTCACCCCCAGGGCCATCGACGAACTGCGGCGCGCCTCGGTGGTGGTGGGCCTGGATCGTTACCTGGACCAGATCAACGACGTGCTGCGCCCCGGCACGCGGGTGCTCCGCAGCGGTCTGGGTGACGAGGAGGAGCGGGCCTCCTCGGCCGTGGCGGAGGCCCGCAAGGGGCACGCGGTCGCCCTGGTCGGCTCCGGTGACGCCGGCGTCTATGCCATGGCCAGCCCCGCGCTGGCGGTCGCCGGCACGGACATCGACGTGACCGGAGTGCCCGGAGTGACCGCCGGGCTCGCGGCCGCCGCACTGCTCGGCGCACCGCTCGGCCACGATCACGCGATCCTCTCCCTGTCCGACCTGCACACGCCGTGGGAGATCATCGAGCGGCGGATCCGGGCGGCGGCCGAGGGGGACTTCGTGGTGGCCTTCTACAACCCCCGCAGCAGGGACCGGGACTGGCAGCTCGGGGCGGCGCTGGAGATCATGGCCCGCTACCGCGACCCGGGCACGCCGGTCGGCGTGGTGCACGACGCGTTCCGCCCCGGCCAGCGGGTGCTGATCACCACCCTGGCCGAGGCCGACCCGGCCGTCGCGGACATGACCAGCGTGGTCATCGTCGGCTCGGCCAGCACCCAGATCATCGCCGGCCGGATGGTCACCCCGAGGGGGTACCGATGGCAGCACTAGCCCAGGCCCCGCCGCCCCGCCCACGCCTGACCCCGCCGACCCACGCAGTGCTAGCCCCGGCCCCGCCGCCCCGCCCACGGCTAGCCCCGGCCCCACCACCCCGCCCAGTGCTAGCCCCGGCCCCGCCGCCCCGGCCGGGCACCGTGACGATTGGTCCCTGTCAGGGCTGCGGCGCGTGCCTGCTCACCTGTCCAGAACATGCGATACGCCCCTCGGGGGGCACGCTGATCGTCCTGGCGGAGCGCTGCTCGGGGTGCGGTGAGTGCATCGAGATCTGCCCGGTGGACGCGATCACCGAGACCGAGCCGGCTTCTCCGATGGCAGGCGCCGCGGTCCCGGCGGGGAGGACGGCACGATGGCCCGCGTAGCGCACCCGATAGAGAAGCAGTCGTACCAGATCCTCCGCGCGCGGGCGGACACCGCCAACCTGCCGCCGTGGACCCGGGCCGTGGTGGAGCGGGTCATCCACGCCAGCGCCGACCTCGGCTACCTCGATGACCTGGTCTGTGCGGAAGCGGACGTGGCGGCGGGTGCGCAGGCGCTGCGCGACGGCGCGCCGGTGGTGGCCGACTCGGCGATGACGGCGGCCGGGATCACCGCCCGCGCGGTGGTGTGCCGGATCGATGACCGGCGGGCCGCGGCGCTGACCAGGGTGCTCGGCATTACCCGGGCGGCGGCGGGAATCCGGGTGGCCGGCGGCGAGGTCGGCCCCGGCGCGGTATGGGTGATCGGCACCGCGCCCACCGCCCTGGCCGACCTGCTCTCCCGGGGCCCGGCCCCGGCGCTGGTCATCGGCCTGCCGGTGGGTTTCGTGGGGGCCGTCGAGGCGAAACAGGCATTGCGGGACAGCGGGCTGCCCGCGGTGACCAACAGGAGCGAGAAGGGGGGCGCCGCCGTCGCGGCGGCCGCGCTCAACGCCCTGCTCTATGGCGACCCGCTCGCAGACAGTACTAGCCCCGACCCCGCCGCCCCGCCCCAAACTAGCCCCGACCCCGCCGCCCCGCGCGGTGCTAGCCCGACCCCGCCGCCCCGCCCAAGGAGCCGTCCTCGTGACCATGCCACCCCTGCTGATCGTCGGCCACGGGACCCGCAGCGACGCGGGCGTGGCCGAGTTCACCCGGCTCGTCGGGCAGGTGCGGGACCGCGCCGCGGGCCGGGTGCCCGCCGTCGACGGCGGATTCATCGAGCTGGCCAGGCCCTCGGTGGCGGACGCGGTCGCGCGGCTGCTCCCGCCAGGGACCGGCGGCCCGCCGCCGATCGTCGCGATACCGCTGGTGCTCACCGCCGCCGGCCACGGCAAGGGCGACATCCCGGCCGCGCTGGCCAGGGAACTGGTGCGGCACCCGGGCCTGTCCTATTCCTACGGGCGGCCGCTCGGCCCGCACCCGGTGCTCCAGGACATCCTGGCGGCCAGGATCGACGCCGCGCTGGCCGGCGCGCCCCGGCGGGACACCGTCGTGGTGCTGGCCGGGCGCGGGTCCACCGACCCGGACGCCAACGCCGAGATCGCCAAGGTGGCGCGGTTGCTCTGGGAGGGGCGCGGCTACGCGGGGGTGGAGTTCTGCTTCATCTCGCTGGCCGAGCCCTCGGTGCCCGCAGCCCTGGAGCGGGCCGTGCTACTGGGCGCGCGCCGCATTGTGGTGGCGCCGTACTTCCTCTTCCCCGGGGTGCTGCCGGACCGGGTGGTGGCCCAGTCGCACGAGTTCGCCGGGCGGCACCCCGGCCTGACGGTCACGGTGGCGGGGCTGATCGGGGCGTGCGCCGAACTGACCGGGCTGGTGCTGGAACGCTACGACGAGGCGCTGGCGGGCGACATCAGGATGAACTGCGACACCTGCGCCTACCGGGTGGCGCTGCCCGGCTTCGCCGGCAAGGTCGGGCGCCCGCAGGTCCCGCACTTCCACCCGGACGACGACGAGGCGGGGCACCGGCACGTCCACGCCGCTCACGAGGTGCTGACATGACCGATTCCGGCGCGGCCCTGCCCGGTGAGCCCATGCCCCAGCAGGACATCGACGCGTTCTACCGGCTCGCCGCCGCGCGCCGGGACATGCGCAACGGTTTCCTGCCCGGCCCGGTGTCCGACGAGGTGCTGACCCGGGTGCTGACCGCGGCGCACCAGGCGCCCAGCGTGGGACTGAGCCAGCCGTGGGATTTCCTCATCCTGCGCGACCGAGCGGTCCGCGAGCAGGTGCGCACCCTGGCGCCGCCGGCAGCAGGACATCTTCGCCGGCTCGCTGCCCCGGTCCCGGGCGCTGCGGTTCGGTGACCTGAAGGTCGAGGCCATCCTCGACGCCCCGGTCAACATCGTGGTCACCTGCGACTCCACCCGGGGCGGCAGGCATGTCCTGGGCCGGCACGCCCAGCCGCAGGTCGCCGCGTACTCCAGCGTGTGCGCGGTGCAGAACCTGTGGCTCGCGGCCAGGGCCGAGGGGCTCGGGGTGGGCTGGGTCAGCTTTTTCGACGAGCGGGAACTGGCGGCGGCACTGGGCCTGCCGCCACACCTGGAGGTCGTGGCCTACCTGTGCGTGGGGCACGTGACCGAGTTCCCCCCCGGGCCGGAACTGGCGCTGTCCGGCTGGGCGCGGCGCCGCCCGCTGGCCTGGGCCGTGCACGAGGGACGCTGGGGCCAGCGCGGGCTGCCCGGCGGTACACCGGTGAGCCTGCTGGCCGACACCCTGGCCGCCGTCGCGCCCGCGGACGCCGGGGCGATGGCCCAGGCCCGGGAGCGCCAGGAGCGGCTCACAAAGCCGAGCGGATCCCTCGGCGTGCTGGAGGATCTCTCGGTACGGCTGGCCGGAATTGCCGGGGACTGCCCGCCCCCGGTGCCCGAGCCCGCGGCCGTCGCGGTGTTCGCCGCCGACCACGGCGTGCACGCCCAGGGGGTCACCCCCTGGCCGCAGGAGGTCACCATGCAGATGGTGGCGAACTTCCTGGCCGGCGGCGCGGTGGTGAACGCGATCGCCGCGCAGGCGGGTGCGGAGGTCTGCGTGGTGGACGTGGGGGTCGCGGCCGACCTGCCGCCCGCGCCCGGGCTGCTGCCGCGCAAGGTGCGCCCGGGCACCGCGGACATGACAGCAGGGCCGGCGATGAGCCGGGACGAGGCGCAGCGTGCGGTAGAGGCCGGCATCGAGACCGCCCGCGACCTGGTCGCGGCGGGCAACCGGTGCCTGGTGACCGGGGACATGGGCATCGCGAACACGACCGCGTCCGCGGCCCTGATCGCGGTGTTCACCGGCGCGGAGGCGCAGGAGGTCACCGGCCGGGGCACCGGCATCGACGACGAGACCTGGGAGCGGAAGGTCAGCGCGATCCGCCGGGCGCTGGCCAGGCACCGGCCGGACCCAACGGACCCATTGGCCGTACTGGCGGCGATCGGCGGCCTGGAGCACGCCGCGCTGGCCGGCTTCATGCTGGGCGCGGCGGCGCTGCGGACCCCCGTGGTGCTCGACGGCGTGATCGCCTGCGCGGCCGCGCTGGCGGCCAGGGCGATGGCCCCTGACGTGGTGGACTGCCTGGTCGCCGGGCACATGTCCACCGAGCCGGGCGCCCGGCGGGCGCTGTCCGCGCTGGGCCTGCGGCCGCTGCTCGACCTGGACATGCGGCTGGGCGAGGGGTCCGGCGCCGCGCTGGCCGTGCCCATCGTGCAGGCCGCCGCCCGGGTGCTGCGCGATGTCGCGACGTTCGACAGCGCCGGGGTGTCCGGCGCCAAGGAGTAAGGGACGGACATGGCAACCCCGTCCGAGCCGCAGCCCGCCGCTGGGCCCCACACCGGATCCGGCACAGCCACCCCATCCACAGGCGCCGCAGCCACCCCACCCACGCCAGCCGCACCCACGTCGGCCGCGGCGCCCCCCATATATCCCCTCAGCCTGCGGCTCGAGGGCCGCCGGGCCCTGGTGGTCGGCGGCGGCCCGGTGGCGCTGCGCCGGGTGGCCGGGCTGCGCGAGGCGGGCGCCGAGGTCGTGGTGGTGGCTCCGAGGCTCACCCCGGCGCTGGCCGATATGGCGGACCGCGGGCAGATCACGGCCCATCGGCGCGGTTACCAGCCCGGCGACCTGGACGGCGCCTGGCTGGTCCTGGCCTGCACGGACCAGCCGGAGGTCAACGAGGCCGTGGCGGCGGACGCCGAGCGGCAGCGCCTGTGGTGCGCCCGCGCAGACGACGCGGCCGCCTCCGCGGCCTGGGTGCCCGCGGTGGGACGGGCGGGCGCCGTGACCGTGGCGGTCAACGCGGGCCGCGACCCGCGCCGTGCCGTTGAACTCCGTGACCGCTTCGTGGACACCGTGGGCCCGGTGGATCGTCCGGCAAGGCCAGCAGCAGGCGGGCAGCCGAAGCCGGGCCGGGTGTCGATCGTCGGCGGCGGTCCTGGGGACCCGGGCCTGATCACGGTGACCGGGCTGCACCGGCTCCGGGAAGCCGACGTGGTGGTGACCGACCGCCTCGCGCCGCTGGCGCTGCTGGAGCAACTGGCGCCCGGCGTGCATGTGGTGGACGCGGCGAAGGTGCCCGGCGGCCCGGCGATGCGGCAGGACCACATCAACCACGCGCTGGTCGAGCACGCCCGCGCCGGGCGTGCCGTGGTCCGGCTGAAGGGGGGCGACCCGTTCGTGTTCGGCCGCGGCCGCGAGGAGGTCGAGGCGTGCCTGACCGCGGGCGTCCCCGTCGAGGTGGTGCCCGGGGTGACCAGCGCGATCTCGGTGCCGGCCGCGGCCGGCATCCCGGTCACGCACCGGGGGGTGAGCCAGGGCTTCTGCGTGCTCGCCGGGCATGTCCGGCCCGGCGACTCGCGCAGTTCCGTGGACTGGGCGGCGCTCGCCCGCAGCGGGATGACCCTGGTGCTGCTCATGTCGATCGACCACCTGGCCGAGATCGCGGACACGCTGATCTCCGCCGGGCTGGGCGGCGCGACCCCGGGCGCGGTGGTGTCCGACGGCTGGAGCCGGCAGCAGCGGGTGGTGACGGCGCCGCTGCGGGACCTGGCCGGTGCCGTGCAGGCGGCCGGCGTCACGAACCCGGCGGTCGTGGTGGTCGGCGACGTCGCCGACCTGGCTACCACCGGCCTGGTGATGCCAGGCGCTCCCCCGTCTCCGGGCGGCATGTCGCCGCCGGGCGCTCCGCGCTCCCCCTCCCCCGGGCCTCCGCAGTCCGCCGGTGGGAGCGGCGCCGCGGTCAGCCGGGCGGCCGGGCCTGGGCCAGGCGGTGCGGGAGCGGGGCGCCGGGTGCTCGTACTCGGCGGGGCACGGTCGGGGAAGTCGGCGGCGGCCGAAGACATGCTGGCCGGGGATGGCCCGGTCGACTACGTCGCGACGGGCACGCCACCGGGATCGGGCGACGCGGAATGGGACGCCCGGGTGGCCGAGCACCGGCGGCGGCGGCCGACGCACTGGCGGACGGTGGAGACGCTGGCGCTGGCCGAGGTGCTGGCCGCGCCGGGCCCGGCCCCCGTCCTGGTGGACTGCCTGACCACCTGGCTGGCCCGGGTGATGGACGACTGCGGTGCCTGGGACGGCACGGCCGGTGCCGCCGGGACCCTGGCGGCCCGCACCGGCCAGGTGCTGGCGGCATGGCGGGACACCCGGCGGCAGGTGATCGCGGTGAGCAACGAGATCGGCTCCGGCGTGGTACCCGGCACGGCCTCCGGCCGGCGATTCCGTGACGAGTTGGGCCAGCTGAACGCGCGCATCGCGGCGGCCAGCGACGAGGTCTGGCTGTGCACGGCGGGGATCGCCCGGCGGCTGCGGTGACACAGGCCCCGCGGGCCGGGCAGGCCGGGACGGGACGCCTGGGCCGGGCCGGCCTGGCCCCGCTGCGAGCCGCGCTCGGCCTGTTCACGATCCTTCCGGTCAAGGCGGCACCGGAGATCGGCAGGGACGACGCGGCCCGGGCGGTGCTCTGGCTGCCGGCGGCGGGGCTGCTGCTGGCGGTCCCGGCCGCCGGTGTGCTGTTCGCGGTGCAGGCCGGCGGCCATTCCGGCCCGCGCAGGCTGCTGGCCGCTGCGCTGGCGGTCGGCGTGCTGGCGCTGCTTACCGGGGGCCTGCATCTGGACGGCCTGGCGGACACCGCGGACGGGCTGGGCAGCCGCCGGCCGCGGGCGGAAGCCCTCGCGATCATGCGCCGGTCCGATGTCGGGCCGTTCGGCGTCGCGGCGCTGCTGTTCACCGTCCTGGTGCAGGTCACCGCGCTGGCGACGGTGGCCCCCGGCTGGCCGGAGGCCGCCGCGCTCGGCGCGGCGGCGGTCACCGGGCGGACGGCGGTCGTGCTGGCGACCGGACCGGGATCCCCGCCCGCCCGGCCGGACGGGTTCGGCGCGCTGGTGGCCGGCGCCACGACCGTGCGGGCCAGGGTCACGGCCGCCGTGCTACTGCTCGCGGTGACCGCCGCGGCCGCCTGGACCGCCTGGGGACCGTACCCGGCGCTGCGTGCCGTCATCGCCGTGCTGGCCGGGCTGTGCGCGGGCGAGTTGCTGCGCCGCCTGGCCCGGCGGCGCCTCGGCGGGATGACCGGCGACGTGTTCGGCGCGCTGGTGGAGGTTTCCGCCGCCGTGATGCTGCTGGCCCTGGCCCTGACCGCCTGAACGCGTACCCGTGGGCCGGTAGGCTCGGCGTCCATGCGGCTCCTTGTCCTGGGTGGCACGTGGTTCGTGGGCCGGGCCATCGTCGAGGACGCCCTGAGCGCGGGTGCCGAGGTGACCCTGTTCGGCCGTGGCAAGTCCGGGACCGACCTGTTCCCCGGGCTGACCCGGCTCCGCGGCGACCGGGACACCGGCGACTACGCGGCGCTGCGCGACGGGACCTGGGATGCGGTCGTGGACTGCTGCGGCTACGTGCCCAGGCACGTCGGGCAGGCAATGGACGCGCTGGGTGACCGGGCCGGGCGGTACCTGTTCATCTCCAGCCACGCGGTGTACCGGCACGAGGGGCTGCGGCCGGGCTCCGACGAGGATGCGCCCCGCCGCGACCCGGTGCGGTATGTCGATGACACCGGGGAACTCGACGACAGCACCTATGGCCCGAGCAAGGTCGCCTGCGAGGACGACGTGGTGGCCCGGTACGGCGAGCGGGCGACGATCGTCCGGCCGGGGAAGGTGGCCGGGCCGCACGACTGGCAGGACGGTCTCACCTACTGGGTGCGGCGGGCGGGCCGTGGCGGGCGGGTGGCGGTGCCCGGTGATCCCGCGCAGCCGGTGCAGATCATCGACTCGCGCGACCTGGCCCGGCTGGTGGTGCGACTGCTCGCCGACGACCGCCCCGGCGCCTTCCAGGCGGTCGGCCCGGCCGAGCCGGTCACGCTCGGCGGGCTCATCCAGGCCTGCGCCCGGGTGACGGGCACCCAGGTGGAACTCGTGCCGGTGCCGCTCGACGTGGCGCCGCAGCCGTTCCCGCTGGTGAAGACGGACTGGGTGACCCAGCAGCGCAGCCCGGCGCGGGCGCTGGCCGCGGGCATGCCAGCGACCCCGCTTGAGGTGACGGTGGCCGACGTGCTGGCCTGGGACCGGGAGCGCGGTGAGCCACCGCTGACCCGAGGTTTCTCGCCCGAGGCGGAGCAGGCGCTGCTCGCGCAGCGGGACAACAGGGAGCGCCGCGCGCAGCCGTGAGGGGGCGGCGCGGCCGGGACCACGGCCAGCGGGCGCGACCACGCCAGCCGGCTGACCACGAGCCAGCGGGCGTAACCACGGCCAGCAGGCGTGACCACGGCCGACGTAGGGCGCAGGCTGAGCCGCCGGCCAGTTCGGCCAGTTCCTCCGGCCGGAACGCCCGCAGCACGCAGAACTCGTTTCCCTCGGGGTCGGCCAGCACCACCCAGGTCACGTCCGGGCCCTGGCCCACGTCGGCCCGGCGTGCGCCCAGGCCCTCCAGCCGGGCGACCTCGGCGGCCTGGTCCACCGGCCGCAAATCCAGATGCAGCCGGTTCTTGCCGGCCTTCTCGTCGGGGACGCGCAGAAACAGCAGGTCCGGGGCCACCCCGTCTTCGGGGCTGCCCTTCGGGGGCTCCAGAACGGCCCCGTCCTCGTCGGCTTCAAGGCGCCAGCCCAGCACGGCCTGCCAGAACGTGGCCAGCCGGAACGGATCGGCCGAGTCGATGGTCAGGCACTGGATGCGGATATCCATGGGGCGACTCTGGTGCCGAGACACGCAACTTGTCCAGTTCTTTCACCGCGCCGGCCTATCTCTCAACGCTCTGACCTGCATATTCAGCACAGTAGGTCAGGCCCAGCCCAGCTATTGCGGTCGTGTAACTGAGCTCATGTAGCCAATTGTGATTGAATGCTTGCTCACTGCATCCACTGTGTTTCCTCCGCAACGCGCAGAAGGGAACTGAGATGACGTGGTGCCCCCGCACCGCACTCGCAAGGCTCCTGGTCATTGGCGTAGTAGTGGCAGTCGCGATCACCGTTACCGCGCTCGTGCCCGCTACCGCCGCGCCGACCGAGGTGAGCTGCAACCGCTGGCAGGCCCTGCATGTCATGGGAATCGCCGGTCAGCCACTGGTGGTCAGGAACAAGCCCAGCATCAATAACAACGATCAGGGGATGTGCCTGTCCGTGCCCGGGAACGACGGCGCCTTCAGCGTGGTCCGCTCCCCCGGGGACGCGACATCACCGACGGTACGGGCCTACCCCTACATCGGAACCGGCTGCTTCGAGGGAGCGTGCTCCTCGGCCGAGCAGGGTGAGCTGCCAAGGGCGGCGGCGCTCGGTAACTACACCGTCAGCTGGGCGACGTCGACGCCGCCGAACAGCGGGATATGGGACGACTCCCTGGACATCTGGTGCGGTCCCCAGAGCGGAGTCGGTACCTACGAGATAATGATCTGGCTCCAATACAGTGGGCCGCAGTGGTGGGTCGGGCTGTACCCGAAGGTGTGGATCGACGGCGCGCAATGGTACGAGGTGCCGCACGCCACCGTCCCCGGCCGGTATTACATCTCTTTCCGGCGTGCCTCGCCGGTGACGTCGGCATCGCTCCGGCTGGCGCCGTTCATGGCGAGAGCCAAGCAGCTCGGCGACATCAACTCGTCGGCGCTGATGTGGGCCGTGCAGGCTGGCTTCGAAATCTGGTCGGGTGGTCAGGGCCTCGAGGTCACCAGGTTCTCGGAAAGCGGCTAGCTGCCCCCCGCCCCGCGCCCGGCTGGGCCGGTTTCGCCGGTCCAGCCGGGGTTTCACCCACCTCCGGTGGCCGTCGTCGCGGCCGGGGTGGCCTGGGTCTTCGGGTTCTGGCGGATAGGGCCTTTTGGCCCATGCCGCCACAGTGGAAAGGACCCGGCCGGAGGCCTAACGGACCGGGGAAACATCCCTAATCGAAAGGAGACTTCCTTCTCTGGGGCATAGACGGCTCCATATTCAAGACTTGGGTTATGCGAACAAGCCAGTCAGTCCATAACCCGCAAGGAGCCGTCATGAGCGCCACCGAGAACTTCGAGACCACCACCTCCCACACCCCCGCCGACCGCCGCCGCACCCGGGCCCGCCGGGCGCGTGGCAGGTTTCTCGGCCTGGCCGCGGCCGCCGCCATCACCGCGGGCGCCCTGCTGGGCCCGGTGCTCGGCTCGGCGGTATCCGCCTCCGCCGCCACCACGCCCTCCTGGCTGATGGGCGCCGGCACCCTCGCCGGGATCAACGCGGTCGCCCCGGGCACCACCTCCTCGGTCCTCAACGGCCCGACCACCTACGGCGCCGGGTCCAGCCTGTCCGGCAACCCCATCCAGCCCGGCCTGGCGGCCACCCCCGTGCTCGCCTACACCTCCTACGCGCAGTTCAGTTCGGACATCGCGAACTCCCGGATCAGCTTCCCCTACCAGTGGGTCATGTACGACCCGGAGAAGTGGGCGCAGACCCCGCTGAACGAGCAGCAGAACCCGGCCAAGTACATGACCCTGTTCGGCCGCCTGGCCCACGCGCACGGGCTGAAAGTGATCATGGCTCCCGCCTTGGACCTCGGCTATGTCCCCGGCGCGGCCAACCCCCGCCTGCCCGGCGAGACCATCGTGCACTGGTACATCCGCGCCAACATCTCCGGCGCGGCCGCCGCCGCCGGCGACATCGTCAACATCCAGACCGAGTCGCAGACCACCAACCTGCAGCAGTACGATGCGCTGTTCAACGCCGCCGCCGCCCAGGCCCGCGCCGCCAACCCCGTCGTCCAGGCGTTCGCCGAGGTCTCGACCGTCAACGGCACCGTGGCCCAGATGACCGCGGCCGCCGAGTCCATCAGCCCCAACGGCTACTACGTCGCCGCACCGGGCGCCACCGCACAGGCGGCCCAGTTCGTCGCGAACATGCAGGCCGCAGGCCTCTAAACGACAGGGGAACAGATGGCGCCACACACGCCCATCACGCCGATCACCACAGGTACGGGTCCGCCGGTCCACGGCGGACCCGTACTCATGTGTTACCGCAATGCCGACGGGGTCGGGGCAGCCTCCCCCGCACCCCGCGAATTCCCCGGCCCCTGCGAACTCCCCGTCGCCCGCAGCGACCTCACCCCGGCGCGGAAGGCCGCGACGGCGGCAGGGTTGTCGTCCAGCCGCCAGTCCTGGTGATAGAGGCCATCGTGCTGGGCCACGTCGAAGTAGATCAGGCCCAGCAGGCGGTTGCGGCGGATGCCGGCGAACAGGTTCGGAATCTTCTTCACCTGGCCGGCGAGCGGCCCGATGCCGACCTCGGACAGCAGGATCGGTTTCTTGGTGAACTTCCGCACGGCGGTGATGGTGTCGCCGATGACGCTCTTGAAGGTGTCGGCCGGGGTGACGTAGTAGCCGTCGATGCCGATCCAGTCCACGTACTGGGGTCCCGGCCAGAAGTACCGCACCCGCCCGGCGCGAGGCCTGCCACCGCTGATGTCCCACAGCCACGTGACGTTGCTCGCGCCCGACTGCCGGAACAGCGTCACCACATGCCGCCACGCGGCCCGGTATTCGGCGGGCACGGCATGGTGCCAGCCCCACGGATACCAGCTGCCATCCGCTTCCGGGGCGAAGCTCATGATGACCGGGCCACCGTAGTGCCGGACCTGTGCGGCAAACCGGTGCAGGTAGCTGTCCCAGCGCCCGTCCGCGATGGCGGTCATGGAGGCGTGCCATGGCTCCATGTGCACCAGCACGGCGGCGCCGGCCTGCGCGGCCGCGGTGACGAACCGGGCACGGAACGACGTGCCCCAGGGGCTGTAGTAGACGGTGATGTTGGGCCTGCGGCAGGCCACCCCGGAAAAGCGGGTCACCGGCAGGTACGTGGTGGGCGTGTTGGGCTCGAGCGTGCCCAGGAAGTGGAAGGCGCCGGGGTGGTGGATGGCCGCATGCGGGTAGGGCGCGGAACTGGCCTGGGGCAGGACCGGGGCGGAGGCCGCGACGGTGGCCCGGGCCCGGGCACTGGCAATCCTGGGGGCCGGTTCGTGCCGGTATTGCCAGATCGCGGCCGCGGCGCCGCCCGTCGTGATGGATACGCCCACCGCCGCGATGACGGCGGCGGCGTACCTGGCCTTGTTCATCGGACCAGTTCCGCGGTGTGGGCGGGCGGCCCGGAGATGGTGACCTCCACCTTCTTGCGGGTCACCCAGCCCTGGCGATGGCAGGTGGCCATGCCGTAGAAGCGGATCTGGCGCAGCACCAGCAGGTACCACAGGGCCGCGAACGGCAGCAGCAGGGTTGACATCAGCCAGGAGGGCCAGCGCTGGTCAGAGCGCTTGACCGTGATCAGGCGCAGAGCGACCGCGAACGGCCAGGCGACCAGCGCGATACAGCTGGCGAAGACCAGGTTGCGCGAGGCCGGCCAGACGAGCGGCACGCACACCGACACCGCGGCCGAGGCGAAGAAGGCGTACTGCTGGTACACCACGAACCACCAGGCATAGGAGCGCAGCGACAGATAGCGCATCCGCCACAGCGTCCGGATCGTCGAGGCGCGCATCCAGCGGGTCCACTGGCGCAGGTGGTGCGACAGGGTCTCGGGGTACACCGGCATCGCCACCGCCGTGGGCTGGTGGACGGCCCGCCCGTGCAGCAGGGCGAACATGGTCAGCGCGGTGTCGTCACCCAGGATGACCGGTACGCCGAAGAAGGTCTCCGCGAGGTAGGCGGGCAGGATCCGGTGGATCAGCCACCCCCGGTAGAGCGAGAATGCGCCCGGGTTGATCACCACGTTCCCGCCCGCGACGCTCTGCGCGCTCATGGTGAAGAGCTGGAAGGCCAGGGATCGCAGCCCCATGGCCCGGGTGAGCAGGTTCTTGTTCAGGTTGTAGGCGAACTCCAGGCCCGCGACCGAGACGATATCGCGGTCGGCGAATGGCTTGAGGCCCTCCTCGATGGCCCGGCGCTCCAGGGCGGAGTCGGAGTCCATCGTCGCGTAGATGTCGGCGTTGGGCACCGCATGGAACGCCGCGGCCTGCGCGTGCTTCTTGCCCTTGTTCTCCTGGCGGATCCAGATGAGCTCGGTGGCGGAACGGTGGGCCTGCCAGCGGGCCCGGACGTCGGTGTAGTCGACGCGGGAGCCGTCATCGACCACGATGATCCAGTCGACCTTGCGGGTCTGCTGGAACAGCGCGTAGATGGTCCGGTCCAGGATCGCGGGGTCCTCGTTGTAGCACGGGACCACGGCAGCGACCCCCAGCCGGTCCAGCTTCAGGCTCTGGATCTCGTTCACCTTGAACGGGCGCTGGAACCACGACAGGGTGAGCTGCAACAGCACGAACCCGAGGCTTACCGCCCACAGCCCGTACACCCAGCCCGCGGCCGCCGAGATGTGGGCCAGCAGCGTCCGGTGCAGGAAGACCGACCCGGCCACGACCAGCACAAGGGGAACGACCACGAACCCCCGGCGCGGCCGGAAGGTGACCCGGGGGATCTGAAAGCTGCGCTGCGGGGTTACAGATCGGTGGGGGCCTTGCTGCGGCGGAACAAAAGCCGCACGGTCAGGGTCCAGACGAGGGTGGAACACGCCGAGATCCCGAACACGACCCAGATCACGCTCCCGAATCCAGGTCCCTTCATCGAATTCTCCCCCTTTGATCGTGCTCGTGGACTGATCATCGTTGTGGATCGTCATTGTGCCGGAGATCCTCCTGCTGCGTGAACGACTTTACGAATGGACGTCACGTCATTTGGGACGTGGATTCAGGTGATCACAGTATGGGCCGCTTTTAGAGGCTTGCCCCCGTTACCGCGGTCCTGGGGGTGCCCGGGTAACTACGCCATATCCCGGCCGCATTTGACATGAGGCCAAATCCTGCTGAGTCCTGGAAAATCGTGCGCCACACCGAATTCGTCATGGGGTGCCGATCATCTCGCTGGGCAGTTCTCCCCCGGCCGGCTGCTTTCTCGCGGCCGGCACGGGATTAACCCCGGCCGCGTAATGCCCGATTGTCGCCAGCATTCGTGCATGGACCGCGTCCAGGCCGTCGCGCTGCCGCTCGCAGCGCTGGGCCGCGCGGGCCAGTACCCGGCGGGGAACAGCCGCCATGGTGGCGTCGAACAGCACCCAGGAGAGGTCGTCAAGCGCGGCGCGGACCTGCTCCGGCTGCTCGGTCCGCGCGCAGGTGGCGGCCAGTGCCTCCAGCCGCCCGTCCAGCGCGGGCGCGGCCGCGACCCGGAGCGGGAACACATCGATGTCCTGGCACCAGGCCGGCCCGGTGCCGGCGCCCTCGAACGCGCTGATCAGCGGGCTCACGTCACCTGCGGTCATGGGGTCGTAGAGCGCGGGGAACGGCACCGGCTCGTAGCCACGGTCGTAGCCGCTGAAGTAGATGGGCGCCGTGGAACCGGTCCGCGCGAGCGCGCCGAGCGCCACATCGACCAGGGCCAGTGGCCACCCCAGGTCGTTGATGGCATGCACCCGCAGCGAGCCGCACTGCGCGCCGGCCGCGGCCGCGAGCAGCAACTGTGCCGACTGGAGCGCGGACTGAACATAGAACGCGATATCGGGGCTGTGCAGGCGGATCACCCCGCCGTTACACCAGTCCAGCAGCCGGGCATGGATGATCGAGTTGTCGATCACATGGGTGAACCTCGCCGCCGAGCAGGCGGTCAGGCCCTCTGCCGCCGCCCGGCACAGCAGCCACTCGGCGGCCCGCTTGGAGGCGGTATAGACCTCGGATGAGTACGGCCGGAAGGCCTTGCCGGTCGATGCGGCGACCACGTGAGAAACCCCGGAGGCGGCGGCGGCGCTGACCACGTTGCGGGTGCCGAGCACGTTGGTCGTTACCGTGCGGTGCACCTCGCGCTCGGCGAGCCCGGGGTCACGCTGCCCGGCCACGTGGAAGACGATGTCGCAGTTGGCACGGCCGAAGACCGCGGCCAGCCGATCGGCGTCCCTGATATCGGCGTGGACATACTCGGCGTCCGCAAGGCGCGGCCAGCCCTGGGTGATGCCGCGGCTCACGCTCACCAGGCACGCGGGCTGGAGCCGCGCCAGCTGGGCCATCAGCGTCGCGCCGATGCAACCCGTGCCGCCGCTGACCAGGATCCGCTTGCCCTTCAGGCACGCGGATAGGACTGAATACGGCAGATCAATGTCTTTCCCGGCCGCGGCCAGGAATCTGCTGTACTCCTCCTGCGCCGCTGGTTTGCTGGCAAGCAGCGCCTGGGTGCGGGTAGCCAGTTGCTGCAATTCTTCGCCATTCAGGCATTGCCTGCCCGGCGGTACCTCCTGCTGCATCCGCGCGAGGATCTCTGCGGGAGTCTGCACCTTGGTCTCCATCGGCTCGGCCGTTGATGCCCCTGGCCGCCGCAGTGGTTAATGTCCTTCCGCCCGGCCGCACCGCAGCCAGATAAGGGAAGGCCGTCAAGCCCATATCGCAGCTGCGATCACATCCGAACCTGACGTAGGGGAGTTACTATCCGCGTTCGTCTGTTGACCTAGAGTAACGCACATTAGCAGCGGCATGCAGCGAACACGTGAAAATCTGATTGTGACCGGGACCATTTTCGCCAGGAGCGTGCGAATTTTGCGCTACATGTGAAAATCGATCCATTCAATGACGCACGCGAACAATCCCCTCAACGGGTAATTCGCGAGGCCGCCGGCGCCCCCTGGCTGCGCCCCGGCAGGACGGTGCGGGCCTGGGCGCGCCCGGCGCCCTCGTCCGAGGGCACCGGCGCGGTCACGGCCAGGCCCGCACCGTCCGGGCCCCCGCCAGCAGCCGGGGCCCGGTCAGCCTGTTAAGAGCCGGGCACGAAGCTCCGGAGCACGCCGTCCAGGCCCGTCGTGTAGACCGCGCCCTGCGAGACCGCCGGGGAGGCGAAGAACCCCGTGCTGAACGCCTGCGACCACACGGTGGCCCCGGTCGCCAGGTTGAGCGCGTACAGGGTGCTGCTGAGGTCACCGATCAGCAGTACCTGCTGGCCGCCCGGCCCGGTGACCGCGGGAGAGGCGTAGAAGGCGGCCGAGGACAGGACGTGCCAGACCAGCGCCCCGGTGACGGCGTTGAGCGCGTAGACGCCGGTGTCCGACCCGAGGTAGATCCGGTTGTTCACCAGGGCGGCCCCCGCCACGTCGCCATGGCTGCCAGCGGTGGACAGGGCGTACTTCCAGATCAGGGCGCCGGTGGTCAGGTCGATGGCATAGACCGACTTGTCCTTCCCGACCGCGTACACGACGCCGTCGGCGATGCCGTTCCGGCCGGGTGGGGAGATGACCGGAGCGGAGCCCACGTCGTGCAAGTTCGCGGTGTTCGTCTGGTAGCGCCAGACCAGCGCCCCGGTGTTGGCGTTGAGCGCGTACACCGAGTCGTCGTCGTCCTTGCTGCCGAACACCACCAGCGGCGTCCCGGCCGCGTCGGCGCCGTAGGCGGGCGACGACCAGGTGCCGCCGGGTGTCACCTGGAACCCGGTGAACGCCCAGTCCTGGGTGCAGCCGCCGTGCTTGTTGCCGGGCCCGTAGATGGCGTATTCCGCGCCGTCCGCCGCGCCGTTGCCCGGGATGGTGCCGTCGTAGACCACCGGCCCGGAACCGTCCGGGTCGCTGACGACGACCGGGGAGGCAAGGATCGGCGCCGTGGCGTTGAACGAGCACTCCAGCGTGCCGGTCGAGGCGTTCACCGCGTAGAGGGTCCCGCTGGTCGTGCCGAAGTACACCACGCCGGAGTACACCGCGGGCGAGGTCTCGATCACGCCGCTGGCTGCCTTGTAGGTCCACGCCGGGGCACCGCCGGCGGCCGGGTAGGCCGAGAAGCTGTTGCCGGAGCCCGGCGAAGACAAGCGCCTTACCGCCGACCGTGACCACGGCGGGCGAGGTGTAGCTGTTGCTGCCGAGCTTCGCGGTCCACGCGCTGGCCAGCGAGGGCGCGGTGGTGGTGCTGATCGCCGTCTCCGCCGAGACCCCGTAGTGGTCGGCGCCGGCGCGGAACATCGGCCAGTTGTAGAACGTGGTGGCGTTGAGCCGGCCGCGGCGCTTGCCGATACGAAGCCCGCCGGCCGGGGCCTTCCCGGCATGGACCTTGCCGATATGGAGCTTGACGGCGTGGCCCGGGCGGGCCGACCGGGTCAGCTTTGCGCCCGCGGCCGGGTGCGCCGCACCGGGATGGGACGCTGCGCTGGCGGCCCCCGCGGTCGCCAGCGCCCCCGCCAGGACGACGCCGACCGCGGCGATGGCCAGCGCGGGCTTGGGCTGAATTAATTTCGACATCTGCATTCTCCTAGTTTCGGCTGCTTTCCGTTTCGGTGACCCTTGCCGGGCTGCTGCCCGTAGCACCGTCCGCCCGGTGTTGCGCCTTGGGAGTGCCGGCGGTATAAGCTGCGATCCTGCCCAAATAAGGCAATGTTCGCGCTCCGGTCATGGCGGGGCGGTGGGGTGGCCGGTGACAGTGTACTAACATTTCGCAGCCTTTGAAAATTGGCTTCTACAGCGCTCCTGCCAGGCACTTTGGCTCGGAAAACCGGAGGCGCAGAGCAGGCGGGGTAACGACCGTTGCGAATGTTATCTAAGCGGTAAGCGGGCATTTACCTCCGATTACAGCGCACTACCGGCCGGCGCTATCCACCACGGCTTTCTTATATCCCGCTAAATAGATATTCCAGCCCAAAATTACCCGAAAGCGGCAATGCCTGGCGCGGACGCGGCGCCCGATCCCCGCGGTTGCAGAACGCACCGGGATATGTACAACACGTGTTTTTCTGCGCCCGGTACTGTAATGATTTCACCTGTTCTGTTACTGTTTCTTTGCAATTTGTTTACATATCCGGGGGTCAAAAAAGGGGATCAGTGCCATGAATACCGATTTGCGCCATTTGTCCTGCCTCGTGTTCAGCTGCGCCGTCGTTGCGGGGGTGCTGGCGGCCGGGCCGGTGACCGCCGCAGGCGCGGCGGCCACCAGTGGCACGGCCACCTGCTCGGGCACCCCGACGGCACCAGGCACGCTGACCGGCACACACGGGTCCGTGGTGGTGCGGGGCGCGTGCGAGGTCAACGCGGGGGCCGCGGTCGTCAACGGCAATCTCACCATCAGCCCCGGCTCGGTCCTGCTCGCCGCGTTCGCGCTGAACGACAAGACCGGAACCGGCACATCCAGCCTGGCCGTGAAGGGCAACGTCCTGGTCCGCGCGGGCGCAACCCTGGTGATGGGCTGCAACCCGGCCAACTTCGCCTGCCTGGACGACCCGAACCCGAACAAGCCGACGCTGTCCATGCATCCGACCGTGGGCCTGGACCTGCGGTCCAACCAGCCACTGGGCATCGTCGTGCACAACTTCACCGTCGGCGGCGACGTGATCCAGACCGGTGGTGGCGGCGGCGTCAACTGCAACCCGCAGGGGGTCTTCAAGCTGTTCCAGAGCCCCGTCTACAGCACCTACGAAGTCGGCACCGTGGGCGGCGACGTGCGGATCAGCAGCGTCCAGTCCTGCTGGATGGGCGTCGTGGAGCTGCAGGTGGGCAACACCGTGGTGATGTACCGGAACCAGCTGGCGGATCCGGATGCCATCGAGATCCTGTCCAACAACATCACGGGCAACCTGATCTGCCGCGGCAACAGCCGCACCTGGGACAGCGAGGACATCGGGGCGCACCTGTTCCCGCGCCAGCCCGAGCCGAACACGGTCGGCAGGAACCGGAAGGGCCAGTGCGTGCTGTCCAGCCCGACCAAGCCGGGCGGCCCGCACGGCCCCGGGCCGTTCTAGCAGCCGTGCGCGCGTGGTGCTGGCTACGGGACTCCCGAAGCCAGCACCACGGCCGTTCCCCGGATGACCGGGTCAGGTAGAGATGTCGGGGTAGGGCACGCTCCAGTGGCTGAGCCTGGCCGCGAACTCCCGCTGGAAGGCCAGCGGCTCGGCGTAGTCGCGCTCGAACAGGGCGATGAACAGCGTCAGCGTCAGGAAGTTGTGCGCGCCCATCTCGAACAGCGTGACGTAGTCATGGGTGGCCAGGGCCTCGCGCTCGGCGTCGGTGAACTTCAGCCAGGTGCTGCGCTCGGCGGTGGGGCAGTTGAGGATCTCGTTGGCCTTCTCGGCCTCCCACCAGGCCACGGTGCCGCGCGGGTCGGCGCGGTAGCGCTCGACCAGTTCGGGGTCGCGGTCGATCGTGTACAGGAACTTGTTCAGCAGGTACTTGCTCACGGCGCGTCCACCCCGTTCGGGTACCAGGTGAAGTAGGCCTCCATGGTGTGGAAGAGGTCCAGCGAGTCGGTGTAGTCGGCCTTCGCGTTCTCCCCCGCGACGCCCATCATGAGCATGAAGTCCATGAAGCCATGGGTGGCGTTGCCCGGTTCCCACAGGCTGTCCAGGCTGACCTCGGACAGGGCCGCGTCCAGGTCACCGGACGCGATCCAGCCGACCGCCTTGCGGTCGAACTCGGGGTCCGGGCCGTGCGGGCCGAACTGCCGCGGGCCGCCGAGTTCCAGGGACAGGTGACCGGTGCCGATGATCGCCACCCGCTGGTCGCTGGGCCAGGACTCGACCAGCCGGCGGATCGCCTTGCCCAGCTCCACGAAGCGCTTCGGCTGGGGCATCGGCGGGGCGAAGATGTTGGTGTACACGGGCACGATCGGCAGATCCGCCGCTGGCCGCAGGGTGATCAGCGGGCAGGTGATGCTGTGGTCGACCCTCAGTTCATTGCTGAACGCCAGGTCGAAGCCGGCGTCGATGCCCTCGCGCAGCAGGTACCCCGATAGTTCCTCGTGCCCGGCCATGAACATCCGGGGCAGCCCGAACTCCCGCTCCTCGTTGTAGAAGTTCCCGTCGTAGGCCGGTGCCTTCCCGATGAGGAACTGCGGCACGTTGTCCAGCCAGATCTGGTGGAAGTGGTCCGAACCGACCATCACGAGCACGTCGGGGCGGGCCCGGGTCAGGGTTTCCCGGAACGCCTCGATCTTGGCGACCCACTCGTCCGCGAACGGCGGCCGGTCCGCCCCCGTGGCGGTGCTCGCCCGGTAGTAGAACGGATGGTGGGTGGATGCGATGACCGCGGCGACGGTGGCCATGGCGGCTCCTATCCTCCTAGGGGGTTCACGCCCCGGGCCAGCAGCGCTGCCGGGCCGGTGGCTGGCATTGTCACGGATGGCCGGCCGGCTGGTCCGCCGGATGTCGGTGGCCCTGCGCCCGGGCCCGCCATGACGTGCGGCGCCGCCTGGCAGGCGGCCCAGTCGGCACTGATCGCCGCCGCGGCCGACAACAGCAGCGGCAGGTACTCGCCGGCCAGGGTCGCCACGGATGTCTCGGCGGCGTGCACGGTCACGTTCATGGCCGCGATCACGCGCCCCCCGCCGTCGCGCAGCGGCGCCGCCACCGACCGGATCCCCGGGGCAAGCTGCTCGTCGGTCAGCGCCCAGCCGCGCTCGGCCACCTCGCGCAGCGCGGCGGCCCGCTCGGCCGGCCCGGGCTGCCATCTGGCGGTGATACCGGAGCGGCTCGGCTCGGCGAGCACCCGCTCGGCCGCCCCCGGCGGCAGCGCCGCGAGCAGCACCTTGCCCAGCGAGGTCTGCATGGCCGGGAACCTGGTGCCGATGCTGACCGCGAGGGCGATGATCTTCGGCACGGCGACGCGGGCCACGTAGACGATGTCGGAGCCGTCGAGCTGGGCGATCGAGGAGGACTCATGGGTGCGGGAGACCAGGTCCGCCATGTGCGGCCGGGCGACCTCCCACAGGTTCTGCGAGAGGACGTAGGACATGCCCAGGTCCAGCACCCGGGCGGTGAGCTGGAAGCCCCCGTCGGCCGGGCGGGCGTAGCCGAGCTGGGTGAGGGTGAGCAGGATGCGCCGCGCGGTGGGCCGGGCCAGCCCGGTCGCGGCGGCCACGGCGGCCAGCGACATGGCCTGCTGCCTGGGCCCGAACGCCCGGATCACATCGAGGCCACGGGCGAGCGCCTCGATGAAATCAGGGCTGGAATCCCGGCGTGCCATGCCGCCCCTCTCCCGGTGCGGGTTTCCTCTTGACAGCAGCCTGCGAACAGGCCAGCGTTCCGTCAAGCTAGACATGACCGCTCTACGGACGCTTGTCCGATCCTAGGATGACCACTGCCTGAATCGGAGGTAGGACATGACAACCCCATCCGGCCCGGACTTTACGCCTGGGCGGCCGGTGGTGTTCCGCAACGCCACCGTGCTGACCATGGACGACGGGCATCACGTCTTGCACGGCGGCGACGTGCTGATCTCCGGTGAGCGGATCGTCGCGGTGGGCCATGCCCTGGAAGCGCCCTCGGATGCCGTGGAGATCGACGCGACCGGCGGCATCGTCATGCCCGGGATGATCGACACCCACCGGCACATGTGGCAGACCGCGATGCGCGGCTACGGCGCCGACTGGACACTCAGCCAGTACTTCGTCTGGTACTACCTGCAGTGGGGCAAGACCTTCCGCCCGCAGGACGTGTACGCGGGCAACCTGCTGTCGGCCATCGAGGCGATCGACGCCGGCGTGACCACCACCGTGGACTGGTCCCATGGCCTGCAGACGACCGAGCATGCCGACGCCGCCGTGGACGCCCTGGAGGAGGTCCCGGGGCGGTTCGTGCTGGCGTACGGCAATATCCAGCAGGGCCCGTGGGAGTGGTCGGCCGCACCGGAGTTCCGCGACTTCGTCAGCCGCCGGTTCACCAGCGGCAACGACATGCTCGGCCTGCAGATGGCGTTCGACATCACCGGCGGCGACGAATTCCCCGAGCGCGCGGCCTTCGAGGTGGCCCGTGACCTTGGCCTCCCGGTGACCACGCACGCCGGGGTCTGGGGCGTGACCACCGACGCGGGCATCCAGAAGATGCACGAGGGCGGGTTTATGACCCCGTCCACCATCTACGTGCACGCGTCCAGCCTGTCGGCCGACTCCTACAACCGGATCGCGGCCACCGGCGGCTCGGCATCCCTGTCCACCGAGAGCGAGCAGAGCGCCGGGCAGGGATACCCGCCCACCTGGAAGCTGCGTGAGCATGGCATCCCGGTGTCGCTGTCCATGGACACCAGCGTCTGGTGGAGCGGCGACCTGTTCTCGGCCATGCGCGCGACACTGAGCGCGGACCGGGTCCGTGAGCACCTCGAGGCGCATGCCAAGGGCGAGACCGTGACCAACCACAAGCTGCGCGCCGAGCGGGTGGTGAGCTGGGCCACCCGGGGCGGGGCCGATGCACTGGGCCTGGGCTCGGTGACCGGCAGGCTGGAGCCGGGCAAGAAGGCCGACGTCGTGCTCATCAAAAACGACGACTCGCCCGTCATGGTCCCGCTGCTGCACCCGTACGGCCACGTGGTCTTCCAGGCCCAGCGGGCCGACGTGCACACGGTCTTGGTCAACGGCAGGGTGGTGAAGCACGACCACCGGCTCGTCGGCGTGGACCTGGCCAGGGCACGGCGAGCGGCCGAGCAGACGGTGGAGTACCTGCAAGGCGAGCTCGGCCCGGAGGCGTGGACCGAGGGGATGCACCCGGAGATCCCCGAGACCCGGGTGGTGAACAACCCCTACACCTACACCTACACGGATGGCGGCCAGGGCGCGCAGCCCGGCAGCTGATTCCCCGGCCTGCCAGCCCTGAGCTAGCGGCCGAAACTCGGATGAGCCCGGGAGCCGCCGTCAGGGGATCGGCGCCGCCTGCGCGGCCTTCACCGCCTGGTTGTAGTCGTAGCGGGTGAGGAACCCGGCCGCGAGGTCGGCCTGTGCGGCGGCCGTGTACTGCGACACGTAGTCGGCGTGGGTCGGGTACAGGGACTGCAGGGTGGCCTGGCCGAACGGGGTGTAGTACCCCTCCAGCAGGCACAGGCCCTCGTCACGCAGGGTCGTGTTGGTGATCACACCGGTCTGAAGCGTGGTGAAGATGTTCTCCAGCGTCGTCATGATCTGGCTCAGGCTCAGGCTCTGCTGGCTCGGCTGGGAGAAGTTGATCGCCGAGTAGGTCTCGGTCGGCACGGTGATGTCCGGCAGGCGGATTCCGCCGAGCGCGTTCCCGTACTGGTCGCGCTCCACGATATTGAAGAACGGCGTGGTCGCGATCTGGTTGCCGGACGGCGGCGGCACCCCCTGGGTGATCCACTTGCGCAGCGCGACCAGGGCCGAGTCTTCCAGCTCGAACACGCCCATGTTGTCGGGCTGGGTCGCGCCGTTGGCCATCACGCCGAACACGCATTGCGGCGCGGTCAACTGCGGGTTCTCCCGCAGGATCGTGCCCGCCTCGTACTGGCCCTCGTGCAGGTCGATGTGCGCGGCCCCGGCCAGCTCCCAGGTGCGCAGGTGGGCGTTGTCGGGCTGCCGGGCGAACGCGAACCCCAGCTCCTCGATGTCGCCTTCCGTCTCGATCTGGAGGAACGGCGTCGTGCTGTCGGTCCGGATGAGGGCCGGGAACGGCGAGAATGCGACCAGGCCGCTGCTGATCGGCGCCGCGAGCACCCCGCGGCCGATGGCGAGGAAGCCGTCGAACGCGTGACTGAGCGGCTGGATCGCGTTGTAGTAGGTGGCCAGGCGGAACGCGGACTGCGAGTCGCCCGCGCCGATGACGGTGGCCGGCTTCAGCCCGCCGAGCAGGTTCGCGGTGTCCGCCCGTGCCACCTGTGCCGCCTGGGTGAAGATGTCGTAGGACTGCCCGTCGCTGCTGTCGCCCAGGGAGCCGTAACGCTGCGGATCCCAGGTCTTGTCCTCGACCATGCTGCCCGTCTGCGCCGAGACCCCGACGTAGGCGTACCCCTGGGAGAGGGCCTCGTGGTAGATCTCCGACCACACCGGGTCCTGGTCGCCGCCGGTGGTGTCGTTGAGCCACTCCACCACCACAGTCCCGTTGAACTTCGCCGGGTTCGTCGGGTACCGCACCAGCAGGCGGGTGGTGTAGGGGACATTGCTCTGCGCCACCGACACGTTCCACATGCCGTTCGATCCCCAGAGCCCGCTCTGCTGGTAGACGTTCGTGGTGCCGGACATGGTGAACTCGCGCTCCACGTAGCCGAAGTGCGCGAGGTTGATGGTCGGCGCGCCGGGGAAGCTGGGCTTCACGGGCACCGCGTCGTACGGATAGCCATGGCTGCCAGCGTGGGCTGGGATTGGCGTGACCGCCGGCAGCGGGCCGCTGGCCAGGTGGCGCAGCGGCGCTGGGAGCGGTGCGGACAATGCCACGCCGGGCACCAGGGCCACCGCCGATACCACGAGTGCGCCCGCGATGACGATGCCGCGAGACCTGAGCCGCCGGTGCGCCATGTCGCCTCCCTGTGGGCGAATGTGTAGCACTCCATCACCTCTTTGCGGGTGGAACTGTAGCACTGCCGTACCACTTTGCCTAGAGGCAGGCGGGGGGCGGGCCGGCGGGATAAATGCCGCCCGGGCGGGGCGGACCGGGCGGCGGTAAAATCGCGTGTGGAAACCTCCCGCACGTACCGGGGCATCACCCCGTCAGCTCGCCAGGCTGACCGGCGGGAACGGCTCATGGAAGCCGGGCTGGAACTGTTCGGCACGCTCGGCTACGCCCGTACCTCGGTCCGCGCCGTCAGCGCGGCCGCCTCGCTCAACTCCCGCTACTTCTACGAGTCGTTTGGCAGCAGGGAGGACCTCCTCTACGCCGTCTACCAGCGCATCGTGACCGACATCTTCACTCGGGCGGCCGAGGCGACCGCGCGGGAGGTCAACCTGGAGGAGCAGGCGCGGGCGGGCCTGCGGGCGGCGTGGACGGCCGTCACCGAGGACCGGCGCAAGGCAAGGGTCGTGGCGATCGAGGTCGTCGGTGTGAGCGAGCGGCTGGAACGGCTGCGGCAGGGGAGCAGGCAGGCGCTGGCCCAGCTCACCGCCGACAAC
The DNA here is from genome assembly GCA_963730235.1 of uncultured Actinomycetes bacterium. Lineage (GTDB taxonomy): Bacteria > Actinomycetota > Actinomycetes > Streptosporangiales > Streptosporangiaceae > DASXKD01. The sequence goes on from CAVSRH010000002.1 coordinate 134,958, forward strand.
GCGATGAAGCTCGCGGGCCAGGGCATCAAGCTGCGGCTCGACCCGGCGCTCACCGCGCGTTTCTTGATGGGCGGCGTGGTGGAGGTCCTGCTCGAATGGATCAATGGCGACCTTGACGCCCCAGCCGAGGACGTGATCGAGCACTTCACCGCGCTGTTCACCGCGGCGGCCAACGCCTCCGTGGTGCGGGACGAGCCGTCCGGCGACGCGCGCCCGGGCCCCAGGCCCTGACACAGGCCAGTGCCGGCCGGCAGCGGACCTCGGCCCGGCGGCTTCCCGGGCCGGCCGGCCTCAGGACAGTGTGATCGCCTTGGCGGCGCTGTAGCCGGAGGCCTTACCGTTGGTCACGTTCCGCATCCTGGCCCGGAACTGGTAGGTGCCGGTGCCCGCCCACAGCGGGTCGCTAGGACCGAACGTCGCCGTCTGGCTGGTGACGCCCGTCTGCCAGGGCACGAACGACGACGTGCCTGGCCGCTTCACCTGGACGTCGAACGCGAAGCCCGCCGGCGGGACGGCCGAGGCCCAGGTCACCTGGGCCGTATCCACCGCGCCGACGACCAGCGTGACGGTGATCGGAACCTTCACTGTGCCCTTGGCCGCCGCGTCGAACGGGTCGTCGTAGGCATAGCTGCCTGCCCCGGTGAACGAGAACTGGAACGTCTCCCCGATCGGCAGCCCGTTCGGCGTCTGGAACAGGCCCATCCCCGAGGCGTCGGCAATGCCGTGGAGCCCGGGGTTCAGCATCAGCCAGCTCACGGTGTCGCCCTGCTGGGGCAGCTGGGTGATGTTGGGGATGAAGAACCTGTTCGGGATGTAGAAGATGTAGTGGATCCGGAGGTTCGGCAGGTGGATCGTGCCGATGTTGTTCCCCGCGTTCTCTGCGAACCACACGTTCCCGTCTGATCCGGGCGTGATACCGAACGGCTTGGCATGCGCCGTGGGAACCGGGGACTCCGTCATCGTGCCCGCCGTGCTGATCTGGGTCACGTTGTTGCCCTGGTACTCGGTGAACCAGAGGTTCTTGTCCGGGCCCGGGGCGATGCCGAACGGAACGCCCGGCGAGGTGGGCACGGTAAACGTTCCGGTCACGGCGCCCGCAGTGGTCATGCGGTTGACGGTGTTGGACCCGGACTTGGTGAACCACAGGTTCCCGTCGGATCCGGGCGCGATGGCGTAGGGGTGGCCGGTCCCCGCGGGAAACTCCGTGAAAGCCCCGGAGGTGGTGACCTCACCGACCTTGTTCGTGTTGTATTCGGTGAACCACAGGTTGCCGTTGGAGCCGGTGGTGATGCCGTTCGGCCCGCTGGCGGCGGTCGGGACCTTGAACGAGGAGAAGACGCCGGCGGTCGTGATGCGGCCAATGCGGTCCGCGCCGAACTCGGTGAACCACAGCTTGCCGTCCGGCCCGGCCGCGATGCCGGCGGCCCCGCTGCTGGCGGTGGGTATCGGGTACTCGGTGATCTTTCCGGCCGTGGTGATCTTCCCGATCTTGTTAGCCCCGGTCTCGACGAACCAGAGGTTGCCGTCCGGGCCCGCGGTGATGCCCTCCGGCTGGCTTGCCGCCGTGGGTATCGGGTACTCGGTGACCTTTCCGGCCGTGGTGACCTTCCCGATCTTGTCGGCGTTGAACTCGGTGAACCACACGTTGCCGTCGGCGCCCAGGGTCGTCTCGTACGGCCCGGCAGCGGGGGTCAGGACCGGATACTCGGTGATCGGGAAGGCCGCGAACGCCGGCAGGGCGGCCAGCACGAGGCCGGTGCACGGCGCGATCACGATCAGCAGCCTGACGATATGCCTGCGGCTGGACATTGATGGACCCCCATTCAGCGGGCAGCCGTCAGGGTATCGCCCACTGCTGGTTCGAGCCGCCGTTGCAGTCCCAGATATCCAGCTGCGTGCCGTTGGTGGTGTTGAACGCCGGGTCGTCCAGGCACCGGCCGGACACCGGGTTGACCAGCATGCCGTTCACCGGCAGCCACTGCTGGTTGGCCCCGCCGTTGCAGGTCCACAGCTCGACCAGCGTGCCGTTGGCGGTCCCGGCGCCGGTGATGTCCATGCACGAGCCGTTGATCCGGATGGTGCCATCGGTCTCGATGGTCCAGTTCTGCGCGGCGGTGCCGTTGCAGTCATACATCTGCACGTGGGTGCCGTTGGCACTGGAGTCGCCGTTGTCGTCGACGCACTTGGCGGTGTTGACACCGGCGATGATCGGCCCGGTTGGCGTGGCCGAGCCGACGGCCGTCACGGACAGGTTGTCGAACTGGTCGGTCTGGTAGCCGTTGACCCCCAGGCCGATCATCCCGTCGGTGAACGTGCCGTCGGTGACCGTGCCGACCGTGGTCCCGTCGATGGCCCCGCTGATGGTATGGCCGTTGAGGGTCAGCGCCAGGTGGTGCCAGGTGCCGGTGCCGAGCGCCGCGGCGGTGCCGCTGGCCAGCGTGGTGATCGTGCCGCCGGTGTTGTTGCGGAAGATCGACCACGCGCCGGTGCTGGCGACCTGGAAGTAGTAGGCGTCGATGTCCGCCGGGGAGAAACCGGTCTGCGTGCTGACGCGGCCGAGCAACTGGACCGCGCCGGCCTGCTGGATCAGCACGTCGGCCGCCACGGTGTAGTTGGCCCAGGACAGGTTGCCGCCGATCGTGTACGGGTTGGCGTTGTTGTCCCACTCGATCGGCTGGACCGCGGCCTGCTGCTGCAGGCACTGGCCGGACCGGCCGGCCGCGCACGGCTCGACCTCGAATGCGCCCTGCTGCTGGGCCAGGTAACGCGGCTGCTGCCCGGCGGTGTCGCTGTCGAAGCTGTCGGAGTACGGCAGGGCCAGCGTGCCCTGCGCCGGGCTCGCCCCGGTGCCCTTGCCCTGCCCGGTCGTGGTGGTCAGCGAGTAGACGTACCCGGGCTGGACGGTCAGCGAGAAGCTGCCGCCGCTCGGGGTGATGTCGGACGAGTGCACGAACCAGTTCGCCGAACTGCTGGAGTTCACGTTCGTGCTCCACACGTGCACGGCGGCGGTGGACAGCCCGCCGGTGACGTTGAACGTGACGGTCTGCGCCGTGGTGGCGTCCATGGTCTCGATGATCGAGCTCCAGTCGGTCCCGTCGGGCGACTTGAGCGTGACGTAGCTGCCGTCGCTGCGGTTGCCCTGCAGGTAGCCGCTGGCCGAGTTGATGTAAGTCCAGCCCGGCGCGGTGAACTGCGTGGTCTGCGCGGTGACCCACAGTTGCTTGCCGACCGTGTACGCGCCGGACCAGGGCTGGTTGGCCACGATCAGCCCGTCGGTGTTGAACGGCAGGTCCGGGTAGATCGCGGCGACGACCGGCCAGTTGATCGTCGCGGTCATCTGCCCGTCGAGGTAGTCCCGGTTGTCCGCCCGGGCCATGGCCGCGGCGCCGTTGTTGAGGTCCTGCGAGCCGTTCTCGCTGGCCCATAGCTGCTTGCCGGTGGCGACCGCGTTCGCGGTGCTCGGGCAGGAGGACTCGCTCGACAGATAGCCGCACGGGTAGTGCGCGCCGACGATCTGCACCGCGCTGGCGAACGACGGGTTGGAGACCAGGTCGTTGGCGATGGTCCAGTCCGTGTCCGCGCCGACGATCTGCACCGCGGAGTACCCGTCGGTGTTCAGCGTGGACCGCAGTTGCTCGTACCAGCTGATGTTGTAGCCGCGCTCGTTCCAGCCGCCGAGATAGTTGATCGTGAGGCCGTGGGACGCCGCGCAGTTCAGCCACGCGACGATGTAGTTGATCGTGTTGGTGGACCAGAAGGTGCTGCCGATCCAGCCCGGCGCGCCCCAGGCCAGGCCGTACAGCTTGATGTTCGGGTTGAGCGCCTTGGCCTGCTCCATCAGCCACCATTCGTAGCCCGCGCCGCAGTTGACCGCGCCGGAGGCGTGCTCGATGCTCGACTCCGAGCCGTCGGTGGAGTTGGTATCGCCGCCGATTTCCACCTTGAGGATCTGCAGGTCCGCCCCGTAGCCCGGTTTGAAGAGGTAGTCGAGTATCTGCTGCTGCTGCGTCGCGGGGTAGTCGGTCAGCAGGCGGGTGTTGCCGCCCCCGCCGCTGATCGCCCCGATCCCGTCGAAGGTACGGCCGCCCTGGGTGCCGTTGACGGTGATGGTGGTGGTCGCCGCCGCGGCGGGTGGTGCCGGCGCGGCCGCCACGCACCATGCCACGGTGAGCGCCACCCCGAGGCCGGGGGCCAGCCAGCGCCGTAATCCTGCCCGCCAGATCGCGATCATGCCGGCCCCTCTCAATCCGTTACCGGCACCACCCGGACAGCGATCCACCGCGGACGTTGACGTCGGAATCTGCTCGGAGGTGGTCGGTAATGTTGGAAGCTGCCTTCATTGAGGCACGCCGGGCGCGCCCGGTCAATGCCGCTTCGGCCATTGATGTGAGGGCGTGTCTATTTCACGAGCTGGAGGTAGGCGAGGCTGCCGATCCCGGCGATGAGGCAGTAGATGCCGAACGGGGTCAGCGTGCGGGTCTGGAAGTAGCGGGTCAGGTAGCGCACCGACAGGTAGGCACCGACGCCGGACAGGAGGCTGCCGAGCAGGACCTGGCCGTGAATGCCGTTGCCGAGCGGGCCCATCAGGTCCGGGACCTTCAGTGCGCCCGCGGCCAGGATGACCGGGGTGGCGAGCAGGAAGGCGAATCGCGCCGCGTCTTCGCGGGACAGGCCGCGGGCCATGCCCGCCACCATGGTGACCCCGTCGCGGCTGATGCCGGCCAGCAGGGCCAGGACCTGCGCGGAGCCGATGACGGCCGCCTGGGCCGGGCGCATCCCGGCCAGCCGCTGGTCGGATTCGGCCGCGTAGTCCGGCCCCTCGCCCTCCCAGGTGGCCCGGACCCGCCCGGCATCCTCCCATACGGTCCCGTCCCAGGTGTCCCGGCGCCCGGCCGGGACGGCGGCCCGGGCATTCCCCCGTCCCGCGGCGATCTGCCGGTCGGCCCGCAGCGAGGCACGCGACCGGAACCGTTCCCCGGCTATCAGGATCAGGCCGTTGAGGATCAGGAACACCGCGGCGTACACGGGCTTGCCGAAGATCACCCGGAACAGGTGCTCGAAGGCCAGGCCGGCCAGGCCCACCGGGATCGTGGCCAGGATGATCAGCCAGGCCAGCTGCTCGTCGGCGGACTGCAGCATCCACCGCGTGGTGCCCTCCGCGGGCCGGGCGAGCTGCCGCAGTGAGGAGAAGAAGCCCCTGATGATGCGGACCCAGTCCCGCCAGAAGTAGATCAGCAGCGCGATCGCGGTGGCCACGTGCAGCCCGACGATGAACGCCAGGTAGGGCGACTCCGTGGCGGCGACGTTGAGATCGCGCGCCCAGCTGCCGCCGATCAGGGCGGGGATCAGCACATTGTGCCCGAGGCTGGACACCGGGAACAGCTCGGTGACGCCCTGGACCAGGCCGACCACGGCGGCCTCCAGGTAAGTCAGGTGGGTCATGCCACTCCTTTCCGCATGCGGTCAGATCCCGGTCGCGGCGCCCGCACCCGGGGGCCGGTCCGGTGGGTGCCGGCGACCGCGGGCGGAGTGGCGGGTGTCCCGCGGTCGCCGAACTCTACAAGATCTGTAAAACCATACCAGCAATCATCTACACTCGGCGTAGAAGTTCTACACATGGTGTAGATGTGCGCCGGATTCGGCGTGATGCGCACCGGCCTGCGATGGAAGAACCGGGAGAACCCAGTGCACGGCTTGCAGAGTGTGGCCCACCCGTTCCTGGCGGCCGCCGGCGTGGCGGGCCCGTTGTCGGCATCGTTCTGGCTGGCCAGCTTCGGCGCGTTCGGCGTGTTCGTGGTGGTGTTCGCCGAGACCGGCCTGCTGGCCGGGTTCTTCCTGCCCGGCGACTCGCTGCTGTTCACCGCCGGGCTGCTGTGCTCGGCGCACGCGGCCAGCCCCGGGCACCTGTCGCTGTGGCAGGTCCTGCTGGCAGCGGTCGCGGGCGCGCTGGCCGGCGCGCAGACCGGGTTCTGGCTGGGCCGGCGCGGCGGGCGGGCGCTGCTCGCGCGGACCAGGAGCCGGTGGCTGCACCGCGGCGCGGCCCGCGCCGGGGAACTGCTGGACCGCTACGGTTACGCCCGGGCGATCGTGCTGGCCAGGTTCATCCCGGTGGTGCGCACCGTGCTCAACCCGCTCGCCGGCATGGTTGGCGTGCCGACCCGGACCTTCACCGTCTGGCAGGTGACCGGCGGGATCGTCTGGTCGGCCGGGGTCACCCTGGCCGGGTATGTGCTGGGTGCGAGCATCCCGGGCATCGACCAGTACCTGCTGCCGGTGATCGCGGTCATCGTCGTCGTCTCCGCCGTGCCGGTGGCCGTGGAATTGGTGCGGGCCCGGCGGGCGCGGCAGGGCCGCCATGACCGGTCCCGGCTCCCCGGCAGCGATGCCCTTCCCGAGGAGCCCTGGTGAGTGGCGGCAGGCCTCAGGCTCAGACAGCGGTCCAGGCTTCGCTGCGCTCCCAGAGCGTCCCGGCCAGTTCCGGGGTGGCGACCGCGCTGGGTTCGCGCTCCCGGCAATTGTCGTAGAACCGGCCGGTCACGCCGGCCAGTTCCGGCGCGGTGGCGCAGTACAGCGAGGTCGCCGCGCCTTGTTCGTTGGAGAGCATCCGCATCGTCATGAGCGGGCGGATCGGCCACGGCACCCGGCGCCAGATGTCCGAGGCGACCACGCCGGGGTGCAGCGCGTAGGCCGTGATGCCGCGCCCGGCCGTGCGGCGGGCCAGTTCCTGGGAGAACAGCACGTTGCAGAGCTTGGAGACGGCATATTCGCGCAGCCCGGTCCGGCTGGCCGTGGGCCGGCGGACCGCCTCGAAGTCGATCCCCTTGGCCTGGTAGTGGGAGTCGCTGGCGACCGTGACCACCCGGGACGGCGCGCTGGCGGCCAGGCAGTCGAGCAGCGCCGCAGTCAGCGCGAAGTGCCCCAGATGGTTGATGCCGAAGCCAAGCTCGAAACCGTCCTTGGTGATGCCCCGCGCCCCGCCCACGCCGGCGTTGTTGATCAGCACGTGCAGCGGCTCACCGCGGGCCAGGAACTCCGCCGCGCAGCTTCGCACCGAGGCCAGGTCGGCGAGGTCCAGCGGGAGGAACAGGACATCGCTGTTGCCGGTGGCGGCGGTGATCTCGGCGGCGGCGGCACGGCCCTTCTCCGCCGAGCGGCAGGCCACGAAGACCTTGCCGCCCTGGCGGGCCAGGTCGGCGGCCGTGGCGCGGCCGATCCCGGTGTTGGCCCCGGTGATGAGGAAGGTGCGCCCGGACAGGCCGGCTGAGTTCGCGGACATGGTGAAGTTGTACCGTACCCGCCGGTACTTCTGGGACCAGGGTCCGCGCGCAGGCGGCCCGCGGCCCGCCCGGACGGCGGTGCCACCGCGGCGCGCGGCAGGTGCGGCCACGTTATGCTCGCCCAATAGCTGGAGGAAGCGGGCACGGCCCGCCATGCGCAGGAGCCATCAGGTGCGGACCGCGGGAGAGAAACGGCAGCAGGAACCGGCAGCCACCGGCGCGCCGGACGAGCCGGGCGCCCTTGCCGCGCGCAGGTCCGCGCGCCGCCGCCGGAAGTGGATCATCCTCGGCGTGGCCGCGACGCTGCTCATCGGCCTGAACGCCTACGCGGCCTACGTGCTGACCAACCAGGACAACGCGATCGCGGGCGCGAACCTGCGGCCGTCGGGCATCCCGCGGAACATCTCGACCGGCCTGGCCAACCTGATGCAGCTCTCCCCGTCCTCAGCATGCGGGCGCCCGGGTTCACGCTGACCGACCAGAACGGCCACACGATGAGCCTGGCCAGCCTGCGTGGCAAGGTCGTCGTGCTGGAGTTCATGGACCCGCACTGCACCGACATCTGCCCGATCGTGTCGCAGGAGTTCGTGGACGCCTACCACAAGCTGGGCGGCCGGGCGGGCAAGGTCGTCTTCGCCGCGATCAACGTCAACCAGTACCACGCCACGGTGGCGAACATGGCCACCTACTCCCACGAGCAGCGGCTGAACACGATCCCGAGCTGGCATTTCTTCACCGGCCCGGTGCCCGCACTGAAGACCGCGTGGCGCAACTACGACATCGCCGTCGAGGCACCTAACCCGAACGCGGACATCATCCACACCTCGTCGGTGTACTTCATCGACGCGCAGGGCCAGGAGCGCTTCGTCGCGGCGCCGATGGTGGACCACACCGCGAACGGGACGGCCTACCTGCCGCTGGCGCAGATCTCCGACTGGGCCGGCGGATAGCCAGGCTCGCCGGCGACCTGGCCCGCTGACCCGGCCGCGGCGGCGCGTCTAGGTCAATCAGTCATCTTCGGTCCAGAACGGGCGGAGTTCCAGCTTGCCGCCGTTAGCCTGCGGGTGCCGCGCAGCGATCGCGATGGCCTCATCGAGGTTCTCGCACTCCAGGATGTCGAAACCGGCGATCCACTCTTTGGTCTCGACGAACGGCCCGTCGGTGACAAGCACCTGCCCGCGGCTGACCCTGACGGTGACGGCTTCGCTGACCGGACGCAGGGCGTCTCCGGTAACGCGCTTCCCCCGGCTCTCGACCTCCGCTAGCCACTGCTCGATAGTCAGGTCGTCCTTAGCGGGCTCGGCTTCTGCGGCCGCGTCTGGGTCGACCACGACGAACATCATGTACTTCATGGGTCCGCGCTCCTTGGCTAGGCGGCTGTGACGAAAATACGACGATCGGGGAACCGCCGATTGGACAGGCGTGCCTCAGCGCGGCGTTCTTGGATCAAGGCGGCATCGGGAAAAACCAGGAACCACAGAGCGCAGGACAGCCGCTCGCCTACGGTGCCCGGCGTGACTCCGAACGGGCCGCGCCAGTCAAAAGCGCGATCATCACCGCGCCAAGCACCAGGAACCCGGCCGCGACAGGGAGCTCGCCCCAGCTGACTATGGTCGGGCCGGTGTACGGCGAGTACGGGCTGATATGCACGTAATTAACCAGCACCATGAGCACAATGCCCGCTGCCACCGCACCAGCCCACGCGACCTGCCACAGGCGCCTGCCGGGCGCCACGCGGTGAAAACGGGCAATCCCAAGGATCAGGATCAGACCCAGAAGCAGCACCCACGGCACCGCTCCCAGGAACGCCGCGAGCCACATGATGTATGACAGCCAGGACGGAAGCCAGGTGGGAGCGATGACCATACCGTAGCTACCCTGTACTCGCCCGGTGGACCAGACGAACAGCAGGGCGGAACCGCCAGCTCCCAGCAAGGCCCAGCAAGTCACAAGAACCCGGCAAAGCCGCCCTGACGCCGGGACCACTCGCTCAGCCCTCGGCGCCGGGTTCACTGACGGCTCCATGGAACAATTATCGCCTCCCGCAGCCCACGGACACCACTCGTCGCTCGGACGTCAGCGCGGGATGGTCACGGTCGCGGCGAGGGCGCTGGACCGCTCGTCGCTGCCCACGTAGAGGCGGCGCTGACCGGCCGCGGTGATCCAGCCGCGCGCGTCCTGCCAGTACTGAAGCTCGCCCTGCGGCACGGTCAGCGTGACGGCGCGTGATTGGCCCGGGCGCAGGCTGATCCTGGTGTAGGCGGCCAGCGCACGCTGCGCGAAGGCGGTACCCGGCGGCGGACTGGCCGGCGGGCCCAGGTAGACCTGCGGCACCGCCGTCCCGGCCCGCGGCCCGGTGTCGGCCAGCCTGAACCGCACCACCAGGCCGCGGCCGGGCGTCGCGTGCCAGGTCAGGGCGCGGTAGCTGAACCGCGTGTAGGACATTCCGTAGCCGAACGGAAACAGCGGGGCGATGCCGTCCTGGTCGTACCGCCGGTATCCCACGAAGATCCCCGTTGGCTGGTTCCGGCGCGGCCTGTTCCGGGCGGCCCGCCAGGTTACCGGGAGCCTGCCGGCCGGGTCGTCCCGGCCGAGGAGCACGTCCGCCGTGGCCTGGCCGCCAGCGTCACCCGGGTACCACATTTCGAGCACGGCCCGCACCGCGCCGAGCCACGGCATGTCGACCGGGCCGGGCGTGTTGAGCACCACGATGGTGTCCGGGTTGACGGCCGCCACATCCTGGATGAGCTGGTCCTGGCCGTCCGGGAGGTGTGCGCCGCCGGCGCTCCAGGCGAACACCACGGCGGCCCCGGCGGCGCGCGCGGCGGTCATGGCCGCGGCGAGGCCGGCCTGCTGCGCGGCGGGGGTGACCCAGTTCAGCCGGACCTGCACCGGCCGGCCAGAACCGTCCGGCGACTCGGCGACGCCGAGCGTGTGAATGCCCGCGGTCAGGGTGACCCTGACGCGCAGGTTGTCCAGCCCGTCGGTGGTCGGGACCAGCGCGCTGCCCACCGGGGCGGGGGCGGCCGGTGCCGTGCTGCCGGTGGCCGGCGGTGCTCCGGGTGGCCGGGGCGGTGCCGGCGGCCGGGGCGGTGTCGGTGGTGGCTGGGTTGGTGCCGGCGGCTGGGTTGGTGCCGGCGGCTGGCGTGGTGCCGGCGGCGTCGGCTGAGGCGGCGGCGCTGGCTGGGCGGCGGCCTGGTCCGGCCCGTCCTGCGCGATGAGGGTGCCGTCCAGGGTGAGGGCGCCCCAGGATGCCGCCGGTGCCGAGGCTGAGCCCGTAGGTTCCGGTCGCCGGGACGGTCAGTTCGCCGGTCCAGGTGTGCCCGGACCCGGCCGGCAGGGCGTCGTGACCGGCAACCGTGTTGTCCAGGGTGCGCACCACCTGCGTGGCATCCTGGCCGGTGGTACTGCGCACCAGCCCGGGCAGGTCCTCATGGCTGAGCACGGCGGCGGGGACCGGGGTGCCGGTCATGTCATCGCCGACGGCGAAGCTCAGCCGGGCCGCCTGGCTTGGCGTCAGGTCCTTGCGCAGCGCCTGCAGGGTCCCGGGCTGCTGGGCGGCGATGCCCGCGCCGTTCCCGCCCGCACGGTCGGCCCCGATGACCTGATCCGCGCCCGGCCCGATGAGAGCGAGCGAACTCAGTGAGGCGGGCGACAGCGGCAGCACGTGGCCGGAGTTCTTCAGCAGGGTGGCCGCGTCCGCCGCGGTGCGGGAGATGACCCGCTCATCGGCGGCGACGGGTTCGGCGGGGGCCCGGTGGGCGGGCTCGGGGCCGAGCAGGCCGAAGTGGTCCATTTCGGTAAGAACGGCGGCGACCGCCTGGTTGACCGTGGCGACGCTGACGGTCCTGCCCGCGATCGCGGCACGGAGCGCGGCCGGGCTGAAGTACCTGGCTGCGGACCGGCCCGCCGCCGGGACCTCGCCATCAAGCCCGGAGTCGAGCGACAGGGTGCCGGGGTTGGCCCCCGGCCCGGCGAGGACGAAGCCGGTGAAGCCGAGTTCGCTGCGCAGGACCTGGATGAGCAGGGCGGGGTTGCCGCACGGCGCCGGGCTGGCCGGTTTCCTCGCGCGCCCGGAGGGGCCTACGCCGGATGAGGTCGCGCCCTCGGCCGAGCCGCCGCGGGTCGTGTCCGCCCCGGTCGGGCCCGTGGCCGAACCGGCCGGAGTATTAGCCGAACCGGTCGGAGCGTTGGCTGCGCTGGAAGCCGCCGCCGCACCGGCCGTGGCCGTGGCCGTGCCGGTCGGCCGGGAGGCGCTGCCCGCACCGTCGCTGGTACCAGCGTGGCCGGCCGTCGCCGGGGTGGCTTGCGCCCGCGGCGGGGCCCGTGGTGCCGGTGCTCCCCGTGGTGCCGGTGCTCGCGGCGCCCTGGCCCGCGGCGGCAGGTGAGCAGAGTACGCCCGCCACGCCGGCACGCACCGCGTCCTCGAACGGCTGCAGGTAGATCTCGTGCAGCGCCGCGGAACTCGGCACCACCCCGGGACTGCCGGGGGCGCCGGGATAACCGTCGGCCACCGCCATGGTGCCCTGTGCCTGGATGCCGGCGATTTCGGCCGCCGCGGTGCCGCCGGCCAGCAGCGGATCCTCGCCGTAGCTCGCGGCGGCCGCCGCCCCGGTGCCGCCGGTGTCGATGGCGCCGAAGGGCCGGGCGACCGCCTGCTGCCGCAGAGCCCGTGCGTCCTGGCCGAGCACCACGCCGTTGGCGTAGGCGTCCGCACGGCTGAAGGTCGCGGCGACGCCCAACGGTGCGGTCATGGCTGCCGCCGGCTGCCGCGCCGTGCCCAGTTGCCCTTCGGCGAGATGGAGCGCGGGAATGCCTAGGCGGCGTAGCCCGGGGAGGGTGGCGGTTTGCGGCTGCCCGGCAGTGGTGACCCATTCCAGCAGGCGCAGTTTCTGCGCCAGTGACATTCGGCCGAGCAGGCTATTGACGACTGGGTCACCGGTGACCGCAGGGGTGCTGGCGGCGCTTGTCGCGGCTGGTCCCTGGATGGCGCCGCTCGCCCAGGTGAGCGCTGCCGTGCCCGCGACCAGTGCAAAGGTAACCATGACGACGGTCAGGCCGGCCAGGGGCCGACGCCGACTGTGGCGGCCCCTCCCCCTCCTTCCTCTGGACACAGAACTCTCCCCCACGTGGTGGCCGCGGACAGCACGAATCAGCCCTAAACGGCCAGAAAAGGCATTGACCCGATACCCTCAATGACCAAACGTTAGGACCATATTGAGGCATGGTCAAATATGCACGCCCGTCTTTCAGGCCAATGACTTGTCAAATGGCCTCGTCCCACTCAAATAGGGCAATTCAAGATAAGTACCGTTTGCGATATCGCGGTCCGGCTCAGTCTTCGGTTTCGGCGTCCAGCGACCGCCGGACCGCCAGCGGCAGGCCGGGAGCGGCCCGGTCGTTGACGAAGATGCCCGCCGCCCGGCGCGCGGCGGGCCGGAGCCCGAACATGGCACGGAAGCCGGACGTGGCACCGTCGTGGCCGAGATAGCCGGGCGGGCCAAGCGCCCAGCCCAGGCCGGCCGACCGGAGCGAGTCGATCGGGTGGCAGGGCCGCTGGGCCATGCGGATCGCCCGGCCGGCCTCCGAATCCGGTGGCCTCAGGCACGCGGACAAGTACCGGGCCATGTCCTCGGCGCTGGCCTCGACGCCGCCCGCGCCCCACAGGTGGTGCGTCCACGGAGTGACAGGGCGGCCCTGCACGTGACCGGCGACCCGGCTGCCGCCGCCATGGCCGGCCACGCCGGAGCAGGTCATTCCGAGCGGCCGCAGCACATGCTGATCCAGTAGCGAGCCGAACGTGATGCCCGCTGCCCGTTCCAGCGCCAGGCTCAGCACCTGGAAGCCGAAGGTGGAGTAGTCCCACTCCACGCCGCGGGGCTTGCGGGTGGTCAGCCGCAGATTGCGCTCGGCCACCGCGGCGGTCAGGAAAGCGTACGGGTCGGCGGCGCCGGCCTGGTGCCCCGGCGCCACGCGCGGCAGCCCCGAGGTGTGCGTGGCGAGCTGGAGCAGCGTGACATCGGAGTTCTGGCCGGCATCGAGCCAGTGGCCAATCGTGTCGTCGAAGGTGACCGCCCCCTCGCGCACGAGCGAGGCCAGCACCATGCCGGTCATCGTCTTGGTCAGCGAGCCGATCTCGAAACGGCCATCCAGCGGGCAATCGTCGCTGAGCCTGACCGCGTAACCGCCCCCGTCGGCGGCTACCGCGGCGATGACCGCGCGGGCGGGAACCGCCGGTGCCACCGTGCCTGGCCAGTTCCGTCGCGGTGGCCGACCTCCAGTGCACGTGGCGATCCTACGTCCCGGCCGGCCGGTTAACTTGTAAGTTGAAACTTATCAGGCTAGACTTACGATATGCCCGGGGAAACAGACGTCCACGATGTCGCCGCGGCGCTGCGGGTGAGCATCGGCCTGCTGCTGCGGCGGCTGCGCCAGGTGCGCCCCGAGGACGAGCTGTCGCTGCCGGAAAGCTCCGCCCTCGCCCGGCTGGACCGCGCCGGCCCGGCCACCCCCGGCGCGCTGGCCAAGCTGGAGCAGATCAGCCCGCAGTCCATAGGAGCAACGCTCGGCGCGCTGGAGGGGCGCGGCCTGATCGAGCGGCACCCGGACCCGGCGGACGGCAGGCGGGTCGTCATGTCGGTCACCGCCGCCGGCCTGGAGGTGCTGCGCAGCAGGCGCAGCGCGCGTGCCGAGCAGCTGGCCCAGGCCCTGGCCGCCGGGTTCACGCCCGCCGAACTCAGCCAGCTCGCGGCCGCCGCGCCGCTGCTCGAACGACTGGCGCACAGCATCTGATGGCGGGCGACCTTACTACGGGCCACGCCAAGGGCGACCGGTACAAGTGGGTGGCGCTGTCGAACACGACCGCGGCCGTGTTCATGTCCGCCCTCGACGGATCCATCGTCATCATCGCCCTGCCGGCGATCTTCCGCGGCATCCACCTCGACCCGCTGGGCCCCGGCAACGTCTTCTACCTGCTGTGGATGATCATGGGGTACCGGCTGGTCCAGGCCGTGCTCGTGGTCAACCTCGGCCGCCTCGGCGACATGTTCGGCCGGGTCAAGATCTACAACGCCGGCTTCGCGGTGTTCACGTTCGCCTCGATCCTGCTGTCGTTCGATCCGTTCCGCGGCGGGCACGGGGCGCTGTGGCTGATCGGCTGGCGCGTGCTGCAGGCCGTCGGCGGGTCCATGCTGATGGCCAACTCGGCCGCGATCCTGACCGATGCCTTCCCCGCCGACCAGCGCGGCTTCGCGCTCGGCACCAACCAGGTCGCGGCCATCGCCGGCCAGTTCATCGGCCTGGTGGCCGGGGGCATCCTGGCCGCCCTGGACTGGCGGGCGGTGTTCTGGGTCAACGTGCCGGTCGGGGTGTTCGGCACGCTATGGGCCTACCGGATGCTGCGGGACAACGGGGAACGGCACCGTGGCCGCATCGACTGGTGGGGCAACATCACCTTCGCCGTCGGCCTCAGTGCGGTGCTGATCGGGATCACCACCGGCATTCAGCCCTACCACGGCCAGGCCATGGGCTGGGCCAGCCCCACGGTCATCGTCATACTCAGCTCGGGCCTGGTGCTGCTGGCGGCCTTCGCCGTGATCGAGACCCGGATCGCCGAGCCGATGTTCCAGCTCGCGCTGTTCCGCATCCGGGCCTTCACCGCCGGCAACATCGCGGGCCTGGCGGTATCCATCGCGCGCGGCGGGCTGCAGTTCATGCTGATCATCTGGCTGCAGGGAATCTGGCTGCCGCTGCACGGCTACAACTACAGCAACACGCCGCTGTGGGCGGGAATCTTCCTGCTGCCGCTCACCGCCGGCATCCTGATCGCGGGCCCCACCTCGGGCCTGCTGTCCGACCGCTTCGGCTCCCGGGGCATCGCGACCGCGGGGATGGTGGTGTTCGGCAGCAGCTTCATCGGCCTGCTGCTGCTGCCGGTGAACTTCCCCTACTGGATGTTCGCCCTGCTGTGCGGCCTGAACGGGATCGGCGGCGGCATGTTCGCCGCGCCCAACTCCTCCTCAATCATGGGCAGCGTCCCGGCCAGGCACCGGGGTGCGGCGTCGGGCATGCGCTGCGACCTTCCAGAACTCCGGCACGGCGCTGTCGATCGGGGTGTTCTTCTCCCTGATGATCGCTGGGCTGGCGAGCAGCCTGCCGAAGACCCTGACCAGTGGCCTGCAGCACCAGGGGGTCCCGGCGGCTCTCGCGCACCAGGTCGGTGCCCTGCCTCCGGTCGCGTCGCTGTTCGCGGCGGTCCTCGGGGTCAACCCGGTACAGCACGTGCTCGCGGCCCACGGCGCGCTGTCCTCGCTGTCCGCCGCGCATCAGCGGACCCTCACCGGCCGGCGGTTCTTCCCGGAACTGATCTCCGGGCCGTTCCACCAGGGCCTCGCCGTGGTCCTTGTCGTCGCCACCGCGCTGTCGGCGGTGGCCGCCGTCGCCTCGCTGCTGCGCGGCCCGCGCGACCCCGCCCCCGCGAGCCCGCCAGCCGGGGACAGGGCCGGCTCGGCGCAGCAGATTTCGGCGTGACCCGGACACGGGACATCACCCGGCTGGGACACTACCCGTCATGCACACTCTGGTTGTCGATCATCCGCTGGTCACCCACAAGCTCACGGTCCTGCGGGACTCCTCGACCGAGGCTCCCACGTTCCGGCGGCTCACCGACGAACTGGTGACCCTGCTCGCCTACGAGGCGACCCGCGAGGTCCCGGTGCGCCCGGTCACCGTCCGCACGCCGGTCGGCGACGCCACCGGAGTCAAGATGGCCAGGCCGGTTCCCCTGGTGGTGCCGGTGCTGCGGGCGGGCATCGGCATGCTCGACGGCATGGTCCGGCTGCTGCCCACCGCGGAGGTCGGGTTCGTGGGGCTGGCCAGGGACGAGGAATCCCTGGTGGCCAGCACCTACGCCAACCGGCTGCCCGCCGATCTGTCGGGGCGTGCCGTGTTCGTCCTGGATCCGATGCTGGCCACCGGCGGCACCCTGGAGACCGTGTTCCGCATGCTGATCGACCGCGGGGCCGGCGCCGTCACCGGGGTCAGCCTGCTGGCGGCGCCCGAGGGGATCGCCCGCCTGGAGGCCGCGTTCCCCGGCGACGGCCCCGTCCCGGTCCGCGTGGTGACGGCCGCCCTCGACGAGCGGCTGAACGACCGCGGCTTCATCGTGCCCGGCCTGGGCGACGCCGGCGACCGCCTCTTCGGCGAGATCTGAGCCGGCGCGGGATCCGGGCCGGTCAGGAGCCGGTGAACCGGGGCGCGCGCTTCTCGCTGAACGCGGTGACCCCCTCCACGAAGTCGGCCGACCCGGCCGACTCCTGCTGGATCCTGGCCTCCAGTTCCAGCTGGGCGTCCATCCGGTCGTACAGCCACGTGTTGAGCTGGCGCTTGGTCCCCGCGTAGGACCTGGTCGGGCCCACCGCGAGCCGGGCAACCAGTTCGTCGGCGCGGGCCGGGAGCTCCTCGTCCGGCCAGACCCGGTTGATCAGGCCCCAGTCGAGCGCCTGGCCGGCCTGCAGCCGCTCACCGAGCAGCGACAGCTCGGCGGCGCGGGCGAAGCCGATCCGCGAGGGCACCAGCACCGACGACCCGCCGTCCGGCACCAGGCCGATGTTGACGAACGCGAGCAGGAAGAAGGCCGATTCCGCGGCGACCACAAGGTCGCAGGCCAGCGCCAGGGACAGCCCGATGCCCGCGGCGGCACCGTGCACCGCGGCCACCACCGGCTTGGGCATCTCCCGGATTCCCCGATGATGATCGGGTGGTACCGCTCGGTCAGCCTGCCGTACACGTCCGGAACGCCGCCCTCGGTCCGGTCCGCGAGGTTCTCCCGCAGGTCGGCCCCACTGGAGAACGCCTTGCCGGCCCCGGTGACGAGCACCGCCCGTACGCCGGGATCCTCCCCGCCACGCGCAGCGCGGCGAGCAGGTCCACCGAGAACTGGGTGTTCCACGCGTTCCGGCTTTCCGGCCGGTTCAGCTCGATCTTCGCCGCGCCGCCACGGCGGTACAGGTTGACTGTCTCGTATTTCTGGGCCAGTTCGTAGTCGTCCATGGCGTTACCTTAACAGAGCATTACTCCGGAGTTTTACTCCGCCAGTCGAGCCACCTCCACAGAGCGGCGCTCCGGAGCGATACTCTAGAGGGGATGACAACGACCGACACCCGCCGCCGCATCCTGGATGTGGCACTGGCCAGCTTCCTCGCCGACGGCTACGAGCAGACGACGATCGCGCAGATCAGGAAGCGCAGCGGAACCTCGAACGGCGCACTGTTCCACCACTTCCCGTCCAAGGAGGCCATCGCCGGCGCCCTGCACGTGGAGGCGCTCGCCTCGTTCCAGCAGGGCCTGTGGGATCTGGTCAGCCGCAAGCCGGAGTCCCTGCGGGCCGCGGTGCGCGCCGTGCTGGAGCATCAGCTCACCTGGACCGAGCGCAACGCCGACCTGGCCCGCTTCATCTACGCGCGCGGCCACCTGGACTGGGACACCGGCGCCGGAGCCGAACTCGCCGCGCGGAACCGGGATCTGGCGGCCGCGTTCCGCCAATGGATGGCCCCGCTGGTGGCCAGCGGGGAGATCCGCCCGCGGCCGATGCTGCTCACGACGGCGATCGTCAGCGGCCCGGCGCACTCGATCGCCCAGCACTGGCTCGCCGGGCATCTGGACCGGCCGCTGACGTCCTTCCTCGACGAACTGACCGCCGCCGCCTGCGCCGGCCTGAGCGGCACCCCGGTCCCCGGGACCACCGGCCAGCCGTCCCCGGCGGCGGCCGCGGCCCGCGTCACGTTCGACGTGCTCGCCGACGACGGCACGGTCCTCGCGCACAGCCAGGCCACCGCTCCGTTCGCCGCACCCTAGGGCACCGGGCACGGGCACGGGCGCGGCCACCAGTCGCCGCACTCAGCCATCGAAGCGGGGCGCGGTCATCGTGTACCTCGCCTCGACCTGGGCGGTCACGGTCTGCTTCGCGGGCTCGAAGTCGAACGTGGGCCCCTCGTCCGCAGCGCCGGAACGGGACACCGCATGGGCCGCGAACGCCACGGGCCTGCGCTGCTGCTGCGCGAGCAGCCCGGTGTCGGCGGCCTCGACCAGGCCGGTGATCCGCCCACCGAACGCCTCCGCGTACTCGCCCGCCCGCCGGGTGGCGTCCTTGGCCGCGGCGATCCGCGCGGTGCGGTGCACCGGGCTGTCCGGCCGCAGCCGCCAGTCCGGGCCGGTCACGGTGACCATGTCCGCGTCGGCCAGGCCGGTCACGAACTCGCCGAGGACCGCGAAATCCCTGACGGTCACGGCGAAGCCGGCCCGGGCGGTGTAGCCGGAGACCTTTTCCCTGGCCTTGCCATCCTTGAATACCGGCTGCACGATCACCGGCTGGCTCTCCAGTTTCTCGACCGCCTCGCCGAACCCCTTGATCGTGTCACCGACCTGGCCGGTCCGCCCGGCCAGCCGTTCGACGGCGCGGTGCCGGTCGGCGTCCCGTGCCTGAACCGCGACCCAGACGACCGCGACCTCCGGTTCCACCTCCAGGCTGGCCTCGCCACGGACGGAAATGACGGGCTCTGGCATGACGCGCTCCGCTCGGTGCAGGGCACCGGGCCGGGCGGCTCAGACCCCTACCGGGTGCCAGACGGTCTTGATCTCCAGGAAGGCGAGCATCCGGCGCGGCGACGGCGCCGCGGCCCAGTCCTCCTCGGCGGTGAACACACGCTTGACGTTACCCGCCGCGAGCCGTTCCAGCTCGGCCCGGCCGCCGGCCGGGGCGCCGGTCAGGTCGATCGCGTTCACGTCCATGTGCGCGGCCAGCACCGGGGCAAGCTCGGCCTGCCGCCCGGTCAGGATGTTCACCACCCCGCCCGGCACGTCCGAGGTGGCGAGCACCTCGGCCAGCGTGACCGCGGGCAGCGGCGCGGCCTCGCCGGCGACCACCACCGCGGTGTTCCCGGTCGCGATCACCGGGGCGAGCACACTGACCAGCCCGAGCAGGCCAGAACCGGCGGGCGCGAGGACCGCCACCACACCGGTCGGCTCCGGCACGCTGAAGTTGAAGTACGGCCCGGCGACGGGGTTGGCCGCCCCGGCCACCTGCGCGACCTTGTCGGGCCAGCCGGCGTACCAGACCCACCTGTCGATCGCCTCGGCGACGGTCCGCGCCGCCTCCCGCGCCGACAGGCCTTCGATTCTTAACGATCTCCGCGGCGAACTGCGCCGCGCGGCCTTCGAGTAGTTCCGCGACCCGGTAGAGCACCTGGCCCCGGTTATAGGCGGTCGCGCCGGACCAGCCGGGCACCGCCTTGCGCGCGGCGACCACGGCGTCCCTGGCGTCCTTGCGCGAGGCACGCGCCGCGTGCGCCAGCAGCGTGCCGTCAGGCCCGGCCACGGGGTACGAGCGGCCGGACTCAGACCGGGGGAACGCGCCCCCGATGAACAGCTTGTAGGTCTTGCGCACGTCCAGCCGGGGCCGGGTGCCGTGGCCTGCCGCGCCGTCGGCCCCCGGCGCCGGGGCGGCGTCAGCGCGCCGGGCGGGCTGGCCGGCCCGCGGCCTCGCCCGGCCGCCGGTGCTGACGCTGTCGGCCGGCTCGGCGCCGTCGGTGGCCGCGGCCTTCTTGCCGCCGGCCTTGCCGCGCGCCTTACCGCCGCCGGCTTCCCCGCGGCCTGGCTCGCCCGCGGCCGGGCGTGGCTGGGAACCCCGGGGAGGCCCCGCGGCCTGCTCTCGGTCATGACAGGTACGCGGCCAGGCCGGCCCGGCCGCCCTCCCGCCCGAACCCGGATTCGCGGTACCCGCCGAACGGGCTGGCCGGGTCGAACCTGTTGTAGGTGTTGGCCCAGATCACGCCAGCGCGCAACTGTTGTGCCACGGCGAGGATCCGGCTTCCCTTCTCCGTCCAGACCCCGGCGGACAGCCCGTACGGGGTGTTGTTGGCCTTGGCCACGGCCTCCTCCGGGGTGCGGAAGGTGAGCACCGACAGGACCGGCCCGAAGATCTCCTCGCGGGCGATCCGGTGCGACTGGCTCACCCCGCTGAACACGGTCGGCGGGAACCAGTAGCCGCGGGCCGGCAGCGGGCACACCGGTGACCAGCGCTCGCCGCCCTCGGCCTCGCCGGCCGCGACCAGGCTGGTGATCTTGTCGAGCTGTTCCCGCGAGTTGATCGCCCCGATGTCGGTGTTCTTGTCCAGCGGGTCCCCCAGGCGCAGCGTCTCCAGCCGCGCCTTGAGCCGGTCCAGCAGGGTGTCCGCGATCGACTCCTGGGCCAGCAGCCGGGACCCGGCGCAGCACACGTGGCCCTGGTTGAAGAAGATCCCGTTGACGATGCCCTCGATCGCCTGGTCGATCGGCGCGTCGTCGAACACGATGTTCGCGGCCTTGCCGCCCAGTTCCAGGGTGAGCCGCTTGCCGGTGCCGGCGATCGCCCGCTGGATCTGTTTGCCCACCTCGGTGGAGCCGGTGAAGGCGATCTTGTCCACGCCCGGGTGGGCGACGAGGTCACGCCCGGTGCGGCCGTCCCCGGTGATGATGTTGACCGTGCCGGGGGGCAGGCCGGCCTCGCGGATCACCTCGGCGAGCAGCAGCGCCGACAGCGGCGTGGTCTCGGCCGGCTTGAGCACGCAGGTGTTGCCGGCGGCGAGCGCGGGTGCCAGCTTCCAGGCCGCCATCAGCAGCGGGAAGTTCCACGGGATGACCTGGCCCGCCACGCCGATGGGGCGCGGGGACGGGCCGAACCCGGCGTAGCCGAGCTTGTCCGCCCAGCCCGCGTGGTAGAAGAAGTGCGCCGCCGCCAGCGGGATGTCCACGTCCCGCGATTCCTTGATCGGCTTGCCGTTGTCCAGGCTCTCCAGCACCGCGAACTCGCGGGCCCGCTCCTGGATGACCCGCGCGATCCGGTACAGGTACTTGGCCCGTTCCCGGCCGGGCATCGTGCCCCAGGACTCGTCATAGGCCCTGCGGGCCGACGCGACCGCCAGGTCCACATCGGCCTGGCCCGCCTGGGCGACGCTGGCCAGGGGCTCCTCGGACGCCGGGTTGACCGTGCCGAAGTACTCCCCGCTCCGCGGCGCGGCGAACTCCCCGCCGACGAACAGCCCGTACTCGGGCCGGATCGTGACGATGTCGCGCGATTCCGGTGCGGAGGCGTACTCCCACTCCGCGCCTGTCCCCAGTTCCTGGCCCGTTGTCCCGGCCGCGACCGGCGAGGCTGCCTTACCGCCCATTTGCGCCTGGCCTCCACTTATCTCCGCGCCGCCAACCTACCCCGCCGGCGGGCTGCCCACGCGGGGCGGGGCGTCCCGGGCGACGATGCGGCCGGCGCCGTGGCGGGCGGCACCTTAATTCACTGTGGCCCGGTAGTCCGGCCTCGCCGCTGACGCGTCCTAAAAGAGCGCCGGCCCTGTGCGGCGTACAGCGACCGCGGGGCTCGGCGGAATCACCGGACGTGGAGCCAGAGGGGATACCCGATGCGAATGGCGGTCATGAGCAGGCATAACAGGTCGGCCCGGATCCTTCTCACCGGGGCTGCGGCGGCGCTGGCAACGACGACCGCGCTGGCCGGCGGCCCGGCCCGGGCACAGGCGGCGGGGCGGCCCGGTGCCGCTGCGGCGACGGCGGCCGCACCGGCGGTCGTCTATGTCGCTTGCGACAACTCGGGCACGGTCACGCCCATTACGGTCGCCACTCGCAAGCCCGGCCCGCAGATCGAGATCGGCTCCCACGCGGACCTCATCGCGATCACCCCCGACGGGACGACCGCGTACGTCGCCGACGAAACCGATAACACGGTTACCCCGATCGACACCGCCACCAATAAGGCACTGCAGGCGATCCCGGTCGGCGGCGACCCCGCCGCCATCGCGATCACGCCGAACGGCAGGACCGCGTACGTCGCGAACGCAACTTCCGGCACGGTGCTCCCGATCAATACGGCCACCAACGAGGCAGGCAAGCCGATCAAGGTAGGGCAGGGCCCGGCGGGTATCGCCATCACCCCGAACGGCAAGACCGCGTACGTCACCGACAACGGCAGCGACACGGTCACCCCGATCGACATCGCCACCGGCAAGGCGCTGCCGGCGATCCAGGTCGGGACGGGGCCGCTGGCCATCGCGATCACCCGGGACGGCGGGACCGCGTACGTCGCCAACTACAACTCAGGCACCGGGTCCACGGTCACCCCGATCGACACGGCCACGAACACCGCCGGCCCGGCGATCACCGTCGGCACCGGCCCGCGCGCCATCGTGATCAGCCCCAACGGCCAGACCGCCTACGTCGCGAACCTCGGGTCGGACACGGTGACCCCGATCGGCACGGCCACGAACACCGCCGGCCCGCCGATCACCGTGGGCACGGAGCCAATCGCCATCGCGTTCACGCCGGACAGCGCGACCGCCTACGTGGTCAACTTCGGCCCGGGCCCGGGCACGGTGAGCCCGGTCGACGTGGCCACCGGCACGGCGGGCACGCCGATCAAGGTGGGGTTCTTCCCGCGGTCGATCGTCATCGCGCCGAGCGGCAAGACCGCCTTCGTCGCGAACGGCGCCAACGCCTCGGTGACCCCGATCACCATTGCCACGAACAAGGCGGGTGCGGGAATCAAGGTGGGCGGCGGCCCCGTCTTCCTCGCGATCAAGCGGTAAGCCGGCGATCAGTCCAGGGTGAAGTAGTCGGGGCCCGCGTAGGCGCCGGTGAGCTGCTTGCTGCGCTGCATGAGCAGGTCGTTGAGCAGGCTGGAGGCGCCGATGCGGAAGTAATCCGGGGTCAGCCAGTCCGGCCCGGCGGTCTCCCGGACCAGCACCAGGTAGCGGACGGCGTCCTTGGCGGTGCGCACCCCGCCCGCGACCTTGACCCCGACCCGCCGGCCGGTCGCCGCGGCGAAGTCCCGCACCGCGGCCAGCATGACCAGGGCCACCGGCGGCGTGGCGGCCGGCTGCACCTTCCCCGTGGACGTCTTGATGAAGTCGGCACCGGCCAGCATCACCAGCCAGGAGGCACGGGACACATTGTCCAGGGTGACCAGTTCGCCGGTCTCCAGGATCACCTTCAGGTGCGCGGCCCCGCAGGCCTCGCGCACCGCGCGGACCTCCTCGTAGACCTGGGCGTACCGGCCGGACAGGAACGCCCCCCGGTCGATGACCATGTCCACCTCGTCGGCCCCGGCCGCCACCGCGTCCGCGACGTCGGCGAGCTTGACCGCGAGCGAGGCGCGCCCGGACGGGAACGCCGTGGCCACCGAGGCCACCGCCACCGTGCTGCCGGCCAACTCGGCCCGGGCCACGCCGACCAGGTCCGGGTACACGCACACCGCGGCGACCGGCGGCACCGCCGGGTCGGCCGGGTCCGGCTGGCGCGCCTTGGCGCACAGGCCGCGGATCTTGCCGGGCGTGTCCGCGCCCTCGAGCGTGGTGAGGTCCACCATCCGGACCGCCATCTCCAGCGCCCAGAGCTTGGCCTCCCGCTTGATCGACCGGGTCGCCAGGGCGGCCGCCCGCTGCTGCGCGCCGGTCTGGTCCACGCCGGGGAGCCCGTGCAGCGCGCGGCGCAGCGCGGCGTCGGAGAGAACCCCGCCGCTGCCGGGCGCCGGGGGCACCGGCACGCCCGCCAGGGCCGTGTCGGTCACCGCAGCCCGGCACCGGGACCGCGGATCGCCGGCCACGACGTCGAGGCCGGGGGCGTTCTGGTCATCGGCGGGCATACCGGCTACCTACCCAGCCCCGGGATCCGGACTACCGAGTCGCTGGCCGCGCGGGCGGTGGCGAATCCCGGCTTGATGGCCGTGTTGATGATCCGGAGCCGCTCGTCGAAGTGGCCGAAGGCGCTCTTCATCGCGTTGATCGTCAGCCACTCGATGTCCGACCAGCCGTAGCCGAACGTCTCGACCAGGCGGTGGAACTCCGAGGACAGGGTCACCCCGCTCATCAGCCGGTTGTCGGTGTTCACGGTGACCCGGAAGGACAGTTGCCGGAGCAGCCGGATCGGGTGCTCCTCGATCGACGGCGCGGCGCCGGTCTGCACGTTGGACGTGGGGCACAGCTCCAGCGGGATCCGGCGGTCCCGCACGTAGCTGGCCAGCCGGCCAAGCTCCACCGAGCCGTCGGCGCTGACCCGGATGTCGTCCACGATACGGACCCCGTGGCCGAGGCGCTCCGCACCGCACCACTGCAGCGCCTCCCAGATCGAGGGGAGCCCGAACCCCTCGCCGGCGTGGATCGTGATGTGGAAGTTCTCCCGCGCCACGTACTGGAACGCGTCGAGGTGGCGGCTCGGCGGCCAGCCCGCCTCCGCGCCGGCGATGTCGAACCCGGCCACGCCCCGGTCGCGGTACCGGACGGCGAGTTCGGCGATCTCCAGCGAGCGCGCCGCCGTCCGCATGGCGGTGAGCAGGGCGTAGATCGTGATGCCGCGGCCCTCGCTGCCGAGCCGGAAGCCCTCAAGCACGGCCTCGACCACCTCGTTGAGGTTCAGCCCACCGGCCACGTGCAGTTCCGGCGCGAACCTGACCTCCGCGTAGACCACGCCGTCGGCGGCCAGGTCCTCCGCGCATTCGGCCGCCACCCGGATCAGCGCGTCCCGCGTCTGCATGACCGCCAGGGTGTGCTGGAACGCGTCCAGGTACAGGTTCAGGTGGCCGCGGCTGGCCCCGCGCTGCAGCCAGACGGCGACCTCGTCCACGTCGTCGCTGGGCAGGCGGTCGTAGCCGATCTGGGCGGCCAGGTCCACCACCGTGGCGGCGCGCAGGCCGCCGTCCAGGTGGTCGTGCAGCAATACCTTGGGCGCGGCGCGGATCTCATCCAAGCTGGGCATTCGCCTATTGTCACACCTCGCGGCGGCTGCCGTTACCCGCCTATCCGGTCGATGATCAGGCCCGGCAGCGCGGGGCGCTCGGGGCCGATCTCGAAGGCGTCACCCAGGGCGGCCAGGCCCGCATCGAACCGGGACTCGTCGTCGGCGCGCAACTCCAGCAGCGGCTCGCCCTCCTGCACCCAGTCCCCCGGCTTGGCCAGGCACAGCACACCCGCCGCGGCGCTCACCGGGTCCTCCTTGCGGGCCCGGCCCGCACCGAGCCGCCAGGCGGCATTGCCCACCGCCCGGGCGTCCAGGCGCTGCAGCCAGCCGCCCGCGGGCGCGGGCACCGTCCGGATGTGCGGGGCTATCGCCAGCGGGGCATCGGGGTCCCCGCCCTGCGCAGTGATCATGTCGCGGTAGCGCGCGAGCGCCCGCCCGTCGGCCAGCGCCGCCTCCGGGTCGGCGTCCACGCCCGCGAGCCGCAGCATCTGCCCGGCCAGCGTGAGCACCACCTCGACCAGGTCGGAAGGCCCGTATCCGGCCAGCGTGGCGACGGACTCCTCGACCTCGATCGCGTTGCCCACCGCCCGGCCGAGCGGCGTGTCCATCCTGGTCAGCAGCGCCGTGGTGCGGACGCCGTACTCGGTGCCGAGGGCCACCATGGTCTGCGCCAGCAGCCGCGCGTCCTCCTCGCGGCGCATGAAGGCACCGCTGCCGACCTTGACGTCGAGCACCAGGGCACCGGTGCCCTCGGCGATCTTCTTCGACATGATCGAACTGGCGATGAGCGGGATCGACTCGACGGTGCCGGTCACGTCCCGCAGCGCGTACAGCCTGCGGTCCGCGGGGGCGAGGCCCGCGCCGGCGGCGCAGATGACGCAGCCGGCCGCGCGGAGCACGCCGAGCATCTCATCGTTGGACAGGGCGGCCCGCCAGCCCGGGATGGCCTCCAGCTTGTCCAGGGTGCCGCCGGTGTGGCCGAGGCCGCGGCCGGACAGTTGCGGCACCGCGGCGCCGCAGGCCGCCACCAGCGGGGCGAGGATCAGGGAGACCTTGTCGCCGACCCCACCGGTGGAGTGCTTGTCCACGGTGGGCAGGCCGACCCTGGACAGATCCAGCCGCTCCCCGGAGTCGATCATCGCCCCGGTCCAGGCGCGCAGTTCGGCCGGCCTAAGGCCCTGAAAGTAAATGGCCATCAGCAGGGCCGACATCTGTTCCTCGGCCACCTCACCACGCAGGTAAGCCCCGAACAGCCAGTCGATCTCGTGGCCGGACAGCGGCACGCCGTCTCGTTTGGCCCTAATAAGGTCCACCGCAGTGGGGGCCAGGCGGGCCGCTGGCCGCCGACGGGACCGGGGCCACAGGCTCAGCCATCCTTGCCCGCGTGCTCGGCCAGGTCGGCGCCGGTAAACGCGGAGGGCAGCAGCCGGGCCAATTCGGTCGGCCCGGAGTCGGTGTCCACCAGCAGGCTGGGGCCGCCGGCCTCAAGGAGCAACTGGCGGCACCGCCCGCAGGGCAGCAGCCGATGGCCGTCGCCGCTCGCCACGCTCACCGCGGCAAGGGTGCCGCCACCGCTGGCGTGCAGGGCGGAGACCAGGCCGCATTCGGCGCACAGGGTGAGCCCATAGGAGGCGTTCTCCACGTTGCAGCCGGTCACGATCCGGCCGTCGCCGGTCACGCCCGCGGCCCCCACGCGCAGCCGCGAATACGGCGCATGGGCCCGCTCCGTCATCTGCGCCGCGGCGGACCGCAGCGCCGGCCAGTCGATAGCCATGGCACCCCTCCAGACCGTCACCATAACAGCGCGCCAGGAAGGCCCCGGGCCTGCCCCGACGGGGAGGCTGATCGCTCACCGGGGCCATTCGCTCACCGTTTCCGGCGCTCCCTCCGTCGTTCCGCTGAACTTCCGGTTGCGATTTGGCAACGGCGCCGACGATGACTGCCCGCTGCCTTCCCCGGACGGCTGCCCCGGTCTAGCCTGCGATCATCCCGAAGCAGGCGCCAGGGGATCTCAAACCCATGGGCGCTCCGGGCGGAGGAGGGGGCCAGCGGTCCGCAGGAGGCACCGGGGAAACCCGTCCCAACGGAGCGGGCGACAGGAGCTCCGCAAGAGGAGGTATCAAGTGAAACAAGCTTTCCGGGCTGCGGCGGCACTGGCAGCGGTGGCGTTGCTCGCTGCCGGGTGTGCCAAGCCCAGTTCAAGCTCGGGCTCGGGCTCGGGTTCAGGCACGACCGCGGCCAAGTTCACCGGCTGCATGGTCACCGACACCGGCGGCATCAACGACAAGTCGTTCAACCAGGCCTCGTGGGCGGGCATGCAGTCGGCCGCGTCGGCCGACTCGAACGTCACGGTCAAGTACCTGCCGTCCACCACGACGTCCGACTACGCCAAGAACATCAGCACGTTCATCGGCGAGAAGTGCGGGATCATCGTCACCGTCGGCTTCCTGATGGGCCCGGCGACCGAGGCCGCGGCGAAGGCCAACCCGAAGCAGAAGTTCGCCATCGTCGACTGCTCCTACGCTTCTGCCTGCCTGACCAGCACGCATGAGGGCAACATCGACCAGTTGGTGTTCAACACCGTGCAGGACGCCTTCCTCGGCGGCTACCTGGCGGCCGGGATGACCAAGACCGGCAAGGTCGCCACCTATGGCGGTGAGAAGTTCGGCACGGTCACGATCTATATGGACGGCTTCTGGGACGGCGTGCAGTACTACAACAAGCAGCACCACACCCACGTCCAGGTGCTCGGCTGGAGCGAGCCGAGCCAGAACGGCACGTTCGCCGGCAGCTTCACCAACATCACCGCGGGCCAGACCATCGCCAACACGTTCATCACCGACGGCGCCGACATCATCTTCCCGGTGGCGGGCGGCGTCGGGCTCGGCACCGCCAAGGCGGTCCAGAACGCGGACAGCTCCGGCAAGAACGTCTCCATGTTCTGGGTCGACACCGACGGCTGCGTGAGCGCCGCGACCTACTGCAAGTACATGGTCACCAGCGTGGAGAAGGGCATCAGCACCGCGGTGAAGACCGCCGTGCTCAACGCGGCCCACGGCCACGGTGGCGGCAGCTACATCGGCACGCTCGCCAACGGCGGGGCCGTGCTGGCGCCCTACCACGACTGGGCGGGCAAGGTCCCCGCGTCACTGCAGAGCGAGCTCAACACGGTGAAGCAGGACATCATCAGCGGCAAGATCGTTCCTGCCACCAAGAGCCCCGTGTAGCCAGGGCACCAGCCAAGAAGTTACCGTCAAGCTGGTCAGTGCCCCCGGTCCGGCCGGGGGCACTGAGCCAGAGTCGGCTGGAGGGTGGGTGCCTGCCGGTGAAACTTGAGTTGCGCGGCATCACGAAGCGCTTCGGGAGCCTGGTCGCCAACGACCACATCGACCTCGTCGTCCAGCCCGGCGAGATCCGTGCCCTGCTGGGGGAGAACGGCGCGGGCAAGACCACGCTGATGAACGTGCTCTACGGGCTCGTCCAGCCCGACGAGGGCGAGATCCTGCTCGACGACAAGGCGGTGGCCATCCACTCGCCCAGGGACGCCATCCGGGCCAAGGTCGGCATGGTCCACCAGCACTTCATGCTGGTGCCGGTCTTCACCGTGGCCGAGAACGTCACGCTCGGCAGCGAGCCGGTGCGCAGGGCCGCTCGGCCTGCCCTCTTCGGCCTGCTCGACCGGCGCACGGCCCGCCGCGACGTGCTCGCGCTCTCCGAGCGGTTCGGCCTGCGCGTGGATCCGGACGCCCTCGTGGAGGACCTGCCGGTCGGCGTGCAGCAGCGGGTCGAGATCATCAAGGCGCTGCTCCGCGACGCCCAGGTGCTCGTCCTGGACGAGCCCACCGCGGTGCTGACCCCCGGCGAGACCGAGGACCTGTTCCGGATCATGCGCGAACTGCGCGAGGGCGGCCGGTCGATCATCTTCATCTCCCACAAGCTCAAAGAGGTCCGGGCGATCGCCGACACCATCACGGTCATCAGGCGCGGGAAGGTCGTCGGGGACCGTCCGCCGACGACCACCGACTACCGAGCTCGCCTCGCTGATGGTCGGCCGGGCAGGTCCAGCTGCGGGTCAGCAAGGAGCCGGCCAGCCCGGGCGGGGTGGTGCTGGACGTCCAGGACCTGAGCGTGGCGGGTGAGCGCGGCGAGCAGTCGGTGCGCGGCGTGTCCTTCCAGGTGCGGGCCGGCGAGATCCTGGGCGTGGCCGGCGTCCAGGGGAACGGCCAGACCGAGCTGTGCGAGGCGCTGGTGGGCCTGCGGCCCGCGACCGGCCTGGTCAAGCTGGACGGCGCCGACCTGAGCCATTCCTCGACCCGTGCCCGGCTGCACGCGGGCATCGGCTATGTCCCGGAGGACCGGTCGGAGGACGGCCTGGTCGGCTGACTTCTCGGTCGCCGACAACCTCATACTCGACGTCTACGACCAGCCGCCGTTCGCGTCGGGTATCGCGCTGAACCTGGACGCCATCCGGGAATCGGCGGTCAAGCGCGTCGAGGAGTACGACGTGCGGACCACCTCCACCACGACCCCGGCCGGGACGCTGTCCGGCGGCAACCAGCAGAAGGTCGTGGTCGCCAGGGAGATGAGCCGGGACGTCAAGCTGATGATCGTCAGCCAGCCGACCCGCGGCCTGGACGTCGGCTCGATCGAGTTCGTGCACAAGCGCCTGGTCGCCCAGCGGGACGAGGGCGTGGCGGTGCTGATCGTCTCGTCCGAGCTCGACGAGATCTACGCCCTCGCCGACCGCATCGCCGTCATGTACCGAGGGCCAGATCGTCGCGTTCTGCCCGCCCACCATCTCCGAGCAGGAACTCGGCCTGCTGATGGCCGGCAGTGACCCGACTGGATCCACCGCCCCCGACGCCGACGGCGAACCGGAGACGCCAGTGCCAGCCCAGGAGCCGAGCAGCCATGAGTGACCAGCACGAGGCGGGGCCTCCCGCAGAGCCTGCCGGAGACCCCGCGGCAGCGCCCACGGCGACAGCCACCGCCCAGGACAACGGCGCCCCCGCGCCGGACCAGCCGAACGGCCGGCGGCCGCTCACCGGCACCATGATCATCCAGGCGGTGACGGAGGGGAACTCGGTCGTCATCACCATCCTGGCCTTCGTCATCGCGCTGCTGGCCGGCGCCGTGCTGATCGTGGCCAGCGACCCGGTGGTGCTGCGCGCCTGGGATTCGGTCGGCTACGCGCCCGGCACCGCGTTCTCGGCCACCTGGGATTCGGTGTCGGCGGCCTACTCGGCGCTGTTCGAGGGCGCGATAGTCAGCCCGGGGACGGTCTCGGCCGCCTTCCACGGCGGCTCGATCGCGGCGATCTTCTATCCGCTGTCGCTCACCTGTTTCGAGGCCACCCCGCTGATCCTCACCGGGCTTTCGGTGGCGGTGTGTTTCCGGGCCGGGATGTTCAACATCGGCGCGGCGGGCCAGTGGGTCGGCGGCGCGCTCGTGGCGACCTGGCTCGGCTACGCGGTCCACCTGCCCATCGTGCTGCACGCGATCGTCTGCCTCATCGGCGCCTTCATCGGCGGCGCGGCGATCGGCTGGATCGTCGGCGTGATCAAGGCGCGGACCGGGGCGCACGAGGTCATCCTCACGATCATGCTCAACTACGTCATGTACAACCTGTTGTCCTTCCTGCTGGGCAGCCAGTCGCTGATGCAGGCACCGGGCCAGACCAACCAGGTCGCGCCGAACATCCAGGGCAGCGCGATGCTGCCGCATGTCGGCGGCCCGCCACCGCAGGTCGGCGTCGGGTTCCTGGTAGCGCTGGCCGCCGCGGCCGCGACGTGGTGGCTGCTGTCGCGCAGCACGCTGGGCTTCGAGTTCCGGACCGTCGGCTCGAGCCCGAGCGCGGCGCGCAGCGCCGGCATCAGGGTGGAGCGGGTCTGGGTGCTCGCGTTCCTGATCGCCGGCGGCCTCGCCGGCCTGTCGGCGAGCACGATCGTGCAGGGCCAGACATCGCCGCTGACATTCAACAGCTACGGCACGTACGGCTTCGACGGCATCACGGTCGCGCTGCTCGGCCGGGCCAGGCCGATGGGCGTGGTCCTCGCCGGGCTGCTGTTCGGCGCGATGGACGCCGGCGGCACGGTCATGGAGGCCGCCACCGGTGTCCCCGCCGATGTCACCAACGTCATCGAGGCCCTGATCGTGCTGCTGGTCGCCGCACCGCCGCTGATCCGGCTGCTGTTCCGGCTGCGCGGCACCGGCGGCGCCGGCCCTCAGGCCGTCGCGTCGAAGGGATGGTCGGGATGACCACCACGCTGGCTAACCCCGGTTCGCGCTCCGGTCTCGGTAAACCGCAGGTATCTCGCCGCGGGCACGTTCATCCTGCTCGGCCTGATCGACATCTTCGTCTTCGGCATCTTCGCCCACCGCGGCGACGCCATCTTCGCGCTGTCACTGCCCGGTGCCACGCCGAAGCTGCCGGGGATCCACGTTCCCGGTGGCGCTGACGGCCTACCTGCTCGGGGTGGTCTCGATCGGCCTGGGCATCCTGCGGGCCGTCGTAGACCTCTCCCCGCAGAGGCAAGCGGATCACCATCGCGATCGCACTGCTCTGCTTCCTGTTCTCGCTGCTGGCCTGGGCGGACGCCGGCAACTCGGTCGGCCCGCTGCAGATCATCGACCTGCTGCAGGGGACGTTGACCGCGTCCATCCCGCTGATTCTCGGCGCCCTGGCCGGCTGCCTGGGCGAGCGCTCCGGCGTCATCAACATCGCGATCGAGGGCCAGTTGCTCACCGGGGCGTTCGTCGCGGCGGCCGTGGCAAGCGCCACCGGCGGCGTCTGGCTCGGGCTGCTCGGCGGGTCGCTGGCCGGCGGCCTGGTCGGGGCGATACTCGCCATCTTCGCGATCATGTTCCTGGTGGACCAGATCATCGTCGGCGTGGTGCTCAACGTGATCGCGCTCGGGCTGACCAACTACCTGTACGACCGGGTCATGGTCCCGTACGCCAGCCACCTTCAACGCCGGCAACACGTTCGGCACCCTCAAGATCCCCGTGCTCGGCAACATACCGATCATCGGCCCGGTCTTGTTCGACGCGAACGTCTTCCTCTACATCACCTACGCGCTGATCCTGGTGATCCAGATCGCGCCTGTTCCGCACCCGGTGGGGGCTGCGGGTCCGCGCGGTCGGCGAGCACCCGGTCGCGGCCGACACCGTCGGCATCAGGGTGCTGTGGACCAGGTACCGCAATGTCATCCTCGGCGGCCTGGTCGCCGGGATCGGCGGGGCCTACCTGACGGTCGGCTCGGTCGGCTTCTTCACCTCGGACATCAGCTCGGGCTTCGGCTACATCGCACTCGCCGCCATGATCTTCGGGCGCTGGACGCCGCTCGGCTCGGTCGCGGCGGCGCTGCTGTTCGGGTTCAGCTTCCAGCTGCAGACCGAGCTGTCGGTGCTGCGCGTGCCGGTGTCTTCATTCATCCTGCTGATGGCGCCGTACGTGGCGACGATCATCGCCGTGGCCGGGCTGGTGGGACGGGTACGGCCGCCCGCCGCCGACGGCAAGCCGTACGTCAAGGCATGACGGCGATACCCCGATCCGTATCGGGCGGCGCAGGCCAGTGCCGCCCGGCTGGCGGAGCTGACCCGGCGTGCCCAGGCACGACGTGGCCGTGGTGCTCGGCTCCGGCTGGGCGCCCGCGGCCGACGCCCTCGGCTCCGCCGACGGCCGAGGTGCCGCTCGCCGACCTCGGCGGGTTCCCGCCGCCGACGGTGGGCGGCCACTCCCCTGCCGTCCGCTCGCGTCCGCGCCGGTGACGTCCGTGCCCTGGTCTTCCTCGGCCGGGTCCACCTGTACGAGGGACACGATCCGGCCACCGTGGTGCACGGCGTGCGCACCGCGGTGGCGGCCGGGCTGCCAGGTCGTGGTGCTCACCAACGCGGCGGGCGGGATCCGGGCGGGCTACCAGGTCGGCCAGCCGGTGCTGATCGCCGACCACCTCAACCTCACCGGGCGCTCGCCGCTGGGCGGGCGCCCGCCGCCCGAGGGCTACCCGTCGCGGTTCACCGACCTCACCGACCTCTACTCGCCGCGGCTGCGCGCGCTGGCCGCGCGCGGCCGATCCGGGCCTGGCCGAGGGCGTCTACGCCGCGCTGCCGGGCCCGCACTACGAGACGCCGGCCGAGATCCGGATGCTCCGCACGCTCGGCGCCGACCTGGTCGGGATGTCCACCGTGCTCGAGGCCATCGCCGCGCGGCACCTCGGCGCCGAGGTGCTCGGCATCTCGCTGGTCAGCAACCTGGCCGCCGGGCTGGCGCCGCAGCGGGCTCGACCACGCTGGAGGTGGTCGCCGCCGGCCAGGCGGCCGCGGGCCGGATGGGCTCGCTGCTGGCCGGGCTGCTGCCCGGCCGCTGCACGGCCGGGCCGGGCTGACAGTGATCGGCGGCGAGCTGCGCGCCCAGGCCGAGCGCTGGATCGCCGACGACCCCGACGAACGGGACCGCGCCGAGCTGCGCGCGCTGCTCGCCGACGGCGGCGGGGCCGCCGCGGCCGAGCTCGCCGACCGGTTCTGCGGCCGGCTGGAGTTCGGCACCGCCGGGCTGCGCGGCGCGGTCGGGGCCGGCCCCAACCGGATGAACCGGGCGGTGGTCCGGGCCGCCACGGCCGCGCTGGCCGGGTGGCTGCTGGCAGGGCCACGGCGGGCCGGGCGCGGCGCAGGCCGGCGTGGTCATCGGCTGCGACGCCCGGCACCGGTCCGGCGAGTTCGCCGACGAGGCCGCCGGGTGCTCGCCGGGGCCGGGATCCGGGCGCACCTGCTGCCGCCGCAGCAGCCCGACCCCGCTGCTGGCCTTCGCCGTCCGGCACCTGCGGGCCGCCGCCGGGATCATGATCACCGCCAGCCACAACCCGCCCGCGGACAACGGCTACAAGCTCTACCTCGGCGACGGCGCGCAGATCATCCCGCCGGTGGACCAGCAGATCGAGCACCGCGATCGCGCGCGCTCGGCGCCTGCTCGCCAGGTCCCGGTCGGCGCCCGCGGACAGCCCGCTGGTCAGCCGGCTCGGCGACGAGGTCGCCCGCGCCTACCTGGACGCGGCGGTCCCCGCCGGGGCGTTCGCCCGGCCCGGGCGGCGCGGGGGCGCGGCCGCGCGGGCCGGGCTGCGGATCGTCTACACGCCGCTGCACGGGGTGGCGGCCGGGCTGGCGCTGCGGGCGTTCGGCCAGGCCGGCTTCCCGCCGCCGCAGGTGGTCGCCGCGCAGGCCGAGCCCGATCCCGACTTCCCGACCGTCGCGTTCCCCAACCCCGAGGAGCCCGGCGCGCTCGACCTGGCCCTGGCGCTGGCCCGCGGATACCGGCGCGGACCTGGTGATCGCCAACGACCCGGACGGTGACCGGCTGGCGGTCGCGGTGCCGGACCCGGCCGCGCCGGGCGGCTGGCGGGCGCTGACCGGCGACCAGGTGGGCGCGCTGCTCGGTGCCTACCTGCTGGACCGGCGATCCGGAGCCGGACCCGGCCGCAGCGGCTCGTCGCGACCACGGTGGTCTCGTCCACCATGCTGTCCAAGATCGCGGCGGCGGCCGGGGCCCGGTACGCGGAGACGCTGACCGGGTTCAAGTGGATCGTCCGGGCCGCGGACGGCGACCAGGCGCGCGGTTCCTGTTCGGGTACGAGGAGGCGCTCGGCTACGCCGTCGCCACCGCGGTGCGCGACAAGGACGGCATGAGCGCGGCGCTGGCGCTGCTGTCGCTGGCGGCCTCGGCCCGCGCGGCCGGGCAGACCCTGCTGGACCACTGGGACGCGCTGGAGGCGGCCCACGGGGTCCACCTGACCGCGCAGGTCACCCTGCCGACCCGCGCCCCGGCGGAGGTCATGGCCCGGCTGCGCGCCGCGCCGCCGGGCAGCCTGGCCGGCGCCGCCGGTGACCTCGGTCACCGACCTGGTGGCCGGGACCGGCGGCCTGCCGCCCTCCGACGTGCTCACCTACCACCTGGCCGGTGCCCGGGTGGTGATCCGGCCGAGCGGCACCGAGCCCAAGCTCAAGGCCTACCTCGAGGTGGTCGAGCTAGCCGGCGGCCGCCAGCTCGGCCAGGCCCGCGCCGCCGCGCCGCCCGCCTCGGCCCGTTGCGCGCCGCCGTCGCCGCCCTCGTGGCGGGCGGCTGAGCGCGCCCAGCCGGTAGCCGTCGCGGGCTGCTGTCCCCGGCGATCGGCCTGGGGCAGCAGCGGGAGCCAGACGGTCACCGTGGTCCCGGCGCCCTCGGTGGACTCTCAGGTCGATGTCCCCGCCGTGGTTGACCACGATCATGCGGACGATGGCCAGCCCGAGCCCGGTGCCCGGGATGGACCGCCCGGTCGCGTTGGAGGCCCGGAAGAACCGGTTGAACAGCTCCTTCTGGTCGCTGGCGGGGATGCCGATGCCGGTGTCGCTGACCCGGATCACCGCCGACCTGCCCTCGGCGAACGCGGAGACCTCGACGCACCCGCCACTTCGGGGTGAACTTGACCGCGTTGGAGAGCAGGTTGATCAGCACCCGGTCGAGCTGGCCTGGCATCCCCGTCGACGATCAGCTGCCCGCGGCGGGCGGCTGGCCGCTCAGGGCGCAGCTCGCCCGCGATCACCGAGGGCCGGACCGCGTCGGCGCCGCGCGGCGATCACGTCGGTCAGGTCCAGCGGGCGCATCACGTGGTGAACGCGCCGGACTCCAGCTTGGCCAGGGTGAAACGTCGTCCACCAGGTTGCGCAGCCGGACGGTGCTGCGGCCGATGGCCTCCAGCATCTGGCGCTGCTGCGAGGTGACCTCGCCGGCGTCGCCGTCCGCGAACATCTCCACGTAGCCCTCGATGGTGGTCAGCGGGGCCGCAGCTCGTGGGACACCGTGGCGAAGAAGCTCGACTTGGCCGTGTCGAGCGCTTTCAGGTCCCCGACCAGCCGGTTCTCGGCCTCGTACAGCCGGGCGTGGTTGAGCCCGCGGCCGAGGTCCGCGGCGATCGAATCCATCGCGTCCACCTCGGCCGCGGTCCAGGGCGCCCGGCCTGCATGCGCTGCAGGATGATGATGCCGAGCAGTTCGCCGCCCACCCCGAACGGCGTCATGAGCATGAACGCCGGGACGCCGGGCATCGCGCAGCGTCTCGGCGGAGAGACCGTGGTGAGCATTTCCCCGTGTCGCCGCCCGGCAGGTCACTGATCACCTGGCTGGTCTGGGCCCGGAACAGGTCATGCAGATGGTCTATGGTACCGTCCGGGACGCGGAGCACCGCTCTGGCGCGTCGGCCGGGAGGAGCCAGGCCGACGCCTGGCCGACGACCAGCCGATCCCGTCCTCCACCAGGCGCAGGTAGGCGACGTCGGCCTCGACGATTCCGCTCGCACGGCGGCTTGGCCGCGTGACAGGACGTCCCTGGCGGCCAGATGCTCCCGGATGCGCAGGCCCGGCGTCCCTGGCCATGGCGCGCAGGCGGGTGCTCTCGGCCTTCTGCCGTCCGCAGCCGGTCGCTCTCGTCCGCCTGGGTGTTGATGGACTCGGCGACCTGGCGGACCTCCGCCGAGCCGGCCACGGGGGCCCGTGCACCATGCTCGCCGGCGGTCAGCCTCCGCACGGTCGCGCTGATCCGGCGCATCGGCCGGGTGATCGTGTACAGCGTGCTCAGCGAGGCCGCCAGGACCAGCAGCACGGCGAACGCCAGCGCGGCCCCGCTCCAGCCCAGCCTCCCCGCCAGGCGTTGCCTGCTCGTGGCGGCCAGCCCGCTGATGTTGGCGTTCAGCCGCCCCTGCGTCGCGTCGGCCGCGCCGTAGAAGGCGGTGGCCAGGGCGGCCGAGTTGTCCAGCAGAGTATTGCCGTACAGGGTTCGGGGCTGGACCCCCGCCGCGCGGGGAGCCAGCGCGAAGCCACGCGAGGCCCACCGGCCGCTCGGCATTGATCAGGCCGCGGACACTGGGCGTCGCCCCGCGGCCCATCGCTGCCAGGTCGCGGTCGAATTCCGCCCGATCCGGGGCCAGCTGGACGAGGAAGCTGTGCTGGCCGGTGTCGGTGTAGAACAGGACCGCGAAGGTCGCGTAGCCGAATTCGTTCTCCAGATCGCCGTTCTCCCGCGCGAGCTGCTCGTAGTGCAAACCGATCTGCCCGGTTTGCGCGTTCTGGCCGGTCACGGTGATGTACCCGATCACCGCCGCGACGCCGATCAGGATGGCGCACACGCAGAACGTGACCAGGAGCTGGCTGATGATCGAACCGCGCGGCCTCATCCGGACCGGCCTTCCCCGGTGACCGGCACATCCGGCACGGGCTGCCCGGCCTCCTCGGCCACCAGCAGCGGGATCCGCACGGTCACCGTGGTGCCCTTGCCCTCCAGCGACACCACGTCCAGGTCGCCGTGGTGGTTGGCCACGATCGTGCGGACGATGGCCAGCCCCAGCCCGGTGCCCGGGATCGACTCCTCGACCGCGTTGGACGCGCGGAAGAACCTGGTGAACAGCTCCTGGCGGTCCGGTTCCGGAATGCCGATGCCGGTGTCGCTGACCCGCAGCACGGCCAGCTCGCCGTCGCAGCCGAGGCCGATGCTGACGCTGCCGCCCGCCGGGGTGAACTTCACCGCGTTGGACAGCAGGTTCATCACCAGCCGGTCGAGCTGGCCGGAATCCCCGCTGACCATCAGGCTGTGATCGGAGTCCTGCCAGGTGAGGGCGAGGCCCTTGGCCGCGGCGGCCGGCTCCAGCGCGGCGACATCCGTGGCGACGATCCCGGCCAGGCTGACCGGCCGCATCATGGACGTGAACGCACCCGATTCGATCTTCGACAGGGTGAGCACGTCCTCGATCAGGTGCCGCAGCCGCGCGGTGTTGCGGTCCACCGAGTCCAGCATCTGTTCCTGGGTGGTGGTGAGCGGCCCGGCGGTGTGGTCACGGAGGATCTCGATGTAGCCCGCGATACTCGTGAGCGGGGTGCGCAGTTCGTGCGACACGGTCGCCAGGAAGTCCGATTTGACCTGGTCCACCCCGCGCAGCTCGTCGACCAGGCGGTTCTCGGCCTCGTACAGGCGGGCGTGGTGCAGCCCCCTGCCCACGTCGGCGGCCACCGACTCCACCGCGCTGACCTCGGCCTCGGTCCACGGGCGGCCGCGGCTCAGCCGGGCGGCCACGATGATGCCGAGCATCTCCAGCCGGCCCCGAACGGGACGATCACCTCCGCGACCACCCCCGCGGTGCGCAGCGGCCCCCGCACCTGCGGCGGCAGCCGGTCCCCGTCGGCGCCCGGGATGTCCTGGTAGACCACGCTCGCGTTGCGCTGGAACAGGTCGCGGAACACGGCGTCGCCGTCACTGCGCAGCACGCTCAGGAAGCTGTCCGGGAAGATCCAGTCGTCCTCGTGGCCGACCGGCAGGCCCAGTTCCCCGTCGCGCTTGATGTGCAGATATGCGGCATCGGCACCGAAATTCGACTCGATCGCGTCCTTCGCCTCGTGCAGCAGGTCCTCCACCCGCAGGTGCTCGCGGATCCGCACCCCGGTGTCCCGCGCCAGCGCGCGCAGGTGGCTGGTCTCGGTCTCCTGGGCGCGCAGCCGGTCACTCTCATCGGCGAGGGCGTTCAGCGACCGGGCCACCTCCCGCATCTCGGCCGGCCCGGTCACCGGGGCACGGGCGGCAAGGTCCCCGGCGGTGAGCCGGCGCAGGATCGCGACCAGCCCGCGCAGCGGTCCGGTGATCCCGTGGATGATGGCCAGCGCCGCGGCCAGCCCGAGCAGGGCGGCGACCGCGGCGAACACGCTGGCCAGGGTGACCGCGTGGTCGACGGCCTGCGCCCCGCTGGCGACGGCGGAGCGGCTCTCCGCCGCCAGCCGTGCCTGCAGCCGGTCGCTGGCCTGGTAGAAAAGCTGCGCGCTGTCGGAACTCTGGTCGGTCAGCCTGGCCACCGCCGGGCTTCCCGGGCGCAGGGCCTCCATCAGGCGGCGTAGCCGAGCCAGGCGAGCGCCGCCCGGTTCTCGGCGGTGATGACCGGGCGCTCGCCGTCGGCCGCGAGGTCCAGCGCCTGATCAAGGGCACGGCCCAGCGCCGCCTTGTCCGTGCGGTAGTGGCTCAGGAACCGGGCCTCCCCGGTCAGCAGGTGCGCCCGCAGTGCCGACTGGGCCTGGGCGAAGTCGGCGCGTACCTCAAGGTTGGCGATCTCCAGCGGGTGCAGCCGCCCGACCAGGCCGTCCACGGACCTGTCCTGCTGGGAGACGCCGTTGTGGATGAGGACCGCGGCGGCGAGGAGCAGCAGGGCGAACAGGCCGAGCCCGGCCCACAGCCGGACCACCATGGACCGGCGTTGCCAGCGAGCCAGCCGTGGCCGCCGGCCGCGCCCCCCGTCACCAGCACCTGCCCCCCGGTGGCTCGCAGCGACATTTCGTAGTGAATATGTTACTCACAGTAAGAGCATCGCCCGAGGGCGCCGGGTGGCCGCGCCTGGCCTGCCGTGGCAAGCTCGGATACATGAGCGATTCCGGTGCCGCCGTTTCCGTACCGCCCGTCCTGGCCGCCGATCCGGCCGACCCGGCCTGTGACGTTGCCCACGGCAAGGCGCCACTGCCGCCCAGTACGCGGACGCTGGTGGCGGTCTTCAGCTCGCCGGTGGCCCGGTTCCTGCTCGGTTACGCCAGGGACGCCGGGTACCGGCCGGTCCTCGTCGATCCCGGCACCGGGCTGCTGGCCGGCCGCGATGCCAGCCACGACGGCGCGGAGCGCGGCGCCGGCGACGGCGACGGCGCGGACGTGCTGGACCTGGACGGGCTCACCACGGCCGCCGCGCTGGCCGGGCTGGCCGACGGGGCCACCGACATCGTGGTGACCGACCACCACCGCCCAGAACTCGGGACCGTGCTGCGCGACGCACTGGCCAGCCCGGCCCGCTGGGTGGGCATCCTGGGCAACCCCCGGCACCCGGCCCCCCACATACCGGCGCTGGCGGCCCTGGGCGTGCCCGCGGACCAGATCGCCCGGGTGCACCGGCCGATCGGGCTGAACATCGGCTCCCGGACCCCGGCCGAGATCGCGCTGGCGACCATGGCCGGGCTGATCGCGGACCGCAACGGCCGCCCCGGCGGCTTCGAGTTCTGACAATTTCCGCGCCCTGTTTCCCCGGCTGGCAAGCGGGTTCGGGGCAAGGCTTTTCCCCCGGCGTGCCTCCCCCCGTTGACCCAGCGGGATGTGAGCGGTAACAATTCTTGGCAGCCGGAGGGCAGCGGGCCGGAGGGGGGCCAGCCCGATCGGGACTCGCGCAACCAGCGCTACCTGGGCACTCCCGTCGGCGCAGGCAGACCAGGGAGGCGCGCGATGGCGCCAGCACGAGCGGGCCGGGCCCGGCCACCCGTCATGGCCGATGTGGCACGCCTGGCCGGCGTGTCCCACCAGACGGTGTCCCGGGTGCTTAACTCCCACCCCAACGTCAAGCCACAGACCAGGGACAGCGTGCTCGCCGCGATCGCGGAACTCGGCTACCGGCCGAACGCGGCCGCCCGCACCCTGGTCACCCGGCGCACCCGCACGCT
This sequence comes from uncultured Actinomycetes bacterium, assembly GCA_963730235.1. Lineage (GTDB taxonomy): Bacteria > Actinomycetota > Actinomycetes > Streptosporangiales > Streptosporangiaceae > DASXKD01. The sequence goes on from CAVSRH010000002.1 coordinate 175,483, forward strand.
CGGCGTGGTCAGCTTCGACACGAGCCTGTACGGGCCCGCGTCCATGCTCTACGGCATCGAGCGGGCGGCGGCGCACTCCTATTTCGTGTCGATCGCCAGCCTGCCCGCCCTGGACCGGCGCAGCGTGCTCGGCGCGGTAGACCGGTTCCTCGACCAGGGCGTCGAGGGGATCATCGTGATCGCGCCGACAACCTCGGCGGTGGCCGCGTGCAGCCGGGTCCGCGCGCACGTGCCCCTGGTCGCGCTGGGCTGCGGCACCCACACGCCGCTCACCTCCGCCGCCGTGGACAACGCCGCGGGCGCCGCGCTGGCCACGCGCTACCTGCTGGATCTCGGCCACCGCACGGTGCACCACATCGCCGGGCCCGCCTCCTGGGTGGACGCCCAGGAGCGGATCTCCGGCTGGCGCGGCGCGCTGGCCAGGGCCGGTGCCCCCGAGCCGGAACTGCTGTCCGGCGACTGGGGCTGCCCGTCGGGCTACCGGATCGGGCAGCGAATCGCCGCCAGCCCCGAGATCACCGCGGTGTTCTGCGGCAACGACCACATGGCGCTGGGGGTGCTGCGGGCACTGGCCGAACACGGGCGCCAGGTGCCCGGTGACGTCAGCGTGGTGGGCTTCGACGACATACCGGAATCGGCGTACTTCCTGCCGCCGCTGACCACGGTGCGCCAGGACTTCGGCGAACTGGGCTGGCGGGCCCTAGCCACCCTGGTCGACATGATCGACGGCCGCTCGCCGCCGGTGACCTGCCTGCGGATCGCGCCCCACCTGGTCGCCCGCGCCAGCGCGACCGCTCCCGGCTCCCGCCGGCGGGCCGGAGCAGAGGAGAGGTAGCGGCCATGACCGCTGAGCAGGCAGCCATGGACCCGTGCGTGGTCGGAGTGGACTACGGCACCCTGTCCGGGCGGGCCGTGGTGGTGCGGGTGCGCGACGGAGCCGAACTCGGCGCGGCCGTCCACGACTACCGGCACGGCGTGATGGACGCCGAACTGGCCGCCACCGGCGAGCCGCTGCCACCGGACTGGGCGCTGCAGGATCCGGGCGACTACACCGAGGTGCTGCGCGCGGCGGTGCCCGCGGCACTGGCCCAGGCAGGGATAGATCCGGCGCAGGTCATCGGCATCGGCACCGATTTCACCGCGTCCACGCCGCTCCCGGTGACCCGGGACGGCACCCCGCTCTGCCAGTTCCCCGGCCTGGACGGCCGCCCGCACGCCTACGTGAAGCTGTGGAAGCACCACGCGGCCCAGGGGCAGGCGGACCGGATCAACGCCGTGGCCCGCGAGCGCGGCGAGCCGTGGCTGGCCAGGTACGGCGGGAAGATCTCCGCCGAGTGGCAGTACGCCAAGGCGCTCCAGGTGCTGGACGAGGATCCGGAGATCTACCAGCGGGCCGAGCGCTGGATCGAGGCGGCCGACTGGATCATCTGGCAGCTGTGCGGCACGGAGACACGCAACGCCTGCACCGCCGGGTACAAGGGCATCCGCCAGGACGGCCAGTACCCGTCCCGGGACTACCTCGCCGCGCTGGACCCGCGGTTCGCGCGCTTCGCCGAGGACAAGCTGGAGCACCCGGTCTCCCCGCTGGGCGCGCGGGCCGGCTCGCTGACCGCCCGCGCCGCGGCCTGGACGCGGCTGCCCGAGGGCATCGCGGTCGCCGTGGGCAACGTGGACGCGCACGTGACCCCGCCGGCCGGGAACGCCATCGAGCCCGGCCAGATGGTGCTCATCATGGGCACCTCCACCTGCCACGTGATGAACGCCGCGAAGCTGGCCGAGGTGCCCGGCATGTGCGGGGTGGTGGACGGCGGCATCGTCGCGGGCCGGTACGGCTACGAGGCGGGCCAGACCGGCGTCGGCGACATCTTCGCCTGGCTCGCCGACCAGGCGACACCGCCGGCGTACGTGAACGAGGCGGCCCGGCGCAAGATCAGCGTGCACGACCTGCTGTCGGCCGAGGCCGCCCGGCAGCCGCCCGGTGCGCACGGGCTGATCGCGCTTGATTGGCTGAACGGAAACCGCTCGGTGCTCACCGACCATCGCCTCTCGGGTGTCGTGGCGGGCCTGACGCTGGCCACCCGCGCGCACGAGATCTACCGGGCGCTGATCGAGTCCACCGCGTTCGGCACCCGTGTCATCATCGACGCGTTCGAGGATGCCGGCGTGAGCGTCGGGGAACTGGTGATCGCGGGCGGGCTGACCAAGAACGAGCTGATCATGCAGATCTACGCCGACGTGACCCGCCGCCCGCTGAGCCTGATCGGCTCGGCCCAGGGGCCCGCCCAGGGATCGGCGATCCACGCCGCGGTCGCCGCGGGCGCCTACCCGGACGTGCCCACCGCGGCCGCGGCGATGGGCTCGTGCACCCGCGGCGTCTACACGCCGGACCCGGCCAGCGCCGACGTCTACGACCAGCTCTACGCGGAGTACGTCACGCTGCACGACTACTTCGGCCGCGGCGCCAACGAGGTGCTGCACCGGCTGCGGGCCCTGCGCGACCGGGTCCTGGCCGGCCGCGCCGCCGCGGAGGACGGAGCCAGGCCGTGAGCAGTGTGCCCGACAGCATGCGCGCGGCCGTCGAGGCGGCCCGCGTGGAGGTGTGCCGGCTGCACGCGGCCCTGGTGGACAACGGCCTGGTGGCGTGGACGTCGGGGAACGTGTCCGCCCGGGTCCGTGGCCCGGACGGGAGCCCGGACCTGGTGGTCATCAAGCCGAGCGGCATCGGCTACGCCGACCTCACGCCGGAGTCGATGGTGGTCTGCGACCTCGGCGGCGACCGGGTGGACGGCGCCTACCTGCCCTCCAGCGACACCTCCGCGCACTGTTACGTGTACCGGCACATGCCGGGCGTCGGCGGCGTCGTGCACACCCATTCCAGCTACGCCACCGCCTGGGCCGCCCGGGGCGAGGCGATCCCCTGTGTGATCACCGCGATGGCGGACGAGTTCGGCGGGGAGATCCCGATCGGGCCGTTCGCGCTCATCGGCGGGGACGAGATCGGCCGGGGCATCGTCGCCACCCTGACCGGGCACCGGTCCCCCGCGGTGCTGATGAGCAACCACGGCGTATTTACCATCGGCGCGACCGCTGGCAGCGCGGTCAAAGCCGCTGTGATGTGCGAAGATGCCGCCCGTACCGTCCATCTGGCCCGGGTGCTCGGCGAGCCGGAGCCGCTGCCGGCCGACCAGGTCGACGCCCTGCACCGCCGGTACACCACGGAATACGGCCAGCGCTGACGGCTGGACGCCCACCACGACCATCCGTTCAGGAGGAAGGCAATGGCCACTAGCAAGTCCCGCAGCGTGGCGCGCATCGGGATCCTTGGCATCATGCAGGCCCTCTACGACGACATGATCCCGGGCATCGCGCAGCGGCAGGAGGGCTACGCCGGCGAGTTGGCCGCGCACCTCGGCGTGCCGGGCCAGTTCGAGTTCGTCGCGGCCAAGCCGGTCAAGTACCGCGAGGACGCCGAGCGGGTGATGCGCGAGTTCGAGAGCTCCGACCTCGACGGGGTGCTCGTGGTGATGCTCACCTACGGGCCGGCCATGCGGGTGGCCCGGCTGCTGGCCGAATCCCGGCTGCCCATCTGCCTGGCCAACATCCAGCCCGAGCCCAACGTGACCCCGGCCTGGGACATGGCCGACATGACGTACAACCAGGGCGTGCACGGGGCGCAGGACACGGCGAACGCCATGGTCCGGGCCGGGCGGCGGTTCTGCGTGTTCACCGACGACTGGCGCGCCGAGTCCTTCCGCGGCGACGTGCACCGGTGGGCCCGGGCGGCGGCCGCGGTGACCGCCTGGCGGCGGCTCAAGGTGGCGCTGTTCGGCTACGCCATGAACGATATGGGCGACATCAGGGTGGACGAGTCCGCCCTGGTCCGGTCGCTGGGCCCGGAGATACTCGCGGTCGCGCCCGGCGACCTGTACCGGGGCATGGCGGCCGCCGGGGACGCCGCGGTGCGCGAGGTGATCGACTTCGAGGACGCGCACTTCGAGATCGATTCCCGGCTGTCCGCCGAGGAACGGGAAGACCACGCGCGGATGCAGGTGGCGATCGAGAACATCCTGGTCGAAGGCGGGTTCGGCGCGTACACGGCGCACTTCGACGCGATCGGCGAGGACGGCCGGTTCCACCGGCTGCCGCTGGCCGCGGCGTCCACGCTGATGGCCAAGGGGTACGGCTACGCGGCCGAGGGCGACGTGCTCACCGCCTGCCTGGTGTCCGCGGGCCACACGCTGATCGGCGACGCGCACTTCACCGAGATGTACGCGATGGACTTCCCGTCCGACTCGGTGCTGATGAGCCACATGGGCGAGGGCAACTGGAAGATCGCCCGGTCCGACCGGCCGGTCAAGCTGATCAAGCGGCCGCTGGGCATCGGGCGGCTGGACGACCCGCCGACGTTCCTGTTCCAGTACCAGCCCGGCCCGGCCACGCTGGCCACCCTGGTCTCGCTCGAGGGTGAGCGGTTCCGCCTGGTCGTCGCCGAAGGGCGAGAACCTGGACACCCAGGAACTGCCCGCGCTGGAAATGCCCTACGGCCAGTTCCGGCCGGCGTCCGGGGTGCGTACCTGCCTCAACGGGTGGCTGGCCGCAGGCGGGCCGCACCACGAGGTGATGAACCTGGGCCACCACGCCGCCGCCTGGCGGGACTTCGCCGTCCTGGCCGGCATCGAGTTCGTTCAGGTCTGAGCCCGGCCCGGGGGGCGCGGGCCGCGGGTCAGCGCCGCCGCCGGCCCCGGTACCGGGCTGACGCGGCGGCCGCCCCCCGCCCGGTTCCCGGGCGTGCGGTGGTGGTTTGCGCTGCGGCTCCGGCCGGGAGCGGTTGCGGCACCCAGTTTCGGGCTGGCCCGGCTATCGAACGCAGCATGGCCGAGCCTGGCCTGACGGTGGCGGCGAGCGGGACGACGCGCGCTTTGCGCATCAGCGCGCGCACGTCGGCCGACTGTGCCGGGGTCTGCAGGGTTATCGCGATGCCGCTGGCGCCGGCCCGGCCGGTCCGGCCGGAGCGGTGCAGGTAGGCCTTGTGCTCGGCGGGCGGGTCGGCGTGGATGACCAGATCGATGCCGTCCACGTGGATGCCGCGCGCGGCGATGTCGGTGGCGACCAGGACCCGGACCGCCCCGGCAGCGAACCGCGCGAGGTTGCGCTCACGGGCACCCTGGGTGAGGTTTCCGTGCAGTTCGGCAGCGGGAATGTGGGCGGCGGTCAACTGGCCGGCGAGCTTGCGCGCGCCGTGCTTGGTCCGGGTGAAGATCAGCGACCGGTCGCTGCCTTCGGCGAGGGCCGCGATAACGGCTACCCGGTCGGCGGGCACCACGGTGAGCAGGTGGTGGACGATCGGTGCGGGAGCCCCGGGCGGGTCGACGGCGTGCTCGGCCGGATTGTCGAGGAACCGGCGGACGAGGACATCCACGGCGTGGTCGAGGGTCGCGGAGAACAGCATCCGCTGCCCGTCCGGCGGGGTCGCGTCCAGCAGCCGGCGCACGACCGGCAGGAAGCCGAGGTCGGACATGTGGTCGGCTTCGTCCACCACGCTGATCTCGACGTCGCCGAGGTGGCAGTGGCCCTGGCTGATCAGGTCGGCCAGCCGGCCCGGGCAGGCGACGATGATGTCCACCCGGCTGCGCAGCGCTGCCACCTGCGGCCGTTGCGGCGTGCCGCCGAAAATCGTGGCGACCTTCAGGCCAGCGGCCCTGGCGAGCGGGCGCAGCACATCCTGGACCTGGCTGGCCAGTTCGCGGGTCGGCACGAGCACCAGCCCGCGGGGGCGGCCGGCCATGGTGTGCCCGGCGGCCAGCCTGGCGGCCAGCGGGATGCAGAACCCCAGTGTCTTGCCGGAGCCGGTCTTGCCGCGGCCGAGGATGTCGGCACCGGCCAGGGCATCGGGCACGACGGCGGCCTGGATGGGGAACGGCACGTCGATGCCCGCGGCGGCCAGCGCCGCGACCAGTGGCTCGGGCACGCCGAGCGAGGCAAAGGTGGGGCCGTGCGCGGCGTCCACCGGACGCCTGCGGCTGGGTTCCCGGCGCAGGCCAGGAGTACGTTCGATGAGCTGAGCTGTCATGAGTGCCGTTCTTTTCGGACTTAAGGGTGGCCGCATCTGGGGCGGGCCACCACGTCCGTGGAAACCAGCTTGCTCACTGAGCGATGTACGACCGGCGCGCCCTGATGGCTGCGCCTCACTGAATGCAGTGCACCTCGACAGTACCCGATTCCGGACCGTGATCCATCCAGCACCCCACAGTTGCCCCGGCCTGGCCAGGAAAGGCGCATGATAGTAACTATGAAGGCACCCCGCGCCGCGGCCCGGCGCCACTTGCCCGGCAGCCCGTTCGCGCCCCCGGCTCCGGCGCCCCCGGCCGAGACGTTCGCAGTCGACGATCAGGTGACCCACGACAGATACGGTCTCGGCGTCGTACTCGGCGTGGAAGACCACGCTGTGCTTGTCGACTTCCGCCCTGATCAGCGGCGGATACCGCTCCCATGCGCGAAGCTCAGCAAGCTGTAACATCCCCCGCCCGGCCACGTGCGACGGGCCGGCGGTGACTATGCCGGGCCGTTCGGTACGGCCGGGAAACCAACAGGCGCCGTAGCGCCACCAGCCTGGCTGCCCAGCCCGCACGGGCTGGGCAGCCAGGTGGCTGCACGGATTAGAGCGGCTGAACCTGCTCGGCCTGCGGGCCCTTGGGCCCCCGGCCGGCGGTGAACTCAACCCGCTGGTTCTCCTGAAGGGTGCGGTAGCCATCGGTCTGGATGGCGGAGTGGTGAACGAAGACATCATCGGTGCCGTCGTCCGGGGCGATGAATCCGTACCCCTTGTCGGCGTTGAACCACTTCACGGTGCCCTGGGCCATATTCCTTCTCCTGATGCGACATTCCTTGGATCGCGCGGGGTGCGGCGCACGCCTGGCACGACCGCGCCCATTAAACACCACCGCACGCCCCCGTGCGGGCCTAGCCGAAAGGCTCGGGGTGGCACGGCCGTGTCTGCGGGGCGCCGGTGATGGCTGCACCGGGCGCCACCGGCGGGGCCATCTCCCGGATCTCCGTAGCCGCGGACCAGGCCGCCCCGCGGGGCGGCGACACCGGCACTGCCAGGCGCAAAGCCGGGCTGCGGCGCCCCGGCGGCGCTACCCTGGTGCGGCCGGATACACGGCGGCGGCCGGCATTTCTGATCTGCAGGGGAGCGCACCATGGCCACAACGGATCCTTGGCCGCTGATCCACGCCGAACGCGAGGCGCTCATCGCCGACCTCGGCACGCTCACCGACGGCCAATGGGCCACGCGGTCCCTGTGCGCCTGCTGGACCGTGCGCGACGTGCTGGGGCACATGATCGCGACGGCGAGGATGACACCGCCCAGGTTCGTCGTCTCGCTCGCCGGGACGGGGTTCCGGTTCAACGCGATGACCGCGAAGGGCGTGGCCGCGGAGGCGACCGCGAAGCCGGCCGACGGCCTGGCGGTCTTCCGCAGCCACGTCAAGGACACCACGCACCCGCCCGGCCCGGTCGAGGCGATGCTCGGTGAGGCGGTGATCCACCCCGCGGATATCCGCACGCCGCTCGGCATCGCGCACGAATACCCGGAGCAGGCGCTGAACCGGGTGGCGGACTTCTACAAGGGGTCGAACCTGATCGTCGGTGCCAAGCAGCGGATCGACGGGCTCACCCTTCGCGCCACGGACACCGGCTGGTCCACCGGCAGCGGGCCCGAGGTGACCGGGCCGCACCTGTCGCTGATCCTCGCCATGACCGGGCGGCCCGCAGCCCTCGACGACCTGGCCGGCGAGGGCCTGGCCACGCTCCGGTCACGTTCGTAGCATGACTTCCCCCGGCGGCGGGCTCGGGCCAGCCGGTTACTCGGGCACGCCGCTGCACCGCAAGCTCGGCATCAAGCCCGGGCACGCCGTCGCCGTCCTCGGCGGGCCCGGCGGGCTGGCCGGGTCGCTCGCCGCGCAGTCCGGCGCGGAGGTGGCCGAGATCCTGCCCGACGCCGGGACGCTGGACGTGATCGTCACCTTTGTCCGCTGGCGCGAGGACTTCGAGACGCAGCTTCCCGGGCTGCGCGAGCGGATGGCCCCAGCGTGCGGCCTGTGGATCGCCTGGCCGAAGCGGGCGGCCCGGGTCCCCACCGACATGACCGAGCACGTGGTCAGGGAGGTGGCCCTGCCCACCGGCCTGGTGGACAACAAGGTCTGCGCCATCGACGAGACCTGGTCCGGGCTTCGCCTGGTGATCAGGAAGGAACTTAGGGCGGGCCCAGCGGCCAAGGCCACGTGACGAAGTCACGAGGCCTTGTGGCCATCGGGGGTTCCGGGGGGTCGCTCCCCCGGGCCAGCACCCTCAGTCGAGCAGCCGCCTGCCGTCGAAGATGCCGAGTTCCTCCCGGTACAGCTCCACGTTCACCCCGTTCGGGTCGCGGAAGTACATGCTCTCCTCGACGCCACGATCCGGGCCGAGGTAATCCACGCCAGCCTCGTCGAGCTTCTTCTTCGCGGCGTCGAACTGCTCCGGCGAGATGGAGATGGCCAGGTGCTGGACCCCGCCGATGGTCTCCTCGAACGGCGGGTGCTCATGACCGGGGAAGTCGAAGAACCCGAGCATGTTGCGGTTGCCGATGTCGAAGAAGAAGTGGCTGGAGCCGGCGTAGTCGCGGTTCTCCACCAGTTCCACCAGCGGGAAGCCGAGAAACTCCTGGTAGAACTGGATCGTCTCCTCGACGTTCTTGCAGATCAGGGCGAGATGGTGCACGCCTTGCACGGTGCTGGCCGGCCGCTCGCCGCGGCGGTGCAGGTATTTCTCGCGCAGCTTCTGCCTGCGCGCCCTGATCTCTTCGAGTTCCTTGCCCTGAGGCGCTGGCATGGATCGCCTCCCTGCGTGATCACGGCTGGAGCCCGGTTGCCGGGCACAGTCCGGCGGCGTCCCTCAGGCACAGGGTAGCCGGGCCGGCCGGGGCCGCCCTAGCCGGGCGCGGCGGCCCTAGGCGGTGACGCTGCCCCCGCCGCCCAGGATCTGCTCGGCGTCCAGCCCCCGCCGCCGCAGCGCCCAGCCGTGGAGGCCACGGCCCTCCTGGGCGAGGATGGCGGGCGGCACGGCCAGGACCGGGCACAGCGCGTGCGCCACGCAGTACCTGCTGACCCGGCCACGGCTCGGCCAGGGCAGCAGGCCGCGGCGGCCAGCACCCACGATGAGCAGGTCATCGGCCTGGCAGGCGAAGGCGGTCAGGACCGGGCCGGCCGGGCCGCGCTGCACGACCGGCTGCACGGACAGGTCGGCCGGGATCTGGCCCCAGGCCGCTTCGAGCGCGGCCCAGAGCCGCTGCCAGGCGGCGTCGTGCCAGATGCGGACCAGGGCAGGACAGGGCTGCCGGGCGGCCAGCTCACCGCCGGGGGGCACCCAGGCAAGAACGGGTGTCAGGGTGGCATCGCCATGGCGGGCCAGGTCCTCCGCGTGGCGCAACGCCCGGAGGCTCCCCGGTGAGCCGCTCGCGCCGACGATGACCCGACGTACGCCGGTCACGGCAGCGCTCCTTCCTCGCGAGGTGCGCAATGATGCAACTGCAGTACCCAGACTGCGGCAACTAAACGGTGGTAACCGCCTCGGTACTCAGTGTCTACACAACCACTCCCCGGCTGCGGACTTCAAGCCCGCCGGCCGGGTTGACGGCCCCGCGGGCGGGCAGGCCCGGCAGCGGGCATTCAGGAGTGACCCACGGGGCGGCTGAGGCACCGGCGCGATCCCGGCCCCACCCGGGCCGGGCTAAGGCTTGCGGGCGACGCCGCCGTACGCGTTGACCTCCGCGGGCATCGGCCGTGGCCCGGTGCCGGCCTGCCGCCACTCGGACACCAGGGCCAGCCCCGGATCCACCATCTCCAGCCCGCGGAACGCCAGTTCGGCGAACTCGTCGGCGGTCCTGATCTGGCCGGTGAGCCCCCGCTCCTGGTAGGCCCGGCCGGCCCCGGCCAGCGTGTCGGGGTCGTGCTCGGCCGTGACGTGGGAGGCGGCCAGGTAGCTGCCGGAGGGCAGCGCGCCCAGCAGCGTGTCCACGATCTGCCGCGGCTGCGCCTCATCCGGCACAAAATGCAGCACCGCCACCAGCATCAGCCCGATCGGCTGCGAGAAGTCCAGCGTCGCCGTCGTCACCGGATCCCGACAAAATCTTCTCCGGATCCCGCAGATCCGCACGAATATAGGACGTCTTCCCCTCCGGCGACGACGTCAGCAGCGCCCGCGCATGCGCCAGCACGATCGGGTCATTGTCCACATACACCACCCGGCACGACGGCACCAGGCCCTGCGCCACCTCATGCACATTGTTCGCACTCGGCAGCCCCGTCCCGACATCCAGAAACTGCCGGATCCCCCGCCTCCGCCACCAAAAACCGCACCGCCCGGCCCAAAAACGCCCGGTTCTCCCGCGCCGCGGTCCGCACGGTGCCCCAGCTCCGCAGCGCCTTTTCCGCCGTTTCCCGGTCCGCGGCGAAGTTGTTCTTGCCGCCGAGGAAATAGTCGTACATGCGGGCCGGGTGCGGCTTTGTGGTGTCGATTCCCAGCCCGGCGCGCCCGGTCTCTTGTCCTGTCACGCTTACCGCCTGTTCGTGGGGTCAGGTCGCGATCCTACTGGTTCGTAACCAGCCGTGCCGCCGGCCGTCAGGGTTTGCGGGCGACCGCGCCGTACCAGTTGACCTCCGCGGCCAGCGGCCGCGGGCCGGCGCTGTCCGGCCGCCATTGCGAGACCAGCACCAGGCCGGGCTCCACCAGTTCCAGGCCGCGGAACGCCAGTTCGGCGAACTCCCCGGACGCCCGCGCCTGGGCGGGCAGGCCCGAGGCCCGGTAGGTGCGCACCAGGCCGCCCACTCCCTCGGGGTCGTGCTCGGGCGTGACGTGCGAGGCAACCAGGTAGCTGCCGGAGGGCAGCGCGCCCAGCAGCGTGTCCATGATCTGCCGCGGGCCGTCGCCGTCCGGCACGAAGTGCAGCACCGCGACCAGCATCAGCGCAACGGGCCTGGTGAGGTCCAGCGTCTGCCCGGTCACCGGGTCGCCCAGGATCGTGCCGGGATCGCGCAGGTCTGCGTGTATATAGGACGTCTTCCCCTCCGGCGACGACGTCAGCAGCGCCCGGGCATGCGCCAGCACGATCGGGTCATTGTCCACATACACCACCCGGCACGACGGCACCAGGCCCTGCGCCACCTCATGCACATTGTTCGCACTCGGCAGCCCCGTCCCGACATCCAGAAACTGCCGGATCCCCGCCTCCGCCACCAAAAACCGCACCGCCCGGCCCAAAAACGCCCGGTTCTCCCGTACCGCGGTGCGCACCGCGGGCCAGCTCTGCATCGCCCGCTCGGCGGTGCGCCGGTCGGCCGCGAAGTTGTCCTTGCCCCCCAGGTAGTAGTCGTAGATGCGGGCAGTGTGCGGTTTCGCGGCGTCGAATCCCGGCTCCATCGGCCCTGCTCCCTGTCGGGCTGGCGGCCATTCCCGCGCCGCCATTTCCGGAAATCCTACGGCTTGCGCGCCACGCCGCCATCCCACGTCACCTCGGCGGGCAGCGGCCGCGGGCCGTCGCCGTCCGGGCGCCAGTCCGGTACCGACACCACCCCCGGCTCCACCAGCTCCAGCCCGTGGAACGCCACCTGGGCGAAGTCGTCCGCCAGCCGGAACTGGAACGGGATCCCGCGCTCGTTGTAGATCCGCGCCGCCGCGGCCCCGCCGTCGGCGAAGTACTCCGGCGTGGCGTGGGAGGCGGCCAGGTAGCTGCCGGAGGGCAGCGCGCCCAGCAGCGTGTCCACGATCTGCCGCGGCTGCGCCTCATCCGGCACAAAATGCAGCACCGCCACCAGCATCAGCCCGATCGGCTGCGAGAAGTCCAGCGTCGCCGTCGTCACCGGATCCGACAAAATCTTCTCCGGATCCCGCAGATCCGCATGAATATAGGACGTCTTCCCCTCCGGCGACGACGTCAGCAGCGCCCGCGCATGCGCCAGCACGATCGGGTCATTGTCCACATACACCACCCGGCACGACGGCACCAGGCCCTGCGCCACCTCATGCACATTGTTCGCACTCGGCAGCCCCGTCCCGACATCCAGAAACTGCCGGATCCCCGCCTCCGCCACCAAAAACCGCACCGCCCGGCCCAAAAACGCCCGGTTCTCCCGCGCCGCGGCGCGGATGGTCGGCACCACCCGCATGAGCGCCTGGCCGGTCTCCCGGTCGGCCGCGAAATGATCCTTGCCGCCCAGGTAGAAGTCGTACACCCGGGCCGCATGCGGTTTCGCGGTGTTGATCTCGGGCTTCACCGCCCCCGCCTCCCGTCTCCTCCAGTAGCCGCCGCCACGGGCCACTGACGAGATATTAGTGCGTAACGCTCATCCCGGGGCCAACCGTGACCATCGGCGGCAACCCGCGCTCCGGGCAGGCCGGCCGCGGGGAATGTTGAACTATCAACAACAGTTGTAGCGGGCGAAGCTAGTGTTAGGTGAGCACGGCCCGAGCGGAGGAAATGACATGCCCGCAGTCACTGCCGAGGACATCCTGGTGCTGCCGCGCGTCCAGGAGCCGGACCCAGCCGCGGCCGTCGATCGCCCCGTGCTGTCGGTGACCACCGCGCCATCGGGGTTCGAGGGCGAGGGGTTCCCCGTGCGGCGGGCGTTCGCCGGGGTGGACCTGGCCCGCCTCGACCCGTTCATCCACATGGACCAGATGGGCGAGGTCGACTACGCCCCGGGTGAGCCCAAGGGCACCGCGTGGCACCCGCACCGGGGCTTCGAGACGGTGACCTACATCATCGACGGGATCTTCCGCCACCAGGACTCCAACGGCGGCGGCGGCCTGATCACCAACGGCGACACCCAGTGGATGACCGCGGGCGGCGGAATCCTGCACATCGAGGAGCCACCGGAGGAACTCGTCGTCAGCGGCGGGCTGTTCCACGGCTTCCAGCTGTGGGTGAACCTGCCCGCCCGGCTCAAGATGACCAACCCCCGCTACCAGGACATCCGCGCCGGCGAGGTGGCGCTGCTCTCCTCGGCCGACGGCGGGGCGCTGCTCCGGGTTATCGCCGGCGACCTGGCCGGCCACCAGGGCCCGGGCGTCACCCACACGCCGATCAGCGTGGTGCACGCGACCGTGTCCCCCGGTGCCCAGGTCCGGCTGCCCTGGCGGCCCGACTTCAACGGGCTGGCCTATGTCCTGGCCGGGAACGGCACCGTGGGCGCCGAGCGGCGCCCGGTGCGCACCGGCCAGCTTGCCGTCTTCGGGCCGGGCAGCTCGATCACGTTCGCCGCCGCCGAGCGGCAGCAGGGCCCGGGCACGGACTTCGACCTGCTGCTCCTGGGCGGTGAGCCGATCAGGGAACCGGTCGCCGCATACGGCCCGTTCGTGATGAACACACGGGACGAGCTGGTCAAGGCCTTCGAGGACTACCAGGCAGGCAGGCTGGGCAGCATCCCGGCCGAGCCGCGGCCGATCCCGCAGGAGCCGCGCCCCGGCCACGATGTGCTCTGACCGGCCCGGTGGGCCCAGCCGGCCGGGCGGGTGCCGTCCGTAAACTGCATCCGTGACTAAGCCGACCCGCGCCGACACCGCGACCACGATGGGGGCGGCCCCGCCGGGCCAGCCCGCAGGGGCACCCGCCGAGCCGCCCGCGGCACGGCGGAATCCCGAGCGAGCGCACGCACCACGGTGACACCGTCATCGACGAGTACGCGTGGCTGGCCGACGCCGCCGACCCGGAGACCCTGCGCTACCTGGAGGCCGAGAACGCCTACACCGCGGCGATGACCGCGGGCCAGGCCGGGCTGCGGGAGACCATCTTCGGCGAGATCAAGGGCCGCACCCAGGAGACCGACCTGTCGGTACCGGTCCGCAAGGACGGCTGGTGGTATTACGCCCGGACCGTCGCGGGCAAGCAGTACCCGGTGCACTGCCGGCGTGCCGTCCAGCCCGGGGAGGACGCACCGCCTGGCACCGGCGACGGCGCGCCGCTGGCAGGTGAAGAGATCCTGCTGGACAGCAACGAGGTAGCCGGGGACTCGCCGTTCTTCTCGCTCGGCGCGTTCGAGGTCAGCCCGGACGGGCGGCTGCTCGGCTACTCCACCGACTTCGCCGGCGACGAGCGCTTCACGCTGCGGGTCAAGGATCTGGTCACCGGGCAGATCACCGCGGATGAGATCCCCGGCACGTTCTACGGCTGCGCGTGGTCGGCCGACGGTTCCGCGCTGTTCTACACGACCGTGGACGCGGCCTGGCGGCCGTACCGGGTGTGGCGGCACCAGGTGGGCTCCCCGGCCGCCGACGACGTGGTCGTGATCGAGGAGGCCGACCAGCGGTTCAACGTCGGCGTCGGGCTGACCCGCAGCCAGCGCTACCTGACCATCGGCATCTCCAGCCCGCTGACCAGCGAGGTCTGGCTGCTGGACGCGGCCACGCCGGCCGCGAGCCCGCGCGTCGTGCTGCCCCGGCGCCACGGCGTGGAGTATTCGGTGGAGCACCAGGCCGGGCCGGACGGCACCGGCAGGCTGCTGATCCTGCACAACGACGGGGCGCTGAACTTCGAACTGGCGCAGGTGCCGCTGCGGGACCCGGCGGCCGCCGGGCCACTCGCCAGCCCGGCGGACCTGAGCCCGGTCATCGCGCACCGGGCGGACACCAGGCTGCTGTCCGTCGGTGCCTTCGCCAGCCACCTCGTGGTGTACTTCCGCCGCGACGGCCTCACCGGGCTGCGCATCCTGCACGCCGGCGGCGGGGAGCGGGAGCTCGCCTTCCCCGAGCCGCTGTACCAGGTGTCCCCGGGGGCGAACCCGGAGTACGGCACCCGGGAGTTCCGGCTGCACTACGTCTCGCTGGCCACCCCGGACACGGTCTTCGACGCCGACACCAGGACCGGGGAGCTGACCCTGCGCAAGCGCAGGCCGGTCCTCGCGCTGCCCGGCGGGAGGAGTTACGACCCGGCGGACTACGAGCAGCGCCGGGAGTGGGCGGCCGCCGCGGACGGCACCCGCGTGCCCATCTCGCTGATCTGCCGGAAGGGGACCCCGCAGGACGGCAGTTCCGCGCTGCTGCTCTACGGCTACGGGAGCTACGAGATCTCCATTGATCCCGGCTTCTCGATCGCGCGGCTGTCGCTGCTTGACCGGGGTTTCGTCTATGCCATCGCGCACGTCCGGGGCGGCGGTGAGATGGGGCGGCACTGGTACGACGACGGCAAGACGCTGCACAAGACCAACACGTTCACCGACTTCGTCGCGTGCGCCGAGCACCTGGTGGCACAGGGCTGGACCAGCACGGACCGGCTGATCGCCCGGGGCGGCTCGGCGGGCGGCCTGCTGATGGGGGCGGTGGCCAACATCGCCCCGCAGGATTTCGCCGGGATCGTCGCCCAGGTGCCGTTCGTGGACGCACTGACGTCGATCCTGGATCCCTCGCTGCCGCTCACCGTGCCGGAGTGGGAGGAGTGGGGAGACCCGCTGCACGATCCGGCGGTCTACGCGTACATGAAGGGCTACGCGCCGTACGAGAACGTGACCGATCAGGCCTATCCGCCCATCCTCGCGGTGACCAGCCTGCACGACACCCGGGTCCTGTTCCGCGAGCCCGCGAAGTGGATCGCCCGGCTGCGCGCCACCGCCCGCGGCGGCCCGTTCCTGCTCAAGACCGAGATGGCCGCCGGCCACGGCGGCCGGAGCGGGCGCTACGACTCATGGCGCGAGGAAGCGCTCATCCTGGCCTGGATCGTGACCACCGCCCGGGGGGACGCCGCCGCTACAGCACCGGCTTGACGTGCAGCAACCGCTGCACCGCGCCGATCAGCCCGGTGTCGCCCCACAACCACGGCTGGGCCGCCCCGGCCACCGCGACCCCGACGGTCAGGCACCCCGACGGAGTGACCACGACCCGCGGGGCCGGCCCGGCCGCCGGGATCAGCGTGATCCGGTAGCTGGCGGCGATGCCGGGGCACGAGGGTGGCTGGTACGGCGCCGCGTGCAGGCCATTCGCCAGCCCCGCCAGCCGCGCGATCACGCCGCGCGCGGTGACCGCCCGGGTCACCGTGTGCGGTCTCGGGTTGTCGATGGTGCTGGTTACCACGGCCTCCCGGTACCGGGCCGGATCGATCCACTCGGCCGCGGACCTGGCCGGATACCAGGTCACCGCCGCGTCGGCGCGCAGCAGCGACCCGCCGCCCGCCGCGGGCACCACGGCGGTGTCGAGCTCGGCGCTGTAGACGCCGGCGGGCAGCGAGCGCGGCTGATAGCTGACGCTCGCCATCGTGATGCCCCCGGGCGGAACCGTCTTGCCGTCGGCCAGGCCGCTGCCCGGATCCGTCTCCTGGCCGTAGCCGGACCGCAGCATCCCGGCCGGCCGGTCCGCCATCAGGAATCCCTGGACGGCCGTCAGCGGCTCGCTCAGCCGGAACAGCGCATGCACATCGGCCTGATGGGTGCCGCCGTAGGAGATCTGCGGCTGGCGCAGCACCGGCGGCAGCACCCGCATCCGGACCGGCCGCGCGCCGGGGGGCACGCTCAGGCGGAGGAGCAGCCGGCGAGCCAGTACCTGCGCCCCGGCACGCGAGCCCGCGGCCGGCTCCGGCCGGTCCCCGGCCCGGTGCTCGCCGTCGCGGCCGGCCCCGGGCGGCCGCGCGTGGGCAGGTCCGCCGTGCGGGTCCCGCAGCCCGTCAGGAGCACGGCGGCCGTCGCGGTGACCGCCGTGACCGTCACGGCGGCACGGGCGGCCATCGTCCGCACCATCAGCCCGTGCGCCCCATGAGGCCTCCCGCTACGGCATGGGGCCGGCGCTGGCATCGCGAGCGGGTTAACGAGCCAGCGCCGGCCGACCATTACGCTCCTTAGACGCACGGCCCCGTCCGCCGGTTCCGGCGAAAAAAATATGCCAGAAAGTTATTGCCGCGAGCCGCCCTCGGACGTCTCAAAGCTGTCCGTGACAAACATCTGCGACTGCTGGCCGCCCGCGGGGGCCCGCCGGGCTGGCGCCAGCAGATGCTGAGGGGAGCAGGAAATGAACGCAGCCATGTCACCGTGGATGAACAAAGGCCAGGCCAGGCGCATCGCGGCCCGGCGCGCGATGGCCGGCCCAGGTGCCGTCCTCGCGGCGATCGGTGTCGCCGCCCTGACCGGATGCTCGGCCGGGGCGCCGCCCGCCCCGAGTGCCGAGCCGGCCACCACCCCCGCCGCCGCAACCAGTGCGGCCACGGCCCCGGGCACGGCGGCCACACCGGCCGCCCCGGGGACCCCGGCCGCCACGGCGGCTGGCACGCCGCCGGCGCCGGTGGCCTCCGGCGGGTTGCCCGTCGCCGATCCCGTGCTCGGCCTGCCGGCGGGCGTGTTCGCCCACGGCCAGGGTTTCGGGCAGGCCGAGCCCGCCGAGATCTTCAACGGCGGCGACCCCACCGGCCTGGTCACCAAGCTCACCTGGAGCTCGTGGGGCGGCGCCCAGGCGGTCGGGTCCGGCATGAGCGACTACGTCGGGCCGGGCCAGTCGGTCGCCACCGGCAAGCAGAAGCCGGTCACCGTGGTCGCCTTCAAGCTGGGCACCTGCCACGGGACGCGGATGTACAAGGCGGTCGAGTGGTACTTCCCGAAGGAGGGCCAGGCGTTCAACCCGGGCCAGTACGAGAACATCTGCTCCGGCCGCTACGTGCCCGGCTCCTAGCGGGTGGGTCAGCGCGGGTAGCTGGCGCCGTTGAAGTTGACCAGGATCGAGTACACCGAACTGGTCGCGCAGATAAACAACTGGTTGCGCTTGGCGCCGCCGAAGGTGAAGTTGGCCACGGCCTCGGGCACGTGGAGCTTTCCGAGCAGCGTGCCGTCCGGGTCGAAGCAGTGCAGCCCGTCGCCGGCCGCGGCCCAGATGCGGCCGCGGTCATCGAGGCGGATGCCGTCGAAGCTGCCGGCGGTGCAGGTCGCGAAGACCTCGCCGCCGGTAAGCGCGGCGTCGCCGGTCACCGCGAACACGCGCAGGTGCCGGCGCGCGCTGTCCACGATGTAGAGCGTGCGCTCGTCCGCGGCGAACGCCAGCCCGTTGGGCCGGTCGAAGTCGTCCGCCACCACCCGCATGGCCCCGCTGGCCGGGTCGAGCCGGTACACGTAACAGGCGCCGATCTCACTCTCGGCGCGGAAGCCCTCGTAGTCGCTGTCGATGCCGTACGCCGGGTCGGTGAACCACAGCGAGCCGTCCGCGCGCTCGACGATGTCGTTGGGGCTGTTCAGCCGGTTGCCGTCCCAGCTATCGGCGAGCACGGTGACCGATCCGCCGTGCTCGGTCCTGGTCACCCGGCGCGGGCCCTGCTCGCAGCTGACCAGGCGGCCCTGCCGGTCGACGGTGTGACCGTTGGCGTAGCCGGCCGGCTGGCGGAACACGCCCACCGCACCGGTGACCTCGTCCCAGCGCAGGATCCGGTCGTTCGGGATGTCGCTGAAGACCAGGTAGCGCCCGGCGGGGAAGTAGGCCGGCCCTTCGGTCCACCGGCACCCGGCGTGCAGGCATTCCAGCCACCGGTCCCCCCGGTAGGGCCTGAATCGCTCATCGAGCACCTCGAACCGCGCCTTGACCGGGTCCCGCATCGCATCCTCACTGCCGTCCGGTGAACCACACCCCCCTGATACTGGCATCCCGCCCACCCGCTCGTCCGGCCCGGCCCGGGCCGGCCCGGGTGGGCGGGGCTCAGGTGCGGGGATGTACGGAGCGGGCGACGGTGAAGTCCAGGTAGGCGATCGAGAAAAGCAGCGGCGCGCCAGCCAGCGGTACTGCCGCCAGGCCGGGGTGGCCGTACGAGACCATCACGGTGCCGAGGCCGATCAGGAAGATGCCAACGGCAAAGCGCACGGCCGCGAGGGCACGCAGGCGCGGGTACGCCCAGGGCGTGATCTCGCGCCTTCCCCGCGCCCAGGCGCTGACGAGCTTGCTGGCCGGCGGGTGCGCCGGGCCGGCCATCTGACCGGATCGCGAGGTGGTGCTGGTGTCATTGGGTGCGTACATCGGGATCTCTCCTGTGGTCGCGGCGCCCGGCCGCCCGAGGCGTCTATCAAAGTGATATCACTTTGATAGACGCCTCGTCAACCCGGGATCTGCTGGCATGAGCCACTCCCGGGTGCGGGATTAGGCTGGCCGCTATGGCGCCCGAGCCAGCCAGCACCCGGCGGGTCACCGTCCGGCCCTACCAGCCCGGCGACCTCGACGCGGTGTATCGGGTCTGCCTGCAGACCGGCCGCAACGGTGGCGACGCGACCCCGCTCTACCGCGACCACAAGCTGATCGGCCACGTGCACGCCGCCCCGTACGTGCTGTTTGAGCCGTCGCTGGCCTTCGTGGCCGAGGACGCGGCCGGGGTGGGTGGCTATGTCATCGGCGCGCTGGACAGCCAGGACTTCGAGGCCCGGCTGGAGCGGGACTGGTGGCCGAAGCTGCGCGCCCAGTACCCCGAGCCCCCGGGCAGCGTTCCCGAGGATCAGTGGGCCCCCGAGCAGGCCAAGGCGCACCTCATCCACCACCCGTGGCTCACTCCCGGCGAGCTGGCCAGCCGGTACCCGTCGGAACTGCACATCAACCTGGTCCCCCGGCTGCAGTCGGGCGGCCACGGCCGGCGGCTGATCAGCACGATGACCGACGCGCTGCGCCGGCGCGGCTCCCGCGGGGTGCACCTGAACGTCCTGCCCACCAACGCGCGCGCCATCGGCTTCTACCGCCACGTCGGCTTCACCCAGCTCCCCGCGGCCGGCTCCGTCGTCTTCGCCATGGACCTGACCAGCTGAGCCCGCCGAGCCCCGCCGGCGGGCCATCTGACCGGCCGGCGGGGCTTCGCGGTTCGGATAGCGGGTCAGGTGCCGCTATGCCAAGTGTCGGTGAACTGGGTCCCGTCGTTGGACAGTGCGGACACCGACGCCAGCGTGTCGTTGCTGCTGGTCAGGTTCACGGCCAGGTTGGGGTAGTCCGAGATCGAGTGGAGCGGGCCGCCGCCGGTCGCGGCCTGGCAGTTGGTGAAGGTGGCGGTGCCGAAAGGCGCGAGGGGCAGCCCGAGGAACGGCGGCCGCTCCACCGCACACTCGGCCGATGCCCCGGTGGCGCCGGAAAGCGACTGCGTCGTGGAGAAGCTCCAGCTCTCGGAGTTGTCGGTGATCGTCAGCCGGTAGGTCCCCGGGGTGCCGGTGTAGGTGATGGTGGCGTTCATCGAGTCGCCCCCGAAAACCGGGTAGCTGGACGTGAGGCCGCCGATGACCGTGGGGAGATTGGGATACATCTCCCACCACGCCCAGTACGAGGGGTTGCCCGCCAGGCAGTTGGAGTCGGTGCCGATCTGCTCGACGGTGTTGCCGCCCCACCCGTCGATCCCCACCCAGGTGGCGGAGTCCGTCGCAGCCTGGAAGGACGGGCTGAGGCAGTTCGCCACGGGCACCGTCCAGCTTGCGGACGCGGCCGTGAAGTTGCCGCCCGTGGCCACGTAGCCTGACCAGTTCGACGAGCTTGTCTGCTCGGTCGGCTGGACCTGGTCAACGGTCACGGCGACCGAGGCCGAGGACGATTCGTAGATGGGGATCGAGCTGCCCGAGTACGAAGCGTTGATCTCGTACGACCCCACGGGGAGGTTGGCCAGGGTGCATCCGGTTCCGCCTGCCAGGGAGTACGAGCAGTAGGAGACCCCGTCCACCGTGATCGAGATCGTCCCGGATGTGACCCGCGTCGATCCCGACATTACGTAGGCAGGGTTGGTCGCGCTCCAACTGGTGTCCAGTCCCGAGGGAATCGACAGCGTCGTGGTGGTGGGCTGCGCACAGGGACCGGTCCACGTGACCGGCTCACTAACCGTCACGCCGCTGGTGACATCGGTGTACTCCATCGTGCCGGCCGCGGTGGCGTTGCACGCCAGGCCGTAGTCGATCGGCAGGGGTGCGCTGAAGAACCCGCCGGGGACCGTGACGCAGACCGGCTTCGGGGTGGTGATGCAGGTCCGGGTCGGGGTGCTGGCCACCAGCGACGAAGAGTTGAAGGACGTGGTGCCTGCCAGGGCCTGGACCTGCACCTTGCCGCCCGGCGTGAAGTACCTCCCGTTGGCGGTGCAGTTATTCGTGGCCGTACAACTGATGCTGACCTGGGGGGAGTTCGCCGCCAGCGCAGGCGCAGCCTGCGCCATCACGGCCAGTGGCACGGCCACGGCCGCGGCCAGCAGCACCAGGCGACGCCGCCCCCGGCGCCGCGCCGAACTGGCTACCGGACCGGCCTCCGGCGTGCGCGGCGGCCTACCGGCGCCGCGAAAGAAGTGTCGCGTATCGAACATGACTTGCCTCCGTATGAAACCCCGTCGCTGCCTGGCTTCCGCCGCAAGACGCGGCGGGCTGGCTGGCAGCGGTATCGGAGACAGAATGGCCGGGGATGGCGGGCCCGCACATCGGCAGCAATACGTACCGGAACCTGCGGAAATTGACTACAGGGCTAGCCTGTGCCGATATGGACGTTCTCTTCATCACGAGCGTGGCGGTGGTCGCCGCCGACCCGCCGCAGAGCCGCAAGCTGTTCATGAATGCCCTCGGCCTCCCGCTGGAGGGCGAAGGCGAAGGCTACTACTCCAGCGGGAGCATCCCCGGCAGCAAGCACTTCGGCGTCTGGCCGCTCGCGGAGGCGGCGCAGGCGTGCTTCGGCACGGCGGGGTGGCCCGCCGGGCGGGTGGTCCCCCAGGCATCCATCGAGTTCGAGGTGGCGGACGCGGACGCGGTCGCGGCGGCGGGCGATGAGCTCCAGCGGGCCGGCGACGAACTGGTGCACCCGGCCCGCACCGAGCCGTGGGGACAGACGGTGGCCAGGCTCCTCACCGAGGATGGCTTGATCGTCGGCATCTCCTACGCGCCCATGCTGCACGACGGCGAGCCCGGCTGACCCTGAGCCCGGCCGCGACGTCAGCGGGCCAGCGACTGCAGGAGGGACCGGTAGCCCGCGCCGTACGGGGTCGGGTTACCGGCGTAGCTGGTGATCAGGCTCGGCCCCGTGCTGCAGTTGAAGTCGGCGTTCCAGGCCCAGGCCAGGTAGCTGGCCGACTCCGAATCCAGCCAGTTCGTCAGCTCGCTGATGTACCCGGACGCGCAGTCGTTCTCCCCGATCTCCCCGGCGACCAGCGGCACCTGCGCGATCACCGGCGCCACCTGGCTGGTCCAGCAGGCCGGACTGGCGCACGCGTTGAAGCTGTAGGAGTGCCAGGACGCGGCCAGGTTGTGATCCGGGTCGGACGGCTCGTGGGCCAGCCACCCGGTGAGGTCGTTGCTGTAGGCCAGGCCGCTCAGCAGGATCACGTTCCGGGCGCCGGTACCACGGACCGCGTTGACCAGGCTCTGCATCCCGGCGACCGGGTAGCCGATGCCCTGGCACGACCCGCCGTTGCGCCAGCACTGCCAGCCCTCCGCCTCGTCGTGCGCGGCCCGCTCGGGGTACGGCTCGTTGAACAGGTCGAAGATGACCGCGTCGTTGCCCTTGAAGGTGTTCGCCACCGAGGTCCAGAAGCCGATCGCCTGCGCCGCGTCCGGCATCGGCTTCAGGCAGATGGCCCGCGCCGACGCGCACGCCGAGGACGGGCCGGTGTAGGCGCCGTTCGTCCAGTGCAGGTCCAGGATCGCCACCATGCCGTTGGCGTTCAGCAGGCTGACGTATGCCTTGATCGCGTTCTGGTAGTTCGCGCCCGCGTAGGCCGGATTGACGTAGGAGTCACCGTTCCAGCACGCCTCGTTCAGCGGGATCCGGACCGCGTTGATCCCCCAGGCCTTCATTGCCGAGACCGACGCCTGGCCGTGCGGCCCGTCGAAGATGCCGTGGCCCTGCACGCACAGGAACTCGGTGCCCGACCGGTTCACCCCGCGCAGCACCACCGGCCGGCCGTGCGCGGTGACCAGCCGGTTCCCGGACACGTGCAGCCTGGGCGCAGCGTCGTGCGGGTGGTGTGGCCGGTGGCTGGCCGGGCTAACCGGGCCCGGGCTGGCCGGAGCGGCGGACGAACAGGCTGGCACGGCGCACGCGACCGCGGCCGCCACGCCGAGCAGCAGGCCGCGGCGGGCGCGCCGCGTCGGCCCGGCCGGGGCTGGCCGCCGACCCTGCCATATCCGCCTCATGCGGTGAAAGGTAGGGCATCCCGGCCGGTGCCGCGTCCGGTTGCCACGGAATCCGGCGGGACGGCGGCCACGCGGGGCGGGCGCCCGCCGCGGCCGGCGCGGGCGGCACGGCCTCAGTGTGCGTTGAGGTTCCCGTTGAGCAGGCTGCGGCCGAGCGGGGTCAGCGAGTGGTTGACCCGGCGGCCGCGCCGCACCGTCTGTACCAGGCCGGACGCCCGCAGCGCGGTGGCGTGCTCCGACGCGGACGGCGCGCTGGTGCCGACGCAGGCCGCCAGTTCCGACGTGCTGCGCGGAGTCCGCAGGGCACGCAGCACGGCGGCCCTGGTCTGGCCGAGGAGCCCGGCCAGGTTGCCGGACTGGCCGTCGTCGTCGGCGGGGCCCGCCGGCCGGGCCGCGTAGATGAGCGCGTTGCCGCCCGCCTCGGGCGGGTGCTCGGAGAACAGCGGCGGCCCGGTCCACAGCGTGGCCGGCAGCAGTTGCACGCCCTGGCCGTCCAGCGTGCAGTCGCCCGTGCGCCACGATCGTTCCAGCGAGTTGTCCCGCCAGGTGAGCGTCTCGTGCAGCGTGCCGAGGACCTCGGCCAGGCCGCCGGTCGCCAGGACATCGATCCGGTCCGCGACGTCCGCGCGGAACGTCGCGACGATGCGCGGCCAGCCGGGCGCCACGCAGGCCAGGTAGAAATCCCGCAGCCCGCGCACCACGGTGTCCATCGCCTCGGGCTCGCCGTCGGCGAGGGCGCGGAGCCAGGAGGGCGGGCGGCCGGGGCCGCGCCACGGCCGCGGGGACCTCCTGCGCCAGCACCGCCGCCGGGGTGGCCCGGACGATCTCCAGGCCCTCCTCCAGGTCCGGAACCGGCGGATCCACGAACCCCGGTGACGGCAGCGCCGGTGGCAGCAGGTCCAGCAGTGGCCGGGCGCCCGGGGGGAAGGCACGCCTCGCGCGCACCGCCCAGCGGGACAGCACGGGCGGGCCGGCGCCGCATTTCGAGCAGCCCGGCCGACACCTCGACCAGCGGCGCCGGGGCCTCGGCGAACCGGGTCAGCAGCAGGTCGTCCCGGCTGAAGCGGACCCGCGTCAGCGGCCGGCCACTGGCTCCTTCGATGGCCGGGTGCCGCGCCGTTTCGGGGAGCACCGAATTGCTTGCCTGCGAGCCTGCCACTGTCGCATCGTAACCAGAAAGGCCATCTCATCGCGTCACGGAGGCGTAACGAGGGTAATCAAATCACATAACGAACGTAGCAATAAGGTAACAGCACCGGAAGCGGCGCTGGGCGGCCCTGCGCATGCCCGCACGCTGCCGGGTTCCGCAGCCGCGACTGACTGATCAGTCACGGCTGCCATTCTTTGCCCGGGGTCATTTCTGTCAATCTCCCGGCTGGGGGCCTGCCTTCATTTGGCGGCCATAAAGCCGTTCGGTCAATACGGTCTATAAACAAAGACGGAGGCGTTTATTTCATGCCCAGGCGCAGCATCACGGGGCTGGCCGCGGTCGGCGCGGTGGCAGCCCTTGCCCTCGCCGCGTGCGGCGGCGGCAGCGGCAGCGGCGGGAGCGGCGGCTCATCCAGCCCGGCCGGCTTCAACGCCGCCGTGACCAAGATCGTCAACCCGTCGAACACGAAGACCCACGGGACGATCTACTTCGGCAACAGCAGCACCCCGGACTCCACCGACCCCGGGAACACCTACTACGCCTTCATGTGGAACTTCTCCCGGCTGTACACGATGCCGCTGATGACCTACGCGTCCTGTCCGGGCGCCTGCGGCCTCAAGGTCGTGCCGGACCTGGCGACCGCGCCGGGCGCGGTGTCGGACGGCGGGCTGACCTGGACCTACCACATCAAGCCCAACGTGAAGTTCGAGGACGGCACCACGGTCACCTCGCAGGACGTCAAGTACGCCGTCGAGCGCACCTTCGACCGCTCGGTGCTCCCGCTGGGCCCGGCCTATTTCCCGCTGCTGCTGGCACCGCAAAAGCCGGCGTACCCGGGCCCGTACAAGGACCGGGCCAAGAACATCATGGGGCTCCAGGCCGTCCAGACCCCGAACCAGACCACGGTCGTGTTCCACCTGGCGCACCCGTTCGCGGACTTCAACTACGTGGCCGCGATCCCGCAGACGGCCCCGGTGCCGCCGAACAAGGACACCGGCGCGAACTACCAGCTGCACCCGATGTCGACCGGCCCGTACAAGTTCCAGAGCTACCAGCTGAACAAGCAGCTGGTGCTGGTGCCCAACACCTTCTGGAACCCGGCCACCGACCCGAACGCCAAGCAGCTCGTCAGCAAGATCGTCGTCACCATGAACATGAACGCCAACGACATCGACAACCGGCTGCTGGCCGGAGACCTCAGCGTGGACATGGCCGGCACCGGGGTCCAGGCCGCGGCGCGGGCCAAGATCCTGTCCAGCCCCTCCTTGAAGGCCTCGTCGGACGACCCGGTGAGCGGCTTCCTCTGGTACGCCTACCTGAGCACCGTGGTGCCGCCGATGAACAACGTGCACTGCCGGATGGCCATCGAGTACGCGGCGAACAAGACCAACCTGCAGACCGCCTACGGCGGCCCGTACGCCGGTGGCGCGATCGCCTCCACCGTGGCTCCACCGAACATCGTCGGGCAGAAGCACTTCGACCTCTACGACGCGATCAGCAAGCCACAAGGGGATACGGCGGCGGCCAAGGCGCAGCTGAAGCTGTGCGGGCACCCGTCCGGGTTCACCACCGGCATCGCCTACCGCAGCGACCGGCCCAAGGAGGTCGCGGCCGCCACGGCGCTGCAGCAGGCACTGTCCCAGGTCGGGATCAAGACCACGCTGCACGGCTACCCGACCGGCACCTATTTCGCCAACTTCGCCGGGGTGCCGAGGTACATGCACCAGCACGACATCGGGATCGCCTTCGGTGGCTGGGAGGCGGACTGGCCGGACGGCTACGGGTTCTTCTACTACATCACCGACGGCGCCACGATTGCCCCGACGGGCAACTACAACGTCGAGGAGCTGAATGACCCGGTCGTCAACAGCGACCTGGCCAAGATGGCCGCCACCAACGACGAGACGACCCGCAACTCCTACACCAGCAAGATCGACATGCAGGTGATGAAGGACGCGGCGATCCTGCCCGAGGTGTACGCCAAGTCGCTGCTGTACCGCAACCCGCAGCTCACCAACGTGTTCGTGCAGTCGTACTACGGCATGTACAACTACTCGACGCTCGGCCTGAAGTAGCCGGGCGCCGGCACCGCCCGCGCCAGGGCCCGGGACCGGGCCGGTCCGCCGGCCCGGTCCCGGCGCGGGCGGATCTGCCCGGGCCGGGCCGCCGGCTCCCCGCCGGCTCCCCCCGCCAGCGTGGCCCGGCGGCCCGGTCCGGCGGGGCAGATCTGTCGGCACGCTCCGCTATGGTGCTGCCCATGGCGGGACGCGAACTCCAGGAGATCATCGATCCGGACTGGGCGCGGGCGCTGGAACCGGTCGCGGGGCGGATTACCGCCATGGGCGAGTTCCTGCGCGCCGAACTTGCCGCGGGGCGCCGCTATCTGCCCGCGGGCGAGAACGTGCTGCGGGCATTCACCCAGCCATTCGGCGCGGTACGGGTGCTCATCATGGGGCAGGACCCCTACCCCACGCCCGGCCATGCGGTGGGCCTGAGCTTCTCGGTGGCGCCGACCGTGCGACGCCTGCCGCCCAGCCTGCTCAACATCTTCCGCGAGTACACCGACGACCTCGGCTACCCCAGGCCATCCACCGGCGACCTGGTGCCATGGACCGAGCAGGGGGTGCTGCTGCTCAACCGGGTGCTGACGGTCGCGCCCGGCCAGCCTGCCTCACACCGCGGCAAGGGCTGGGAGGAGGTCACCGAGCAGGCCATCCGGGCGCTGGCGGCGCGGCCCGGCCCGGACGGCACCGGGCATGCCCCGCTGGTCGCGATCCTGTGGGGCAGGGATGCACGCAGCCTCGCGCCCCTGCTGGACGGTGTGCCGCTGATCGAATCCGCCCACCCCAGCCCCAACTCCGCCGATCGCGGGTTCTTCGGCTCCCGCCCGTTCAGCCGGGCCAACCAGCTGCTGGAGCAGCAGGGCGCACCGCCGATCGAGTGGAAGCTCCCCTGACGCGCCCCCTGGCTTTTCCGTGATCCGCTGCCCCGTGAACCTCGGAGGTCTCATGCGCGCTCGCATCCGCGCGGTCATGCTCGCCGGTGGGGCGCTCGCCCTGGCGCCGCCGCCGGTGCCACGCCGGCCGTGGCGTCGGCCCGCACCGGTGCCGCCACCTGGACCGTCACCCCGGGCGGCAGCTACCGGGCGCAGGTCCGCAGCGACAACATCTACGAACTGCTGGATGTCCGCACCGGCCAGCACCTCTCGTGCACGGTCAACGCGTCGGCCTGGAGCATGCGGCTGCGGTTCAGGAAGGGCAGCGGGCTGAGCGACCCGATCGGCTGGGCAGGCTCGCTGTTCTTCCCCAAGCCCTGCTTCCCCGGGGGCATGGGCCCGGTCACCTTCAGCGCGGGCAGCCTGCCCTGGGGGATCAATGCCCTCAGCTACGACCCGGCCGGCCAGGTGACCAGCGGCCGGCGCACCCACCTGCATCTGGCCCTGTCCGGCCCGCACTGTTCCGCGGTCCTCGACGGCTCCAGCGCCACGGCCGGCGACGGCACGGCGCCGTTCGTCTACAACAACGGGCCAGCCAACACGCTCCAGACGGCCTACGGCCCCGGCTCCGGCGACCTGCACGCCTACCAGGTGACCGGCTGCCGGGGGCTGCTGCACAGCGGCGATCTCGTGCGGCTGTTCTTCGGTTACGACCTGAATCGCGCGCTGACCGTGACCAGTCCCTAACCTCGCGCAGGTCCGGGCCGCCGCCCGGCTGAGCCTGCCCGGTCAGCCGGCCGCCAGGCTGCGCAGATGGGTCCGGTACCCCATGCCGTAACCGGTGGGGTGGCCGCTGTAGCCGGTGACCAGTCCCGGGCCCGAGGAACAGTTGAAGTCGGCGTTCCACGCCCAGGCCAGGTAGCTGGTCGACGTGGAGTCCAGCCATCGCATGAGCGGATCGATGTAGCCGGACGCGCAGTCGTTCTCACCGATCTCCCCCGCGATGACCGGCACCTGGGCGATCACCGGGGCCACCTGGTAGTTCCAGCACCACCGGTGCGAGCACGTGTTGAAGTTGTAGGAGTGCCAGGACGCCGCCAGGTCGTGATCTGGATCGGCAGGCTCGTGGGACAGCCACTGCCTGAGGTCGTTGGCGTACTCCTCGCCGCCGAGCATGATCACGTTGTTCGCCCCGGTGGAGCGCACCGCGTCCACCAGGCTCTGCATCCCGGCCACCTGGTAGGAGATGCCCGGAGCAGGTGCCGCCGTGCAGCCAGCAGCGCCAGCCGCTGGCGGTGCTCCCGGTGGCCCGGGACGCGTACGGCTCGTTGAACAGGTCGAAGATCACCGCGTCGTTGCCCTTGAACGTGTTCGCCACCGAAGTCCAGAAGCCGATCGCCTGCGCCGCGTCGGGCATCGGCTTCTGGCACACCGCCTGCGCCGACGAACAGCCCGAGGACGGCCCGGTGTAGGCACCGTCGGTCCAGTGCAGGTCCAGGATCGCCACGAGCCCGTTGGCGTTCAGCAGGTGCACGTAGGACTTGATCGCGTTCTGGTAGTTCACCCCGGCGTAGGCGGAGTTGACGTAGGACTCACCGTTCCAGCAGGCCTCGTTCAGCGGCACCCGGACCGCGTTGACGTCCCACTTCAGCATCGCGGAGATCGACGCCTGGTGGTGCGGCCCGTCGAAGATCCCGTTGCCCTGCACGCACATGTACTCCGTGCCGGACCGGTCCACCCCGTGCAGCACCACCTGCGCGCCGCCGGCGTTGACCAGTTCGTTGCCCGACACCTGCAACTGCGGCGCGGTCCCGCCGGGTGCGGCGGCTGCCGGGGCCGGTGCGAGCCGGCCGTGCGGAGCGGTGGCGGCCACGGCCCTGGCGGTGCGGGCCGATGGCTGGGCGGCCGCCGGGCCGGCCACCGTGGCCACTGCGGCACCGGCCAGCAGCACCACCGGCAGCACCACGGCAGCACGGATTCCAGGGATCGACCGAGGGAGTCTCACGACGCATGCCTCCTGAGGATCACGCCCGCCCGCCCACCGGCGAGCAAGACCCTACCGGCCGGCGGGTGACCGCCGGCCGGTATTGCCGGCGGTCACCCGCCGGCCAGGGAGGATGCCGCCGGCCAGCTGGTGCGCGTCGCTGACGAGCGGTGCGCCATTGGGGGAATTGGCCTGCTGCTGCGGGTGCTGGCCTTGTGGCCGTCTTACTTCGTGCCCCGGGCGACGCCGAGCGTGGACCCAGCGCAGCCGGTCCTCGCTTAACCAGCCGGCCCCTGCTTTACGGGGTGTGCCGAGGACCTCGGCAAAGTCAGTTAGCACCTCATGAGGGTTCGTGCATTCGTGGTGTGCGAGGACAATTCACGCGTCATTTCCGCGCGATTACCAGATAGCGTCTTGTTATCTGCGAAGCGGACATGCGGACGGCGCGACCCTGGTCGGCATGCACGGCAAACGGCCGCGTTTCCGCAGAATACGCCATCTGCCGGATGCTCGGCCGTAAGCCGGCCTTAACGCGGTCTTCATCGCCTCGGACCCGGCACACCGGCCCGAAGCTGAGCCATCGTGCGCCAGCCCGTGGAGGCCATAGGCGAGCGGCTGGCCAGCGAGTTTCTCGCGCTGATGGGGCGGGCCGGCCGGGACCCCGGGCACGTGGTGCCGGACACCGAACTGGTGATCCGCGAATCGGTGTGAGCGCCCGGTTCGAATTGTGAGGAATCCTAGCTCATTGCCGTGATTATACGGTGATGTCCCGGAAGTGCTGGATTGCTCGGCTTTGCCATGTCATGATTCTCCAGCGGCGAGAGGGAGACGTGCGTGCCGGCCGGGCGTCCACGAGGCGCGGCCGGCGGCGCTCCCTATTCGGTGGGCTAGCCGAAGCGAAGGGACAATTGTGAGACCATCACGCTTGACACAGGCCCTGATCGGGGCATCCGCACTCGGGATCAGTGTGCTCGCCGCACTGCCAGGAACGTCGCCGGCGTCAGCGGCAACGCACCCGGCGCCGGCCAGGCACCTGCGCGCGATGTACGACGTGGGCATTCACCCGCACATCACGGCGGCGCAGGCCCGTGCCTCCGAACTTGCCGGTACGACCGTGCCCGAGTACACCGCCAGCGTGAAGGTGGGCACCAAGAGTTACACCTACACGATCGTGGGCAAGAACCCGGCCACGAAGGTGAGCAACGCCTCGACCACCGTCAACGTCGAGATCGTGCCGTTGGTCATGAAGTTCTCGAACGGCGACACCTGGGACCCGACCAAGGTCGACAGCTGCGACGCCGGCGCCAGCGCGCTCACCCGGGTGCAGAACTCGCCGATCGTCAAGACCCAGGCCCACTCGTTCGGCGGCACCTCGGTCGGCAACGTGCAGGTGACCAACGCCTTCCAGCGCGCCGAATTCTGGAAGGATGCCCAGGCCAGCGGGATCGACCCGAGCTACGGTGTCAAGCTGGCTTTCAAGACGCTCAAGCCCGTCACCATCAACGTGCCCGCCGCTCAGCAGGCGGCCTTCACGGCCGGCTGTGGCAACGGCCTGCTGGGTGCGGCCAACATCAACTGGCTGGACCCGCACCTGCAGAACACGGTCATCCCCTCGCTGAAGAGCCAGGGCGTCGGGACCACGAACTTCCCGATCTTCGTGCTGCACAACTTCGTGGAGTACATCGGCAACTCAGGCAACTGCTGCGTCCTCGGCTACCACAACACCTTCAACACCTCGGCCGGTGCGCAGACCTACGGCCTGGCGATGTACGACAACTCCGGCGACTTCACTGGATCGTCTGACATCTCCGCCATGTCCCACGAGGTGGCCGAGTGGCAGAACGACCCCGACACCATCAACCCGACTCCCGCGTGGGGCCACACCGGCCAGGTCAGCGGCTGCCAGTCCAACCTTGAGGTGGGCGACCCGCTGTCCGGCACGACTTACAACGATCCACTGGGCGGCTTCACCTACCACCCGCAGGAGCTGGCCTTCTTCTCGTGGTTCTACCACCAGAAGCCCAGCCTCGGCGTGAACGGCTGGTACTCCGACCAGGGCACGTTCAGAACCTTTGCGGCGGCCTGCACCTGATCGCCGGTTAGCGATCCCACAAGTCCATAAGATCCGCCCGGAGGGGCCGCCCAAGCCCGCCCCCTCCGGGCGGATTTGTGGCGGGTGGTGGGGACGCCGTCGGAAGTTGTCCGCGTGGCTGGGGTTTCTGACGGGTGCTCTTGGCGGGGATGGGGGCGGCGGGGCCTGGGCGGGCGGGCCGCTGGAGCGGGCCAATGTGCTTCCACGTGCCGGGGCTTGTGCGAGTGCTTTGGTGAGCAGCCCGAACGCCCACCCGGCCGCCCCCGGCCGTAAACTGCAAACCCCCCTGGCTCACCTGTGTTTGGCTACCCTCCTGGGGTGAGCACCGAGCCAGGCAGCGCTAGGGGACTTGAGCGGCAGTTCGCTGAGATTGCCGCTGTGCTGCGCGGGCGGTGGGTGCCGCCCGATGCCGATGGCCCGCGGGTGCTGAGGGTGTCCGCCTACGACGAGGCTCGCCGGTTCAACCACAAGGGCGGATGGACCGGGGTGGACCCGGCGACCCTTCAGGCGGTCCACCGCGGCGCGCGGCCAGGGGACCCGCTGCCGCCGCGGCGCGCCCGGTTACTACCTGGATCTCGTCACCGACCCCGAAGTGATCATTACTGGCAGCGGTGAGGATCAGCGCGTCGCGGTGTTGTTCTCGCACCGGCACTTCCCCGGTGTCCGGTTCGGTCACCGGTTCATCCGGACCGTTTGGCGGCGGGCTCCGCGCGGCCTACGACGCACTGAAGGAGGACATGGAGACCGGCGCGTGCACCGACGATGGAGTTCCCGCCGATCGACGGACGCGGCGCGGCCTTCGCGCTCATCGAGCAGGTCGAGACCGGCGCGTTGCACCGCATGATGGAGTTCCCACGGCCCACCGACAATGAGGGCGTTACCTGGACGACGTGGGGAGCCCGCCCACCCGGGCCTTGACGGCCAGCGGGCCGTGATCGAAATCGTGCTCGTGGGATGGGAGCCCATCGGCGGCTGGAAGCCACGGGTGCTGACCGAACGTTCCTGCACCGAAGCCCGGAAGGTCCTGGGCCGGGGCGGGTGGACCGGGCTGGACCAGGCGACCATCGAGGCGGTCCGCGGCGGCGCGCGGCCCGGTGACCCGCTGCCCCCGCTGGAAGCCGAGCCCTACATCCGCCACGTCACAGACACCGAAGTGATCATCACCGGAACCCGGCAGGGGCGCCGGGTGGCAGTCCTGTTCTCCCACGCGTCTTTCCCCGGTGCCCGTTTCGGCCACCGGTTCCCGCTGGGACTTGACACATACGGCGGCGATCCCGTCTACCTGAGGGAA
Organism: uncultured Actinomycetes bacterium; assembly: GCA_963730235.1. GTDB lineage: Bacteria > Actinomycetota > Actinomycetes > Streptosporangiales > Streptosporangiaceae > DASXKD01. The sequence continues at coordinate 208,046 of CAVSRH010000002.1, forward strand.
GAGATCGACACCGGCGCCTTGCACCGCATGATGCAGGCCCAGCCCGCCCCCGACGACAACGGCATCACCTGGACAACCTGGGCAGACCCCGGCCCCGATTAAGAGCTGGACAGGCGCACCGCGGTGATCGGGCATAGGCGCACCAGTGCCCTGCCGCGCCCGCCTAGTGACGCGGGACGCCGGGCGGCCATGTTAGTGCGTTCACCTTTCCCCTGGTAAACAGCGAGACGGGCTTGCGCCCGGTATAGCAGGGCGGCTCGATGGTGAGCTCTACCAGGCCGTCGGGCGAGCCATTCACAAGCCACCGCCCCGAACGGCTGTGCACACCGTACGTTCCGCGGACATTCTCCTGCGACCGGCTGGCCGAACGGATGGACGCCCGCGGTACCGTCAGCTTGAAGCCACCCATCCGCACGTAGATCTGGTCCGGGCCGACCTCCACTCCCGATCTGTCCCGGCCTCCGGCGAGGAGGGTGTTCGTCCACCGGCTGACCGGGTCCATCCCGGCCACGGTGATCGTGAACCACATGATGGCCGTACCTCGCTCTCGTTCAGGCGCGTGGCGGCGCGGATGATGCCTATACCAGGCCGGCTTCGTAGGCGGTGATGACGAGCTGTACCCGGTCCCTGGCGCCCAGCTTGGCCAGCAGCCGGGCCACGTGGGTCTTGGCGGTGCCTGCGGTGATGTACAGGGCGGCGGCGATCTCGGCGTTGGACATGCCCAGGCCCACCAGCTTGAGCACCTCGCGTTCGCGGTCGGTGATCCCGGTTATTTCCGAGGGCTTGCGGCCGGGGCGGGGCTGGCCGGCGAACTGCCCGATCAGGCGGCGGGTGACGCCCGGCGCGATGATGGCGTCGCCGGCCGCGACCACGCGGATCGCGGTCAGGATGTCCTCCAGCGCCATGTCCTTGACCAGGAACCCGCTCGCCCCGGCCCGCAGCGCGCCATAGACGTAGTCATCGTCGTCGAACGTGGTGAGCATGAGCACCCGGGTGTGCGTATCACTGGCGGTGATCAGCTGGGTTGCCTCGATGCCGTCCATGCCCGGCATGCGGATGTCCATCACGACCACGTCGGGACCGGTGTCCCGGGCGAGCTGTACCGCCTCGGCTCCGGTTCCGGCCTCGCCGGCCACATCGATACCCGGTGTCTGCTCGATCAGCATGCGCAGGCCCGCACGGACCAGTGGCTGGTCGTCGGCCAGGATGACCTGGATGGTCATCGGGCCGGCGCGGGCACGGGCAGCCGGGCGGCGACGCGGAAGCCGCCGCCGGGGCGCGGGCCGGCGGAGAAGTCGCCGCCTAGCAGTGCGGCGCGCTCGCGCATGCCGGTGATCCCGTAGCCGGTCCCGGCCGCGCTGCCGCCGCGCCCGCTGTCGGTGACCTCGATCGACAGCTGCCCGTCCCGCTGGCCGATCGAGACCCGGCACTGGCCGGTGCCGGCGTGGCGAACCACGTTGGTGACCGCCTCCTGGATGATGCGGAACGCCGACAGCTCGATGTCAGCCGGAAGCGGTTCCTGGCTGCCGCGCCAGTCCACGTCGACCTGCACGCCCGCGTCCAGGGCCGTGGCGGCCAGCCGATCGAGGCCGGCCAGGCCGGGCGCCGGGCCCAGCGGCGCCTGCTCCGGCCCGGCGCGCCGCAGCCCGGTCAGCATCCGCCGCAGCCCGGATAGTGTCTCCCGGCTGGTGGCCTCGATGGTGGCCAGGGCGTCGCGCGCCTCGATCGGGGCTGGCGTCGAAAACCCTGTGGCCCGCGCCTGCCTGGATCGCGATGATGCCGATGCTGTGCGCCACCATGTCGTGCAACTCGCGGGCGATCCGCAGCCGTTCTGCCAGGACGATCTGGGCGGCCGCCTGAGCCCGCAGCAGCTCGGCCTGGGCCTGCGCCTGCCGGATCGAATGTCCGATAAGCCAGGCAATGACCGACGAGGGCACGACGACTGCGGCGCCAGGGCCGGCGAACGATGCCGATCGGGGCACGCCCGGAGAGGGCACTACCCGGAGAACCAGCAGGCAGGCGCCGACCATGGCCAGGCCGGTGACCGAGATCTTGCGGGTGCGGGTCGCCGCTATGTAGCAGATCTCGGTGCCCGCCGCGCGGCGAGCCACGATCTGCAGGGCGGTCCCGGCACCGGCGGGTCCCAGCGCCATGGCGGCCACCGATCCGCCAAGCATCACGGCCAGCGCCGTGAGCGGCCTGCGGCGCAGCAGGAGAGCCGAAGCCAGCAGGGCGCAGCCAAACACTGGGAATGCCCACACGATCTAGGCGCCTCCAACCAGCCTGGCCATGCTCCTGGCAGCGATCGTAACCGCGTTGCGGTGCCGGGTCGTCTGCCCGCGGGCATACGCCCGCGGCCAGACGCGGCTCCGTGCAGATGGGCCCGCGGGCCGACGCGGCGCGTCCCCGGCCTGCGGCATCTTGTCGCCATGGAGGTGTTGACCGGGATACCCGGGGCGGAATGGTACGAGGGCGCCGGCGGCCGGTGGCCGATGGTGTCAGCCTCATGATCGCGAGCGGCGAGGAAGACAGGGGTGACGCGATGAGCGCGCTGGAGCTGCGCCAGGTGTCGAAGGTGTACGGGCGGGGCGCGGCCGAGGTGCACGCGCTGCGGGAGGTCAGCCTCCAAGTCGCTCCCGGGACGATGGTGGCGGTGATGGGGCCCAGCGGGTCGGGTAAGTCGACGCTGCTGACCATCGCGGGCAGCCTGGAGGAGCCGGCCAGCGGGCAGGTCCTGGTCGCCGGGCAGGATCTGGCCACGATGTCGCGTCACGCCAAGGCGCGGCTGCGCCGCCGGTTGATCGGGTATGTGTTCCAGGACTTCAACCTGCTGCCGGGGCTGACCGCCGCGGAGAACGTCGCTTTGCCGCTGGAACTGGATGGCCTCAGCGCCCGGAAGGCCCGGGAGGCCGGCCTGCGCGCGCTGGATGGCCTGGGCCTGGCGGACCGCGCGCGGGGCTACCCCGATCAGCTGTCCGGCGGGGAACGGCAGCGGGTGGCGATCGCCCGTGCGCTGGTCGGTGACCGGCTGCTGTTGCTCGCCGACGAGCCGTCAGGCGCGCTGGACTCGGTGAATGCCGGGGCGGTGATGCGGATGATTCACACCGCGTGCACGCGAGGCATCGCCGCGGTGGTCGTGACGCATGATGTGCAGCTCGCCTCGTGGGCGGACCGGGTGGTGCACATCCGGGACGGCCGCGTCGTGGACCAGGCCACGCCCGCGCCAGGCCCGCAGCCGCTGCTGGGGCAGGACCGATGAGTGCCGCTTTGCCCGCGACCCGCCTGCGCGCGGGGACCGGCAACGGGGGCGTCCCGGCGCGCCGGGCGGTGTTTCGCTGGGGGTGGCGGCTGTTCCGCCGCGAGTGGCGCCAGCAGCTGCTCGTGCTCGGCCTGCTCACCGTGGCGGTCGCCGCGGCGGTCTGGGGCGCCAGCGTGGTCACGAATGTGCAGCTCCCGAACCCCAATGAGGCCACGTTCGGCACCGCGGCCGCGTCGGTCACGCTGCCCGGCATCGACCCGCACCTGGCCGCCGACATCGCCGCGATCCAAGATCACTGGGGCCCGGCCGATCTCATCGAGACTCAGAACATCGCTACCGGCACCACCCAGCCGGTGCAGCTGCGCGCCGAGAGCCCGCACGGGCACTACAACTCTCCGCTGCTCAGCCTGGTCAGCGGCGGCTACCCGGACGGCCCCGGCCAGGTCGCGCTGACCAGCCAGGTGACGGCCTTGTACGGCACGCACGTGGGCGGTACCTGGCAGGCCGCCGGCACGACATGGCGGGTGACCGGCATCGTGCAGGACCCGAGCAACCTGGCGGATCGAGTTCGCGCTGGCCGCCCCGGGCCAGGTCCCGCACCCCAGCCAGGTGACCTTGCTGCTTGGCTCCCCGCCGTCCAGCAGGCGATCAGCAACGGCGACGGAACGCTGCCCGGTCTCCCGGCGGCGAGCGTTCACGTTCCCCGCGGCTTTCATGAGCGGGCCCCCGTCGGCGACGGTCGTCCTGGTGGTGGAGGTACTCGGCCTGGTGTTCATCGGCCTGGTGTCGGTAGCCGGCTTCTCGGTGATGGCCCAGCGCAGGCTCCGTGCCCTCGGCATGCTCAGCGCGATCGGCGCGACCGAACGCCACCTGCGCCTGGTCATGATCACCGGCGGCCTGGCCGTCGGCGTAACCGCCGCGCTGGCCGGGGCGGTGCTCGGCTTCGCCGCCTGGTTCGCCTACGTGCCGACCCTGCAGCAGGTCACCGGCCACGTGGTCGACGCGGCGAACCTGCCGTGGTGGGCGTTCGCTATCGGGGCCGTGCTCGCGGTCGCGACGTCGGTGCTGGCCTCCCGCCGCCCGGCCAAGACGATCGCACAGGTGCCGGTGGTGGCCGCGCTGTCGGGCCGCCCCGCGGCGCCGAAGCCGGTGCGCCGCTCCGGCGTTCCCGGCGTCATCGTGTTCGCGCTCGGCGTCGCGTGCCTGGCGTTCACGGGTGGCCTGGCCGGGGTGGCGAGCCACGGGCATGCCGGCCAAGGGCGCGCGCTGCTCCTGCTGATCGGCCTGGTCGCCGTGATCGCCGGGATCGTCCTGCTCGCCCCGCTGGCCATCGGCGCGCTGGCAGCCGGAGCCAGTCCGCGGATGCCGGTCGCGATCCGGATCGCGCTGCGCGACCTGGTCCGCTACCGGGCCCGGTCCGGCGCCGCGCTGGCGGCGGTCACGTTCGCCGTGTTCCTGGCCACGGGAATCTGCCTCGTGGCCAGCACAAAGTTCGGCGATCCGCTCAACTGGACCGGCCCCAACCTGTCCGGCAGCCAGCTGATCGTCTACACGCAGCAGAGCCAGGGCGGTGGCACGATTGCGCAGCTTAGCAGCGCCCAGACAGCCCGCCTGGGCGGGCAGGTGAACAGCCTCGCCGCCAGCCTGCACACGCGGCCGGTGCCGCTGGAGTTCGCGGGCGCCACGCTGTACCAGGTGGGCACGCCGCAAAACAGCCCGTCCAACTTCACCGGCAGCGTGTACATCGCCACCCCGCGGTTGCTCGCCGCGTACGGGATCAGGGCCAGCCAAATCGCTCCCGGCACCGACACGCTCACCATGCGGCCAGGGCTGGTGGGTGTGCCGCACCTGGAGATGATCTGGAGCAACCCCGGCTACCAGTACCCGGGCGAAGGCGAGCCCGGTAGCAGCGGCAGCCCACCCTGCACGCTGAGCCACGACTGCCAGGCCAACCCCGCGATGCAGACGGTCAGCGGCCTGCCCGGCGGCACCTCCGCGCCGAACACGGTGATCACCGAGTACGCGGTGAGCAGATACCACCTGCAGCCCACCCTGTCAGGGTGGCTGATTCAGGCACCGGCTCCGCTCACCGCCATGCAGATCGGCGCGGCCAGGCAGCTCGCGCTCGCCTACGGCGTGACGGCCGAGACCAGGTCCAGTGCGCCGAGTCTCGGCGAGTTCGCCGATGCGGCCACGGCCCTGGGCATCGTGATCGCGTTCGGCGTGCTGGCCGCCTCCGTCGGCCTGATCCGCAGCGAGACCGCGCGGGACCTGCGCACACTCACCGCCACCGGCGCCAGCCCCAGGACGCGGCGGACGATTACTGCGGCGACCGCCGCCGCGCTCGGCCTGCTCGGCGCGATCCTCGGCATTACCGGCGCGGTCATTGCCGGACTAGCTTGGGCGCACAGCAGCCTGTCCGCCATGTTCGGCGACGTGCCGCTGAGTGACGTGCTGATCCTGCTGGTCGGGCTGCCGCTGGCCGCCGCGGCCGGCGGCTGGCTGCTGGCCGGCCGCGAGCCGCAGGCCATCGCCAGGCAGCCCCTGGACTGACGCGTCTCGCTGGCCATTCCAGTCCCCGTCTCCTGAGTCTGACAACACGTCCAGGAACTGATGGCCTGTCCGGATCTGGCTGCCCGCGTGCCCGCTGACGAGGCCTCTCGCCTGGTCATCGCGTGGACGACCGGCCTGTAGAGTCCAGCGCCGAGACGCAGATGCCTGCGCCTCGGCGAGCCGTTACGGCGTTGCGCTCAGTGCCTGATCCTGCTGCAACGGCGGCCTGAGGCCACTGCGCGGGCCGCGGGTGAGCCCGGCGTGAACGCCGGTCACGATCCACCGCCGGGCTGGAACTTCGCGCAGGCTTTCAGCGCGGCCTGGAACTGCGGCGAGCTGGGACGGACCCCTGGCGGCGGGCTGAGCACCATGCCCTGGGCACTCACGGTGGGGTCGCGCATGGCCGGCAGGCCGTGCGCGCGCAGGCACGCGACCAGCTTCAGCGCCTGGCTCACCGCCTGGCGTTGCTGCGCCGCCGTCACCTGGCCGCTATCCGGAAGCAGGTGCTCACAGGCATTCCAGGCCCTCACGAACGGGGCAGCATGGAGGTTCGCGTGGAAGTCCAGCTGGCCCTGGCTGGTGGGGTCCGGGAAGCCCGGCTCGCCGTGCGCGCGCATGCACTGCGCGAACGCACGCGACTTGTGGTAGGCCGTAACCCCCGCCGCGGCGGGCGGGCTACCGCCGCTGCCACACGCCACTGCCAGCAGGGCGGCCCCGACCGCGGCGGCCAGCACCATCGCCGGCCGCGCCCCCCTGCGGCGGCCTTGTTCCACGTCGTTCTCCTGCCGGCTGAGCCGATGGCGGTGCCGGGCACCATCATCGGCGGCGAACATCGAGCACACCGCGCGGACCGCGCGAGAGTTCCGTGTGAATATCCGGCGCCGCCCGCGGCCACCCCGGGACCACAGCAGTCCCGCAGTCACGGGAAGCTTTTGCCGGCCCGGATGCCGCCATGATCGCGGGACCGAAGCACCTGGGCTGTGGCGCCAGCCATGATCTTGACTCCAGCGGTTGGCGCCGGGGATGCGCGCAGCCAGCAGTGGCGATTCCGACCGTTGCACCGTCGGCAGTGCCGCCACCCAAAAGGGGATTGTCGGCCGCAGGCCGTCCTTTGAATGGGGCGGGTGGCCGGGGGACGGTCGGCGGCCAGGCGCAGAGCGTCCGTGCCTGGCCTCTGCCTGGCCCTCCGGCCGTCTTGAAGGGCCGGGCCTGGCGGACGAGATAGCCTGTCAGCGGTGCCGCCGAGCGGGTCTCACATGTTTGCGGTCCACTCGATGATCAAGCGTCGGCCCTGATCAGAGGCAGTCGCGTTGTCCCTTTCGACACAACACTTTCTTACGTTATTGGTGCCACAACCATCGATGCTGGTCCGGCTGACCTCGTGGTTCTCATGGTGCATGGTTGTGCCAGTCACCTCTTGCCAGGTGTTGTGACGAATGGGGCGCCCGGTGGAGGTTCCCCGCCACAGCGAGATCGTTGAGTTCACCGCGCGAGGGATCTTACGGACATTCGAGCGGCTGTGCGTGGAAGCCGCCAAGGAGGTGCGCTGATGACGGCCAGGAACTTCAAGTCGATGGCGCATCGCAGCGAAGGCTGGTGGGCGCTGGAAGTCACCGGCGGCGAACTCCCCTATCCCGCCTACACGCAGGCCCGGCGCCTGGATCAGGCCGAAGGAATCGTGCGGGATCTGCTAGCACTGCACTTCGGGACAACTGAGGGCGCGGTAGGGCAGATAGAGGTCGTGCCCGTGCTGGATGCTGCGCTGACCGACGAGGTGAGCCAGACCCGGCACGCCCGCCGGCTCAACGCAAGTCTTCAAGGTGTTCGTCGTCTGCTCCACGGCGCAAAAGGTCACCTCAAGCTACTAACTCGAAGACCTGCAATCCCGCGGCGGAACCCCCGGCCGCGGGATGCAGGGCATCCCCTAGCGGCGGTGCAGGCGGCGGCCCCGCCGGTGCGCTGGCTGCTGGTTACCCGGCGCGGGCGGCGAGGCGGCGGAGCGCGGCGCGGGCCACCTCGGGGTCGGCGGTGGCCCAGAACGGCGGCAGCGACGCCCGCAGGAAGCCGCCGTAGCGCGCGGTGGCCAGCCGCGGGTCGAGCACCGCGACCATCCCCCTGTCCTCCATCGTCCGCAGCAGCCGACCCGCGCCCTGGGCGAGCAGCAGCCCGGCGTGTGCCGCCGCCACGGTCATGAACCCGTTGCCGCCCCGCGCCGCCACGGCCCGCTGCCGGGCGGAGGCCAGCGGATCGTCGGGCCGCGGGAACGGGATCCGGTCGATCACCACAAGCTGCAGCGCGGCCCCCGGCACGTCCACTCCCTGCCACAGCGACAGCGTGCCGAACAGGCAGGTCGCCTCGTCCTCGGCGAACTGCCGGACGAGCTGGGCGGTGGCGTCGTCGCCCTGGCACAGCAACGGGTAGCCGAGCGTGCCGCGAAGCTCCTCGGTGGCCTGTTTCGCCGCCCGCATCGACGAGAACAGCCCGAGCGTCCGGCCGCCCGCGGCGTCGATCAGCTCACGGATCTCGGTGAGGTAGGCCGCGGGGAGCCCGTCCCGGCCCGGCGGGGGCAGGTGACGTGCGACATAGAGGATGCCGCTGCGCGGATGGTCGAACGGCGAGCCGACGTCCCGGCCGGACCAGACCAGCCCGTGCTTGCTTACGGCACCTGTCCCTGGCCCACGTCCCCGTCACCGGCGGCCCCGCTAGCGGCGGCACCCTCTACGGCGGCACCCTCATCGGCGGGCACCTCCGCCGGTTCCGCGCCGTCCGGGGCGGGCCCGCCGCTGGACTGGTGCCCCAGCGGCAGCCCCCACTGGCGCGCCAGTGGCTCGAACGACCCGCCGACCGCGAGTGTCGCCGAGGTCAGCACCACGGTCCGGCGGCGGAACACGCGTTCCGACAGCAGCCCGCCCACCTCCAGCGGGGCGACATGCAGCGCGGGCGGCCGCTGCCGCTCGTCGCCGGCAGGCCGGTCCATCCACACCACATCCGGCCGCGCGGCAATGTCGTCTCCGAACGCACGCCAGGATCCGTTCGGAGGTCTCCGCGATATCACTCAGCACGGCGAGCGCCGCCCGGGCAGCGGCCAATCGTTCTGCATCATCGGAGCTTTCCTTGGCGGCGGCGCGCACCTGGGCGGCGCACGCGGTAGCGGCGGCGCGCAGCGAGGTCAGCGCCGCCGCCAGCGACTCGGACAGGATGTCCAGGCGCCCGGGGCTCACCTCCGGCAGCACCCGGCCGAGCTCGTCGGCCGCTTCCCGCAGCTTGTCCAGGGCGTCGCCGTCGGCCAGCTTGGCGGCCCGCCGGGCCGCGGTCTCGGCGCCGGGGGCGGTCAGTTCCGGGACGCGGCGGTGGTGACCCGGCTGACCAGGTCGTGCGCCTCGTCGATGACGACGACGTCGTGCTCGGGCAGCACGATGAAGTCCTCCAGCGCGTCGATCGCGAGCAGCGCGTGGTTGGTGACCACGATGTCCACCAGGCCGGCCTGCTCCCGCGCCCGCTCGGCGAAGCACTCCGAGCCGTTCGGCAGCGTGCGGCGCCGATGCACTCCTTCGCGCTGATCGCGACCTGCCGCCACGCCCGGTCCTCGACGCCGGGCACAAGCTCGTCACGGTCGCCGGTCTCGGTGGTCGCCGCCCACTCGTGCAGCCGCTGGACCTGCCTGCCCACCGCGGACACCGCGGCCGGGTCGAACAGCGTCTCCCCCGGCTCCTCCGGGGCCCCGCCGTGCAGCCGGTACTGGCACAGGTAGTTGCCGCGGCCCTTGAGAATCGCGAACGTCGGCGGCCGGCCCAGCAGTGGCTCCAGGGCCGCGGCGAGGCGGGGCAGGTCACGGTCGATCAGCTGGCGCTGCAGCGCGATCGTCGCGGTCGCCACCACCACGCTGGAGTGGTTCTCCATGGCATGCGCCGCGGCGGGCACCAGATAGGCGAGCGACTTGCCGGTCCCGGTGCCGGCCTGGACCGCCAGGTGCTCGCGGGTGGCGATGGACCGCTGCACCGCCTCGGCCATCTCGACCTGTCCGGAGCGCTCCGTCCCGCCGATGTCCGCGACCGCCGCAGCGAGCAGCAACCTCACCTCGGACCCGGCGGTGTCCGGGGCCGGGCTTGCCGCCCCGGCCGGGCGCTGTTTCTCACCGGTCGGCACACCCGGAACGGTACCGCGCGGCACCGACGCCCGAGGCCCGGCAACACGCGAACGGGTGTGGGACAACGAAGTGGTGACTGGTCGGGTACCTTCGGCTGGCCTGGGTGTGTCTGAGCGTGGTGTGCGTTCAGATGCTGGGTCAGGCTGCGCTGGTGCGGGTCTGGCCGGGCTGGGTCTAGGTCTCTTCCCATCGGTCGCTGGCGTCCAGGCAGCGCAGAGTGAGGATGCCGTAGGCGCCGCGCGAGGGTCCATCGCATGCCGGATAGTTTGCAGCGCTGCGCGACGATCGCTTTGCATCCGGCTTCTACGGCTCCGGATCCGACGAACATGCTGAGCTTCCTGAACTGGGCGTAACACATCCGGTGGGCGTTGTGCTCGAAGTAGCTCAGGGCGGTCTAAGGTCGCTGGCTTTCTTGCTGGCCAGGGGGAAGGCGCGGGCGGCGGCGCAGATCGCTTCGATGTTGCCGTTATCGAGCTCGGCCAGACGGGCGGCCAGCGAGTCGTCCTTGCCGCCGCCGAGCATGAATTCCAGCAGTTTCGCTAGGTCGTGCAGGTGCTCGCGGGCGTGGAACAGGTCGACGACCTGGGTGGCTTCGGGGAAGTGCTGGCTGGCAAGGTTCCAGATCCACGTCGCCCCGTCGCCGAGGATGACCATCTGGCGGATGCGCCCGGCGCCGCGGCGGTGGGCCTCGGCGGCCATGAGGGTATCGAACGCGGCGGCCGGGCGAAGGTGGCCACATAGGAGGAGGACGCGGGTCGCGGACCGGGTGGCCGTTCATCGGCAGCGGTCTGGGTGAACGCCACGGCCATCTTCACCTCGCGGGTGCGGGCGGTGCCGTCCTCGCCTTCGCCGGCCGGCCCTGAGCCTCGGCCGCGGTCACCGGCACCCCGGTCCCGTCGATCGCGACATACAGCATGTCAGGCAGCGGGGCGGGCGGCAGCGGCACCAGCGCGCGCGCCTGCGCCGCGGCGGCCCGCGCCTCGATCACCGCGGCAGCGGCCTGCCCGTCAGCCTCGGCGCGCCGCCCGGCGCGCTTGCCGGTCAGGGGGAGCCCGGCCAGCTCGCTGACCAGCCGCGCCGCGGCGGCGAACGGCACCGCTGCGGCCGCCCGCGCACACATCTTCCGCAGCCCCGCCGACATGCCCTGCCCCGCGATCCCGAGCTGGGTGTCGCGGGGAGCGAAGCCGTGCCCGCAGGCCGCGCAGCGATACCAGGCCCGGCAGATGGCCACCTGGCCGAGCACCGTGTCCACCACCTTGTCCCGGCGGGAGACCATCTCCGCCCGGTGCCCGCAGCCGCAGTCAGCGCCGGCAGGCATAGCCGCGATCAGCGGCCAGCAGATCTTCGAGTACCCAGGCGCTCAGCCGGAGCAGCCCGGCGCGGATCACATGCTCCGCAGCCTCCAGCCCGGCACGGCCGGCGAGGGACAGCGCCGCTGCCGCGGCCAGCCGGGTCACCTCGGCGGCGGCCTCGCCGCGAGCGCTGCGGCGAGCTCTGGCTGAGCCGACCCTTTTTGCCCCTCGGTCAGGGGCCGTGGCGCCGGGCTGCTGACGGGCGGGCGGACACAGATCGCCATCACTGCTGCAATTTCGCCGGCGAGCGACCGGACCGGCTCCCACGCCGCCGCCTCCGTTCTGCCTCGCCCAGTCCGGCCAGGCGGCGATGGGTGGTCATCCGCCGCCGGGCCGAGGGTCAGGTCGACTGCGGGGCGTGCCCCGTCGCCTGCGGGCGCACCAGCTTCGGCTCACCGCATGCGGAGTGCCAGCGTGCCCGTCGAAGTCGCCGACCCCGCTCAGCTCGGCATACAGCGGCGCCGTCCGCCTCCAGCGCGCCAGGCCCGGATCGTCAGCCACCCGCCCCCCTGAGAATGAATCGCTATGAGAGCGGAGGATATGCAGCGACGATCAACGACCCTACTATCGCGTCCTCACTGATGTGACCGGTGCGGAACGCAGCCGTGAAATAGGGCGGGGGATACTGGCCGCGAAGGGAGAGGCCGTGCTGCGCTACCGGACCGGAACCGGTGCCGCCCTGCTCACCGCCGCCCTGCTGGCGGCGCCCCTGCTGGCGGCCGGCACCGCGATGGCGGCCGGGTGGACCGTGGTGGCCATTCCCCCGGCCGGGCAGGACGCGTTCGTCATCGGCCTGAGCGCGGACAGCGGCACCGACGCGTGGGCGGTCGGTACCGTGAACCGGCCGGGCGGCGCCGCGCCGGGCCCGCTGATCGACCACTGGAACGGCACCGCGTGGCGGGTCGCGACAGCGCCGGTGTATCCCTCCGGCGACCTGGTCAACCTTGACGGCGTCAGCGCGTCAGGCGCCGCCGATGCCTGGGCGGTCGGGTTCACCGAGACCGGGGGCGGCGGCGGCCAGCCATTCCCGACCGCGGCCCACTGGAACGGCACGGCCTGGAACGTCGTGCCACCGGCGAGCATCACCATCGGCGGCCAGCCGGTGTCGAACTACCTGGTCGGCGTGGCGGACCTCGGCCCGGCCGACGCCTGGGCGGTGGACGAGTGCGTCCCGGAGGCGACCGGGTTCGTCGAGCACTGGAACGGCACGGCCTGGAACGTCGTGCCGGTGCCGGACCCGAACCCGGTGCACCCGGGGATGACCCAGTCGCTGTCCGCCATCTCCGCTCCATCGCCGGACGACGTCTGGGCGGTCGGGGACTACCTCATCCGCACCGGCCCCACCTCCGACCGGTACGAGACCTACACGCTGCACTGGAACGGCACCTCGTGGCGGGTCGTGCAGATGCCGAAGGTCGCGAGCGCGAACCACCTTGAGGCCTACCAGTTCAACGCGCTCGACGCGATCAGCCCGGGCAACGTCTGGGCGGTGGGCGACGCGGGCGTCAACGCCACCACGACCGGCACGCCGTCGCGGACCCTGATCGAGCACTGGAACGGCAGCGGCGTGGAGCATCGTGCCCAGCCCGAAGGGCGGCACCGCGCCGTTCCTGGACGGCGTGGCGGCGGTGACCCCGGCCGATATCTGGGCCGTGGGCAGCGACACCGCCTCCGGGGGGCAGCCGCGGACCCTGGCGCTGCACTGGAACGGCACGGCCTGGACGCGGGTGCCGAGCCCCGACGTGGGGGGTGCGAGCCGCCTGGTGACGGCGTCGGCCATCCCCGGCGGCACCGGCATCTGGGCGGCCGGCTCAGCGGCACCTCAGGCTCGTTCAACCCGCTAGCGCTGCGCACTACGGGATAGCCGAGCGCGGGCGACTCCTGCTGCGTGCAGCCAGATCATGAACGCTTGGAGACGTAGACGCCTCTCCCTTGAGGACGAGACCAAGCCCTCCTCTTCAGCAGGGCACCGAGGCAGGTCCACGGTCCCTCTCGCGACCCCATACTGCTGCACCAGTGTCTGCCTGCTCGGCAACGCCCGTTCGGTTGCAGCTCTCCCGAGGCGATCTGAGCACGCAGGATCTCGGCCAACTGCTCGTATACCGGGCGCCGCGCTCATCGATCAGATCGCGCATAACCCCAGGTAGGTACCCGAGGAGGTGTATAAGAGATCAAGGGTAACCAGAGTCCGTCTGCTAGTAGACGTGGAGCGTTACTCTATAGGTAGGCCAGCGGCGAACTCAGGCACGAGCCGTCGCGAACTGCGTCAACAGAGATCACCCGGCAAGGAGGGCAGCACCCGTGACCACAGCATCGCACCCGGTCGGCTCCCCTGATGGCGCACCGCGCGGTGCCCTGGCCGCTATCCCCGACGATTACCCCGGGTGGCTCGCTTGGGAGGGTGCCATCGCCGGGATGCTGTACGCCCGCCGGCCGAGAACGAGCCCGCCGATGGTCGTCCGATCGACCACCACGGACGGATACGGTCAGGAAATCGAATCCGCAGAGCAGGAGCGCGGGATACGGCCGTGACCGACGACGCGATCAGCAACGACCTTGCCGAGCTGCGCAAGGAGTTCGAGGGATCGGGCTTCAGCTTCGGCTCGGTCTGGGCAAGCGCGGGCGCCGGGCCGGACGCACGGCGCCTTTACGCGAGCCAGGGAACGTTGCTGATCACCTCCTGGAACGCCGCCGAGCTTCGCATGCGCATCCGCGAAGAGTTGCGCCGCGGCCGGTAGACGCCCAACCCTTCCGACTGCCCGCCTCCAGTGGGAGATACCTGCCCTCATCGTCATGTTCTGTGACAGCCTGATCGGGCAGTGCACGATGTCCGGCGCAAGCAAAAGGGGAGCGGTACATGCGCAGATCGGTGTGCGCGGCGGCGTTGGTCCTGATGGCTTCGGCCCTGCCGATCGGCTTCGGCGCGACATCGACACTCGCGGCCACCACCATGACCTGGACCGTGACCCCCGGCGGGTCGTTTACCGGCGCCACTGGGCAGATCACGCTGTGGGACAGCGTGACGAACGATCAGATGACCTGCACCAGTGGAAGCCTGGCCGGCTCGCTCAAGTCCGGCACCGGGCTGAACGGCTACCGTATCGGCAAGATCACGTCGATGACCTTGTGCTCGACCAGCGAGACGACCCCGTGGGTGCTGAATGCCAAGGCCTACAACCCCCACAGTGTCGGCGGCGCGACCACCGTGAACATCCAGAAGATTCACTTTGCGTCGTCGGCCGCTGGCTGCAGCTTCGTGGTGGACGGCACAAGCGACACCGCCGACAACGGCTCGATCAGGCTCAAGTACTACAACAAGACGCACCGGCTGCACACCGTCTCCAACGGCAGCACCCTGCACTTCTACGACGTGAGCGGCTGTGACGGCTTGATCCACAACGGCGATGCCATGTTCATCGTCGTCTACTACGAGATCAGCCCCGCCCAGACGATCAGCTCACCCTGACCACCGCTCGGGCGGCAGGCTCCTGGCACACCGGCCAGCTCAGTTCTCCGCTTCGCCCGCTGAAACACCCGGCCCTTCCGGCTGCCCGCCGTACCTGCCACGATGAACTGCATGACGCAACCGACCTCAGCGACGGCCGCGTTCCGGGCCGCCCGCGACCTGCTGCTCAGCCACCGCGAGGACTACGACGCCGCCATCCGCGAGTTCTCCTGGCCGGAGCTTGACGAGTTCAACTGGGCGCTGGACTGGTTCGACGTGATCGCGGCGGAACACCCCGGTCAGGAGGGGCTGCGGGTAGTCGGCGAGGACGGCACCACGACGCTGGCCTACGGCGAGCTGGCCGCCAGATCGAACCAGGTGGCCAACTGGCTGCGCTCGCTCGGCGCCAGGCGCGGCGACCGGCTGCTGCTCATGCTCGGCAACATCGCCCCGCTGTGGGAGGTCATCCTCGCCGCGATCAAGCTCGGCGTGGTGATCATCCCGGCCAGTACCCTGCTCAGCCGGGATGACCTGGCCGACCGGATCGGCCGCGGCGAGGTCCGGCTGGTGGTGACCGAGACCGCCCAGCGGGAAAAGTTCGAAGGGCTGCCGGACTTCGGCGCCGGCGGCTGGACCGCCGTACTGGTGGAGCCCGGGGCGGCGAGCGACGGGCTGGCCGACGGGTGGCACCGCTACGCCGAGGCGTTCGGCGCGCCCGCTGAGTTCGCCCCGGACGGGCCGACCAGGGCCAGCGACCCGCTGCTGCTGTACTTCACGTCGGGCACGACCGCGCAGCCCAAGCTGGTGGAGCACACCCAGGTGTCCTATCCGGTCGGCCATCTGTCCACGGCGTACTGGATCGGGCTGCGGCCGGGGGACGTCCACCTGAACATCTCCTCGCCCGGCTGGGCGAAGCACGCCTGGAGCAACGTGTTCGCCCCGTGGAACGCGGAGGCGACCACGCTGATCCTCGGCTACGAGCGGTTCTCCGCCGACCTGCTGCTGCGGTCGTTCGGCGAGCAGCGGGTGAGCACGTTCTGCGCACCGCCCACGGTGTGGCGGATGCTCATCCAGTCCGACCTGAGCGCCGCCGACGTGAGCACGATGCGCGAATGCGTCGCCGCCGGCGAGCCGCTCAACCCGGAGGTCATCGAGCGGGTCAGGGACGCCTGGCACATCACCGTCCGCGACGGGTACGGCCAGACCGAGACCACCGCGCAGGTCGGGAACAGCCCGGGCCAGCCGCTGAAGCTCGGGCTCGATGGGCCGGGCGCTGCCCGGGTACACGGTGGCGCTGCTCGAACCGGTCACCGGCGAGACCGCCGGGGAAGGCGAACTCTGCCTGGATCTGTCCCGCCGGCCGCTTGGCCTGATGACCGGCTACCAGGGCGACCCGGAGCGGGCCGAGGCGGCGATGCGCGGCGGCTTCTACCACACCGGCGACGTGGCCTCCCGCGACGCCGACGGGTACCTCACCTACATCGGCCGCACCGACGACGTGTTCAAGGCGTCGGACTACCGGATCTCCCCGTTCGAGCTGGAAAGCGTGCTGATCGAGCACGAGGCCGTGGCGGAGGCCGCGGTGGTGCCGTCACCGGATCCACTGCGGCTGGCGGTGCCCAAGGCATACGTGACGCTGGCGGCCGGCGCCGAGCCCTCCGGCGAGACGGCCCTGGCGATCTTTACCTATACCCGGGAGCGGCTGGCCCCGTACAAGCGGGTGCGCAGGCTGGAGTTCGCCGATCTGCCAAAGACGATCTCCGGCAAGATCCGCCGGGTCGAGTTGCGGGCGCAGGAGAATGCCCGCCTCGCGCCCGGGGCCGGCAGCGTACGCGGCGTCACCGAGTTCTGGGAGGAGGACTTCCCGGGCCTCAAGGATGCCAGGTAAGGGGAAGTCGCCGAGCAGACGCTCAGGGTCTTGACATTTGCTCAGAACCGGATAGGAAGGTCCTTACCGGCCGCACGGCAGGGCCTCGCCCAGGCCGGTGCCCGTGCTGAGCGCAGTCCCTGGGAGGTTGCATGGCCGCTGCGGACGTCGAGGCCGGTGGGCTCATCGACCTGGGACTGCGGGACGCCACGGTCATCGTGACCGGGGCGGGAAGCGGGATCGGGGCGGCCGCGGCCCGGATGGCCGCCGCCGCCGGAGCGTCCCTGGTGCTGGCCGGGCGCGCCGCCATGCTCGGCCAGACCGCCGCCCAGATCAAGCGGGACGGCGGCAGGGCGGTGTGCGTGGCCGCCGACCTCGCCGACCCGGCCAGTCCCGCGCGGATCATCGCGTGCGCGATGGAGGCATTCGGCCGGATTGACGGCCTGGTCAACAACGCGGCCGTCTGCCGGCATCACCCGCTCGCGGACTGGGATGCGGCCGGCTTCGACGAGCACGTCGCCACGAACGTGCGGGCACCGTACTTCCTGATCCAGGCGGCGCTGCCCGCCCTGCGGGCGTCGGCCATCAGGTCGGTGGTCAACATCAGCTCCTCGTCTGGCACGCTGCGGCTCTCCGGGCAGTCCGTCTACGGGATGACGAAGTGCGCACTGGATTACCTGACCCAGTCACTGGCCGGCGAACTCGCACCGGACCGGATCAGGGTCAACTGCATCGCTCCCGGGCCGATCGACACGCCCATCCACGCCACCTGGGCGGATGACCTGGACGCGGCGTACGCGTGGCTGAAGAGCCAGGTACCGCTCGGCCGGATCGGGAGCCCGGAGGAGGTCGCGCGGTGGATCGCGCTGCTGCTGAGCCCGGTGTCCTCGTTCCTGACCGGAGCGGTGATCCCCATGGACGGAGGCCAGGTGATCCCGCTTGCCTAGCCGGCCCACGGCGAAGTGGTGCTTACCGGCACCGGCCAGCCGCCCCCCACGATGATCACGATGCGTGCCGGGGATACCGAAGCGCTGCTGGTGGACGGCGACCTGCGGGCCATCATCCGGGGCGGGACCGAACTGGTGCGCCGCGTCTACGTCGCGATACGCGACCTGGACTGGAACACGCTGCCAGGCGAGACCGAAGACCTCACCGTGTCCGGCGACGCCGGGGCGTTCGCGGTCTCGTTCACCCGGCGGCACCGCATGGGCAAGCTCGACTACCGCTGGCGCGCCGAGATCACCGGCTCATCCGGTGGAGACATCCGCTACCGGATGAGCGGCGAGGCGCTCAGCGACTTCGACTACGCCAAGATCGGCATCTGCGTCCATCATCCGATCGCAGGCTTCGCCGGCCAGCCGTTCTCGGGCACCTGCCCGGACGGGCCGGTCAGCGGCCGGCTGCCGCTGGAGATCGGCCCGCAGATCCACCTGGCCGACGGCACCGATCTGCCGCTGTTCGAGCCGGTGCAGGATCTGGAGATCGGCCACGAGTCCGGTGGCATGGTGCGGTTCGGCTTCACCGGCGATCTGTGGGAGATGGAGGATCAGCGGAACTGGACCGACGCGTCCTACAAGTCGGCGTCGACCCCCGCCCGGCTCGGCTATCACCACACGGCCACCCAGGGCCAGTGCTTCGAGCAGGATGTGCTGATCACTTCCACCGGGTTCGGCACCGCCCGTGCCCCGGCGCCCGCGGTCGCCGGGCACCCGCGTCATGACCTCGAGATCGGAGCGGAAACCGGGACCAGAGTGCCGCCGATCGGCCTGGGCTGCGCCGACCCGGCGCAGCCGCTGTCACCGCAGGGCCTCGCGGTGCTGCGGGCGGTCTCCCCCGCGCACCTGCGCGTCGACCTGGACCTGGCCGCGCCGGAGGCGCCGGGCAGGCTTCGCGCGGCAGGCTCGCTCGCCGAAACACTGGGCTGTGCGCTGGAACTCGCGTTCTTCCTTCCGGCGGGCGGCATCACCGGGCCGGCCCTGCTGCGCGAGGAACTTGGCAGGCTCCGGTCACCCGTGGCACGGGTGCTGGCCTTCGGCGCCGGCGAGGAGGCCAGCTCACCGCAGACCGTCGACGCTGCCCGCGCCGTGGCCGGGGACATGCCGGGCACGCCCGTCGTGGCCGGTACCAACATCTATTTCAACGAACTGAACCGGCACCGGCCGCCCCCCGGCCGCGCCGGCGGGCTGGCCTGGTCGGTCAACCCGCAGATCCACGCGTTCGACGAGCTCTCGCTGATGGAGAACCTCCAGGCCCAGCCGGACACGGTCGCGACGGCGCGGCGGTTCGCCCCTGGCGCCCTGCTCTTCGTCACCCCGGTCACCCTGCGGCCCCGGTTCAACGCGGTCGCCTCGACCGACGAGGAGTTCCGCACCGGCGGGCTGCCCTGGGATGTCGATCCGCGCCAGCCGTCCCTGTTCGCAGCGGCCTGGACCCTGGGCAGCGCGGCGGGACTGGCGCGGGCCGGGGCCGACGGCCTCACCTACTACGACACGACCGGTGAGCGCGGCGTCGTGGCAGGACCGGAGGGCACCGCCTATCCAGGCATGTTCCACGCCGTCCCCGACATGGCCTATCCCCTCGCCCTGGTCCTGTCCGACCTGTGCGCGCTGCGCGGCAGGCCGTTGCGGGCCGTGAGCCACACCGGCCCGGCGGGCCTGGCCGCGCTCGCGGCGAGCACTCCGGACGGGACCTGCCTGCTGGTGGCCAACCTGACCCGCGAGACCCGCACCGTCCACGTCACCGGCCCGGGTGCGGCGAACGGCCGGGCCCGCATCCTGGACGCGGCCGGCGACCAGGCCGCGACCACCGGCCCGGCCCGGTTCCTGGAGGCCTGGACGGCGCGGCGAGCCGCCGCGGCGCTCACCCTCGGCCCCTACGCCGTCGCCCGATGGGATCTGATGCCGTGACTGACTGGCGTGCCCCCTGGTACCAGGCGCGGGAGCAGGTGCGTGACTGCTACGGCGGTCACATAGGCCAGCCGCTCAGCGACCTCCCCACCCCCGCGCTGGTCGTCGACATAGCCGCGATGGACCGGAACATCCAGACCATGACATCGGCGCTCCGCGGCCAGGCGGCCCGGCTGCGCCCGCACACCAAGGTGCAGAAGTCACCGGACATCGCGCTGCGCCAGATCGAGGCCGGCGCGATCGGGGTGACGGTCGCCACGGTCTGGGAAGCGGCGGCGATGGCAGCCGCGGGAGCCGGTGATGTGCTGATCGCCAACCAGGTGGTGGGACCGGAGAAGATCGCCGTGGCCGCGGCGCTGGCCAGGCACGCCGACCTGACGCTCGTGGTCGACGACACGCGCAACATCGAGGCGCTGTCCGCCGCGATGACCAGAGCGGGCACGCAGGCGGCCGTGCTCGTCGATCTCGATGTGGGCATGGCCCGCTGCGGAGCGCGCAGTCCGCAGGAGGCCCTGAAGCTGGCCGGCATCGTGCAAACCAGCCCCGGCCTGCGGCTGCGCGGGATTCAGGCCTATGAAGGCCACTGCATGCTGGAGCCGGACCGGGCGACCCGGATCCGGCTGGCCGGCGAGGCCGTGGAGTACGCGGCGTCGGTTAAGTCACTCCTCGCATCCCACGGGCTCCCGTCCGCCACCCTGTCCGCCGGCGGTACCGGCACCTACAACATCACCGGGCTCCATCCCGAGGTGACCGAGTTGCAGGCGGGCTCCTACGTGTTCATGGACGCCTTTCACGGGAACCTCGTCCCCGGCTTCGAGGTCTCGCTGACCGTGCTGTCCACCGTCATGGCACGGCACGGGCAGACGGTGATCCTGGACGCCGGGCGCAAGTCGGTCGGCATCGACTTCGTGCTGCCACCGATCGCCGGATACGACTACACCGCCCGCTACTACGCCGAGGAGCACGCACTCTTCGACGTCGACGAGCGGCTCACCGCGGGCCTCGGTGATCGCATCCACCTGGTCTGCGGGTACGCCCCCACCACGGTGAACCTGCACGACGTGATCTTCGGCTACCGCGGCACCGAGGTCGTGGACGTCTGGCCGGTGTTCCCGCGCGGGCCCGGGCACCACGGCCTGCTGACCGCCCTGCTGGCCGGGTGAGGCGATGGCCGCCGACGCCGGGCGCTGGCCCGCCGAAGAACTGCTGCTCCGGGTGGCCTGGTTCTACTACAAGGACGAGCTGACCCAAGACGAGATCGCCAAGCGGCTGTCCATGTCCAGGGCTTCGGTGGGCCGGATGCTCGACCGGGCCAGGAAGGTCGGCCTGGTCTCGATCAACCTGAACACCGAGTACCTGGACGCGTTCGAGCTCAGCGGGGATCTGCGCCGGACCTTCCGGCTCGCCGAAGCGCTGGTGGTCCCCGACCATGACAAGGAGCCGCTCGGCCATCACCTCCTCAACGCGCGGATCGGCCTGGGCGGAGCCCAGTTCATGAGCACGCATCTGCGCCCGGGGGCGAGCCTCGGCGTTGGCTGGGGCGAGACGGTATCGCGGGTGATCGCCGCCACCAACTTCGGCGCGGTCGGGCCGGTGCACATGGTGACGCTGACCGGCGGGGTCGAGGGCTACCTGCAGACCATCCTGTCCTCCAAGGGAGAGGGCGGGGCGGAAGCTCCCGAGGTGACTTCGGCGACCGTGATCCCAAGCCCGATCATGGCCTCTACGCCGGGCCTGGCCGCCGCGCTCCGGGCCGAACCGACGATCCAGCAGGTGCTCAAGCAGGCGTGCAGCGTGGAGCACGCGCTCGTGGGCGTCGGCACACCCACCACCGACGCCACCATCGTCCACATGGGTTACCTGAACCCCGCCGATGTGCGCGGACTGCGCGGCCTGGGCGTCGTGGGCGACATACTGGGCCAGTTTTTCGACGCGGACGGGCGTGTGGTCGAACTGCCGATCCACGACCGGCGGATCGGCATTGAACTGGCCGATCTGAGCCGCATCCCCAAGGTCGTGGGCGTGGCCGGCGGGCTGCACAAGGCCGAGGCGATCCTCGGCGCGCTGCGCGGCGGCTTCCTCGACGTACTTGTCACCAACGAGCTGACCGCGATCCGGTTGCTCGAACTGGAACGCCGGCGCGCCAGGCGCGCCAGGAGAACTTGACGAAAAGGGTCCTCCGAGACGGCACTCGGAATCTGGCGACAACCCTTGCGCACCCTCACCAGCGGGTTCATACTGATCGCGAGCGAATGTCCAGAGCGTGAGCAATGGCTCAGCGGCCGGGCACCGCTCGGAGGGGTCGGGCACATGGTCAACCTGTGGGGACGGTCCTGGTCCCGCTTCGAGTTGCTGGCGCGGGCTGGCCGGCTGGACCAGGTGGCCGGGGTGTCCCTGACCGAGGCAGGCGACGGGGCCGAGCGCGGCGTGCGGCTGCTGCGGTTCGCCACCGGCGCGGGCTTCGACTTCGACGTCCTGGTCGACAGGGGATTCGACATCGGCCGGGCGTGGCTGCGCGGCCGCCCGCTCGCCTGGTGGTCGCCGGTGGGGCTGATCGGGCCCTGGTTCTGCGACCCGGCCGGAATCGGGTGGTTCCGGGGCTTCCCGGGCGGCCTGGTGTCCACCTGTGGCCTGGACCACACCCTGCTCGGCGGAACCGACGAGTCCGCCGTCTTCAACTACCCGCACCGCACGACCGAGGACTACGGGCTGCACGGCCGCTACACCGGCCTGCCCGCACGGCTGGCCGGCTACGGCACCCGCTGGCACGGCGACGAGTGCGTGCTCTGGGCCGAGGGCGAGGTCACCCAGGCCGCCCTGTTCGGCGAGCAACTGTGCCTGCACCGCCGGATCGAGGCAGATCTCGGCGGGACGGCGCTGCGCATCACCGACACGGTCACCAACATCGGCGCGACCCCGTGCCCGCACATGCTGCTCTACCACTGCAACGTCGGCTTTCCCGTGGTGGACGCCGGTGCCAGACTGGTCTACCCGGCCGGCCCCGGCGTCTGTGTCAGCGAGGCATCCGACCCGGGGTACGCCGAGCTGACGGCCCCGCGCGACGGCTTCGTCGAAGAGTGCTACGAGCACGACATGGCCGCCGACGCCGACGGCATGGTGACCGCGGGCGTGGTCAACCGCGCCGGCCGGGCTCGGGGTCTACCAGCGCTACCAGCGCGCGGCGCTGCCCTGCCACATCACCTGGCGCCAGCTTGGCGCCGGAACCTACGTGGTGGCGATGGAACCGAGCACCAACCACGACGCCGGGCGGTTCGACGCCAGGTCACGCGGCGAGCTTCAGCACCTGTCCCCCGGCGAGCAGCGCGAGTACGGCCTCGAGATCGGCGCCCTGGACGGCGCCCAGGCGATCGACGACTTCACCGCCGCGGTGGCGGCCCGGCTGCCGGCCCGGACGCCATGAGCGCGGACTTCGCGGGACACGGCGTCGTGGTGACCGGCGCTGCCCAGGGAATCGGCGCCAGCATCGCTGCGTACTTCGTGGCGCGGCAGGCCACGGTCGTCCTCATGGACCTCGACGGCGACCTCGCCGCGGAAACCGCTGCGGCGCTCGGCGGCGGCGCGCACGCGGTCGCCGGCGACGTGAGCCGCCGGGCCGATGTCCAGCGGGCGGTCCGCGCCTGTGCCGAGCGGGCCGGCCACGTGGACGTCATGGTGGCGCACGCCGGGATCGCCAGCGTGCAGCCGTTGCTTGACGTCACCGACGAGCAGTGGCAGCGGATCTTCGATGTCAACGTCTACGGCGTCTTCCTGTGCGCGCAGGAGGCCGGGCGGGCCATGCGCGGGCGCGGTGGCTCGATCGTCGTGACCGCATCCACCAACGCGGTCCAGGTGGAGGAGAATCTGGTCGGCTACAGCGCCAGCAAGGGCGCCGTGGTCACCTTCGTCCGGGCCGCGGCGCTCGACCTGGCCAGGCACGGCATCCGGATCAACGCGGTGCGCCCCCGGCGTGGTCAACACCCGGATAGCCCGCTGGGTCATCGACGATCCCGTGCTCGGGCCCGAGTACCTGAAGAAGATCCCGCTCGGCCGGTTCGCCGAGCCGGAGGACGTGGCGCGGGTCGTGGGTTTCCTGGCCGGCCCGGACTCCGGGTACATCACCGGGCAGACCATCGTGCTGGACGGCGGCCAGACCCTGGGCATCCCGCTGGACCCGGCCAACGCCGCGCCAGCCGGGCCGGGTAGCCAGCCCGGGACCCCCGGGCCGCCGGGCCGGGGAGCCAGCCGTGACCGCCGCGGCCCCCGGGCCAGGCCCGCGGCTGAGCGCGGGCGTGCTGACGGCGGACCTGACCAGGCTCGGCGCCGACCTCGGCATCCTGCGCGGCAAGGCCAGCTGGGCGCACGTCGATGTGATGGACGGATCGTTCTGTCCCCAGCTCACGGTCGGCCCAGCGTTCATCGCCGCCGTCTGCGCCACCGGGATAGCCGTGGACGCGCACCTGATGATCGACGAACCGCGGCGGCTGCTGCCGGACGTCGTCGCCGCTGGCGCGTCGGTGGTGACCGTCCACGCCGAGGCGACCAGGCATCTGCACCGGACCCTCACCGAACTCACCGCCCTGGCGGCGGCGCGGCAGGGCCCCCTGATGCGCGGGGTGGCGATCAACCCGGGCACGCCGGTCGGCGCAGTCGAGCCCGTTCTCGATCTTGTCGATCTCGTCCTGGTCCTCGCCGTCAGCCCCGGCTGGCCGGGGCAGTCGCCCGCCGAGAACACGGCCCGGCGGGTCCGCGCGGTCCGTGAACTGGCGGCCGGCCTCGGCGTGGCCGTGCAGGTGGGCGTCGACGGCGGTGTCACGATCGGCAACGCTGCCCGGATCGCCGGCTGGGGCATCGACCTGATCGTCAGCGGCAGCGCCATCTACGACGGCAAGGACCCGGCCGGCAACCTGGACCGGCTGCTTGAACAGATTCAGTCATCCGCCGCGCCACGTCCGCCGCGCCCCGTCGCCGTCTGAGAGGAACGCACATGGCAACCAGCAACGGCAGGCAGATCATCGTCCCGCCCACCCCCATGAAGATCACCCAGATCGCGGTGGTGGTCCGGGACATCGAAGCCGCGCTCAAGACCTATACCGAGACCCTCGGCTGGGGCCCGTGGAGTGTGTTCGACTACAAGCCCCCGCTTCTGCACGACACCAGGGTGAAGAACGAGCCGGTGGAGTTCCGGATGATCGGCGCCGAGGCCTCGGTGGACGGGCTCGGCTTCGAACTCATCCAGCCGGTCAGTGGCCCGAGCATCTACCAGGAGTACCTCGACACCCACGGGGAGGGCGTCCAGCACATCGCCTGCATGAAGCACTCCGCGGACGACAGCACGCTGATGCAGGACCACTGGCGGGCCAACGGCGCCGAGATCCTCATGAGCGGCCGGATCGGCGCGTCGATCGAGTTCTACTACCTGGATACCGCACCGATGCTCAAATTCGTCCTGGAGTCCGGCAGCGGGCACGCCATCGACCTCGAGCCGACGTACGTCTACCCGTGACCACGACCGGGCGGGCCAGCGTCCTGGTGGTCGGCGACCCCTACATGCCGACCAGCATCTTCACCGAGGCATTCGGCTGGCTGGGCGACGCCGTCACCGTCACCGAACTGCAGATCGACGTCATCGCCGGTGCGGAGCCCCGCACCGAGTCGGAGCGGCGGCTGCGGGAGTACGCCGGCGACCCGGCCGACGTCGCCGCCGCGGTGCCCGGCCATGACGTGATCGTCGTGCACGGCGCGCCGGTCACGGCCGAGGTGCTGGACGCTGCCTCGCTCCGGCTGGTCTGCTGCGCCCGCGGCGGCCCGGTCAACGTCGACGTGATGGCAGCCACCAAGCGCGGCATACCGGTCGCGAACGCGCCGGGCCGCAACGCCGAGGCGGTAGCCGAACTCACCGTCGCCTTCGCCGTCCTGCTCATTCGCAACGTGCCGGTGTCGAGCCGGCACCTGACCAACGGCGGCCAGCTCGCCGTGAGCGCCTTCGAAGGCCGGGAGTTCTTCGGCCGTGAGGCCGCGAGCGTGACCCTGGGGCTGGCCGGGCTCGGTCACGTCGGCCGTGACGTGGCCGTCCGCGCCCGCACGCTCGGCTTCACCGTCGTGGCCTACGATCCGGTCCCGCCGCAGGCCATCCCCGCCGGGGTCACCATGGTCGGCTTCGACGCGCTGCTGGCGCGGTCGGACATCATCTCCGTCCACGCCAGGGCCACACCCGGCAACCGCCACATGTTCGGCGACGCACAATTCGCGGGAATGCGGCCCGGTGCGCTGTTCATCAACACCGCCCGCGAGTCGCTGGTCGATGAGGCCGCCCTTGCGCGCACGCTGTCCAGCGGCCACCTCGGCGGCGCCGCGCTCGACGTGGTCGAGCACCCTCCGGACGGTCGCCGCCACCCGCTGCTCGACCTGCCGGGCGTCATCATCACGCCGCACATCGGCGGGGCCACCCATGAGACCCTGCGCCGCGGCGCGGACATGGCCGCCAGGGACGTGGCACGGCTGATCGCCGGCCAGATACCCGGCCACCTGGTGAACCCGGAGATCTTCCCGGCCGAGGAGGTCGCGTCATGACGGGCCGCTACCTGCTGGCGGTCGACGCGGGCACCGGCAGCTGCCGGGCGCTGCTGTTCACCCTGGCCGGCGAGCAGGTGTCTGTCTCGCAGCGCGAGTGGGCACACCACGAGCCGCCCGGCGCCCCCGGTGGGCAGGACTTCGACGTCGAGTCGAACTGGCTGGCCATCACGGCCTGCATCCGCGACGCGCTGCGACTGGCCAGCGCGACCGGTAACGACGTGGCGGCAGTCGCGGCGACCAGCATGCGTGAGGGCGTCGTGCTCTACGACGCCACCGGGGCCGAGATATGGGCCTGCCCGAACGTCGACTCCAGGTCGGCACGCGAGGCGGAAGACCTGATCGCCGAGGGTGCCGCGGAGCGCATCTTCGCCAGAGGCCGGCGACTGGGTGTCGATCACCACCCCCGCCCGGCTGCGGTGGCTGGCCCGGCACCAGCCCAGCATCTTCGCATCGGTCCACAGTCTCGGCATGCTCAGCGACTGGATCGTCTACCGGCTGGCCGGGACCCAGGTCACCGAGCCTTCATGCGGCTCTAGTTCGGGGATGTTCAGCCTGGCGAACAGGGACTGGTCCGCGCAGATCGCGCGGATCTGCGGCATCTCCCCGGCGATCCTGCCGGCCGTGGTCGACCCGGGCACCACGGTGGGCACGGTGACCGGCCACGCCGCTGCGCAGACCGGGCTGCGGGCAGGTACCCCGGTGGTGGCCGGCGGCGCCGACACCCAGCTGGGGCTGCTCGGCGCCGGCGCCCGGGCCGGTGAGTTCACCGTGCTGGCCGGCACGTTCTGGCAGAACACGATGCTGCTGCGGGTCCCCCTCATCGACCCGGGCGCCCGGCTCAGGACGCTGTGCCACGTCACGCCCGGCGAGTGGATGATCGAGGGGATCGGTTTCTACTGCGGCATGGCCATGCGGTGGTTCCGCGACGCGTTCTGTGACAGCGAGGCCGCCATCGCCCGCGGCAGAGGCATCGACCCGTACGTGGTCATGGAGGAGTCCGCCGCGCGGATCCCGCCCGGCTCCAACGGCGTCGTCGCGATCTTGTCGAACCTGATGAACGCGCGCCGCTGGGTGCATGCGAGCCCGTCGTTCCTGCAGTTCGACGTCGGCAACCCGGCCGGATCCGGCCGGGCAGCCTGCATCCGCTCGATCGAGGAAGCCGCCGCCTACGTGGTGCGGGGCCACCTCGCCATCATCCGCGAACTCACCGGGGCCGCGGTGACGGAACTAACCTTCAGCGGCGGTGCCGCCAAGGGCAGCCTGTGGCCGCAGATCATCGCGGATGTGACCGGCCTGCCGGTCCACATCCCGGCGGTGACCGAGAGCAGCGCGCTGGGCGCCGCGCTGTGCGCCGGCAAGGGCGCCGGCGTCTACGCCAGCCTGACCGATCTCGAACCGGTGCTGCGCAAGCGCGCGGCCACCTTCGACCCTGACCCGGCGGCCGTCGCCGTCTATGACGACGGATACGCCGCCTGGCGCCAGATCTACGCCAAGCTGCTCGGCCTGTCCGAGGAAGGCCTGCTGAACCCGCTCTGGCGCGCGGCGGGCGCGTAGCACGGCCCGGCCCCCCACCCAACGGCTGAGAGAGAGCACGATGGCTGATACCGACAACCTGACCCAGGGTGACCGATTCGCGGCATCTGTCCCTGCCCGGTCACAGCCATACCCGCTCAAGGGATCGAGCGGGCTGGACTGGGGGATGCAGAGCCGGCTGGCACACATTTTCCGGCCCAGTACGGACCGCACCGTCATGCTGGCCATCGACCATGGCTACTTCCAGGGCCCCACCACCGGGCTCGAACGAGTGGACCTGTCCATCGTCCCGCTGCTGGGCCACGTGGACGCGCTGATGGCGACCCGCGGCATCGTCCGGTCCAGCATCCCGCCGGGTTCGCGGACGCCGATCGTGCTGCGGGCCAGTGGCGGCCCGAGCATCCTCAAGGAACTGTCCGCCGAGCAGATCGCCGTCGATATGGAAGACGCGGTCCGGATCAACGCCGCCGCCGTGGCGGTGCAGGTCTTCATCGGGGGCGAGTTCGAGTCCCAGTCGGTACGCAACATGACCAGGCTGGTCGACCAGGGCCAGCGGTACGGGGTCCCGGTGCTGGCGGTCACGGCCGTCGGCAAGGAACTCACCAGGGACGCCCGGTACCTGAGGCTGGCCACCAGGATCTGTGCCGAGCTTGGCGCGCACGTGGTGAAGACCTACTACTGCGCCGAGGACTTCGGCACGGTTGCGGCGGCCTGCCCGGTGCCGCTGGTCATGGCCGGTGGCAAGAAGCTGCCGGAACTCGATGCCCTGACGATGGCCTACCGGGCCATCGAGGAGGGCGCGGCCGGTGTCGACATGGGCCGCAACATCTTCCAGAGCGACGACCCCGCGGCGATGATCCGTGCCGTCAGCGCGGTCGTGCACGACTCCCTCAAACCGAGGGCGGCCTTCGACCTTTACCTGCGGCCCTCGGCCGACGGCGCGCAGGGCCAAGCACACCAGTACGAGGAGGGACGATAATGGCGCAAGCATCGATCGGCGAGGGGGGAACGCGGCGTCGTCACAACCAGCCCGCCCGGCGGCAACCTCAAGACCGGCGTACTGAGGCTGCCCGGGGTGCTGATGCAGAGCGTGACCGGCATCGCGCCGGCCATCGCGGGCCTGTTCACGGTGCAGTTCATTGTCATCAACGCGGGGGTGACCGCGCCGCTGGCCTACTTCGGCGCGTTCATCATCGCGCTGATGCTGGGCTACGTGCTGGCCCAGTTCGCCAGGCACCTGTCCTCCACCGGGAGCTACTACACCTTCGTCTCACGATCCCTCGGTGGTCGCGCCGGCTTCCTCGTCGCCTGGGTCTACCTGCTGTTCTACCCGGTCGTCGGCGCCCAGGCCGGCACGTTCCTCGGCTACAACCTGCAGACGATTCTCAAGGCCGAGTACGGCTGGAACGTGCAGTGGTGGTGGTTCATGCTCTTCCTCGTCGTGCTCATGGCGGTCACCGCCTGGCGCGGCGTGGAGCTGTCGGTGAACCTGCTGATCGGCTTCGGCATCGTCGAGGCAGTCATCGTGCTGATCCTGGCCGTGTGGGGGTTCGCCTCCCCGGGCGCCGGCGGGATCAACCTGAACTGGCTCGTTCCCTCGCACGCCCCTAACTTCCACGGGTTGTTCCTCGGTGTCGTGTTCGCCATCTTCGCGATCACCGGGTGGGACGCGGCCGCGCCGCTCGCCGAGGAAAGCCGGGAGCCGAAGAAGACGATCCCGCGGGCGGTGCTCGGGTCGATCCTCATCATGGGCGTGTTCCTGGTGCTGGTGTCCTGGGGGCAGATCACCGGCTGGGGCACCGACCACATCGGCAGCTTCTCCAGCTCCGGCGTGCTGCCGGCGATCGTGCTCGGCAAGCACTACTGGGGCGGCGGCTGGTGGCTGCTCATCCTGTTCGCCACGCTCAACTCCGTGATCGCGGTGTCGATCGCGTGCACCAACGCCGCCGTCCGGTTCCTGTACGGCATGTCACGCGGCGGCGCACTGCCCGTCTCGCTGCAGAAGATCCACCCCCGGTTCAAGACGCCGTCGAATGCGATCATTCTCCAGACCGGGATCAACGTGGCGCTCGGCCTGATCCTGCCATTGCTCATCGGGGTGGCGAACGTCTACAACGTCACCGGCACCTGGTTCACGTTCGCGCTGGCCTTCGTCTACGTGATGGCGAACATCGGCCTGTGCGTCTTCTACCGGCGCCACCACCCTGACGAGTTCAGCTGGTTCAAGCACCTGGTGATCCCGGGAATCGGCTCGGTCGCGCTCATCGTGGTCTGCTACTACTCCGTGGTCCCGCTGCCCGCGTGGCCGGTATCGCTGGCACCGTTCATCGTGCTCGGCTGGCTGATCGTGGGCGCCATTACCATGGCGATCATCTACCGGGGCCCGCGGGCCAGGAATCTGGCGATGGCCGGCGTCGCGATGGGTGAGGCCACCGAGCAGGCCACCGAGGAGCGGTTCCTGGCGCACGGGCAGCTTCCGCCGCCGGACACCGAACGCTGAAGCGCGGGGCGAGGCCAGGAGGGCATCGTGGGGCACCAGCTCGACCGGGACCTGGCGGCCTTCCTGGCCTTGCCCAGCGACGATTCACGCGGCTGGCATGAGCTCAGCGTCACCGAAGCGAGGCAGCGGTGCCGGGACGAAGCGCCGGTATGCGCGGGCCCGGGTGACCAGACGGTGACCGCCCGCGACGGCGTCGCGGACACCGGCGGCGGGCAGGTCCGCATCCGGGCCTACCGGCCGCCGGGCGCCGGCGGCGAACTGCCGCTGGTCGTCTACATCCACGGCGGCGGCTTCGTCCTCGGCGACCTGGATACCCACGACGCGGTCTGCCGGGATCTCGTCGCCGCAGGCGGGTTCTGCCTGCTCGCGCTGGACTACGGCCTGTCCCCCGAGCATCGCTTCCCGGCCGCGCTGGCACAGTGCGCCGCGGTGCTCGACTGGGCCCGCCGTCACGCCAGGGACCTCGGCGCCGACCCCGCCCGGATCGCCGTCGCCGGTGACAGCGCCGGCGGAATCTCGCCGCCGCCGCCTGCCTGCGGCTCCGGGACGCGCGGCCTCCCGCTGCCCAGGTTCCAGCTGCTGGTGTACCCGGTCACCGATCTCACGATGGGCTGCGCCTCGATCCACCAGGCTCCGCAGCACTACGGCCTGTCAGCCGCGGACCTCGGCTGGTTCTACGCGCACTACACCGGACCGGGCGGCGATCCCCGGGACCCGTGCGCCTCGGTCATATTCGCCGGTCTCGCCAGGCCTGCCGCCGGCTCATGTCATCACGGTGGAGCACGATCCGCTGCGCGACGAGGGCGAGGCCTTTGCCCGCGCCCTCGCGAGCGCCGGCGTGCCGGTGACGGCGCGGCGCTATCCCGGCCTGGTCCACGGCACCTTCGAAATGTCCGCCGTGGTGCCCGCCGCGCGCACCCTCCTGCAGGACGCGGCGAGAGAACTCAGCCGGGGAGTCAGTGCCATCTGAGTCCTCCCTGTCCGGTCATACCACGTGCGCGCGATGGACCAGATCGCGTGGGTGACTGACGTGGGTGATCGCGTGTGGTGACCCGGCCGCCCCCGGGCCAGAGTCAAGGCAACGGCACGCCACGCAGACGGCGTGACCGCACTACCAGGGCTATCCCACGGGGAGGAAATCATGAAACTCAGCAGAACGGCCATCGTCACCGCGGCCGCCGCCCTCGCTTCGGCGGGCGCGCTCGCGGTCACGTCGGCAGGGCCAGCGGCGGCGCTGAGCCCGCCGGTCGGCGCCGGGACGACCACCTGCAGCGCCGGCTACGCGGGCACCGTCACCTTCCTCCCGGCGCTCTCGGCCACGGGGACGTCGACCTCGGAAGAAGCCGAAGTCAGCCTGGTCTTCAGCGGGTGCGCCGGCGGCACGCCAGTCCCGGTCAAGGGAAAGTACATCGCGAAGGGCATCGTGTCCGGGGCCGGGGCCAACAACTGCTCGAACTGGTTCGCGCCGTCGGTCGGCACCAGCCCGGGCATCGCAACCAGGGCCTTCAACCAGGCCCCGCTGCTCGGTGAGGTCACCTGGTCACCAGCCAGCATCAGCCTCTCGAAGGTGCGGTTCAACAACATCCGGATCCGTACCGGAGCGGGAACGCTCCACCGCCTGGCCCTCATCCTGCCGAACGCCGGAAGCGGCCTGGTGGCCGGTTCCTACGCTCCGGCATCCAACCTCGGACTCCTGGTCAATCCGGCGCAGAACTACTCCGCCGTCACCACCGCGTGCTCGACCGGTCTTTCGAGCCTGACCATCGTCCAGTCGTCCGGGTCGTCGCACTCGACCGGAACCTGGTAATCCCCAGCGAGCGCAGCGGGCCGGGGAACTGCCCCGGGAGGCAGGCACATCGAAGGTCTCCCGGGGCAGCTTCATTCAGAAGGAGCACACACCCTCGTCGACTTGCCGGGGAGTCAGCTGGTGATGCCGGCCGAGGCGAGCCGGTAAACACTCAGCGCCGGGCGGCTGCGCCTGACTGGTGTGACGTTGGGTTATCAGCCCGCGAGGCCGGTGAGTGCGGCGGCCACGCCAGCGGGGTCGACGATCTGATGCAGGTGCTCGCCGGGCAGCGAATGGACGGTCCAGCCGCGCCGGCGAGCCTCATCTGCCTCGTGCGCGTAGGCCTCGCTGAATACCAGATAGCCGCAGCGGTGGCCGGCCCACTCATCGGGCGCAGGGACCTGCTCGGTGTAGTAGGACAATGGAAGCCGGGGCTGCTCGGCGGTGACGGCCGCCCGGAGCCGCTCACCGTCAGGGAACATCGCCGCCACGTCCTCCTCCTGCCACCAGTCCGTCCACGGGGGCAGCCGCCGTCCGGCGCGGCCAAGCCGCGCAGGAAGGACAGGAACTGCGGCGGCGCGACGGGGGTGTGGCCGTGGGCGGCCGGAACCGTCGCGTCGGCGAAGATGCAGCAGGCCACCGGCAAGGTCAGGCCGGTCGCGATCACGGGCATGAACACGCCTGCGTTGCTGTGCGCCACCAGCACAGCGCCCTCGCCGGGATCGAGTCCAGCCAGGCCGGCGTTGACCGCCGCGACGACGCCCGGCCAGAACGGCGGCTCACCATCGGCCACGCCGAGCAGCGACGGCACTGCTGTCCGGTGACCGGACTCGCGCAGCCGGTCCGCGACACCTGACCAGGTGGCCGGCCCCACTGATGGGCTGTGCACCAGCACGAACTGCGCCATGCCCCGACTCTCGCACAACGCCCAGTGCTCTGGGCCGCAGCGGCCCTGGCTTCGCTCACAGTGCAGCCGGGCCCAGGCGATGCGGGTGATGTGCCAGGCGCTACTACGCTTATGCCTGCGACCGGGCGATAAGCTGCACCGATGCCCAGCCGAGCCGAGATCGTGGCATTCGACGACTCCCCGCCACCTCCCGGAGAAAGTCCATGGGTGCCGGGCACCGCCCCGGACACCGGCATCGAGGTAACCGATCCCGACCCTGACTGGCCGCGGCAGTACGACGTCCTCGCCGGCCGGATCCGGGAAGCGCTGGGCTGGCGGGTGCTGCAGCTTGAGCACGTGGGCTCCACCTCGGTCGCGGGACTTCCGGCCAAGCCCATCATCGACATCGATCTGACGGTGGCCGATCCCGGGCGCGAGCCGGATTACGTCCCCGCGCTGGAGGCGACCGGGTTCCGGCTGAGGATCCGCGAACCCTGGTGGCACGGCCACCGGCAACTGCGGACTGACCAGCCGCTCTGCAATCTCCATGTCTTCGGATTCGATAGCCCCGAGCCGGTGCGGCACCGGATCTTCCGTGACTGGCTACGGGGCAACCCCGCCGACCGCGACCACTACGCCGCCACCAAGCGGCAGGCCGCGTCCGAGGCCAACGCGGCCGGAGAGCACGTCATGCAGTACAACGCCCGCAAGCAGCAGGTGATCCGGGAGATCTATCACCGGGCGTTCGTGGCCGCGGGCCTGCTCGAAAAGTGATGTCCCGGGACCACGCCTGGCCGGGGAATCAGCTGGTGATGTCGGCGGAGGTGAGCCGGGCCCAGGCGATCGAGCCGAAGATCACCAGGTACACGCCGAACGACAGCAGCCCGTGCGGACAGTTCCGCGCTGTCGATCGGCGTGCGGAGGAGCGAGTCGAACGACAGCCACCAGTGCGTGGGCAGGTAGGGCCCGACGGCCGCGAACTGCGGGATGTTGTCGGCCACCTCGCTGGACACGGCGAGGATCATGATGGCGGCGATCGCCGCGATCGGGTGCTCGGTGAGGCTGGAGATGGCCAGCCCGATGGCACCGAGCATGGCCATGGCCGCCGTCACGTACAGCACCACGAACAGCAGCCGCAGCAGGCCGTCAGCTCAGCGGCACGGTGTTGCCGGACAGCATCGTGACCGGGCCGACCGGGAACAGGGCCACGCCCACGATTAGCGCCGAGGCGGCCACCAGCAGGCAGGCGGCCAGAGCGAAGATCACCACGGCCACGTACTTGACGCTCAGCAGCCGGGCCCGCCCGGCCGGCACGACCAGCAGGTAGCGCAGGGTGCCCGCGCTCGCCTCGCCGGCCAGGGACTCCCCCGAGACCACCGCCACCACCAGCGGCAGCACCAGCGTCAGCATGATGGTCAGCGACAGGAAGGACAGGAACACCCCGTTGCCGGCCACCTGGGTGAGGAAGGCCGCGGCGGGCCCGTTCCCGCCGCCGCCGTTGCCCCGCGGCACGGCGACCCGCAGCGCGGCGCCGAGCAGGACCGGGATCGCGACGACCACGGCGAGCAGGGCACGGTTGCGCCACCGCCGGAACATGAGCCCCAGCTCCGAGCGCAGCAGCCGCAGCCACGGCCGGACGTGACCACGTCTGGCCGCCATGGCCGCGGGCGCGCCGCCGCCCGCAGCGGGGCGGGGGACGGGCGGCGCCTCAGCCGTCGACATCGAAGCCCTCCCCGGTGAGTTCCACGAACAGGTCCTCCAGGCTGGGCCGCGGCGTGTCGAAGCCGGCCACCGGCACCCCGGCCATGACCAGTTCCCGGCACACTGACTCCGGTGCATTCTCCCCGATCTGAGCGCTGACCTCGCCGTCGCCGGACTGGATGTCGGCAAGCCCGAGCTTGGTGAGCACGTCGAACGCCTGGCCCGGCTCGGTGGTGCGCACTCGCACCCGGGCGATACCGCGGGCGCGCATCTCTTCCAGGGGCCCCTGGAAGACCAGCCGGCCTGCGCGCATCACCCCGACATGGGTGCAGATCTGCTCCACCTCGGCGAGCAGGTGTGAGGAGACCAGGACGGTGACCCCGCCGGCGGCGATCTCCCGGATGAGCGCGCGGACCTCCCTGGTGCCCTGCGGGTCCAGGCCGTTGGTCGGCTCGTCCAGGATGATCAGCTCTCGCGGCTGGAGCAGGCTCGCGGCGATGGCCAGCCGCTGTTTCATGCCGAGCGAGTAGGCGCGGTAGTGCTTCTTCGCCGCGGCCAGCAGGCCCACCCGCTCCAGCGCGGCCCCGACCCGGGCGCCGGTGGTAGCGGGGTCGGCGGTCGCGTCGGCGGAGTCGATCCTGACAAGGTTCGCCCAGCCGGAGAGCTGCGGGTAGAAGGCGGGGCCCTCGACCAGCGACCCGACCCGCGGCAGCACCCGCGCCGCGCCGGACGGCATGGCCGTGGCCAGCAGCTCGTGGCTGCCGCTCGTCGCGAAGACCAGGCCGAGCAGCATCCGGATGGTGGTGGTCTTGCCGGAGCCGTTCGGCCCGAGGAACCCGTACACCGCGCCGCGCGGCACCACCATGTCCAGCCCGTCCACAGCGAGCTGGCCGCCACGGAACCGTTTGGTCAGCCCGTGGGTGACCACGGCAGGCTGGGCCGCGGCCCCCTGTGCGACCGGGCCGCCGGCCGGGGCGGGGGCGCCCTCGGCCGGCTGATCCGCGGATACTTCCAGGCCGGTGCTCACTTGACCTTGGCGGCGGCCGCGTACAGGACCGACGGCGTGACCGCGCCGATCAGGACATGACCGTTCGTGATGAGCATGCTGACCAGGGCGGTGTGCAGCAGCTTGCCGCTGCCCCAGGCACCGTGCACCGGGTGCGCGGCGAGCAGCAGCGCGCCGAGCATCGCGGAGCCGCTGATGGCACCGCCACCGCCGGACACCGAGCGGGCCGCCTGGCCGGCCACTCCGGCGGCGCTGCCCGCGCCGGACACCTGCGACAGCGCACCGCCGGGAAGGACGTCCGCCGCGGGAAGTACGGCCACCGAGGTCCAGTCCTTGCCGATAACCTGCATGCCGGCGGCCGTGCCCTGCGGCCCCTGGCCGGGCCCGTAACCGGTCCAGCCGGTCGGCAGCCCCAGGCTGGCCTTCTGCACGTGCGCGCCGGGCGGCGGGGTGAAGTTGAAGTTGCTGGCGGCCGGGGTGACGAACGAGATCGACGTGTAGCCGACCTGGAACACCGGGCTGGCCTCCCCCTTGGCGAAGACCTGCACCCGCAGCGGCACGGACAGGTGCTGCGCGTCCAGCGCGATCGTAATCCTGGCGATCAGTGACCCGCTGCTCCTGGGCGCCAGCACGAGCTGGTAGGCGGCCTGCCCGGCCACCGTCACGTTGGCCTCCGTGGTCACCCGCGTGCTCGGGCCGGCGGCCTTGAGCGCCTGCTGCGCGGCCTGCTGCGGGGTGAGCGGTGCGTGTGGCATGGCGGGCTCGCGGGCCCGCTCGCCGTGCCCGGCCGGGAGGGTGAACTTCGTGACCGAGTTGGAGTTGCTCTGCCACAGCCACGCGGTGCTGCCGTTGCGGATCAGGTCGGTCTCGTCCATCAGCACCGGGGCCGCGAGGCGCAGCCGCGTCGGCCCGTCGTACCAGATCTTCAGCGTGTGCGACCCGGCCAGCAGCGACGTGATCGAGGTCGGGTTCTCGGCGCCCGGCAGCTGCGGGATGCCCAGCGAGGCGCTCTCGACCACGGTGCCGGTCAGCGGCGGCACGTTGCCGCCGTCACCCGCGATGGCGGCGAGCAACTGCGCCGGGGTGCGCGGGGCCAGCACCGGTGCGGCCTGCGCGACCGTGATGGCGGAGGCTATGCCGACCGCGGCGACCGCGGCCACCACGCCGGCCGGCACCACCCAACGGGCCCGCCGGGAGAACTTCGGTATCGCTGCCATGAAACCTCACTCCTCGCCGTACTGCCCGGGCCTCCCGCGGCAGCCTGCCACGGGGTCCCGTCATTCATTGTGCACGGTGCCGCTGTGGTATCCCTGTGAGAAAGGCGGCAAGTGGCAAGCGGCGACGGGGAGCCGAGGCATGCGAGTGCTCGTGGTGGAGGACGAACGGCGGCTGGCCGCCGCGGTGCGCCGGGGGCTGCAGGCCGAGGGTTTCGCCGTGGACCTGGCCCACGACGGGGAAGACGGCCTGCACCTGGCCCGGGAGGGCGCCTACGATGTGCTGGTCCTGGACCTGATGCTGCCGAAGATCTCCGGGTACCGGGTCTGCCGCCAGCTGCGCGCCGAGGAGAACTGGGTCCCGATCCTGATCCTGTCCGCCAAGGACGGGGAGTACGACCAGGCGGACGGGCTGGACCTGGGCGCGGATGACTACCTCACCAAGCCGTTCTCCTACGTGGTGCTCGCCGCCAGGCTGCGTGCCCTGCTCCGCCGTGGCGCGCAGCCGCGGCCCGCCCAGTTGCGGGCCGGCGACCTCACCCTGGACCCCGGGACCAGGCAGGTCCACCGCGGCGCGACGGCCATCGAGCTGACCCCGCGGGAGTTCGCCCTGCTGGAGTACCTGATGCGCAAGGCCGGGCAGGTGGTGTCCAAGTCCTCGCTGCTGGAGCACGTCTGGGATGCCTACGACTCGGTGGACCCGAACGTCGTCGAGGTCTACGCGGGCTACCTGCGCCGCAAGATCGACAACCCGTTCGGCCGCCGCGCCCTGCAGACGGTCCGCGGTGCCGGCTACCGCCTCGCCGCCGACGGCGGATAGCATCCGGCGGGCGGCGATGGCGGGCGGACCGGCCATGGCGGGCCCGGCGCTGGGCGCGCTGGGCGCGCCGGGGCGCGGCCGGCCCCCGGCGGAGGCCCGGCCGGGAGATGATCGGTCCGTGACGATGTCCGTGCCTAGGTGGTGGCGGCAGCGGAGCCTGCGGGCCCGGGTGACCATGGCCACCACGGTGGGCCTCGCGGTGGCCCTGGTGGCCGGTGCGATGCTGCTGCGCGGCGCGCTCCAGGCATCCCTCACCCGTCAGGTGGACGGCACCGCCCGGCAGGGCGGCCAGGGGGTGGCCGCGCTGATCAACGGGAACCGGCTGCCCGACCCGGTGGTGGTGGCCGGCACGCTCACCGTCCAGGTACTGGGCGCCGACGGCCGGATCGTCGATGCCTCGCCGGACGCCGACCGGCTGGTCCCGCTACTGTCCCCCGCCCAGGCGGCCGCCGCGGCCAGGACCGGGCGCGCCGTGCTGCTCGACGGGCGCCCGTTCGGCATCCCGTACCTGATGCGGGTCGTGGCGGTACCGGCCGACGGCCACGAGACCGTGCTCTCGGCCGCCGCGTACACCCAGGTCAGCGACAGCATGATGGCGCTGGGCCGGGCCCTGCTCGTGGGCACGCCGCTGCTGTTGCTGCTGCTGGCCGGCACCACCTGGCTGGTGGTCGGTTCTACCCTGCGGCCCATCGCCGCCCTGCGCCGTGGGGCCCAGATGATCACCGCGACCGGGCGGGCCAGGGAACTGCCGGTGCCCGAGGCGCGCGACGAGGTCCGCACGCTGGCCATCACGCTGAACGACATGCTGACGCGCCTGGACGCCGCGCAGCGGCGGCAGCGGAGCCTGGTCTCGGACACCGCGCACGAATTGCGCAGCCCGATCGCGAGTATCCGCGCCCAGCTCGAGGTGGCGCTCGACCACCCGGAACAGCAGGACTGGAACCAGACGGGCCGCGATGTGCTGGCCGACACCCTGCGGCTGGCCAGCCTCGCCGAGGACCTGCTGGTGCTGGCCAGGCTGGACGAATACCAGCCGCGGGCGCCGGGCAAGCCGGTGGACCTCGCCGCCCTGGTCACCGAGGAGGCCGAGCGCAGCGCGGGCGGCCGGGTCCCGGTGACGGCGCGGGCCACCGGGCCGTGCGTCGTCACCGGCGAGGTGGAGGGGCTGCGCCTGCTGCTGCGGAACCTGATCGACAATGCGATGCGTTACGCCAAGTCCGGGGTGGAGGTGACGGCGCGGCGCGAGGACGCGGAGGCCGTGCTGACCGTGTCGGACGACGGCCCCGGCATCCCGCCCGCCGACCGGGAGCGGGCCTTCGACCGCTTCGTCCGGCTCGACGACGCCCGCAGCCGGGACGAGACCGAGACCGGCGGCGCAGGGCTGGGCCTGGCCATCGTGCGGGCGATCGCCCGCACCCACGGCGGGTCGGCGAACCTGGAAGGCGCCACGCCCGGCCTGCGCGCGGTCGTCCGCCTCCCCGCTACCGCGGACCAGCCCGCTACCGCAAACCGGCCCGTAGCCTCCGTTCCGCCCCAGCCCTCCCCTGCGGCCTCATCTCCCCCAGCCGCCCCAGCCGGCAAAGGACCTGGCGCTCGTGATCATGACGTTGGTGCGCCTCCAGCAGCACCAACGTCATGATCACGAATGAGGAACCAGGCCGACACAGTGATGATCATGGGGATTTGGCTGCTCCCACAGCCAAATCGCCATGATCATCAAGGCGGGAGCGGTGCGGTGGTTACCAGCGGCCCCAGGGGAGCAGGGAGACGACCGCGATGACGGCGAACAGCAGGGTCAGGTAGGCGATGGACAGGTGGAACAGGCGCATCGAGGCCGGGTTGGTACTTGGGCGCGCGATCCCGGCGCAGGTACCCTCGTCCACCTCGCGCCCGGCACCCGTGGCTGCCGCGGCGGCCGTGCCGACGGCGGCGGCCTCCTCAGGGGCGGTCCCCACGGCGGCTGCTGCGGTGACCGGGACCGGGACCGGGAGGGCGGCGCGGGTGACCCGGGCATGCAGCCGGTGCGCCTCGGCGAGGAACCAGACGCCCAGGCCGGCCGCGCAGATCGTGTACAGCCAGCCGGCATAGGGCGCGAGGGCCAAGGTGGACGCGACCATCACGTAGGAGTAGAAGAGGATCTTGCGGGCCACCACGGTGGCGGGCGCGACGACGGGCAGCATGGGCACGCTGGCCGCGGCATAGTCGTCGCGGAACTTCATGGCCAGCGCCCAGAAGTGCGGCGGCGTCCAGAAGAAGATGATCGCGAACAGGACGATCGCGGGCAGGCTCACCGTGCCGGTGACGGCCGACCAGCCCACCAGCACGGGAAAGCAGCCCGCGGCGCCGCCGATCACGATGTTGGACGCCGTCCGGCGCTTCAGCCCGATCGTGTAGACGAACACGTAGAACAGGATGGCTGCGTCGGCCAGGATCGCCGACAGCCAGTTGACCAGGGTGCCGAGCAGCACCGTGGAAGCCGCGCCCAGGACGATGCCGAAGATGAGCGCTTCCACCGGCTTGACCACGGCCATGGGCGCGGGCCGCGCCAGCGGGCGGCGCGAGGTCCGCCGCATCATGGCGTCGATGTCGCGGTCGATGTAGCAGTTGATCGTGTTCGCGCTGCCGGCGGCAAGCGCCCCGCCGGCCAGCGTCACCAGCAGGATCCGGACCGACGGCAGGCCCCGGTCCGCGAGCAGCATCGTGGGGATGGTCGTGACCAGGAGCAGTTCGATGATCCGCGGCTTGGTCAGCGCGAACAGCGCGGGCGCCATGGCCCTGAGGCTGCGGCGGCCCGTGACAGGCAGCGCAGGCAGGGTGCCTGCGGAAACTTCCGGCACGCTCAGGTCCTCAGCCCTCATCCTCGGGCGGCACCGCACCGGTGATACTGCCGGTGTCCACGGCCGGCGGCATGGCCGGCCGGGCCGGGGCGGCGGTCTCGGGCATAGCGGTGGCGGTCGTCGGGCGCAACTGCATCTGATAGCGGTGACCGGGCACCAGATGCGGCTTGGTGTAGACGATGTACAGGGCTGCGCCCACCAGAATGAACAAGGTCACGGGGAACGCGAACGTCAGGATGGCCCCGCCGTAACTCCAGTCACCTGTCGGCGACGCGGCGATCAAGTGCACTCCAGCCTCCAGCTACACATTTGGACTGTCATCTCAGGCCCGGCCGGGATGGCCAGGCCGGCTTGGCTGGCTTGAGCAACCGGTCCAGGCCGCTTGTCAAGGCTTGCTCCTCCTCATCGTTCAGCCACTGGATGAGAAGGGCCACACCGGCGGTGACGTAGACGGGGAGCACCAGCACCCACAGCACCGCACCACCTGCCTGCTGGTCATACACCACGCTTAGCACGTCGTGTCCCGCCCCGAGGTAGGCGGGGTAGGCGAGACCATAACCGAACACGAGCACCATACCGAGCAGCGTGCTCACGACAACCGAGGCACCCACCAGGGCCACCCGGCGCAGTGGCGTCAGCGCCGGGCTCAGCGGCCGGGAGCCGATGAGAACGAGCCAGAACGCGATGCCCAGGCCAAGGTAGGACACCACCTCCGCGGCGTACACGGCCGGGTGCCGCAGCGCGCCGTCGTACAGCACCGGCAGGTGCCAGCCGCACCAGACCACGTTGAACGCGATGAGCGTGCCCACCGCCCGCCGCACCTGGGCCTGGGTGGCGGCAGCCCGCGGGCCGGGCGCCGGGTCCGGGGCCCGTGGCCGCCGGAACGGGAGCCCGCGCCGCAGCACCAGCCACGGCGCCCCGAGCACCAGGAACACCGGGGCCACGTTCGCCAGCAGGACGTCCTGCAGCGACCGGTCCCAGATGTCGTGCGCCGACCAGTAGCCGAGCGGAGACAGGAGGGCGAGGACCACCGCGAGCAGCCCGCCGTAGAAGGCCGTCGCCTCCCGGCCAAGGCCGCGCGGGAGGTCCTCGCCCTGCCGCCTCGCATCGGTGACCACGCCGCGCAGGCCGCGCATGTGCACGGCAGCCACGGCGGCCACCACGGCCAG
The DNA here is from genome assembly GCA_963730235.1 of uncultured Actinomycetes bacterium. Classification (GTDB taxonomy): domain Bacteria; phylum Actinomycetota; class Actinomycetes; order Streptosporangiales; family Streptosporangiaceae; genus DASXKD01. Next base: position 249,600 of record CAVSRH010000002.1, read on the forward strand.
GACCGCGGCGTTGGCCGACCAGTGCGAGACAACCAGGTTCATGATGACCACGGCCACCGGTCGGCGATGAGGCCCTCCGGGGGAGCCGCTGCCTCCTTAAGGGATGACGTAGAACAGAACCCAGAACAGTACTGCCACCACTGCCAGGAAGTTCCACACGGTGGCGAACCCGGACAGCGACGACTGGAAGCGCTGGACCGCGAACGCCTCCTTGTAGGTGGGCGGCTGCTCCACGAAGGATATGGCCGGGATGAAGCGGGCCCGCGCGAGCAGCGTTTCCAGCCAGATCATGGCCGCCAGCAGCACCACGATGAACACCGGGTAGAACCCGGTGAACACGCTGGAGAAGCCCGAGCTGCCCGGCCAGAACGGAAGGAAGAGCAGTTCGAGGATCTGCAGCACGACCGCCGCGACGCCCAGCAGCAGCGCGGTCACCGCGCCGATCTGCCACAGTCCCTTCTTGCCCGCCTTGATCTGCTGCAGCGCGCCGTAGTGGACCCCCGCACTGAGCAGGACGCAGAGCATGATCACGGTGCCGTAGATCATGGATGGCGGCACGTAGCCCGAGCCCATCCATCTCCCGGAGGAGTTGACCGAGCGCAGGTAGAAGTAGGCGAACATGAACGCGCCGAACAGGAAGCAGAGACCGCCGATGGCCAGGCGCGCCGCCGTCCACGCGGCGTTGAGCGCGGCCTCGTGGTAGAAGCCCTCCTCCTCCGTTTCCCGGCTCAGCCCGGACGACTCGCCCGTGGTGGTTGACTCGGCCATCGCTAAGCCTCCAGTCCTGCGCCGGCGCCCGCGTACGCGGCGCTGACGATGCCCACCGGCGGGTTCAGGTCAGCCACCGGCGGCGCATCCTTCACGCCGTACTCGTAGGGAGCGGACAGAATCACCGGGATGTGCTCGAAGTTCTCCGGTGGTGGCGGCGAGGAGACCTGCCATTCCAGGCCGCGGGAGTTCCACGGGTTCCCGACTTCCTTCTCGCGCCAGACCAGCGTGGACATCACGAAGTTGAACAGGAAGATCAACAGCGATCCGCCCAGGCAGAAGGCGGAGATGGACACCCAGTCGTTGAGCGTCTGCAGGTTCCGCGCGTACTCGAACACCCGCCGCGGCATGCCCATCATGCCGAGCGCGAACAACGGCAGGAATGTCGAGTTGAAGAAGATGAACATGGTCCAGAAGTGGATCTTGCCGAGCCGTTCGTTCAGCTTGATCCCCAGCATCTTGGGCAGCCAGTAGTAGATGCCGGCCATGAAGGCGAAGATCAGCCCGCCCATGATCGTGTAGTGGAAGTGGGCCATGACGAAGAACGACCCGTGCTCGGTGGTGTCCGCCGGCACGTCCGAGAGGAACACGCCGGAGATGCCGCCGATCAGGAAGTTGAAGTACATCGCCAGGCAGAACAGCATCGGGACGGTGAACCTGATCTTCGCTTTCCAGAACGTCCCGAGCGCCACCAAGTAGATGAACCCGGTGGGAATCGAGATCAGCTCCGTGGTCAGCATGAACAGCGGCCGCATGTCCGGGTTGATGCCGCTGTCGAACAGGTGGTGCTGCCAGACGAAGAAGCTGAGCAGGGCCACCCCGATCATGCCCGCCGCGGCCGTCCGGTAGCCGAACAGCGGCTTGCGGCACATGACCGGAAGGATCTCGGACACCACCCCAAACCCCGGCAGCGCCAGGATGTAGACCTCCGGGTGCCCGAAGAACCAGAACACGTTCTGGTAGAGGTAGCTGCTCCCGCCGAGCTGGTTGGCGAAGAACGCGGTCTGGAAGGTCCGGTCGGTGATCATCATGTACATCCCGGCCACCAGCACCGGCACGGCCAGCACCTGGAGGAAGGAGACGGTGAACATGGACCATACGAACATCGGCAGCCGGCTCCACCGCATGCCCGGCGCCCGGTAGTTGATATAGGTCACGATGATGTTGAAACCCGCGAGGATCATCGAGATCCCCATGAGACCGAACGCGATCGCGTAGGTGTCCATGCCGGGGCCGGCCTGGGTGGAGAGCGGCGCGTAGCCGGTCCACCCGGTGGGGAAGCCGCCGAGCAACACCCCCGAGAGCAGGATGACGTAGGCGGCCGGGGTGAGCCAGAACCCGATCGCCTCGATCCGCGGGAACGCCATCCGCTTCGAGCCGATCATGAGCGGGGCGAAGTACTGGCCGAACGGCCCGAGCACGACCGACGACATCATCATCATCATCATGGTGCCGTGCTCGCCGACCACCATGAGGTAGGCGCTGGAGCTCATCAGGTGGTAGGTCGGCGAGAGCAGCTCGCTCCTGATCGCCATGGCGAACAGGCCGCCGGTCAGGAAGTACGTGATCATGCCGAACAGGTACTGGATGCCGACGACCTTGTGGTCGAGGGTGTACCTGAAGTACTTCGCCAGGCCCTCGGCCGGGGCGTGCTCGATGTCACGTAGCGGCTTGCCGAGCATGAGCCGCCCGAGGTCGTTGAACACGCCGAGCCCGGCCAGCCAGCCGACGGTGCCGAACAGGTAGCCGAGCACGATCGGGACGTCGTTGGTGTCGGACAGGGCGTTCTGCGCGTAGTCGTAGGACAGCGCATTACCGAGCCAGTGGCCGACGATGTAACCGATCACGGCGCCGATGATGCCGGTATGGACCGCTGGCTTCATCCACCAGGGGCGCGCGCTCTCCGGACCACCCGCCACGGGCTGCATCCGGCCAGCGCCTGGCTGAATCTCGATGGCCATCGGTCACCCCTTCTTCGGACTGAACGCGGTGTTGGGTCTGCTGGGACGGGCCGGCGCCGCGGCGGGTATCCGGTCATGGCTGCACCGGATCCTGTGGCGGGTAGTAGCTGCCGTTCGCGCCCGTGATGCCGTCGATCTTGACGATCGCGGCACCGAGCTGCGGGATCACGGTCGGGTCGTAGGTGGTGGCGTAGGGCGGCAGCGTGGCCAGGATGCCGTTGCTGGCCTGCGTGGCCTGCAGGCCGCGCGCCCAGGCCTGGAACGCCGCGGCCGGCACGATGTGGCCGTAGTTGTACATGGCGCCGTGCCACAGGCCGCACAGCTCGTTGCAGCGCACCGTGAAGCTGCCCAGCTGATTCCTGGTGGTGGTGAAGGCGATGTTGTCCACACCGGGGTTCGCGTCGGCCTTCACGCCGAGCTGGTAGGCCCAGAAGCTGTGGATCACGTCCAGCGAGGTGACGTGGAACTCCACCGTCGTGTTGGCCGGCAGCACCAGCTGGCTGCTTTCCATGCCACCGAACTGCGGGAAACGGTAGGTGAAGGCCCACTGCTGGCCGATCACCTGCACCTGGAGCCGGTTCGAGGTGCTGGGCTGCCAGATCGGCGAGGGCCCCTCGCCGGCGCCGCGCCGGCCGGCACGATCAGCTCGACCGTGCCGAAGACGAACAGGCCGAGCACGATGACCGCGGTGGCGGCGATCCAGGTGGCCTGGATCCTCGCGTTGCCGTGGATCGGCGGGCCGTCCTCCTCGTCACCCTCGCGATGACGCCAGCTGAGCAGTGCGTACGCGGCATAGGTCCAGACGAACAGCAGGACCGGCGCGCCCACGACGGCCAGGACCGCGATGTCGAACTGCTGGTGCTGGGCGGACGTGGACATGGTGCCCGGCGGCAGGTGCGGCCGCCAGACGATCCAGATCAGCAGGTCGGCGATCACCGCCAGGGGCAGCCAGATCGCGAAGATCCACAGCCCGTGCCTTCTTTCGGCCGGTGCGCTGGCCGCGGGGGCCTCGGGAGTGGCCATCAGGCTCTTACCTCCATGTTGCCGGTCATGTAACCGATGGTCTGCATCGGGCCGCCGTTGCCGTCGAGGAAGCCGCCGCCACACGGGACGAAGCACTGCCAGCGGAAGATGCCGCCATGGCTGGGCACCTTGAAGTTGAACGTCTCCACGGCATGGGGCCCGGATGTGCACGGCGACACGCTGCACAGATTGTTGGCCGAGTCGATGGCGTCCGGCGAGGCGACCGGGATGAACAGATGCAGGGCCGGGATGGCGAAGGTGTGGCCGACCGTGCAGCCCGCCCAGCCGTTGATCACCGAGACCCGCCGGGTCGGCGTGGCCACGCCCTTGTTGTTGACGATGCTCAGGTTCACGGTGCCGCCGATCGTGCCCTGGACCTGGCTCCAGTAGTTGTTCCGCGGCGGCGTGCAGCCGTCGTATCCCAGGATGGTCACGTGCGCGGTGGTCCCCGCGGGCACCGAGAACAGCGTGGTGTGCACCCACTGTTTGGTGGACGGGTCCTGGACGAAGTAGCTCACCCAGTCCGGCTTGGTGGCCGAGTTGTTCTGCGGGTCCTCCTGCAGCAGCACGTTGGTGACCCCGCCGGAGGCGTTGAAGGTGACCGTGGGCGGGCTGCCGAGTATGTAGTGCACGACGATGAATGCCGCACCGACGACCACTGCCGCGAACGCGACAAGCAGGGCCGTGATACGGACCGGCAGAGACACCAGTCACCACCTCGCTTCTTCGCGGCGCACTGGCGCACGCGACTGGGCCGGCCGCGCTCGTCCCCAGGACCCCGGCCGGAGGTCTGTTACGAGCCTGATCTTCCGAGCATCCGTGCCCCGCCGGCAACACCACGGCGATTCAATGACGAAATTGTCATGATCATGGCATCCTGGCAGGTAACGGCGCCCGGCTCAGTGCCTGTCTTTATGACAGTCTGTAAACAGGCAGTTACCCAAGTAGTACCCAATCCATCCGTGGGCTCGGCCGGGCCCCCCTCCGGATGCCCGGACCGACCGGTTTTGGGTGCATCGGGGTGGCGGAACTGCAATGGTTTGCGAAAAGGTGGCGGACCACAGCGCCGGCGGGTTGACCGGACGCCGGCTGGCGATGGATCCTCAGGGAAGGAGCCACGCTTGCGCCATCTGCCACCGGCCCTGACCGGGCCGCAGGCACCCAGGCGCGGGCACGGCGAAATGACGAGACTCCCATGACGACGACGGAGCAGGCTCCAAACCAGGGGGGGCCGCGCATCCTGCTCGTGGAGGACGAGCCCAGGATCCGCGATTTCATCACGCGCGCGCTGGTCACGGCCGGCTATGAGGTGACCCCGGCGGGGTGCGGCACGGAGGGCCTGCGGCTGGCCCAGGCCAGCGAGTATGACCTGGTCATCCTGGACCTGATCATGCCGGACATCGACGGCCGCCTGGTGCTGGCCCAGGTGCTGCGGCAGCGCCGGGAACAGGCGGTCCTGGTGCTGTCCTGCCTCGCCGACGTGACCACCAAGGTGAACTGCCTGGAACTGGGCGCCCAGGACTACCTCACCAAGCCCTTCTCGCTGGCCGAGCTGCTGGCCCGGGTCAGGGTCCGGCTGCGCGGAGAGCCCCATGGTGCCGCCAACGAGGTACTCAAGTCCGGGGAGCTGATCCTGGACGTGGGCCGGCTGGAGGCCAACATCGGCCAGGGCCCGGTCCCGCTGACCCGGCTGGAATTCCTGCTGCTGCGCGAGCTGATGGAACACGCGGGGCAGTCGGTCGGCAAGGGCCAGCTCCTCGCCTCGGTCTGGGGCTACGACTTCGACCCCGGCTCCAACGTGGTCGACGTGTGCGTCCGGCGGCTCCGGTCCAAGCTGGGCTTCGAACTGATCAAGACGGTGCGTGGTGAGGGTTATCAGCTCGCATCATGACAGCCCGCTCCCCCGGCATCCGGCGCATACCTGGCCGCCGCCGTGGCCGTGGCGCATGCGCTGGCCGCACCGCCCGCCCGGGCTGCGCTGGCCGCTGCACCGGCCCCGCTTCCACCACGGGCGGGTCGCCTGGGTGGACGTGGCCTGGGCGGCCTTCTCGCTGGCCAACCTCGCGGCGATCGTGATCTTCTCGCACTGGGAGACGGTCCCGTTCCACTTCATCTGGATCAGCCTGACGCTGCTGTACGGGTTCCGGGTCTGGGCCACCCGGCCCACCGCCTGGGTGCTCGCGGTGGTCATGATCACCACCGGGGCCGCCATCGGCTGGGACGTCTACATCGGCGCCCAGACGGTGGACGAGCTGAACGAGGTCCCGCTGATGGCGGCCATGTTCTGGCTGATGGTCTGGCACGCCCAGCGCAGGCTGGCCGCCGACAACGAACGTGAGCTGGTCAGCGAGGAGAACGCCCGGCTGCTGGCCACGCAGCGGCGGTTCCTCCAGGATGCGTCGCACCAGCTCCGTACGCCCATCACGATCGCGCTCGGCCACGCCGAACTGCTCGCCGGCGACCTGGCCGGGCGCGCGGAGGCACGGGACATCCGGGTGGTCGTGGGCGAGCTCACCAGGCTCCGCCGGCTCGGCGAGCGGCTGCTGATGATCGCCGCGTCCGAGGACCCGGACTTCCTGCGCCCCGAGGCGGTGGCGCTGGACCGGTTCACCCTGGAGTCGTTCCGCAAGTGGCTGCCCACCTCGGCGCGGCGCTGGACGCTGGGCCGCCTGGATCCGGTGCTGGTCACCGCCGACCGGGAGCGGCTCGGCCTGGCGCTGGACGCCCTGCTGGAGAACGCGGTGCGGCACACCGCAACGGGCGAGCAGATCGAGTTGTCGGTGCTGCGCGACCACGACGGCCAGGCCGCTCGTATGATCGTCGCGGACAGTGGTGAAGGGATCGCGCCCGCCGAGCTGGACCGGATCTTCGACCGGTTCCGCTCGGGTTCCGTACTCGGCGGGACCCGGGGCACGGGCCTGGGCCTCGCACTGGTGCGGGCGGTCGCCCGTGCGCACGGCGGCGAGGTGCGGGTGCGCAGCGCCCCGGGCGAGGGAAGCGAGTTCGAGCTGGTGCTGCCCGCGCGCCTGGCGGCCGAGGAGAGTTCCAGCGCGCAGAAGGACACGCCCGAACCAAGGCCGGCGTTGCAGGCCGGTGGTGTTCTGGCCCCGGGACGAACGACCGTGGAGGAGCTGTGACGCCGCAATCAGGTGTGCCGCCGGAACCAGGGGCAGCACCCGGGCCAGAGCTGGCGCCCGCGCCCGGGGGGACAACGGAGCCAGCGGCAACACCGGGACGCCGCCCGGGCGGGTGGCTGGCTGCGCTGCGCCGCCCCCGGGTGCTCGTGCCGGTCGTGGCCGCAGCCGCGGTCATCGTGGCGCTCGCCGTGGTGGGGGCCACGGTGGGCTCCGGCAGCGCCGCGCCGCAGAACTATGGCCGGGCGAAGAACTTCACGCTCAGCGTGCTCGGCCACGCAGGCCAGCACCTGTCCCTGCGGTCCATGGCGGGCCGCCCGGTGATCGTGAACTTCTTCGCGTCCTGGTGCGGGCCGTGCCAGAAGGAGACGCCGATGATCGCCCGGTTCTACCGGGACAACGGCGGCCGCCCGGCGGTCATCGGCGTGGACGTCAACGACTCGGCGCCCGCCGCGATGCGCTTCGTGCACAAGAGCGGCGTAACCTACCCGGTGGTCGCCGACCCGGCGCCGATGACGGCCGCGATCGCCTACAACCTGCCCGGGCTGCCGGCCACCTTCTTCCTCAACAGCCACCACGTCATCGTGAAGCGCGTCTACGGGGCGGTCACGCAGGCGGAACTGACCACCGGTGCCCGCCTGATGGCCAGCCGGGCGGCTGACGGGAGGCGCGCCATGCAGACCCCGCCACGCACGGACCCGCCGTACGTCCCGATCCGCCAGACCGCCTGGCCGGTCCGCAAGACCCCGCGGTTGCTGATCGCGGCCGTGCTGGCGATCGTCGCCGGGGGGGTGCTGGTCGGGCTCGCCGTGCACCCGTCAAAGTCGCAGCGCGCCACCGACCTGAACGGCTTCCTGACCGACATGACGACCGACATCCAGTCGTGCGCGGGCGGCGTGCAGGAGTCGCTCCAGGCGCTGCACCTGATCGAGACGGGCGCCAGACACGACGTCGGCACCGCGATCGGCATCGCCACCTACGGGTCCAGCAACTGCTCCCCGGCGAACAGCATGCCGCTCGACGACCTGGTCGGGTACCAGGTGCAGGAGTCGCTGTCGTCGTTCCACCTGGACCGGGTAGTTGTCGGCCTGGTGATCTGGGCCACCCCGGACGCGCTGCGAGTGCAGGCGGACGTGGCCGACATCCTGCGCGACAGCGGCGCGGCGCGCACCACCGCCACCGCCAAGCTGACCAGCGACCTCAAGGTCCTGAACGCCCAGCGCGGCTACCTGGACAAGATCATGAATGCCGCGATCAGGGCCACCGGCGCCACCGGAAAGCCGCCCACGCTGCCCGGCTAGCCGAGGCCGATGTCCTCCAGTGCCATGGTGAACGCCGTTTCCCAGGAGGCGGCGGACCGGGTGGCACCCGGGGACGGCGGCTTGACCCGGTCCAGCGCGGCCAGCGCACAGCGGACCATCTCCGCGGGCCGGGACGAGGCCACGTCGGCGTTGCCCAGTTCCAGTTCATGCTGGAGGTTGTCGCGGCCGTGCCCCTGCACCACGTCGAGCAGCAGCAGCGCGCGGCCGACCGTGCGCGCCTCCGCGCAGGTGTCCCCCGAGCTGGTGATCACCAGGTCCGCGGCGGCCATCAGCGCCGGGATCTCCTCGGTGTAGCCGAACACGTGCAGCCGGGGGCGGTGCCGCGCGGCGGCGCGGAGCCGGTTCTCCAGCTTCGCGTTGCGCCCGGCGACCGCCAGTACCTGCACCCCGGCGTCGGCGAGCGCGGCCGCGGCGGCCGCGATCGGCCCGAGGCCCCAGGCACCGGACATGAGCAGCACGGCACGGTCATCCACGGGCAGCCCGAGGCCGGCCCGCGCCTGCTCCTGGGACGGCGGGCCGTAGAACCCCGGGCGCACCGGGGCCGGCACCACCCGGACCCGCGCCCGGGGCTGGTACCGGCGCACGAACGCCTCGGCCGCGGCCGAGGTGACCAGGTACATGTCCACGTTCGGCTGGACCCAGAGCCGGTGCGGCGTGACGTCGCTGCACAGCACCACGTGGCTCATGCCGGGGTAGACGTCGGCGAGCACGCTCACCGCGGACGCGGCCGTGGCGAACACCGACACGGCCAGGTCGGCCGGATGCGCGTCGAGGTAGTCGCGCAGCCGCGGCACCAGTTGCCGCCGGGCCCCGGCGTCGGCCAGCAGCGCCAGCCGGCTCCCCGGGCGCAGCGCGGCGAAGTGGAACGCGTCGAACAGGCCCGGCGTGGCCAGCATGCCGCGGAACACCGCCTCTCCCGCGGATCCGCCGCGGGGGCCGAGCAGGTGCATCGCGTCCAGGATCTCGCTGTCCCAGCCGCGCACGGCCAGGGAGGCCGCCGAGGCCTTGGCGGCCATCTCGTGCCCGGCGCCGAGCGAGCCGGACAGCAGCAGGGCGCGCTTCACTTAAATCCCCGGGGCCGGCTCCGGCACGGCGCCCCCGGGGTGGCCGAGCCAGTCCAGATAGCGCCGTACCCCGGCCGCGAACGGGGTCTGCGGCGACCAGTCGAGCAATTCCTTGGCCGCCCGGTTGGACACGCTGACCCCCTGGTAGTCGGCGTCGCGGGCCGGCACGTAATGCACCGGAACGCGCCCGATGAACTGCTGGACGGTCTCGGCTATCTCCCGGACCGACACCGGCGTCCCCCCTTCCAGCGCCAGGACCTGTCCCGCCGCCGCCGGGGACAGCGCGCGCACGTGCGCGTCGGCCAGGTCCTCCACGTACACGTAGTTGCGCTGCTGTTCACCGGTGCCCGCGATGGTGATGGGCTGGGAGTCCAGCACCGCCTGGACGAACCGGGCGACGACCAGTTCCTCGCGCATCCGCGGCCCGTACGGGATGCCGTAGCGCAGAATGGTGAACTCCTGGCCGAACATCTCCTTGTAGCTGTGCACGAGCAGTTCCGCCGCGAGCTTGGTGGACACGTACACGTGCCCGGCGCTGCGCAGGTCGACGGGAAAGTCCTCGGCCAGTTCGCCGGTGCTCTGCGCGGCCCCGTACACCCACACGGTGCTGGCCAGGATCACCCGGCCGCAGCGGTTGTGCCTGGCCGCCTCCAGGACCCTGGCCGTGCCCTCCACGTTGAGCCGGACCGCCCACACCGGGTCGGCTGCCACCTCGTTGACATTGGACGCCCCCGCCAGGTGGAACACCGCGGCGCAGTCGGCCACGGCCGCCCCGAGCCCGGCCACGTCGAACAGGTCCACCTCGAGGTACGTCGCGCCGGGGTTGCGCCACCGCGGCTGCACGTCGATGACCCGCACGTCGTGGCCGGCCGCGGTGAGCCGGTCCACCACGTGAGAGCCGATGAAGCCCCCACCTCCAGTTACCGCTACCTGCACCGGCGCCCTTTCTCGCGTGCCTTGCCGGCCCGTCCCAACTCGGCCGGCACCCTTGGGCTGCCCCAGCCTTCCGGGCAGCGTTGCCACCCGGGAGCTATCAGCCCGGGAGCATCTCGTGGACCGCGGCGATCGCGGTCAGCACCTCGTCGATCTCAGCGTCGCTCATGTCGGAGTGCACCGGCAGGCAAATGTGCCTGCGGGCGACCTCGTCGGCCACCGGCAGCGGCGGCCCGGCGTACTCGGCGAGCACGGGCTGCCGGTTCAGCGGCAGGTCATACACCTCGCCGGACAGCCGGACCCCGAACCGGTCACGCAACTCCTGCTTGACGGCGGCCCGGTCGGCGCCGGGCGGCAGCAGCACGATGTACTTGTAGACGTTGCCGCGGCTGCCGGGCGCCTCGGCCAGCGGGGTGAGCCCGTCCATGACGGCCAGCGCCTTGTCGTAGGCGGCCGCCACCTCGCGGCGGCGGGTGATGAACTCCTCCATCCGGCGCAGGTGCACCAGCCCGGTCACCGCGTGCAGTTCGCTCAGCCGCCAGGCCGAGCCCAGGCGCACGTGGTGGTTGGCGGTGAAGGCGCCCTTGCCCTGGTCACGGTAGATCTTCGCCTCGTCCGCCACGTGCTCGGAGGCGGACACCACCATGCCTCCCTCGCCGCAGGTCACCACCTTCGTCGGGTAGAAGGAGAAGGCCGCGCTCGCCCCGAACGAGCCCGCGAACCGGCCGTCCAGCGTGGCCCCGTGGGCGTGCGCGGCGTCCTCGATCAGCACGATGCCGCGCTCGTCGCACAGTTCGCGCAGCCCGGTGATGTCCGGGCTGATCATTCCGCCGATGTGGACGTGCACGATCGCGGCCGTGTCCGGCGTCAGCACCGCCGCCGCGGTGGCCCGGCTCGAGCGCGAGCGTGCCGAGTTCGACGTCGGCGAACACCGGGCGCCCGCCCGCCTGCAGCACCGCGGCCGCGGTGGCGTAGAAGGTGTTCGCGGGCACCACCACGTCCCGCCCCGCGACCCCCGCCACCTGGAGGGCGATGTTCAGCGCCGCGGTGCCGCTGGAGACCGCCACCGTGTGCGGGGCGTCGTGCGCGGCGGCGAACGCCGCCTCGAAGCGCCCGGTGTACGGGCCCAGGGTGAGTGCCCCGCTGGCCAGGATCTCGGTGATCGCGGCGGCTATCTCCGCCCGGTCCGCGGGGGGGAACACAACACGTGCTGCTGGCACTCCCAACGCATGGCCCCTTGCTCAGTCATGCCGGGGCCGGCCGCCCCGCGTCTGGTAACCGGTCGTGCTTCGGGTATCGTCCCGATCTTGCCATCATTCCAGGAGGGATCCGGCTCGGTGCCGGTGCTCCCCTGGTGTGTCGCCGCCGCGGGATAAGACCGCAGGCCAGACGCTATGAGGCAGGTGTGACAGGTGTTGATGGACAGCGCGGGCGCACCGGCGCCGCACCGGCCGGCCGCGCGCACCGCGGCGGCGCTGGCGGTCGCCGGCCTGGCCGTTGCCCACGCCGGCCCGGGAGTCACCGCCCTGGCCCCGGTCCGGCGGCGGTTCTTCCCCCGGCTGTCCGGGCTGGGCCGCGCCGATCACGTGGCGGTCACCTTCGATGACGGCCCCGACCCCGCGTGGACCCCGGCGTTCCTTGAGGTCCTGGCCGCCGCCCGGGTGCGCGCCACGTTCTTCATGCTCGGCGCCATGGCCGCCCGCGAGCCCGGGCTCGCGGCGGCGGTCGCCGCGGCGGGCCACGAGGTGGCCGTGCACGGCTGGGCACACCGGTACACGATCCTGCGCAGCCCCCATGCGGTGGCCGATGACCTGGCCCGGGCCACCGACGCGGTGGCCGACGCGACCGGCACGCGGCCGCGCTTCTACCGGCCGCCCTACGGCGTGCTGAGCGCCGGCGCGCTCGCCGCCGCACGCCGCCTCGGGCTCACCCCGGTGCTATGGACCTGCTGGGGCCGGGAATGGACGGCGGGCGCCACGCCCCGGTCGGTCGCCACGACGCTCACCAGCAACCTGGCCGGCGGCGCCACGGTCCTGCTGCACGACTCCGACTGCACCTCGCCGCCCGGCTCCGCGGCGGCGGGGCTGGGCGCATTGCCGCTGTTGCTCGAAGAATGTGCGCTACGCCGGCTCGTGGCCGGCCCGGTCGCCGAGCACGGCCTGGACCGGTGATCCGCGGCAGGAGCGCCGCCAAGAACCCCCGGTACGCATTCAGCTTGCGTTCAGGGACGTGGTGCTTACTGGTTAGGGCGCTTGGCCAGGGGCAGTGGCCCGGCGTGCACCTGCGGGATCCCACCAGACCGCATAGGCTACATCGGGCAGCAGAGGTGAGGGATGATGGCGGAAGGTCAGGGCAACGGGAACGACTCGCCGGAGCATGACAGCGCCTGGCAGCCGGCTCCCGGCGACGGCAGGCCGGAGGCGGACACCGATCCCGGTGCTGGGCAGGAGGCGGCGCCAGGGGCGTCGTGGCTGCCCTTCAACATGACTTCCCCCGCCGACGAGGCGAGCCAGTCGGCCCCGCCGCAGCCCGGTCCCGGGGCGCAGCCGGCTCCCGGCCCGCAGGCCTGGGCGCCGCCGCCACAGCCCTGGACGGCACCGTCCGGTCAGGCCGGCCAGCCCGAGCAAGGCGCCCAGCCCGAGCCAGCCGCCCAGCCCGAGCCGGGCACCCAGCCCGCACCCGGCAGCCAGCCTTCCTACGGCCCGCCGGCCTCCCCCTACAGTGCACCCCAGCCCACCCAGCCGATGTACGGACCGCCGCCCGGCTACGGCGCGCAGCCGCCGTATGGCGGGCAGCCGTACGGTGGCCAGCCGCCCTACACCGTGCCGCCCGGCGGGCAGGCGTCCTACGGCCAGCCCCCTTACCCCGGCCAGCCGCCCTACGGTGGCCAGCCGCCCTACGGCGGGCAGCCACAGCCGGGCTGGCAGCCACAGCCCCCGCCCGGCCAGGCGCCGCCGCTTCCCGGCGAGATACCGGGGGCGGTGCCTCCCGGCGGCGAGGGCCACTGGCTGCCGCCGGGCGGCTACGGGCAGCCCACGCGGGGGGCTGCCGCCCTCGCGCGGGCCGATGAGCCGTGCCCTGGTCTACATCGCTGGTCGCGGTGCTCGCCGCGGCGGTCGGCGCGGGCGCGGTGTTCGCGCTGCGCGGTTCGGGTGGGGCGGCCCCGTCCGCCTCGGTCGGCGCGCAGGACATCCCCAAGCCCAAGACGAACCCGGGCTCCGGGGGCAACTCCCCCAACCTCATCACCTCCGTGGCCAGGAAGGTCGACCCCGGGCTGGTGGACATCACCTCCTACGTCCACTACCAGCAGCAGGTCTTCGAGGGCACCGGCATGGTGCTGTCCGCCAGCGGCCTGGTGCTGACCAACAACCACGTGATCAAGGGCGGTACCCGGGATGACCGCGACGCTGGTCAGCAACGGGCCACAAGTACGTCGCCCAGGTGGTCGGCACGCGACAACACCCAGGACGTCGCGCTGCTCAGGCTGGTGGGTGCGTCGGGCCTGCAGACCGTCACGACCGGTGACTCGAACAAGGTCAAGCTCGGCGACGTCGTGGTGGCGCTCGGGAACGCGGGCGGCACCGGCGGCACGCCAACCGTGACCAGCGGGACGATCACGGCCCTGGATCGCACGATCATCGCCAGCGACACGGGCTCGGACACGTCGGAGACAGCTCACGCACATGTTCCAGACCAACGCCCCGATCGCGTGAGGGCGACTCCGGCGGCGCGCTGGCGAACGCCGCGGGCGAGGTGATCGCCATGAACACCGCCGCGAACACGCAGAGCATCGGCGGGGCCGGCACCAGCCGGGGCTTCTCGATCCCGATCGACCGGGCGCTGTCCATCGCCCGGCTGATCGCCGCCGGCCACGGCAGCAGCACGATCCAGATCGGCCAGCCCGCGTTCATCGGCATCGCGATCGCCAGCGACCCGAAGACCAACGCGCCGAGCAGCGCCGCCAGCCCGAAGACCCAGCTCGGCCAGCTTCAGCAGATCGCCGGCCAGGGCGGCGGCTACGGCGCGATCAACTCCAGCGGCCGGTGCCTGGCCACCGAGACGGCGAACCCGGTGCCGAAGACCATCGCGCCGGCCAAGTCGGGCGCGCTGATCGCCGGCGTGTTCTGCGACGCCCCCGCGGCCAGCGCCGGGACGGCGGCCGGTGACGTGATCACCGCAGTCAACGGCCACCCGGTGAGCTCCCCGGCCTCGCTGCGCCTGCTGATGCGCCAGTACCACCCGGGCACTACGGTCTCGCTCACCTGGGTCGGGCTCAACGGGCACCAGCGGACCGGCCCGCTCAAGCTGGCCGCAGGCCCCGCCGCGTAACGAGCGCTCCGCCCGGGCTAACTGAGCCAGGCCGCCATGGTCGCCTCGCACTCGGCGATCTGCGCCACCGGCACGTGCTCGTCCGGGGAGTGGGCGAGCATCGGGATCGCCGGGGCCGTAGTTCAGTGCGGGCATGCCGAGCAGGGCGAACCTGGCCACGTCGGTCCAGCCGAACTTGGCCCGGGGCGCCCCGGGCACGGCCGCGAGCAGCGGCGCCGCGGCCGGGTGGTCCAGCCCCGGGCCGGGCGCCCGGCGCCGAGTCGGTGATCTCGACCTCGTAGCCACCGAACACCTCGCGCACGTGCGCGGCCGCCTGCCGCCTCGCTGCGATCGGGCGCGAACCGGTAGTTCACGGTGACCACGCACTCGTCCGGGATCACGTTGCCCGCGACCCCGCCGCTGATCCCGACGGCGTTCAGCCCCTCGTGGTAGACCAGCCCGTCGACCTCCGGCTCGCGGGGCTGGTAGGACCGCAGCAGGCCGAGGATCCCGCCGGCCCCGTGGATAGCGTTCTGGCCCATCCAAGAGCGGGCGCAGTGCGCGCGCTTGCCCCGTGCGGTGACCGCGGCCCGCAGCGTGCCCTGGCAGCCGCCCTCGATGAGCGCGCCGGTGGGCTCCATCAGCACCGCCAGGTCACCCTGCAGCAGGTCGGGCCGGTGCCGGGACACCCGCAGCAGCCCGTTGCGCTCGGCCTCGACCTCCTCGCAGTCGTAGAAGACCCAGGTGACGTCGGGGCTCGGCTGCGTCAGCCGGGCGGCCAGCCGGAGCGCGACCGCCACCCCGGACTTCATGTCGCAGCTCCCGCAGCCGTACAGCAGGCCGTTCTCGCGGCGGGAGGGCAGGTTGCCCGCGATCGGCACCGTGTCGATGTGGCCGGCCACGATCACCCGCTGCGGCCGGCCCAGGCTGGTCCGGGCGACCACGGTGTTCCCGTCGCGGTGCACCGACAGGTGCGCACACGCGCGCAGCGCCCGCTCGATCGCGGCGGCCAGGTCCGCCTCGCCGCCGCTCACCGACTCCACGTCGACAAGCGTGGCGGTGAGCTCGGCGCTGTCACTAGAAAGATCCAGGTCCACGGCGGCAGCATAGAGTGCTCAGCAGCCCGGCGGCGGGGGCTGCCGGCATAGGGAGACAGGTGCGCATGTTCAGAGTTGATTCCGAAGTCGGCCGCCTGCGGCAGGTGATCCTGCACCGGCCCGGCCTGGAGCTCAAGCGGCTCACCCCGGACAACGCGGCGGACCTGCTCTTCGACGACGTGCTGTGGGTAACCCGGGCGCAGCAGGAGCACGACGCGTTCGCGGACGTGCTGCGGTCCCGCGGCGTCACCGTGCACTACTACAGCGACCTGCTCGCCCAGACGCTGGACATCACCGCGGCCCGTGACTACGTCCTGGACGGGGTTTTCGACTCCCGCTGGCACGGGCCGCTGGCCTGCGGCCAGTTGCGCGCGGCGGTGGGCGGGCTGGATTCGGGTCACGCTGGCCAGGCTACCTGGTCGGCGGGATCACCAAGCAGGAGATCTCCGAGCTGGCCCCGGAGCCGAAGAGCATCGCGTTCCACTCGCTGGACCCGGACGGGTTCGTGCTCGTCCCGCTGCCGAACCTGCTCTATCAGCGGGACACCTCCTGCTGGATCTACGGCGGGGTGTCGATCAACGCCATGCGCCGCCAGGCCCGGGTGCGCGAGTCCCTGTTCGCCGAGGCCATCTACCGCTGGCACCCGATGTTCGCCGACGCCGGCTTCAAGGTCTGGTACCACGGCGCCGACGCGGCCCCGGCGACCATCGAGGGCGGGGACGTGCTGGTGATCGGCAACGGCGCGGTGCTGGCCGGGATGAGCGAGCGGACCACGCCGCAGGCGCTGGAGATGCTCGCGCACCGGCTGTTCGCGGCCGACGCCGCCACCTCCCTGGTCGCCATCGACATGCCGAAGCAGCGGGCGTTCATGCACCTGGACACGATGCTGACCATGGCGGACCACGGCGTGTTCACCAAGTACGCCGGGATGGGCATGCTGCGGTCCTACACGATCGAGCCGGGCGCGAGCGTGCGCGAGCTGAAGGTCACCGACCACCCGCCGGAGGACATGCACACCGCGCTGGCCGCCGCCCTCGGCCTGCCGAGCATCACGGTGCTGACCGCCGTCCAGGACGTCCGCTCCGCGCAGCGGGAGCAGTGGGACGACGGCTGCAACGTGCTGGCGGTGGAACCGGGCGTGGTCGTCGCCTACGAGCGGAACGTGACCACCAACGCCTACCTGGCGGAGAACGGCATCGAGGTGATCACCGTCGCGGGCGGCGAACTGGGCCGCGGGCGGGGCGGCCCCCGGTGCATGAGCTGCCCCATCGAGCGCACCGGCTGAGGCGGCCTACCCGGTGGTCCTCGCCGGTGCCCGCGGACATGGTGATCCCAGCCTGCTCGTCGATCTGGGATGCCTCCGTCTGCCCAGGTCGGCGTTCGTGAAGCTCGACCCGCGCCACATGATCCGCGTGCCGGTCAGGTACGTGATCGAGATCGGCAGCGTGATCACCACGGTGGAGTTCATCGCCGCACCCAGCCTGTTCGTCGGGCTGATCAGCCACTGAACCGGTAGCCCATGCCCGGCTCAGTCTGCAGGTGCGCCGGGCGGGCCGGATCGGCTTCCAGCTTGCGGCGCAGATGTGCCATGGTATTGGCCGCTGATCCTGACCTGCGCGATGTCCTGCGTCCAGCCCGACCGGCGGGACGGCGCCCGGACCCGGGCCATCAGTTCGTCCATGTCGAACGGCTTGGTGATGAGGTCGTCCGCCCGGCGTCGAGCGCGGCCACGGTGTCCCCGGTCCTGGTGCGCCTGGACAGCACGAGGATGGGCGCCCGGCTCCACCTGCGCAGACTCTGGATGACCTCGACCCCGGTCATGTCCGGCAGGTACGGGTCGAGAAGCACCAGCCCTGGTGGCCGCCTTGCGGCGCTGGCCAGGACGGACCGCCCGCTCGCCGCGGCCTCGGTCCGATAGCCCTGCCGCCCGAGGCTGATCCGGAGCACCCGCACGATCTGCGAATCGGCGTCGACGATGAGGACCCGAGCGCTCACCCTAATGGTCCCGGCGCTAGGAGTTCCCGCCCGGCTTATGGGCGTCCAGTTCGGCCAGGGCCCGGCTCGCCGCGCACCACCAGCGCATGGAACTCCAGGCCGGCGGGAAGGCCGCCCCAGGCGGCGTCCATGGCCTCGACGAGCGTGCGACCAGCGGCCTGCGCCCAGACCTGCCGCAGGTAGGCGGAGGGCTGGCGGCGGTCGGCAAGCTCGCCACCTGGTGGCGTCCAGGCATGCACCGCGATGAGAAGCGCATCCTCACGGCGGGCCAGATTTTCTGCGTAGCGCAGCGCCGGAATGCTGCCCGGTTCCGCGCTTGCACCGACGATGACGCGACGAACGCTGGCCACAGCAGCGCTCCTTCCACCACGACGTGCTTACCTTCTATGCAACGCCGCCCAGGGAGCGGCCGATGGCGGCGTTAACAGGCCCCATGCGGCCCGGATGCGCTTTCATGCGCGGGCTATGCGCACTGCCGCCCGTGCCCGGTTTTGCCCGGGCCGGTCATGGTAGTTACGTGGTGTGATAGTTGCGGCCGCGCTGACGGGCGTGGTCTTGTTCATCGCGGCAGGCCTGATATGGACTGCCCGCCTCGTCCATCTCGGCAACCCGGGGCTGGTACTGCGCCGGAGGCTGAGCCTCGAACGGGTCCATGCGGTCGTGGTGGCCGAGGACCGTCTAGGGGCCGGAGGGTGATCTTCTTCGGGGTGTGGCTGGCGCTGGCCGGTGCGGTGGCGCTGCTCGCCGGGCTGGCCGGGCGGAGCCGGGTCCGGCGGCTGCGCCGCCACGGGCTGACGACCTGAGGTGTGATCGTCCCAGCGCCGGACACGGAAGATCCGCCACCTGCCGGGCCGCGCCGCACGCTGGTGCAGTACCGGCTGGCGGACGGGCAGGTGCTGGAGCGGATCGTGCCCACCGGGGCGGTGGCCGTCCTGGGCGGGCTCATTCTCGCCGGGCGCCCATGACCGCACCGGCCGTGCCGATGAAGCCCGCCAGGGCGCACCAAGGAAGGTCGGCGCGGGCGCCGGTGCCAGCCGGTATCCCTTACAGCGGGAGCGGTTCGGGGCGCTTGGGGTCGATGTTGTCGCCCGAGGAGATGCCGCGAACCCGCCGGGCCACCCACGGGGCCGCGTGCTCGCGTGCCCAGCGCAGGTCCATCCGCCTGGCCGCCACCCAGGCCGCCCGCCCGGACGCGGTCAGGCCGGTGCCGTGGTCGGGCTCGGGCCAGGGCGCGCGCCAGTCCTCCTCGCACGCCACGCCGAGCACCTCGCAGGTGCGCAGCGCCACCCGGTGGTGCCCGGCCGGGGTGAGGTGCAGCCGGTCCGCACTCCACGCCCGCGGATCGCGCAGCACGGCCATCGACCACAGGTCCACGACGTGGCAGCCGTGCCGGTCGGCGATCGCGCGCAGGTGCATGTTGTAGGCCGCCACCTTGCCGCGGATCAGCCGCAGCACCGGGAACCGCGGGTCGAAGCCGGTGAAGATGACCACCTCGCAGCCGGCCATCAGCAGGACGGCGACCACGTCGTCGAACGCCTGCGCCAGCGCGTCGGGATCGGACCTGAACCTGAGCAGGTCGTTGCCCCCGGCGGCGAGGCTGACCAGGTCCGGGGCCATCGCGATGGCCTGCGGCACCTGCTCGTCGGCCATCTGGCCCAGCGTCTTGCCGCGCACGGCGAGGTTGGCGTAGCGCAGCCCGGGCTGCTGCGCCGCGAGCAGTTGCGCGAACCGGTCCGCCCAGCCGAGGTAGCCGGCCTGGTCGGCGCGCGGGTCGTCCAGCCCTTCGGTGAAGCTGTCGCCGAGCGCGACAAAGGTGCCGATCTGCACGGTCATGTCGCCTTTCGCTTGAGTACCTGGCCAGAGTTCAGCGTATGCCGGAACGCTGACCTGCAAGAACCGAAATTATGCCCGGCTTGTCCCAGCACCGGAAACACGGCCTCCCGTGCCCGGGAACCTCCCCGCATCGGCGCGCCGCGAATCGCACCGCGGCACCCTCCGGGCGGCACCGTGCCGCCTCCGGCCCAGAGCGCCGGCGGGGAGCAAACTTGGCACATGCGATCCCGCCCTGCCGCGCTCACCGCCTGCGCGGCGCTCGCCCTGTCCGGCGCGCTGGCCGGCTGCACCACGGCCACGTCCGCCGGGAGCCCGGCCGCCACGCCGGAAGCCCGGCCGGCCACCTCGCCGCCGGCGCCGCGGCGAGCCCGGCGGCGCTGCCCGGCACCGACTGGACCACCTACCACCGCGACGCGGCCCGCACCGGCGTCGCACCGGCCAGCCCGGCCGCCGGGCGGCTGGCCATCGCCTGGCAGCGCCGCCTCGACGGCGCGGTCTACGGCCAGCCACTGGTGGTGGGCGGCCTGGTCATCGCGGCGACCGAGGGCGACACGGTGTACGGCCTTGACCGGGCCACCGGCCAGGTCCGCTGGCAGGTGCACCTGGGCACCCCGGTCCCGTTGTCCGCGCTGCCATGCGGGGACATCGACCCGCTCGGCATCACCGGGACGCCGGTCTATGACCCGGCGACCGGCCTGGTCTACGCGGTCGCGGAGACCACCGGGTTCCGCCATGTCCTGGCCGGCATCGCGGTGCCCAGCGGCAGGCTGGTGTTCCGCCGCGACGTGCCCACACCGGACGGGCACCCGCGCGACGACCAGCAGCGCGCGGCGCTCGCGCTGGACCAGGGCCGCATCTACGTGGCGTTCGGCGGGCTGGCCGGCGACTGCGGCCCCTACCAGGGGTCGGTCAACGGGATCCCGGCCAGCCGGCGCGGGCCGATGGTCTCCTACAAGGTGCCGACCGCCAGGGAAGGCGGCATGTGGATGCCGGGCGGCCCGGTGGTCGGCCCGACCGGCACCATCTACGTCAGCGCGGGCAACGGGGCCGCCACCGCCCCGCCCTGGGACGGCAGCGACTCGGTCACCGCGCTCACCCCCGGCCTGCACCGCACCGGGATCTTCGCCCCCGTCACCTGGCCGGCCGACAACGCCAGCGACCTCGACCTCGGGTCCTCACCGCCCGCGCTGCTGAGCGACGGCATGCTGCTGATCGCCGGGAAGCGCGGCACGGCCTATCTGCTGAACGCCAGTCACCTGGCCGGTGTGGGCTCGCAGGTGGCCCAGGCCCCGGTGTGCCCCGCCTACGGCGGGGCGGCCGTGGCGGGCCTGATCGCCTATCTGCCCTGCGAGGGCGGCGGGATGGCCGCCGTGGACACCGCGGGCAGCCGGATCCGGATGCTGTGGCGCGGCCCGCCGCGGGGCCGCGGGCTCGCCGGTGCTCGGCGGCGGCGCGGTCTGGGTCCCGGACTGGACCGCCGGGGTGCTGTACGAACTGAGCCCGGGCACCGGGCACGTCCGGCACAAGATCCGGCTGGGCTCGGCGCTGCCGCACTTCGCCTCGCCGTCACTGTCGGGCCCGCTCGCCCTGATCGGCACCATGCACGGAGTCGTGGCGGTCCGCGGCGCCTGAGGCGGCCGGGCTGCCAGACTTGAGCAGTGACCACCGCGCCGGAGTACCCGCAGCCACCCGTGCCGGCGTTCCTGTTCGACCTGGACGGAACGCTGATCGACAGCGTCTACCAGCATGTGATCGCCTGGCGCACGGCGCTGGCCCGGCTGGACATCGACCTGTCGGTGTGGCGGATCCACCGGCGGATCGGGATGAGCGGCGGCCTGTTCGTGTCCGCGCTGCTGCGGGAGACGGGCCGGACGCTGTCCACCGACGACATCGCCATGCTGCAGATCTGGCACGGGGAGGAATACCTGGCCCAGGTCGAGTCGGTCCGCCCGCTGCCCGGCGCCGCGGAACTGCTGGCGACGCTCACCGAGCGGAAGGTCCCCTGGGCCATCGCGACCAGCAGCTACCAGGTGACCGCGGTGCGCGCGCTGGCCATGCTGGGCCTGCCGCCGGACGCGCCGCTGGTGACCAGGGACATGGTCGCCCACGCCAAGCCGGACCCGGACCTGTTCCTGGCCGCGGCGGCGCTGCTGGACGCCGATCCCCGGCAGGCCTTCGTCGTCGGGGACAGCGTCTGGGACCTGCTGGCCGCCCGCCGGGCCGGCGCCATCGGGATCGGCCTGCTGTCCGGCGGCTACGGCCGGGAGGAACTGGAGCGGGCCGGCGCCTACCGGGTCTACGCCGATCCGGCCGACCTGCTCGCCCGGGCCGACGAGGTGGGCATCCGCCTCGGGCCGCCGCGCCCGCCCGGGGACTGAGCGCGGCCGGTCAGAACCTGCCGACCGGGTGGCTGGTGGCCAGGGCTGCGCCGACCTGGTCGGCGAGCGCGACGGCCAGCAGCCGCTGTTCCAGGGTGGGCCGGGCACCGGGGCCCGGCGTCATCAGGAACCGGCCCTGGAACACGCCGCCGCTTTCCACCAGGAGTTCGGTGTCGGTCCCGGACGGGAAACCGCTGGCGTCCACATCCCAGGGCCGGTCCGCCGCGATAAGCGTGCCATCGTGCCGCATCCGAGCCTGCCGAGCCCGGCGGCTCCGTACTGGAACCGGCACGATTCTAGTGACAGCACCCGGGTGAGCTGGCCGGCCACCTGATCGATCAGCGCCGGCGCGGAGCTCCCGGTGGCGGCGGCCTGCGCGGCCGCGTGGATCCCGTCGAGATAGCCGGCCCGCCTGCTGGCGGCCGCGTGCTGGCGGCGGCCCCACACCGCGATCTCGGTGACCGCCACCCCGATGACCAGCAGCAGCGCGGTGGTCTCGATATCGGCCCGGCCGTCGATGGTGAACCGCTCATAGGGCCGGGTGAGGAAGAAGTCGAACCACACCGCCGCCGAGGCCGCGGCCAGGATCCCGGCCGGCCGGTACCCGTTCGCGGCCACGGCCACCACCACCAGGATCAGGGCCAGGGCGGCGTCGGTGTTGGGGAAGCTGCCACGGAACGGAACCAGGAGGGCGGCCAGCGCCAGCGGGGCCACGAGCCCGGCGAGCACCGCTGCAGCGTCCCGCCGGTGCATTCGCCATGTGTGCATGTATCGGTGATAACACGTGCCGGGGCGCCCGGCTGCATGGGTTCTGTTAGGGTTTCGCGCCCGCCCCGCATGGGTGCCGCATGGACCACTCGAAATCGTCATTTCCCCAGGTAAGACTGCATAGTCGCCCGGATGCCAGGTGTGGCGCCGGGTCGTGGCAGTCCGAGGAGGGACCGTGTCCGACCTGCTCTATATCGGCCTGACCATCGTCGTCTTCGCCGCGCTGTGGCTGCTGGTGAAGGGGGTCGAGCGCTTTGAGCGTTAAGAACTGGATCGGCCTGATCGGCGGCGTCCTGCTGACCGATCTACCTGTTCGTGGCCCTCGTGCTGCCTGAGAGGTTCTAGATGAGTAGCACTCTTGCGGGCTGGCTCCAGTTCGGCCTGCTCGTCGCCGCGCTGGCCGCGTGCTACATCCCGCTCGGCAACTACATCGCGAAGATCTTCACCACAGACAAGCACTGGAAGGTCGAGCGCGGCATCTTCAGGCTGACCGGGATCGACCCGGACGTGGACCAGACGTGGGGCCAGTACCTGCGCAGCATGCTGGCGTTCTCCGCGGTCAGCGTGCTGTTCCTGTACGGCATGCAGCGGCTGCAGCACTACCTGCTCTGAGTTCGTGGGCCCGCACATGGCCGCCGTGCCCGCCAGACACGGCCTGGAACACCGCGGCCTCGTTCACCACCAACACGAACTGGCAGAACTACTCCGGCGAGTCCACCATGGCCTACATCGTGCAGATGAGCGGCCTCGCGGTGCAGAACTTCATGTCCGCGGCGGTCGGCCTGGTGGTGGCGATCGCCATGATCCGCGGCTTCGTCCGGTCCCGGACCGGCACGCTGGGCAACTTCTGGGTCGACGTCACCCACGCGGTGGTCCGGCTGCTGCTGCCGCTGTCCATTCGTCGGCGGCGATGGTCCTGATGGCCGGCGGGGCGATCGACAACTTCACCGCCTACCACACGGTCACCACGCTGTCCGGCGCGCACCAGACCATCGTCGGCGGCCCGGTGGCCTCGCAGGAGGTCATCAAGGAGATGGGGAACAACGGCGGCGGCTTCTTCAACGCCAACTCCGCCCACCCGTTCGAGAACCCCAACCCGTTCACCAACCTGTTCGAGATCTTCCTGCTGCTGCTGATCCCGTTCGCCACGCCGCGCACGTTCGGCAAGATGGTCAAGGACAACCGGCAGGGCTACGCGCTCGTCGCGGTCATGGTCGTGATCTGGATGGCCGCGGTCGGCGGGATCAGCTTCTTCGAGGCCCACACCGCCACCGGCGGCGCCGCGACGATCGCCGCGGGCCACGCCGTGGAGGGCAAGGAGGTCAGGTTCGGCACACCGGGCTGCTCGGTGTTCGCCGCGTCCACCACGGTGACCTCCACCGGGGCGGTGAACTGCTTCCACGACTCGCTCACCCCGTTCGGCGGCGGCATCGCGCTGTTCGACATCACGCTCGGCGAGATCGCGCCCGGCGGCATCGGCGCCGGCATGTACGGCATCCTGGTCCTGGCCATCGTCACGGTGTTCGTGGCCGGGCTGATGGTCGGCCGGACGCCGGAGTACATCGGCAAGAAGATCCGGCCCACCGAGATGAAGTACGCGGCGCTGTACTTCCTGACCATCCCCGTGGTCATCCTCACCGCGGCCGGGCTGTCGATCGGCGACCACAGGTCGGCCAGAGCGCGATCTTCAACCCGGGGCCGCACGGTCTGACCGAGGTCATGTACGCGTTCGCCTCGGTGGCCAACAACAACGGCTCCGCCTTCGCCGGCCTGGGCACCGCCGCCACCTGGTACAAGACTGCTCGGCGGGATCGTGATGCTGCTCGGCCGGTTCGCGCCGGAGATCTTCGCGCTCGGCCTGGCCGGGTCGCTGGCCAGGCAGAGTCCGGTGCCCGCGAGCGCGGGCACGCTGGACACCAGCACGCCGCTGTTCGTCGGCATGGTCATCGGCGTGATCCTCATCCTGGTCGGCCTCACCTACTTCCCCGCGCTCGCGCTGGGCCCGTTCGCAGAAGGACTGCACTGAGATGGCTGTGACAACGACACCGCACACGCGGCGACGCCCGCAAGGTCGGCGGCGAAGCGGCGCCAGATCGGTGGCGGCCTGCTCGACCCCAAGATGCTGTGGAGGTCGACCCCGGACGCGTTCAAGAAGCTGGACCCGCGGGTCCAGATCCGCAACCCGGTCATGTTCGTGGTCGAGGTCGGCGCGGCGCTCACCACCTACACCGCGATCGCCAAGCCCGCCTCGACTCTTCAACTGGACGATCGTCGTCTGGCTGTGGCTGACGGTGGTCTTCGCCAACCTGGCCGAGGCCGTGGCCGAGGGCCGCGGCAAGGCGCAGGCGGAGACGCTGCGCCGGACCAAGCGGGAGACCGTGGCCCGGCGGCTGATCGGCTGGCAGCCCGGGCCAGGCGGACACGCGCGAGGAGGAGGTCCCCGGCACCGAGCTCACCCTCGGCGACCACGTGGTGGTCGAGGCCGGGGAGATCATCCCCGGCGACGGCGACGTGGTCGAGGGCGTCGCCTCGGTGGACGAGTCGGCGATCACCGGCGAGTCGGCCCCGGTCATCCGGGAGTCCGGCGGCGACCGGTCCGCGGTGACCGGCGGCACCAGGGTGCTGTCGGACCGGATCGTGGTGAAGATCACCTCCAAGCCCGGCGAGACGTTCATCGACCGGATGATCGCCCTGGTCGAGGGCGCGCAGCGGCAGAAGACGCCGAACGAGATCGCGCTGAACATCCTGCTCGCCTCGCTGACCATCATCTTCATGCTGGCCGTGATCACGCTGCAGCCGATGGCGTTCTACTCCAAGGCGCCGCAGAGCCTGGTCGTCCTGGTCGCCCTGCTGGTGGCGCTGATCCCGACCACGATCGGCGCGCTGCTGTCGGCGATCGGCATCGCCGGCATGGACCGGCTGGTGCAGCGCAACGTGCTGGCCATGTCCGGCCGCGCGGTCGAGGCCGCCGGCGACGTGAACACGCTGCTGCTGGACAAGACCGGCACGATCACCATCGGCAACCGGCAGGCGACCGAGTTCCTGCCGGTGAACGGGGTTCCGGTCGAGGAACTGGCCGACGCGGCGCAGCTGTCCAGCTGGCCGACTACACCCCCGAGGGCCGCTCCATCGTCGTGCTGGCCAAGAACGAGTACGGCCTGCGCGAGCGCTCCGAGGGCGAACTGCCGGGCGCGGAGTTCGTCGAGTTCACCGCGCAGACCCGGATGAGCGGCATCGACCTGGCCGGCGGCCGCCAGGTCCGCAAGGGCGCCGCCGCGTCGGTGGCCCAGTGGGTCCGCGACAACGGCGGCACCCCGCCGGACGAACTCGGCGGGATGGTGGACGGCATCTCGGCGGTCGGCGGCACGCCGCTGGTGGTGGCCGAACGCGCCAACGGCACCGCCCGCGCGCTCGGCGTCATCTACCTCAAGGACATCGTCAAGGAGGGCATCGCCGAGCGGTTCGCCGAGATGCGCGCGATGGGCATCCGGACCGTCATGATCACCGGTGACAACCCGCTGACCGCCAAGGCCATCGCGGACGAGTCCGGCGTGGACGACTTCCTCGCCGAGGCCACGCCCGAGGACAAGATGGCGCTGATCAAGAAGGAGCAGGAGGGCGGCAAGCTGGTCGCGATGACCGGCGACGGCACCAACGACGCCCCCGCGCTCGCCCAGGCCGACGTCGGCGTGGCCATGAACACCGGCACCTCGGCCGCCAAGGAGGCCGGGAACATGGTGGACCTGGACTCCAACCCGACCAAGCTCATCGAGATCGTGGAGATCGGCAAGCAGTTGCTGATCACCCGCGGCGCGCTGACCACCTTCTCCATCGCCAACGACGTGGCGAAGTACTTCGCGATCATCCCGGCGATGTTCTCAGCGGTGTTCCCGGGCCTGGCCAAGCTCAACATCCTGCACCTGTACAGCCCCAAGTCGGCGATCACCTCGGCGATCATCTTCAACGCGCTGATCATCGTCGCGCTGATCCCGCTGGCGCTGCGCGGCGTGCGCTACCGGCCGTCCTCGGCGTCGTCGATGCTGCGCCGCAACCTGTGGATCTACGGCGTCGGCGGGCTGATCATCCCGTTCGTCGGCATCAGGGCCATCGACCTGGTGGTCCAGTTCATTCCCGGATTTGGTAGGTAACCGCAAATGAACCGTCTTCCCGGCTGGCTCCGGCAGCACATCGCGGCGCTGCGCGGGCTGCTCATCTTCACGGTGATCACCGGCATCGCCTACCCGGTGGTGATGTCCGGCGTCGCCCAGGTGGCGTTCCACGACCAGGCCAACGGCTCGCTGGTCAGCTACCACGGGCAGGTGGTCGGCTCCAGCCTGCTGTGCCAGGAGTTCGTCGATGCCAAAGGCAACCCGCTGCCGCAGTACTTCCAGCCGCGCCCGTCCGCAGCGGTGAACTCCGCAGTCAAGACCGACTACGGCTGCGACCCCGGATTCTCCGCGGCGACCAACCTGGGCCCGACCAACCCGGTGCTGATCCAGGACATCAAGACGCGGCAGAAGCAGATCGCGGCGTTCGACCACGTCAAGATCTCGCAGATCCCGGCGGACGCGGTGACCGCGTCCGGGTCCGGCCTGGACCCGGACATCTCCCCGCAGAACGCCGCAATCCAGGTGAACCGGGTCGCCGCGGCCCGGCACGTCAGCCCGGCAGCGGTCCGGGCGCTGGTCACGCAGTACACCCAGGGCCGGACTCTGGGGTTCCTGGGCGAGCCGCGAGTGAACGTGCTCACACTCAACATCGCCCTCGATCAGAAGTACCCGCTCCAGGGATAAAGCCCCGCGTCCGGAGGAACCGCGCCCCGGCGGTTACCTCCGGGCGCGGCCGCCTGGGCAGACTGGTATCAGACAAGCACGCAGACGCGGGGAGACGATGGGCAGTTCGGACCCGGGAAACCTCCGGATCTATCTGGGCGGCGCCGCAGGCGTCGGCAAGACCTACGCCATGCTGTGCGAGGGGCACCGGCGTGCCGAGCGCGGCACCGACGTGGTGGTCGGCTTCGTCGAGACCCACGGCCGCCCGCACACCGCCGCACTGGTCGACGGCCTGGAGGTGGTCCCGCGGGCCCGGCTGCGCTACCGCGGCGCCACCTTCGAGGAGATGGACCTCGACGCGGTGCTCGCCCGCAGGCCGCAGGTCGCGCTGGTGGACGAGCTGGCGCACACCAACGTGCCCGGCTCGGCGCAACGAAAAGCGCTGGCAGGACGTGGAGGAGCTGCTCGACGCGGGCATCGACGTCATCTCCACCGTCAACATCCAGCACCTCGAGTCGCTCAACGACGTGGTCGAGAAGATCACCGGCGTACCGCAGCGGGAGACCGTGCCCGACGCCGTGGTCCGCGCCGCCGACCAGGTCGAGCTGGTGGACATGTCGCCGGAGGCGCTGCGCCGCCGGATGGCCCACGGCAACATCTACGCGGCCCGAGAAGATCGACGCCGCGCTGGGCAACTACTTCCGGGTCGGCAACCTCACCGCGCTGCGCGAGCTGGCGCTGCTGTGGCTGGCCGACAAGGTGGACGAGGGCCTGCAGCGCTACCGCGCCGAGCACCACATCCAGCGGACCTGGGAGGCGCGGGAGCGGGTGGTGGTCGCGCTGACCGGCGGCCCGGAGGGCGAGACGCTGATCCGCCGCGCCGCCCGGATCGCGGCCCGCTCCTCCGGCGGCGACCTGCTCGCGGTGCACGTCACCCGGTCGGACGGGCTGACCGGCGCCGACCCCGCCGCGCTGGCCGCGCAGCGGCGGCTGGTCGAGTCCCTCGGCGGCAGCTACCACCAGGTCGTCGGCGACGACATCCCGCAGGCGCTGCTCGACTTCGCCCGGGCCGAGAACGCCACCCAGCTCGTCCTCGGCGCCAGCCGGCGCTCCTGGCTGTCCGCCCTGCTCACCGGCCCGGGCATCGGCGCGCGGACGATCCGCGGCTCCGGCGACATCGACGTGCACATCGTCACCCACGCGCACATGGGCCGCGGCCGGGGGCTGCCGCAGCGTCGGGGGCGGCCTGCACCCTGCGCGCGCCAGCTTGCCGGGTACGTGCTCGCCGCCGTGCTCGCACCGCTGCTGACCCTGGCGCTGACCAGCGACCGCGCGGCCGGCTCAACCTGACCAGCGACGTGCTGGTCTACCTGGTGGCGGTCGATCGTCGTGGCCCTGGTCGGCGGCTTCGTGCCCGCGGTGCTGCTGGCCGTGGTCGGCTCGCTGCTGCTCAACTACTACTTCATCCCGCCGATCCACCTGTGGACCATCGCCGAGGCGAACAACGCCCTCGCGCTGGGCGTGTTCGTCGTGGTGGCGCTGCTGGTCAGCTCGGTCGTGGACCTCGCGGCACGGCGCACCAGACAGGCGGCCCGCGCCTCGCGCCGAGTCGGAGATGCTGGCGACCACGGCCGGCAGCGTGCTGCGCGGCGCAGCGCGCGGTCGAGGCGGTGCTCGACCGGGTCCGCGAGGCGTTCGGCATGGACTCGGTCACGCTGCTGGAGCGCGAGCCGGACGGCGCCAGCCGGGCGCGGCGGTCGCGTGGACCGTGGTCGGCGCACTCCGGCGCGCCGGCGCGGTCACCACGCCGGACGAGGCGGACGTCGAGGTGCCGGTCGGCCAGGCGCGCTGTCGCCTGGCCCTGCGCGGCCGCACGCTCACCGCCGCCGACCACCGGGTGCTCGGGGCGTTCGCCGCCTACGCCGCCGTGGCGCTGGAGCAGCAGCGGCTGGCCGCCGAGGCCGAGGCGGCCCGGCCGATCGCCGAGGCGGACCGGATGCGCACCGCGCTGCTCGCCGCGGTCGAGCCACGACCTGCGCACCCCGCTGGCCTCGGCCAAGGCGGCGGTGACCAGCCTGCGCTCCCCCGAGATCCAGTGGACTGCGAGCGACCGCGCCGAACTGCTCGCCACCGCGGACGAGTCGCTGGACAGGCTCACCCGCCTGGTCGACAACCTGCTGGACATGAGCAGGCTGCAGGCCGGCGCGCTGTCGGTGTTCTGCCGCCCGACCGGCCTGGACGAGATCGTGGCGCGCGCGCCCTCGACGACCTCGGCCCGCTCGGCCGGGACGTGATCGTGGACATTCCCGACGCGCTGCCCGAGGTGCTGGTGGACCCGGCGATCCTGGAGCGGGTCATCGTCAACCTGACCGGCAACGCGCTGCGCTACTCCCCGCCCGGCCAGCCTCCGCTGCTGGCCGCCAGCGCGCTCGGCGACCGGGTGGAGCTGCGGGTGGTCGACCGGGGGCCGGGCATCCCGGCCGACGGACCGCGACCGGGTCTTCGTGCCGTTCCAGCGGCTCGGCGACACCGACAACACCACCGGGGTGGGCCTCGGCCTGGCGCTGTCCCGCGGCCTCACCGAGGCGATGGGCGGCACGCTCGAGCCCGGAGGAAACCCCCGGCGGCGGCCTGACGATGATCCTGTCCCTGCCGGCGGTGGCCGCGGCCGACCAGCAGGCGGTGGCGGCACCGGGACGGCGTGAGCGCGACGGCGGGCGCGGCCGGTCACCCGAACGGCCCGGGCATCGCACCTCCGCGGCGAGACGCACGGATGGCGCAGCCGACAGTGGCGCGGCCAGCGACGGGGCGGCCAGCGACGGCACGGCGAACGATGGCGCGGCAGGCGACCGCGCGGCAAGCGACGGGGCGGCGAGGGAGGACGGGCTGATGACCCGGGTTCTGGTCGTCGACGACGAGCCGCAGATCCTCCGCGCGCTGCGGATCAACCTGCGGGTACGCGGCTACGACGTGGACATCGCGGCCGACGCGGCAAGCAGGCGCTGGAGGTGGCCGCCCGCCATCCGCCCGACCTGGTCATCCTCGACCTCGGCCTGCCCGACCTGGACGGCGTCGAGGTGATCGGCGGGCTGCGCGGCTGGAGCACCGCGCCGATCATCGTGCTGTCCGGGCGGGCCGAGAGCACCGACAAGGTGGAGGCGCTGGACGCCGGTGCGGACGACTACGTGACCAAGCCGTTCGGCATGGATGAGCTGCTGGCCCGGATGCGGGCCGCGGTGCGCCGGGCCGGGCCACCCGACGGCGGCACCGCAGGTGCGCGCTCGGCGACCTGGTCGTGGACCTGGCCGCCAAGCGCGTCACCCGGCCCGACGGCACAGACATCCGGCTCACCCCGACCGAGTGGCACCTGCTGGAGGTCCTGCTCCGGCATCCGGGCAAGCTGCTGAGCCAGCGGCAGTTGCTGGCCGAGGTGTGGGGCCCCGGCTACGCCGACGCGACCGGCAACCTGCGCCTGTACATGACGCAGCTGCGCCGCAAGCTGGAGCCGGACCCGGCGCGGCCGCGCTGGCTGCACACCGAGCCGGGCATGGGCTACCGGTACCAGCCGGATGCGGATGGCAGCAAACCCGGTGCTACCGGCGAGCCGGAGCGATCGGGCGCCCGGAGCATGGCCGTGCGCGTTGGGAGTTAGTGGATGACAAGGACAGCGATGATGGCGAGCACGACGGCCACGCCGATCACCACGCGGCGAGCGTGGCGACCTGGTTGCGCGACGCGCGCATGCTCCAGGCCTGAGTCGCCTCCGGGCCCCCCGAACGTCCACAAAGGCGCGGAACTCTGCTGTGCTGCCAGAGCTGTCAGCCTCGTTACGTTCGCGCATGTCCCGAACTCTAGCGGAAGCTTGCAGGTCAGGAGCGGGCAATCCGCAAAGTCGGCTGCTTTGCGCCGGGCCGTCCCCGGGCGGCCGCGGGCCCGCGGGGCACGATGCCGGCCCGGCTCACCAGCCGGGAGAGCACGATCACACTCCTGGTGCGGACCACGAACGGCTCCGCGCCGATGTGCTCGACGACCTCCTCGAAGTGCCGGACGTCGGCGGCGCGGATGTGCAGCAGCGCGTCGGCCTCGCCGGTGATCGTGGCCGCCCCGGTGACCTCCGGGTACTTGCTGAGCGCGGCGGCGATGTCGGACGGTGAGGTCCGGCCGCGGCAGAACAGTTCCACGTAGGCCTCGGTGGTCCAGCCGAGCATGCCGGGATCCACGATCGCGGCGAACCCGGTGATCGCTCCGGAGGCGCGCAACCGGTCCACCCGGCGCTTCACGGCGGGGGCGGACAGGCCGGCCTTCGCCCCGATCTGGGCGTAGGTGGCGCGCCCGTCCTCGACGAGCGCCGCGACGATCCGCCGGTCCAGTTCGTCGAAGGCCACGCCCCGATCCTGTCAGGTAAGGCCGGGGTCGCGTAACGTGACGCCGTGGACTGGGTGTCGCTCCGCGGCGTGCTCGGCCGGCCGCGGGGCCGGTTCGGCATCCGGCTGGGCGACGTGGGGATGACCCTCGTGGTGCTGGTCGCGGTCGAACTCAGCGTGTCGGCCGGCAACGGCCCCGGCGCCGCGCCACTCGACGCGAAGGCCTACCTGCTCGGCGCCGTCCTGGTGCTCCCGGTGCTGCTGCGCAACCGCTACCCGCGCTTCCCCTTGCTCGCCTGCTCGGTGCTCCTGCTCGGCTACTACATATTCGACCGGCGGGACATCTCCCCCGCCCCGCTGCTGTCCGTGCCGCTCTACGACGCGGCGGTGGCCGGGTTCCTCCTGGCGGCCATCGTGATCCCGTCGGTCTACATGGCGATCGGCCTGTTCGTGGTGGAGATCTCCGAGCACTGGACCCTGGTCACGCTGATCAACAACTTCCTGCCATCGATCGTGGTGCTGGCGCTGGCGATCATGCTGGGCGACGCGGTCCGCAGCAGGCGGGCACTGGCCGCGGAGACCGCGGAACGGCTGCGGGTGGCGCACGAGGAACGCGAGGCCGAGGCCGCCCGCCGGGTGGCCGAGGAGCGGCTGCGAATCGCCAGGGACGTGCACGACACGGTGGCGCACAGCATGGCCACGATCACGGTCCAGGCGGGCTCGGCGCTGCACGTGCTCGGCGACCGGGACGACAAGGTCCGCGGGGCGCTCACCGCGATCCGCGAGACCAGCAAGCACGCGCTCGGCGAGATGCGCGCCACGCTCGGCCCGTTGCGCCAGGGCGCCCCGGACGGGGGCATCCCGGTGGCACCGGGCGGGCTGGACCGGCTGCCCGCGCTGCGGGACGCGGTGACCGCGGCCGGGGCGCCGGTGACGATCGCCGTGGAAGGCGACCAGCGCTCGCTGCCTCCGGCCATCGACGAGGTGGCGTACCGCATCCTGCAGGAGTCACTGACGAACGTGCTCCGCCACGCCGGCCCGGCGGTGCGCGCGACGGTGCGGCTGTGCTACGAGCCGACAGCGCTCGGAATCAGTGTCGTGGATGACGGGACCGGCACGGCCAACGGAGCCAGCACTGGGGTGGGCACGGGCCATGGCCTGACCGGGATGGCGGAGCGGGCCGCCGCGGTCGGCGGCACGGTCACCGCCGGCCCGCGCGGCGGCGGCGGCTTCGAGGTCAGCGCCACGCTCCCGCTCACCGGAGACGCCGGATGATACGGGTCCTGCTCGCCGACGACCAGGTCCTGGTGCGGGCCGGGTTCCGGATGCTGCTGGAGGCGTCCGAGGACATCTGCGTGGTGGGCGAGGCGGCCAACGGCGGGACCGCCGTGGCGATGGCCGCCGAACTCCGCCCCGACGTGGTGCTGATGGACCTGCGCATGCCCGAGGTGGACGGGCTCACCGCGACCAAGCGGATCTCCGCCGACTCCCGGCTCAGCGAGGTCAGGGTGGTCGTGCTCACCACGTTCGACGACGACGAGCACGTGTTCGGCGCGCTGCGGGCGGGGGCGAGCGGGTTCCTGGTCAAGGACGTGGAACCGGAGGAACTGCTGCAGGCGGTGCGGGTGGTGGCGCGCGGCGACGCGCTGCTGGCGCCCAGCGTGACCAGGTCCCTGATCGCCGCGTTCACCGCGCGGAACCCGGTGCCCGCCGCGCCGTCCGGGGGCACACCGGCGGCGGTCCCGCGGGCCGGGCCCGCCCCTCCCCCGGGCCTGGCCAGTCTCACCGACCGGGAGCGCGAGGTGGTGGCCCTGGTCGCCGCGGGACTGTCGAACGACGAGATCGCGGCCAGGCTCGTGGTCAGCCCGCTGACCGCCAAGACCCATGTGAGCCGGGCGATGATCAAGCTCGCCGCCCGGGACCGGGCGCAACTCGTGGTGCTCGCCTACACCCACGGCCTCGCCGCCCCATCCTGAAGATCACCGCCACCGCCCGCCGCCGTTTTGACAACGCCCGCATCTCCGTGCGACTCTACGGATGTACGGATACACGGAGGAGAAGTGCCCCCAGCTGATCACGATCATCCGGTGAACCCGGAGCGGGTCGCCGCCGCCCGGGCCGGCGTGCTGTCGGAGGGCGAGGCGGCCCGGCTGGCCGGGCTGCTGGGCATGCTCGCCGACCCGGTCCGGTCCCGGATCCTGTTCGCCCTCGTGGCGGGGCAGGAGCTGTGCGTGGGTGACCTGGCGCTGGCGCTGGACGTCACCGAGGACCAGGTGTCCTATGCGCTGAAGATGCTGCGGCTGGCCGGGCTGGTGAGCTTCCGCAAGGACGGCCGGATGGTCTTCTACCGGCTGTCCGACGGCTTCCCGCACCCGCTGCTCGAGCATTGCCTGCGGCAGTTGCTGACGATCGCGGCGCCCGGGGGAGACCGGTGATGCGCGCGCTGGCGGCACTGGGCCACGCCCTGGCGCTGGCCGGGTCGATGACCTGGCAGATCACGTGGTCTCTGATCCTGGGTTTCACCTTGTCGGCGGTGGTGCAAGCGGTAGTGCGCCGCGATACGGTCACGCGGCTACTCGGCAATGACAGGCCCAAGGCGCTGGCACTGGCCACCGGCTTCGGTGCGGCCTCCTCGTCATGTTCCTACGCCGCGGTGGCGCTGGCGCGGGCGCTGCTGCGCCGGGGGGCCAGCTTCACCGCCGCGATGGCCTTCGAGATCGCCAGCACCAACCTGGTCATCGAACTGGGCATCATCCTGGCGCTGCTGCTCTCCTGGCAGTTCACTCTGGCCGAGTTCGTCGGCGGCCCGATCATGATCGTGTTGATGGCGGTGGCGTTCCGGCTCTTCGTCCGCACGCGGCTCATCGAGGCGGCGCGGCGGCAGGCGGACAAGGGCCTGGCCGGGTCCATGGAAGGTCACGCGGCCATGGACATGAGCATCGCCGCCGGGGGCAGGCTCTGGCGGCGGCTGGCTAGCCGGGACGGGTACACCTCGGTCAGCCACATTTTCGTGATGGAGTGGGCCGCCGTCATCAGGGACATCGTGGCGGGCCTGCTGATCGCCGGGGCGGTCGCCGCATGGGTGCCGGACAGCTTCTGGCAGCACCTGTTCCTGACCGGGCATCCGCTGGCCGCCCGGCTCTGGGGGCCGCTCATCGGCCCGGTCATCTCGCTGCTCAGCTTCGTCTGCTCGATCGGGAACGTGCCGCTGGCGGCGGTGCTGTGGAACGGCGGGATCAGCTTCGGCGGCGTGGTGGCGTTCATCTTCGCCGACCTGATCATCATCCCGATCCTGGTCATCTACCGGCGGTACTACGGCACCCGGATGATGCTCACCCTGCTCGGGATCTTCTACGCGACGATGATCGCCGCCGGTTACATCGTCGAGTTCCTGTTCGGCTGGCTCGGGCTCATCCCGGCCGGGCGCACGGCGAAGATCGCCAGCACCGGCATCCAGTGGAACTACACCACGGTGCTGAACATCGTCTTCCTGCTGCTGGCCGGGGCCCTGCTGGTGCGTTTCTTCCGGTCCGGCGGCGGGCCCATGCTCAAGATGATGGGCGGCAGCCCCGACGCGCAGGACAACCACGGCCACGGCGTGACAACCCAGCCCGGGGCCGCGCGCCTCTTAGGGGTGTGAGGCACGTTATGGCAGCGGGCGGCCCCAGATGAGCCAGGGCCGGGACGCGGAGTACACCGAGTACGTGGCGGCCAGGCTGTCGTCGCTGCGGCGGCTGGCCGCCGTGCTGTGCGGCGACTGGCAGCGCGCGGACGACCTCGTGCAGGCCACGCTCACCAAGCTCTACGTGCACTGGGGCCGGGCCAGGGAGGCGAGGCACGCCGACGCCTACGCCCGGGCCGTGCTGGTCCGCGAGTTCATCCATGAGCGGCGCTCCAACTGGGCGCGGCGGGTCACGCTGCGCGGCGGGCTGCCCGACACGCCCGCCGCCGCCGTGGACTACGACAGCGTGCTCGACCTGCGCGCGGCGGTGGCGGCGCTGCCCGCCCGGCAGCGCGCCACCCTGGTGCTGCGTTTCTACTGCGACCTGAGCGTGGACCAGTCCGCCGAGATCCTCGGCTGCTCACCGGGGACGGTCAAGAGCCAGACAGCCCGCGCCCTGGACGCGGTGCGCCGGTCGCTCAGCCCGGCGGACCCGGGCCCCGGCGGCGCGCGGGCCACGGCCACCGCAGCACAGCCCCGCAGGAGTGCCCGTCATGATTGAGGACCAGGTCCGCGCGCTGTTCACCGGCATCGCCGACGGCGAGCCGACCCCCTCCGGGGTGGATACCGGGCTCGCCCACCGCCGGGGCCGGGCCCGGCTGCGCTGGCGGCGGGCCGGCCTGGCCAGCGCCCCGGTGCTGGCGGCCGCCGCGGTCGTGGCCGTGGCCCTCGCCGTGGGTGCGGCCCCGCTGCGGCCCGGTCCCGGCCCGGTGTCGCCGCGGCCGGCCGTGGCGCCGCGCCAGTTCAACCCGCTGGCCCCGTACGCATCGTTCGGCTGGCTGCCCGCCGGAGACTCGGTCCTGTCCGGCGCCACATACCGGCCGCTGACCTGGCAACTGGCCGGGCCGGGCCCGGCCAAGCACCGCTGGCAGCTCTCCCTGTATATGGCCGGCTACTGCCGGCGCACCGCTGCGGCACGCGGGCTGGCCTGCAATCTCGACCCGGCCGCGCAGCAGACCTGGCGGATCACCGGCGCGGCGCCTGCGGTGGACGGGCACCGCGCATTCTGGGCCTGGCCGGAGCGGGTCCGGCGTGAACTACCTGGTCTGGCAGTACGCCAAGGGCGGATGGGCCATGCTGGCCGCGCTGAACCAGCCGGGGACCGCGTGGCACGGGCCGGCGGTGAAGATCGCGGGCCACGTCCGGTACGGCGCGCATGCCGCGCCGCCGCTCGCCTTCCCCGCGCGGGTGACCGGCCTGCCTGCCTGGTGGCGGGTAAGCGGCGTCAGCTATGTGCCGGACGGCGCGGTGTCGCGGGTCACCCAGTACCTGATGACCCCCCTCCCCGGCGTCACGTTCCCCTTCAACGTGTCGCTGGGCGGCCTGCCCGAATTCCAGTTTGGCCTGGCGGGCCCGCGCAGTTCGTGCCCCGTGCCGCAGGGCAAGGCCGTCCATAAGGTCATCAACGGCTACCGGGTGATCCTCGGCCACGCCACTGGGTCCAGGCAATGGCTGTGCGCCCCGGACGCGGGCGGGCTGCTGGTGCGGATCATCACGGCCTCGCGTCCCGCGCTAAGCCCGGCCGGCCTGTTCGCGCACCATCTCCACCTGCTCGGCACGAACCCGGCCAACTGGGCCAGGAACCCCCTCGGCTGACGGCCCGCTCAGCGCCTGTACCACATTCGGGCGCGGGTCAGGTGACCTTGACGGTGGCGTGGAAGGCGATGATGACACCGCACTCCAGCGTGCCCGACTGCGCGGCGGCGTTCCCCGGCGTCGCGTCCGGCCCGCAGGGCTCCCGGAACGAGGTGATGGTGGCGGTGCCCGGGTGAGCGGCCAGGAACGACGCCCCGGTCACCCCGAGTTCCAGCATCAGCCGCCCGCGGGCGTGCGGTACCAGCGCATCGCCGCTCGCGTGGATGGCCATCCACCGGTTCGCCGGGGTGCCGCTCAGGTACACCTGCACCACGGTGCCGCGCCGGACACACAGCGTCCGGCCGTTGTCGGCGTAGGTGATCATGATCAGTGAGATCGGCGGGGCGGCGCTGCCGCAGCTGGCGGTCTGCGGGTCGCCGGGCAGCGGGGCGGGCAACGGTGCCGCCGTCGCGGAGACGGGCCGTGGCGGGCCGGCCGGGGTCCCCTGGTGCTGCTGCCCGCAGCCGGAGGCCAGCACCATGACGCCGAGGGCGGCGGCCGCGAGGGCCGGCACGCTGCGCATCGCTGACTCCTTCCGGTGTAATTTTCACCCGTCCAGCGCTTAGACGCGATACCGCCGGTGACGGTTCCCCGGACATAGGGGCTTGACAAATCCACCGGCCGCAATTTCCGTCGGCACAGAGTGGAACCGGATCACCGATCGATGTCTGTTTAATCCGGTTATATCCTCACCTATCTGTTTACGCTCGGTAACACATATTGACGCTTTATTACTGGCTAGTTATGTTGCGCGCAGGCACCGCTACCGAGCGTGCCCCATCCCCTACGCGCCTACCCGGCGTGGGTACCCCTGTGCATTGGGAGGAACTGGATGAGACCCCGAACCGTCCACCGATGGGCCGCCCGCGGCGGAGCTGCCGCGTTCGCGGCGGCAGCACTCGTGACCGGCATGCTGACCGCCGCCACGGGGGCACAGGCCTCGACACAGCCACGCCCGGCTGGACCGCAGCACGTCACCGGGCGCCTGCACCCGGTTGCCGGGCACCATGACTACGCTGCGGCCTGCGCCAAGCCCGCAGCCGGTCACATGGCCTGCCTGGCGCTGGTGCGAACCAACGTGAAGCCGCGCCGGCTGCCCGGTCACCCGGACGCCATCCCCGCTGGCGTCGGCTACGGCCCCTCCAACCTGCAAAGCGCCTACCTGCTGCCGTCATCGACCGCGGGCAGCGGGCAGACGGTCGCGGTCGTGGACGCCTACAACGACCCCAACGCGACCTCCGACCTGGCCACCTACCGGTCGTCGGCGGGCCTGCCGGCCTGCGGCTCCGGCTGCTTCTCTGTGGTGAACCAGAACGGGGCGGCCAGTCCGCTGCCGGCCAACGCCGGCACCAACGGATGGGACGTCGAGGAGTCGCTGGATATCGACATGGTGTCGGCCATCTGCCCGCTGTGTCACATCATCCTGGTCGAGGCCAGCAGCCCGACCACCGCGAACCTCGGCACCGCGGTCAACAGCGCGGTGAGCCTGGGCGCCAAGTTCGTGTCGAACAGCTACGGCGGCTCGGAATCCTCCTCCGACCCGACCTTCGACACCGATTACTACAACCACCCGGGCGTGGCGGTCACCGCCTCGGCCGGTGACGACGGCTACGGGGTGGAGTACCCCGCCGCCTCGCAGTACGTCACCGCGGTCGGCGGCACGTCGCTGAGCACGGCGTCCAACTCGCGCGGCTGGACCGAGACGGTCTGGGGCAGCAGCGCGGGCGGTGAGGGCACCGGTTCCGGCTGCTCGGCCGATGACGCCAAGCCGTCCTGGCAGAAGGACACCGGCTGCTCCCACCGGACCAACAACGACGTGTCCGCGGTCGCCGACCCCAACACCGGCGTCGCCGTGTACGACTCCTACAGCCAGGGCGGCTGGCTCGAGGTCGGCGGGACGAGCGCATCCTCCCCCATCATCGCCTCGACATTCGCGCTGGCCGGCACGCCGGCGGCGGGCACCTACCCGTCGTCCTATCCCTACAGCCACACGGCCAACCTGTTCGACGTCACCTCCGGCGCCAACGGAACCTGCTCCCCGGCCTACCTGTGCACCGGGGAGACCGGCTACGACGGCCCCACCGGCCTGGGCACGCCGGATGGCGTCACCGCGTTCACCAGCGGCTCCACCAGCAATACGGTG
This sequence comes from uncultured Actinomycetes bacterium, assembly GCA_963730235.1. Classification (GTDB taxonomy): domain Bacteria; phylum Actinomycetota; class Actinomycetes; order Streptosporangiales; family Streptosporangiaceae; genus DASXKD01. The sequence goes on from CAVSRH010000002.1 coordinate 288,819, forward strand.
ACCGTGACCAACCCGGGTAGCCAGACCGGCACCGTGGGTACCCCGGTCAGCCTGCAGATCCAGGCCACCGACTCGGCCTCCGGCCAGACGCTGACCTACAGCGCCACCGGGCTGCCGGCCGGGCTGTCCATCAACTCCACCAGCGGCCTGATCTCCGGCACCCCGACCACGGCCGGCACCTCCTCGGTCACGGTGACCGCGAAGGACACCACCGGCGCGTCCGGGTCGGCCAGCTTTACCTGGACGATCAACCCGGCAACCGGCAATACCGTCACGGTGACCAACCCCGGTAACCAGACCGGCACCGTGGGCACCGCCGTCAGCCTGCAGATCCAGGCCAGCGACTCGGCCTCCGGCCAGACGCTGACCTACAGCGCCACCGGGCTGCCGGCCGGGCTGTCCATCAACTCCACCACCGGCCTGATCTCCGGCACCCCGACCACGGCCGGCACCTCCTCGGTCACGGTGACCGCGAAGGACACCACCGGCGCGTCCGGGTCGGCGACCTTCACCTGGACGATCAGCGCGTCGGGCGGCGGCTGCACCGCGCAGCAACTGCTCGGCAACCCGGGCTTCGAGACCGGGAGCATCTCGCCGTGGTCCGCCACCTCGGGCGTGCTGGCCAACACCTCCGAGGGCGTCCCCGCGCACTCCGGTTCGTGGCTGGCCTGGCTCGACGGCTACGGCGGGGCGCACACCGACACCCTGTCGCAGACCGTCACCATCCCGGCGACCTGCAAGAACGCGACCCTGTCGTTCTGGCTCTACATCAACTCCGACGACCCGACGGGCAAGGCCTACGACACCTTCACCATCCAGGTGCTCAACTCCAGCGGCACCGTGCTGGCCACCCTGGCGACGCTGTCCAACCAGCAGGAGGGCAGCGGCTACGTGCAGCACAGCTACTCCGTGGCCCCGTACATCGGCCAGACGATCACCATCAAGTACACCGGGAAGGAGACCCTGGGCGGCGGCTACGACACCAACTTCTTCGAAGACGACAACGGGCTGAACGTCTCCTGACGCCCAGCCACGGCTGACGCCTCAGCCACCGGCCGGCCCGCGCGGGCTCCTGCCCGCGCGGGCCGGCGCTACTTCGGCCGTAGTACTCCCGGCGAGTACCAACCCGGCCAAGTGCCTCCCCACGTACGACGATCCCGGGCCCCGATCTCGCGAGCATCGAAGGCGACAGCAACTCCTCCGGCTCGTGGGAGAACCCCCCATGTCGCACGCAACAGGCACCCCCCACCGTGACTCCCGTCCGGGGCCGATCGGCCTGCTCGGCCGCGCGTGCTACCGGCACCGCTGGGTCACGCTCATCGTCTGGCTGGCCGGCGTGGCCTGCCTCATCACCCTGTGGACCAGGTTCGGCGCCCCGGCGCAGGACAACTTCAGCGGCAGCGACCCGGGGCAGTCGCTGCTGAACAAGCACTTCCCGCACGCCTCCGGGGACAGCCTCACCCTGGCCATCGACTCCAGGGCCCCGCTGGCGGCCCCGGCCACCCGGGCCAGGATCGAGGCGGCGCTGGCCCCGTTCGAGCGGGCCGCGCACGTCACCTCGGTCACCGACCCGTACCGGACGCCGGGCCACCTCTCCTCCGGCGGCCACATCGCGTTCGCCACCGTGCAGTTCGATGTCGGGTCCACCGCGATCAGCAACGCCGAGGCGCTCACGCTGATGCACGACGCCACGGCCGCCTCCGGGCACGGGATCACGTTCAGCCTCGGCGGCGACGTGGTGGACCTGGCCGAGACGCCCTACGGCGGGCCCAGTGACGGCATCGGTGTCACTGCCGCCGCGGTGGTGCTGCTGATCGCGTTCGGCTCGTTCCTCGCCATGGGCCTGCCGGTTGTCACCGCGCTGCTCGGCATCGGCGCCGGCCTGTCGCTGATCGGCCTGCTCGGGCACATCTTCCCCGCGCCGTCCTTCTCCCCCATCATCGCCGCCATGATCGGCCTCGGCGTCGGCGTGGACTACGCGCTGTTCATCGTGACCAGGTTCCGCGAGGGCCTGCTCGCCGGGCGTACCCCGGAAGACGCCACCGTCACGGCGATGCGCACCGCGGGACGGACCGTGCTGATCGCCGGTGCCACGGTCGTGATCGGCATGATGGGCCTGCTGGTGCTGCGCCAGCCGCTGCTGAACGGCGTCGCGATCGCGGCGGCCGCCACGGTGGCCATGGTGCTGCTCGGCTCGCTGACCCTGCTGCCCGCGCTGCTCGGGTTCTCCGGCACCCGCCTGGCCAGGCGATCGAGGCTGCTGGGACGCCGGCGGAACCGGGCGGCCACGGAACGTCGTTCGGTGAAAATTCCGGCCGCGCAGCGGTGGGCGGGCGTCATCCAGCGCCGGCCGGTGCTCGCGACGGTCGTCTCGGCGGGCATCATCCTGGCCCTCGCCGCGCCCGCGCTCGGCATGAAGCTGAACTTCCCCGATGAGTCCGCCCAGGCCAGGGGGACCATGGGCTACGCGAGCTACGCCACCATGGTGCGCGGCTTCGGCCCCGGCCTCGACGCCCCGGTGATCCTCGCGGCGGCGCTGCCGGCGCCGGGCGCGAGCACCGCCCGGCTGGCCGCCGCGATCGGGCACACCCCGGGCGTGGCCGCGGTCACCCCGGTGATCCGCAGCGCGGACGGGAAGGCGGCCATGATGATCGCCTACCCGGTCACCGGTGAGCAGGACCCGGCCACCAACGCGCTGGTGAACCACCTGCGCGCCGATGTCCTGCCGCGGGCCACGGCCGGCACCGGCATCCGCGCCTATCTCACCGGGCCGAACGCAGGCGGCGTGGCGTTCGCGAACCTGATCGGCCAGCGGCTGCCGTGGCTGATCGCGGTGGTGGTGCTGGTCTCGATGGTGCTGCTCACCGTGATGTTCCGGTCGGTCACGATCGCGGTGAAGGCCGCGGTGATGAACCTGCTGTCGATCTGCGCCGCCTACGGTGTGCTGGTCGGCATCACCCAGGACGGCTGGCTGCGCCAGGCGTTCGGCTTCCCGGAGAACGTGCCGGTGACCACCTGGGTGCCGATCTTCCTGTTCGTGATCCTGTTCGGCCTGTCCATGGACTACGAGGTGTTCCTGCTCTCGCGCATCCGTGAGTCCTACGACGCGACCGGTGACAACGCCGCCTCGGTGGCGCACGGCCTGGCCCGCACCGCCCGGGTGATCACCGCGGCCGCGGCGATCATGGTGGTGGTGTTCCTGTCCTTCGTGGCCGGCGCGAACGTCTCGGTGAAGCAGATCGGCCTGGGCCTCGCGGTGGCCGTGCTCATCGACGCGACCCTGGTGCGGATGGTGCTGGTGCCCGCGGTGATGGAACTGCTCGGCAAGGCCAACTGGTGGCTGCCGGGCCCGCTGGCCCGGGTGCTGCCGAAGACCTCCCTGCCCGAGGACGAGCCCCTGGCCGGGGACCTGGCCCTGGACCGGGCCGCCGGGTAGCTCCCGGCGGGCGGGCCCGGGGGTTCCAGGGGCGCCCCGGCCGGGCCTCGGCAAGGAGGGTGTGCCCGGCGCCGCTGGCAGACTCAGCGGTGCCGGGCACAACGCTTCGCGTGAGCGCCCCGGCCGGGGCTACTTCTTGCCGGCCTTCAGGTTGGTGACCTTGGCCCCGGCCGGCAACTGGAACAGCGAGGCCGCCGGCGACGTCGTGTACGACTTGATCTGGAAGCTGGTCGAATCGCCGGCGACCTTCACGTAGCCGAGGACGCCCTGCGCCGTGGTGCAGATCATGCTGGTGCCGGGGATCCCGGACGCGCGGAAGTCGACGCAGCTCATGTTGAACCCGTTCACCGTCGTGGTGGACGTGCTGACCTTGTCACCGGCAAAGCCGGCCGCGAGCGCGAAGGTCCTGAGGAACGCGACCCAGTGCGACGGGGTGTAGAAGCCGAAGATCTTGTTCTGCACGGCGGCGCTGGCCTTGCCCAGCTTCTGGCATGTCCACCGCGCGTGCCGGGAACCTGGCGGCGTGCAGACGTACTCGCCGGAGCCATTCACCACGATTTCCGTGCCGGGCAGGCCGGTGCCGCCGCTCGTGGCGCTGTCTTTGAACAAGAGCCCTTTCGGCGGCTGGACCGCATAGACGACCGTGGCCGGAGCGCTGCCCGTGGTGACATATTTCGCCTCGAACGGCGTGGCCGCGCCGGATTGCAGTTTGGCGGTGAAGGCGTCGATGGTGGACTTGTTGGCCGCCACCGTGTGACCGATCTTGTTGATCTCGTTCGCCACGCCGCAGCCCGCCAGGGCGAGGCTCAGCATGGTGGCGCCCGCGACAGCGGCGGCGGTGCCACGGTGGCCGGTGATCATGCTCATTGCGTGCCTCCCGGGGGACGATATCGCACTCCGCGCGGGGAGGCGGCTACGGTGGGCGCATGCGCGAGCCAGGGTCACTCCCGTTCCCCGACAAGCCGGCCGGCAGCGACTGCCTGCCGGGCATCGACCACATCGTGATCTTGATGAAGGAGAACCACTCCTACGACAACTACTTCGGCATGCTCGGCCGCGGGGACGGCTTCACCCTCGGCCCGGACGGGGCACCGCTGAACAGCAACCCGGACGGCCACGGGAACGAGATCCGGGTGCACCACCAGAGCCTGCCGTTCAACCCGTCCTTTCACGTGGGCCAGACCTGGAACGACTCACACCGCCAGTGGAATGGCGGGGCGATGAACGGGTTCGTCACCGCCACCAGCAGCACCGATCCCATGGGGTATCTCGATGGGACGGACCTGCCCTGGTATTACGGCTTCGCCCGCGCCTATGGCATCGGGGACCGCTACTTCTGCTCGGTCCTGGCCCAGACCTTCCCCAACCGCCGGTTCCTCCAGGCGGCCACCGCGGCCGGCCTGGTGTCCACCTCCATCCCCAGCCCGTTCGCGAGGCCCCCGGCCACCGGGCTGATCTGGGATCTGCTGGACGCCCACGGCATCGGCTGGGCCAACTACTTCGCCGAACTCCCCGAGGTCGGCCTGTGGCCGCGCAACCTGATCAAGTACCGCAGCCACCTGCACGACATCGATGACTTCTACGACGACTGCCGCGAGGGCAGGCTGCCCCCGGTGACCCTGCTCACCACCGAGGCGCTCGCCGCCTCCGAGGGGGAGTTCCAGGACGACCAGATCGGGGAGGCGTTCACCGCCAGCCTCTTCGACGCCGCCGCGGCCGGGCCGCAGTGGCAGAGCATGCTCTTCGTGATCAACTGGGACGAGGGCGGGGGGTTCTACGATCACGTGCCGCCGCCGGCGGCGGTCACCCCGGACGACATCCCGCCGGACATCCACGTGCCCCCGGACTACCCCGGCGGCTACGACCGGTACGGGTTCCGGGTCCCGTGCCTGGCCGCCTCCCCGTTCGCCAAGCCGGGCCACGTCTCGTCGGTGGTCTACGACCACACCTCGGTCCTGGCGACGATCGAGTACAAGTGGAACCTGCCGGCGCTGACCCGGCGCGACGCGGCGGCGAACCCGCTGACCGACTTCCTCGACCTGGGCGCGCCGCCGCACTTCAAGGAGCCGGCCACGCTCCCCCGCCCGGCGATCTGGCCGTTCACCGGCCCCCGTTAGCTGGCAGTTTGCTAGCTGGCGCACCGGGGCGCCTGGCTGGCCCGGCCGGTCAGCGGGAGCGGCGAGCACGAACCCGGTTCATGCGCCGTCCTCCGCCCGGCGGGCGCGGGCGCGGCGCTTGCCTTCGTGCATGGCCCGCACCCGGGCGATCGGGATGGCCCGCCCCTCCTCGATCAGGTCCGCGCCGAGCGACTGCGGGGCGGGCATCTGGCCCGCCCACGGCTCGCTGCCGTCCAGCAGTCCCGGCGCGGTGTGCAGGGTGAAGTCGCCGGGTGCCACGCTGTCCAGGTCGTCCCACGGCACCGGGAACGACACCGGCGCGCCCGGCCGGGCCCGCGGGCTGTAGGCGGCCGCCACCGTCGCCCCGCCCGCCCTGGTCGAGTCGAGGAACACCTTCCCCTCGCGGTCTTCCTTGATGAACGCCGTGGTGGCCAGCGCCGGGTCAAGCCGTTCGGCGCGGACGGCGATCGCGCGGGTGGCCGCGGCCACCTCCTCGCTGGTCGCCTGCGCGGCCACCGGCACGAACACGTGCACGCCCTTGGCCCCGCTGGTCTTGACCGCACCTGCCAGGCCAGCGCCGGCCAGGGCCTCCCGCACCAGCAGCGCAGCGCGGACCGCTACGCCGAACGCGCCGCCTTCCGGCGGATCGATGTCGAGGATGAGGTAGGTCGGGTGGTCCATGTGCCCGGCCAGGGCCAGCGTCGGGTGGTATTCCACGGCGCGCTGATTCGCGAACCAGAGCAGTGTCCGGCGGTCGTTGCACAGCGCGTAGGTCACCTCACGCTTGGACGCCTCCGCCCATACCGGGACCGTGGGCACCCATTCGGGGGTGTATTTCGGCACGTTTTTCTGCATGAAGGGGGCCTGGCCGCGAAGCACCCGGATCACCGACAGCGGCCGGTCGCGCAGCTCACCGATGAGGAGATGGTGGACCGCGTCCAGGTAGTCGACGAGATCCCGCTTGACCGCCCCGGCGCCGTCGAAAAGCGGCTGGCCGAGGTTGGTCAGTGGCACCCCGTCGCGCACCTCATCACTGCCCATCTGGGCAAGTTAGCACGTTACGGAGCGTGCATATTGCCGAGGCATTGACGTACCTATGCTGGATAATTCCACTTTCGTGATCAGATCATGTCACTCCCCGTGGCAGGCTCGATTCTGGTGCTGAGGCTGGGCCGTACTGTCGCGGAAATGCCGGGTTCGCTCTTTCGAGATGCCTGCGCGTCATGCGCGCCCATCACCCGTGGGAGCGATGTGCGGTGCAGGGATCAGGCGGTGGGTTGCCCGGGGGCGAAGCACCGGGCGTAGCGGCGGATGACCGCGGAGAGCCGGGCGAACCGGACGGCGGTGCACTGAAGGGCGGTTACAGCGGCGCCAGCGCCGGTGGTGCTGCCCCGATGACCGCCACGATCACGGCCAGGCCGCCGGCGCCCGCCGCCGGCGCCCGCTGGCGCCCCGGCCGGGCTGCTCCCCGGCGCGCGGCCGGGCTGGCGGCGGCGGCTGCGCTCGCCGGCCCGCGTGCTGGCCACCGGCGCGGCCGGGCGGCACCTGGCGCTGCTGGCCTGTTACACGGCGGTGGGCATCGCGGTGACCTGGCCGCGGGCGACCTACCTGTTCGACGGCAAGGTCCAGGCCACCCGGGACGCGGGCGTCTATGTGTGGGACTTCTGGTGGATGGCCCACGCGGTGGAGCACCTGGCCAACCCGTGGTTCACCCGCTCGATCGTCGCGCCCACGGGGGTCCAGCTCGGGTACCACGCGCTGATGCCCCTTGAGGGCGTGGCGATGATGCCGGTCACGGCGGCGTTCGGGCCCAGCGCCTCGTACAACCTGCTGTCGATCCTCATGCCCGGGCTGATGTGCTACGCCATGTACCGGCTGGCGCGGCTGTGGCTGCCCACGCAGACCGGGGCGGTCTTCGCCGGCGCGTTCTTCGGGCTGTCCTCCATCATGGCCTGGCACGCCTGGTACCAGCTCAACCTGGCCGCCGGCGCGGTGTTCCTGCCGCTGGCGCTGGAGGCGGCGGTGCGGCTGCGCCGCAGTGAAGGGGGACGGGGAGGCGGGCGGGGAAAGCAGGCGGTGATCCTCGGCGTGATCCTCGCCGCCAGCCTGCTCACCGACCAGGAGTCGTTCGTCCTGGTGGTGATCGTGGTGCTGGCGGCACTGGTGCCGTGGCTGTTCAGCCGCGCCTGGCGGGAACGGCTGACCGCGGCCGCGACCACCGCCGTCGTGGCCCTGCTGGTGGCCAGCCCGCAGATCGCGGCCATGGTGGCGCAGACCCGTGCGGGCGGCGCCACCGTGCCGCCCGGCACGGTGGCCACCGACTACGTGTACTCCGGCACCGAGTTCCCCGCCATCTTCGGCGTCTCGCCCCGCGCGGTCCGGCTCGGCCTGACGTGGCTAAGGCCGATCAGCTACCGCGGCCCCGTCCTGGACGGCGTGCTCACGTTCGGCCTGGTGCTGTCCGCGCTGGCCGTGCTCGGGCTGGTGGTCTCCTGGCGGCGCCGCAGCGCCTGGAAGCTCGCCGCGCTCTGGCTCGCCAGCGCCGCGCTGGCGCTGGGCTCGGTGCTGAAGATCGGCACGCACACCTACACGCCGTTCGCCCTGGACTGGTACGGGGTGCACCTGTCCGCGATCATGCCGTTCACGTGGTTCGTGCAGATCCCCGGGATGGCTGGGTTCCGCGAGGCCGGGCGGCTCACCATGCTCGGGGTGCTGCCCGCCGCGCTGCTCGCCGGCGCCGCGGTCGACTGGCTGCGCCGCCGCGCGGCCGTGCTGCTCATCCCGGTGCTCGTCCTCGGCGCCCTGGAGGCCGGCTGGGCGGGCAACCTCGCCGTGGCCACGATGCCCACCACCCTGCCGGCCCTGGACCGGCCCATCGCCGCCGACCACTCCGGGTCGATCGTGGTGGACGTCCCGTTCGGCGTCCGTGGCGGGGTGCCGCTGGCCAGGGAAGGCGGTGCGTTCAACCCCGAGGCGCAGGTGCTGGAGACCGCCGACGGGCACCCGCGCGCGGTGGGCTACCTGTCCAGGCTGCCGGAGCCGACGCTGCTGGCGGTCCGGCGGAACGCGTTCTACGCGGGCCTGCTGAGCGCCCAGGGCCAGCCGCGCAGCCTGGCCGAGTCGGTCTCCGGCTACCACAGCTACCCGGCCCTGCTCGCCGCCGCACGCGCCGACGTGCGCCGGATGGACATCGGCTGGGTCATCGTCTGGCAGCGGTCCCCGGACGTGGTCGCCTACCTGGTGAACGCCGGCTTCCGCTTCGACTACTACGCCGACGGGGCGTGGGTGTACCGGCCGGCGGCGCGCTGACCCCCGGCCGCTCCCCCGGCCGGGCGGGGCATACTGGCCTCGACGCTGATCTTGGAGGCGGGAGGCCCGATGGCACGGCTCGGCGGGATGTACGGCCCGGATGTCACCTTCCTCGGGGTTCCCCGGGCCGACCTGGCCGACCCGGGCTCCTGGGCGGGAGCCGACGTGCTGATCATCGGTGCACCGTTCGACGGCGGCACGTCACACCGGCCCGGGGCCAGGTTCGGCCCGCAGGCGATCCGCTGCACCGACTACCTGCCGCACGACGGCGCCCGCCCGCACCTCGCCCTCGGCGTCGACCCGCTGGCCGACCTGCACGTGGCCGACGCCGGTGACGTGGAGATGCCCTCGGGCGACACCGAGGCGTCGCTGGCCCGGCTGGAGCAGGCGGTCCTGGCGGCGTGCGCCGGCGGCGCCATCCCGGTGATACTCGGCGGCGACCACACGATCACGTTCCCCGACGCCACCGGGACGGCGCGGCACGTGGGCTGGGGCCGGGTGTCGCTGATCCATTTCGACGCCCACGCCGACACCGGCGACACCCAGTTCGGCTCGCTGTACGGGCACGGGACGCCGATGCGGCGGCTGATCGAGTCCGGCGCGGTGCGCGGTGACCGGTTCCTCCAGATCGGGCTGCGGGGGTACTGGCCGGAGCCGGAGACGCTGGACTGGATGGCCGCGCGCGCGATGCGCAGCTTCGAGATGACCGAGGTGGTGACGCGCGGGCTGGACGCGTGCCTGTCCGAGGCGTTCACCATCGCCACCGACGACTGCGACGCGGTCTTCCTGTCCGTGGACATCGACGTGGTGGACCCGGGGATGGCCCCCGGAACCGGCACACCGGAGCCGGGCGGCCTCACCGCCCGGCAGCTGCTCGACGCGGTGCGACGGATCGCCATGGAGATGCCACTGGCCGGCCTGGACGTGGTCGAGGTGTCCCCGCCGTTCGACCATGCCGAGATCACCGCCTACCTGGCGGGCCGCGTGGTGCTTGAAGCGCTGTCCGGCATCGCCTGGCGGCGGCGCCGGGAGGCGGGCGAGCCGGTGCGGCACCCCGCCGACCCGCTGCTGGCAAACCGCGCCGCGCAGCCACCTCACCAGGGCTGATAGGCGCGGTTACAGCCAGTGACCAAATAGATCAAAGCGGTCTATCATTGCTGCATGCTGGACGTGACCAGGCTGCGCGTGCTCGCCGCGGTGGCCAGGCACGGCTCGGTGACCGCGGCCGCCAAGGCGCTCAACTACGCCCAGCCGTCGGTGAGCCATCACCTGGCGCGGCTGGAGGCGGAGACCGGAACCCGGCTGGTCGAGCGGTCCGGCCGCGGCGTCCGGCTCACCGACGCCGGGCGCCTGCTGGCCGGGCGGGCGGAGGAGATTCTGGGCAGGCTGGACGCAGCCGAGCAGGAACTGGCCGCGCACGTCGGCCAGCGCGAGGAGCGGATCCGGATCGCGGGCTTCCCCTCGGCGCTCGCGACCGTGGTGCCCGCGGCCGCCGCCCGGCTGCGGGCCGAGCACCCCGGCGTCGAGTTGCTGCTGGCCGAGGCGGAGCCCCAGGGCGCGATCCGGATGCTACGGGCCGGGCGGGTGGACGTGGCCCTGGTGTTCTCCTACGTTCAGCACGGCACCGCGGGCAAGCCGGCCGCGGCAGGACAGCACGCCGAGGAGGACGCCGGGGTCCGGGCCAGGCTGCTGTTCGATGAGCCGGTCCACGTGGTCACCCAGGCCGGCGCCGCGGCGCCGCGGCCGGGCGGGCACCGCCTGGCGGGCTATGCCGGATGCCGCTGGATCGCCGGGTGCGAGCGCTGCCGTGCCCACCTGCTCTGGCAGTGCGAACTGGCCGGATTCACCCCGCAGATCGCGTTCACCACCGACGACGTGCTTGTCGCCCAGGCGCTGGCCGCGGCCGGGCTGGGCGTGGCGCTGCTGCCCGATCTGGCGCTGCGGGCCGCCCGCCACCCCGGGGTCCGCACCGAGCCGCTGCCGGGCGCCCGCCGCCAGGTGCTGGCCCTGACCTACGGCGAGCCACCCGGCCCACCGGCCGCCGAGCGGCTGCTTGACGCCCTGGCGGAAGCGGCGGAAGGCAAGGGGAGCGAGGCCAGGCCGGCGGACGGCAAGGACCACCACCGGGAACCGCCGGCCCCGGCCAGTGTCACGACATAGCGAAATCGACCCGACCACGCTTGGTTATCCCCGCTGGTCCGCCGTACCCTATAGATGCCCCCCACCACCGGGCCTGGCGAGGCCCGACGCCGGCACGCAGAGCACGGCAAGGCTGGGAGGCCGCATGCGATACCGCTTCACCGCAGGGGCAGCGCTGCTCGGCGCGCTGGCCCTCAGCCTGACGGCCGCCCTGGCGCCGGCGCCCGCTCAGGCGGGAGCATCGGGGCCGGGACCGGCCCGCCAGCACGGCCTGGCGGCGGGCCGGGCGCCCGGAGCGGCCCTCCGGCCCGCCACGCTGCCGGTCACCGACATCAGCCGGCGCTGCGCGGGGCAGAACACCTCGCCGCAGGAGGCCGCGAACCGCACCGGCCGGCATGTCTACGTCGTCTGGATAGGCTGCGGCGGCATCGGGTTCGCCCGGTCCCTGGACGGCGGGCTGAACTTCAGCGGGCCGGTCCGGCTCCCCGCGTCGCGGGGCGCCTTCGATCCTGCGGTCGCGGTGGCCCCGAACGGCACCGTCTACACGGTGTTCATGAAGCAGACCGCGCACCACCAGTTCCCCGTGGTGGACACGTCGTTCGACCGGGGCCGGAGCTTTCCCCAGGTGGCCAGGCTGATACCCGGGCAACTGGGCAACTTCGGCGGCCGCCCGTTCATCGCCGCCGCCCCGGACGGGGCCGTCTACCTCACCTGGGACTACGGTCCAAGCGCCAGCGCCGTCAGCTACATCTGCACCAAGCACGGCGGTGGCTGCTCGTTCAAGACCGGCGATCTCAACATCGTCATGCAGAAGTCGGTCAACTTCGGGCTGACCTGGGGCCCGAAGACCGCGATCAGCCCCGGCTTCCCGGCCAGCGGCGCGGACAGCGCACCGCTGCTGGTGGACCCGGACGGCAGCATCGACCTGGAGTACCAGGACTACCGGGTCACCGACCAGGCGAAGCTCACGCTGGGGCCCGGGCACGGGTACTTCACCTCCTCACCCGACGGCGGGGCCAGCTGGTCGGTCCCGGTCCGGGTCGGGCCCGGGCGGCTGTCCATGGCCCCGGCCGAGTGGTGGATCGACGGCGCGGTCGGCCGGGACACCGGCGGCGACCTCTACGTGACCTGGGACTCCCAGCATCTCGGGCGCGACGTGGGCTGGCTGGCCTATTCCACCGATGGCGGCCAGACCTGGTCAGCGCCGATCCGGGTGACGCCCGACCGGGACCACGCGGCGCACATCGTCGAGGTGGCCGGCGGCTTCCGCGGCACCGCCTACGTGGCCTGGCTGGCCGACAACTCGCCCTGCGGATACGTGATGCGGGTGCGGGCGTACGTCATCGGCCAGGGCTGGCAGTCCGGGCCGGTCCGGGTGTCCGGCCGGTGCGGGCTGCGCCGCGTCTGGCCCGGCGGCACGTTCGGCATCGCCGCGCTGCCACCGGCCAGCCCGGCGACCGGCACCTGGCAGGTCTCGCTGGCCTGGGGAAGCTCCGTGGCACGCCGGCACAGGGCGCCGTCGGAGATCCTGTCCACCGTGGCCAGCTACCCGGGCCAGGGCTGAGGCGCCCAGGGCGGAGCGGTCAGATGGCCGTGCCGCGGGCCACCCAGTAGGGATCCCGGAGGCGGCGCTTGAGCAGCTTGCCGCTCGGGTCCCGGGGCATCTCGCCGATGAAGTCGATCCGCTTGGGCCACTTCATCCGGGCCAGCCGGCCGTCCAGGGCGGCGAGGATGCTCGCCGCCAGTTCCGGGCCGCCGGCCGCGCCCGCCTCGGGCTGCACCACGGCGGCGACGGACTCCCCCCACTCCTCGTCCGGGATGCCGAACACCGCCACGTCGGCGACCTGGGGATGCATGATGATCTCGCCCTCGATCTCCGCCGGGTAGATGTTCGCCCCACCCGAGATGATCATGTCGGCCTTGCGGTCGCAGAGGAACAGGTAGCCGTCCTCGTCCAGGTAGCCGATGTCGCCGACGGTGAAGAAGCCGTTCCGCCGGGCGGCCTGCGTCTTGGCCGGATCCCCCTTGTAGACGAAATCGGTGATGTCCGACCGCAGGTACACGGTGCCCGGTACCCCCGGCGGGCACTTCTCCCCGTCCTCATCGGCGACCATGACCTCGCTGATCGGCCATGGCTTGCCCACCGTGCCCGGCTTGGCCAGCCAGTCCTGCGGGGTGGCCAGCGTGCCACCGCCTTCGGTTGCCGCGTAGTACTCGTAGACCCGGGGGCCCCACCAGTCCAGCATCGCCCGCTTCACCCCGACCGGGCAGGGCGCCGCCGCGTGCAGGATCCAGCGCATCGAGGAAATGTCGTAGCGCCGCCGGGTCCCTTCGGGCAGGGCAAGCAGCCTGCTGAAGTGCGTGGGCACCATGTGCGTGTTGGTGACCTGGTAGCGCTCCACCAGCGCAAGGGCGCGCTCGGCGTCCCACCCGTCCATGTAGACCAGGCGATGGCCCATCATCAGGCTCGCGCCGCCGAACACCGATACCGCCGTGTGGTAGTGCGGCGAGGTGACCAGGTGCACGTTCGGCGGGCCCGGCGTGATCCCGAAAAGCTGCGGCAGCAGCGCGGAGAGTTCCCCGGCCTCGTCGGGGTCCAGGCCGGACAGTTCGCGGCGCACGCCCTTGGGCCGCCCGGTGGTGCCGGAGGTGTAGTGCATGGTGGTGCCCGCCACCCGGCCGTCCGGCAGGTCGGGTGACTGGCCCGCGCGGACGCTTTCCACCGGGGTGAACCCGGGCACCGCGCCGTAGCTGAGCCGCCCGCCGGCCGGTATGCCCGCCTCGTCCGCGGCGGCGGCACCGGCAGCGGCGAACCGCTCGTGCGCGAAGAACACCTTCGCCTCGCAGTCCCGCAGGATGTAGGCGATCTCGGGGGCGGTGAAGTGCCAGTTGACCGGGGTGAGGTACCAGCCGGACTGCAGCGCCGCGAGGTACACCTCCAGCGCGGCGATGCCATTGGGCACCAGGACGGCGAGCCCGTCACCTGGCCGCAGGCCCCGCTCCCGCAGCCCGCGGGTGAGCTGGTTGACCCGGGCCAGCAGGTCTCCGGCGGCATGCGCGGTCCCGTCCGGCTCGACGGCCGCGATCCAGCCGGGCTCCTCAACCGCGCGGCGCCAGAAAACCTGCGAACCCATGGGCTGGCCTTTCCGTGAGCGCGGTCTCGCCGCCCGCAGGTTCAGGCTACGCTGCGGTCACCACGGCCGGAAGGCGGCCGTAACGGCGCGACGAGAGGGCGCGATGCGCGGCAGGCACTGGGGGCTCTGGCGGGGCCTCGCGGCCCTGGCTGCCCTGGCCAGCGTGGTGCTGGCCGGCTGCGGCGGGTTCGCGCTGCCGCCGAAGAAGAAGCCGCATCCCACCTTCGCGAGCGACCCGGCCGCGGTCCGCGTCGCGGACGCGCCGGCCCTGCTGGTCCAGTGCGCCATCCGCACCGCGGGGCTCCGCCCCGGCAGCCAGTCCTGGCTGAGCGGCCTGGACGTGCACATCACCAGCACGAACGCGACCGACTTCCAGATCTGGTTCCGCAGCCACGACGCGCCCGGGCCGTATCCCCAGACGTTCGTGATCGCCGGCCACCGGACCCACTACCTGGCGTTCGGCGCCACCTGGGTGCGCAAGGGCGGCATCTGGACGCCAACCCACACCGCCCGCAACAGCCCGCAGGCCGAGCGCACGTCCCTGTATGCCTGGTCGCTGTGGGCGGCGGCACAGGACAAGCTGCCGCCGCTGGTCTGCGGCACCACCGTCACCGCCTCGGCGCTGCAGGCCCAGGTGTATGGCCCCTCCGGCAACCCGTGGTAGCCGCTGCCGACCTGATCATCTTCCTGGCCGGAGCGGCCGTCAGCCTCAGCGCCAGCTACGTGCTGGTGACCCGGCTGGAGCGGATCGGCGGGCGGCTCGGCCTGTCCGAGGCGCTGCTCGGCGTGCTGGCCGCGCTGGCCGCGGACGCGCCGGAGATCACCGCCGCGGTGACCGCGCTGACCACGCACCAGGCCAAGGTCGGCGCCGGGGTCATCATCGGCTCCAACGTGTTCAACCTGGCCGCGCTGCTCGGCCTCGGTGCCGTGGTGGCGGGCCGGATCGCGCTGCACCGCCGGGTGATCCTGCTCGGCGGCGTGGTCGGCGCCTGGATCGCCCTCGTCTGCCTGGTCGTGGTGCTCGGCCTGATCCCGGCCGCGGCGGGGCTCGTTGCCGCCCTCGCCGCCCTGATCCCCTACCTCGCCGTGCTCGGGGCCGGCCGGGCCCGGCTGGCCCGGATCCCACTGGCCAGGCGCTGGGTGGCGTGGCTGGCCACCGCGGTGTCCGAGGAGGAGGCCGAACTCGAAGAGGTCATCCACCCCGCGCATGGCCGGGGCAGGGACGTGGCCGTGGCCGTCGCGATGCTCGCCGTCGTGGTCGCCGCCAGCGTGGCCATGGAACGGGCCGCGACCGCCCTCGGCACCCGGTTCGCGATCCCGCAGATCATCACCGGCGGGGTGGTGCTGGCCGCGGTCACCAGCCTGCCCAACTCGGTCGCCGCGGTGTACCTGGCGGCCCGCGGCCGCGGCGCCGCCATGCTGAGCACCACGCTGAACAGCAACGCGCTGAACGTGACCGCCGGGCTGCTGGTGCCTGCCACGATCACCGGGCTCGGGGCGCCGTCGGGCCAGTCGGACCTGATCGCGGTGTGGGCCCTGGTGCTGACCCTCATCGCCCTGGCGTTCGCCTACCGCGACAGCGGGATGAGCCGGGCCACCGGGGCCTTCATCATCGGCGCGTACCTGGTGTTCCTCGGATCCCTGTGGATCGTGGCCCACTCGGTGGCGCCAGGGCCGGGCGGGAGCGTCGTGCCGCTTGCCGTCGTGGTGGTGTGCGCCGGCGCGGGCCTCGCGCGGCGGCGGCGCCTACGCTGAGCGGATGCGTGCCGTCCTGGGCCTGCTCGCCGACGTCTGCTGCGTGCTGGCCTTCGTGGTGATCGGCCGG
The DNA here is from genome assembly GCA_963730235.1 of uncultured Actinomycetes bacterium. Classification (GTDB taxonomy): domain Bacteria; phylum Actinomycetota; class Actinomycetes; order Streptosporangiales; family Streptosporangiaceae; genus DASXKD01. The sequence continues at coordinate 304,779 of CAVSRH010000002.1, forward strand.
GCGAACCACCATGCGGGCGAGACCCTGGCCGGGGTGGCGGCCACGGCCTGGCCGTTCCTGGCCGGGCTGGCGGCCGGCTGGGCGGTGACGCGCGGCTGGCGGCGGCCGTTCGCGCTGTTCCCGACCGGCACCGGGGTCTGGCTGGCCACCGTGGCCCTCGGCCAGGTGCTCCGGGTGCTCGCCGGGCAGGGCACCGCGCCGGCGTTCGTCATCGTCTCGCTGCTGTTCCTCGGACTGTTCCTGCTGGGCTGGCGGCTGGCCGCCCGGCGCATCCCGGTTCGCTGACCGGCCGGCGCTGGCCGCCGGTGGCCGAAGCACCTGGGCTGTTGACGCAACCAGTCGGTTGCCATAATGTAGCAACCAATCAGTTGCTACACAGGGCTTGCTACACAGTGGAGGCGTCATGGGTTTTCCCGATCGCATCGAGCGGACCATGGAGCTGGCTCACCCACCGGCCAGGGTCTGGGCAGCGCTCACCACGGCCGAGGGCCTGGCCGCCTGGTTCGGCAACGAGGCGGCCATCGACCTGCGGCCGGGCGGGTCGGCCTGGATGAAGTGGACCGAGGGGCACACCGCCGAGATGCGCGTGGAACGGGTGGAGGAGCCGAGGGTGTTCGGGTTCACCTGGCACATCTACGGGCTGCCCGAGGACGATCAGCGCCGTACCTATGTCGAGTTCACCCTCGAACCGGACGGCGCGGGCACCCGGCTGACGGTCGTCGAGAGCGGATTCGCCCAGCTCTCGGACGAGGCGCACCACCAGGCGTTCGACGGCAACACCAGGGGCTGGGCGAGCGAGCTGGCCGAACTGGCCACCTACCTCGATGCCGCCTGATATCGAGGCCATCGCCGAACAGGTCTTCGTGGCGCTGGCCGACCCCACCCGGCGCGCCATCCTGGCCGCGCTGGCCTCCGGGGGCCCGGCCACCGCCACGGACCTGGCGGGCCGCCTGCCGATCACCCGGCAGGCGATCGCCAAGCACCTGGCCCTGCTGACACTGGCCGGCCTGGTCACGGCCGAGCCGGGCGAGCGGCGCCGGGTGCGGTACCGGCTGCGCTCCGCGCCGATGCAGGCGGCGCAGCAGTTCCTGGCTGCCCTGGCCCGCGACTGGGACGGCCCGCTGAACGCACTGAAGGACCACCTCGACCGGAGCGCGCACGAGCCCGCGGGCCCGCGCAGCCGGACCCGGGGACATTGACCAGAAAGGTGGCTACCGCCATGAAGACCCCGCCGATCGTCGCGCCGCAGGAGTGGGAGGCAGCACGCCAGCGGCTGCTGGTGAAGGAGAAGGAACTGACCCGCGCCCGGGACGCCCTGGCGGCGGAACGCCGGCGGATGCCGTGGCTGTCCGTCCGGAAGGAGTACGCGTTCGACGGGCCGGACGGCAGGGCGAGCCTGCTCGGCCTGTTCGAGGGCCGTCGCCAGCTGGTCGTCTACCGCGCCTTCTTCGAGCCCGGTGTGTACGGCTGGCCGGGCCACGCGTGTCCCGGCTGTTCCCTGATGGCCGACCAGGTCGCCCACGTCGCACACCTGAACGCCAGGGACACCACCTTCGCCTACGCCTCGCGCGCGCCGCAGGCCGACATCGCGCGGCTGAAGGCGCGGATGGGCTGGACGATGCCCTGGTACACGATGACCGACGAGTTCGACGCGGACTTCGGCGTGGACCAGTGGCACGGCACGAACGCGTTCTTCCGCGACGGCGACCAGGTGTACCGGACCTACTTCGTCAACAACCGTGGCGACGAGGCGCTGGGCAGCACCTGGAGCTACCTGGACCTGACCGTGCTCGGGCGGCAGGAGGAGTGGGAGGACTCGCCCGAGGGCTACCCGCAGGCCCCGCCGTACTCCTGGTGGCGGTGGCACGACGCCTACGGCGATGCCGAGGGAGACGGCCATGAAGACTGATCCGGACAGCGCCGGGCAGCAGCCCGCCGGCGGCGCGGGGGCACCGGGGCAGCCCCCGGTCGCCGACCGGGCCACCTTCGAGGCCGAACTGGACCGGCTGCGGATCCGGGAGAAGGCGCACACCCGCGAGGGCGACGCGATCGCCGCGGCCCGGCGGCGCCTGCCGATGGCCGAGGTGGACGCCAGCCTGCCGCTGACCGGGCCGCACGGGCCGGTCCCGCTGCGCGACGCGTTCGAGGGACGCCGGCAGCTCATCGCCTACTACTTCATGTGGCACCCCGGCCGGCCCGCGGCCGAGCAGTGCGAGGGCTGCACGTTCTACACCACCCAGGTCGCGGAGCTGTGCCACCTGCATTCCCGCGACATCACCTACGCGGTCCTCTGCCAGGGGCCCTACGGCGAGAGCATCCGCTACCGCGACTTCATGGGCTGGGACATGCCCTGGTACTCCGCCCAGGACTCCCTCGGCGCGCTGCTCACCGGGCGCCAGATCGGCCTGTTCCACCTCGTGTGCTACCTGCGCGACGGCGACCGCGTCTTCGAAACCTACTGGACCACCCGGCGCGGCGCGGAGGCCATGGACCACAGCTACGCGCTGATGGACCTCACCGCCTACGGACGCCAGGAGACCTGGGAGGACTCGCCCCCCGGCTGGCCACAGCGCTGCTCCAACACGCGGACCGGCGGCGGCGCGCCCGCCTGGCCACCGATATCGGCGTGGCCCGGCGGGCGCCCCATCGCCCAGTGGCCGCGCCTGGAAGCCGGGCGCTCCGACGACCTCGGCACCGGGAGGAACTGATGGCTGGCGCCGGGTCTGGCCGCGGGCCCGCCATCCTGTCCGGCGCCGGTGAGGGCCGCGGGCCCGCCGCCCTCACCGGCGCCGGGCCGGCCACGGCGGCCGCGCTGGCGGCGACGCTCGGGCTGGCCGCGGCGTGCTGGGTGGTCTCGGCCTGGCAGATGACCGGGATGAACATGGGCACCGCGACGCCGCTCGGCTCGTTCGGCTTCTTCATCGCCGTGTGGGTGGCGATGATGGCGGCGATGATGCTGCCGGGCGCCGCCCCGGCCGTGCTCCGGCGCGCCCGGGCCGGCGGCATGCGCGCCGTGCCGCTGTTCGTCGGCGCATACCTGGCCGTCTGGGCACTGGCCGGCGTCCTGGTCTATGCGGTGGACCGGCCGCATGGGACGCTCGTGGCCGGCCTGGTCGCGATCGCGGCAGGCTGCTACGAGTTCACGCCGGTCAAGCGGCACTGCCGCCAGCGCTGCCGCGAGGGCACCCGCTCCGGGCTCGGTTTCGGGCTGCACTGCGCCGGGTCGAGCGCCGGGCTGATGGCCCTGCTGGTGGCGCTGGGCGTGATGAGCATCCCGTGGATGGTGGTGATCACGATCATCGTCCTGGCCCAGAAGCTGCTGTCGCCCATTCCCGCCGTGGACGTGCCACTGGCGCTGGCCATCACCGGACTGGGGATCTTGATCGTCGTCATGCCCGCGGCGGTTCCCGGCCTTGCCCCGCCCATGTGAGCCGTCAGGGGCGGCGCTGGCCACGGCCGATCGTCCCGGCACATCAAAACACAATCGTCCCGGCGAATAAAAAACACAAAGGAGGCAGGCACATGTCCAGTCACCGGACCGGCACGCGCGAGGAGTGGCTCGCCGCCCGCGGCGAGCTGCTGGCCAAGGAGAAGGAACTGACCCGCCGCGGTGACCAGCTCGCGGCCGAGCGCCGCGCCCTGCCCTGGGTGCCGATCGAGAAGCAGTACCGGTTCGACACCGACGCCGGGCGAAGGACGCTGGCCGAACTGTTCGACGGGCGGCCGCAGCTGATCGTCTACCACTTCATGTTCGGCCCGGACTACACCGCGGGCTGCCCGGCCTGCTCGTCGATCGCCGACGGCTTCAACGGCAACATGTCCCACCTGAAGGCCCGCGACGTGGCGTTCACCGCCATCTCCCGGGCGCCGCTGGACAAGCTGCAGGCCTACAAGCGGCGGATGGGCTGGAGCTTCCCCTGGGCCTCCTCCTACGGCAGCGACTACGCCTTCGACCTGGAGCTCGCCTACCCGGTGGAGACCGCCCGCGGCTGGCTGGCCGGCGGCGTCCCCCCGGTCGCCGCGAAGAACGCGCGGGAGTGCGGCACCGAGCCCGCCGTCTACATTGCGGAGCAGCCGGTCATGAACTGCTACACGCTGGAGGACGGGAACGTGTACCTCACCTACTCCACCACCGCCAGGGGGCTGGAGTTCATGATGGTCTACTACGGCCTCCTCGACCGCACCCCGCTCGGCCGGAACGAGGAGGATGACGCCCAGCTGTGGCTGCGCCGCCACGACGAGTACGACGGTCCGTGACCTTGTCAGCGGCCCGCCCCTCCTTTTAGACTGAATGTTCAGTCAAACAGGAGGGGCCACCGTGTCCACCACGCAGGACAGCACCGTCCGACTGCCCGCAGATCTTGCGGAAGTCATCGCCGAACAGGAGAGAATCTTCGCCGAACGCCAGCCCGGCTCCCGGCGCATGGCCGCCGCCGCGGCCGGGTCGCTGGCCGGCGGGGTCACGTCCAACTGGCAGATCACCGCGCCGCAGCCGGTCTGGCTCAGCCACGGCCGCGGCTCCAAGATCTACGACGTCGACGGCAACGAGTATGTGGACCTGCACGGCGGCTACGGCGTGGGCCTGGCCGGTCACGCGCACCCCGCCATCGTCGAGGCGGTGACCCGCCAGGTCGCCCGGGGCACGCACTTCGCGCAGCCGACCGAGGACGCGGTGGTGGTGGCCGGCGAACTGGCCGCCCGGTTCGGCCTCCCGCTGTGGCGGTTCGCCAACTCGGGCACCGAGGCCACCATGGACGCCGTCCACCTGATGCGGGCGATCACCGGGCGCGACCTGATCATAAAGATCGAAGGCTGCTACCACGGCCACCACGACTCGGTGCAGGTATCGGTGGGCCCGGAGGCCGACGAGGCCGGCCCGGAGGGCAAGCCCGCCCAGGTCCCGTCCAGCACCGGCATCCCCGGCCCGTTCATCAAGCTCACCCTGGTCGCCAGCTTCAACGACCTCGACAGCGTCGCCCGGCTGCTGGACGAGCACGCCGGCGAGATCGCCGGGATGATCATCGAGCCGATCATGATGAACGCCGGGATCATCCACCCCGAGCCCGGCTACCTGGCGGCGCTGAAGGACCTGCTGCACGCCCACGGCGCCCTGCTCACGTTCGACGAGGTCAAGACCGGCCTGACGGCGGGCCCGGCCGGGGCCACCGGGCTGACCGGCGTGGTGCCGGACATCACCTGCCTGGCCAAGGCGATCGGCGGCGGGGTCGCCGTCGCCGCCATCGGCGGCACCGCCGAGGTCATGGCGCACGTCGCGGCGGGCGACTACGAGATGGTGGGGACATTCAACGGGAACCCGCTCGCGCTCGCCGCCGCCCGCGCCATGCTCACCGAGGTCGCCACCCCGGAGGCCTACCGGCGGATCGACGCGCTGGCCGAGCGCGCCAACACGGGCATCGAGCGCGAGATCGCCGCGTCCGGCCTGGCCGCGCACGTGGTCAGCGCGGGTGCCAAGGGCTGTGTGGTGTTCTCCGCCCAGCCCGTCCGGGACTATCGCGGCTTCCTGGGCATCGACGACCGCTACAGCCATGCCCACTGGCTGTTCCAGCACAACGGTGGCGTCTTCCTCCCGCCCTGGGGCAAGATCGAGCAATGGCTGATCTCGGTGCAGCACGATGAGCCGGACATCGACCGCCTGGTCGGGAACTTCGGCGTGTTCGCGCGCGCGGTGAGCGGCTGTGGGGCCAGCGCCTGAGATGGGGCGTTTTGCCGGAAAGTCTTGCGCGCCGGGACGGCAGAGGAGTACGTGTTATTGACGGACTGTTCAGTCAGGGAGCCTGAGTCTCCCTGATGTCAGCGCCGCCAGAGAAGAGGTGACTGGTGGCACACCCACGTGAGGGCTGGACCGAGGATGGTCCCCCGCGCCTGGCGATGTCCCGGCGCGGGTTCCTGGGCCGGGGCGCACTGGCCGGGCTCGGGGCCCTGGGCGGCGGTGCCCTGCTGGAGGCGTGCGCGCCCGCGCTGGCCGGCAGCGGCACCGTGCCGCTGCCCCGCCCAAGGAACCCGGTGCGGTGGCCGGTGTTCACGGACAACCAGCCGATCAAGAGCGGCCTGCCCCCGGAGAGCGGGGCCACCCTGCAGATCTACAACTGGGTCGCCTACGTCAACCAGGCCTGCCTGAACAACTTCGCCAAGAGGTACAACTGCAAGGTCCAGCTGACCACGTTCAACACCATGAACGAGGCGCTGGCCAAGCTGCGCAGCGGGCTGTCCTTCGACGTGCTCATGGGCGTCACCGTGGACGTCCTGGGCCAGCTGATCGAGTCGAAGCTGATCCAGCCGCTGAACCACAGCTACATCCCCAACATCCACCAGGCCTGGCCCGACTTCACCAACCCGTTCTACGACCAGGGCTGGCGGTACACGGTGCCGTACACGATCTACACCACCGGGATCTCGTGGCGGAAGGATCTGGTACCGGAGAACCCGTACGCGATGCGCAACCCCTGGGCGCAGATGCTCTGGCAGCCCAAGTACAAGGGCAAGATCGCGATATTGGACGACTACCGGGAGGGCATCAGCCTCGGGCTGATGAAGAACGGGCTCTACAACCTGAACACCACCGACTACCGTCAGATCGCCCTGTCCCGTAACAGCCTCGAAGACCTGTCCAACCTGGTGAACGTGCGGATCGACAACAACGACTACACCGAGGTGCCGACCGGCGAGACCTGGATCCACCACTCCTGGTCCGGGGACATGGCGGCGGCGGCCTCCTACATGCCCAAGGGCGTGCCCGTGGACGTGGTCGGCTACTGGTTCCCCACGGACGGCAAGGGCCCGGTGGCGAACGACACCAACACGGTGCTGCGCAGCGCGACCAACCCGGTGCTCGCGCACCTGTTCCTCGACTACCTGGAGAATCTGCCGAACGCCCTGGAGAACATCAGCTACAACGGCTACATGCAGCCGCTGACCGGGGTCACGCCGCAGCGCCTGGTGCAGGAGAAGATCCTGCCGAAGAGCCTGATGTCCACGGTGGTCCTGCCGTCCTACTTCCGCCGCGGCGTCGGCGAACTGCAGTTGCCGGTGGACGCCGACGCACTCTGGCAGCAGGCCTGGCTCGTGGTGAGCAACGGAATCTAGGGGTACCCGACGATGGCAGCACGCATACCGGCCGCGCGGCGCGCGGGCCAGGAATCCCAACCGCCCAGCCACGGGCGCGGCTTCTGGGTCGCCCTGGCGGCGCCCGGCATCATCTGGCTCGTCCTGCTGTTCATCGTGCCGTTCTACGCCGTCCTGGCCATCGCGATGGGCCAGCTCGACCGGCTGTTCGAGTCGCCGATCGCGGTGTGGAACCCGCTGAAGTGGAGTTCGTCGAACGTCATCAACGTGTGGCACGACCTGGTCGGCGCCAGCTCGTTCGCCGGGCCCATCGTGGTCAGGACGATCGTCTACGTGGCCATCGCCTCGCTGCTGAGCCTGGTGATCGCCTACCCGGCGGCCTACTTCGTGGCCAGGTTCGCCGGGCGGCGCAAGGGGCTGTTCCTCATCCTGCTGATCGCGCCGTTCTGGATCAGCTACATGATGCGCATGCTGGCCTGGGTGGACCTGCTGCAGACCGACGGCTACGTGAACAAGGCCCTGTCGTTCCTGCACCTGACCTCGCAGCCGGTCAACTGGCTGGGCGGCAAGCCGGTCACCGTGATACTCGGGCTGGTCTACGGCTACATCCCCTACCTGATCCTGGTGCTCTACGCCGGCCTGGACCGGATCGACCCGGCGCTGATCGAGGCGGGCCGGGACCTGGGCCTCGGCCGGGTGCGCACGTTCGCACGGGTCACCCTGCCGATGTCACGCCAGCCGATCCTGACCGGGCTGCTGATCACCGTGCTGCCGATGCTCGGCGACTACTACACCAACCAGCTCATGTCGGGTGCCGCGCAGACGTCCATGGTCGGCAACCTCATCGAGGGCCAGCTGGGCACGCCCGGGCTGGAGGGGCAGGGCGCGGTGCTGTCCATGCTGCTGCTGCTCGTGCTGCTCGTGCCGATGATCTATTACGTGGTGGCGACCAACCGCTCGTCCCGGGAGGCGATGTGACCGCGACCAGCGTCCCCGCCGCGGCCAGCAAGGCGGCCGCGGAGCCCCGCACCGTCAGCAGGCGGCTGCTGCCCCGGCGCAACCCGTGGGGCCACCCCTGGTTCCTCGAGGGCTTCACCTGGCTGTACCTGATCTGGTCGCTGGTGCCGATCGCGCTCGCGGTGCTGTTCTCGTTCAACAACGGGAAGTCGCAGAGCGCCTGGCAGGGCTTCTCCTGGCGGTGGTACTTCACCGACCCGGTCAACAGCGTGCTGCACAACCCCCAGCTGCACGCGGCGGTGGTGCAGACCGTCCGGCTGTCGGTCCTACACGACGCTCATCGCGGTGCCGCTCGGCGTGGCGTTCGCGCTGGGCATCAACCGGTGGCGGGGCGCCGATCCCGTCCACCTTCAACTTCGTGATGATCCTCTCGTTCGTCGTCCCGGAGCTGATCTTCGGCGTGGCGATGTTCTTCGTCTTCACCGTGCTGTTCACCTCGGTGCACCTCGGCACCTCGCGGAGACGCTGGGCCTGGTCACCTGGAACGTGAGCTGGCCGGCGATCATCGTCCAGGCCCGGCTGGTCACGCTGGGCAGGCAGTACGAGGAGGCGGCGGCCGACCTCGGCGCGAACCAGTTCCAGACGATGCGGCGGGTGATGCTGCCGCTGCTCGGCCCGGCCATCTTCGCCAGCGCGGTGCTGGTGTTCTCCGGCGTCATCGACGACTTCGTGATCGTCGACCTGCTCTCCTCCAACTCCGGGAACACGCCGATCTCGGTGATCATCTACTCCACGCAGCACGGCGGCAACGGCGGGCCGGCGCTCAACGCGCTCGGCACGATCGCGCTGGTGATGTCGCTCGTGATCGCGGTGATCGGCTATATCGGCTACCGCTGGATGACCCGCGGCCAGCGGGGCGCCGGGCTGGAGGCGCTGAGCACGATCGCCGGGACCGACTGAGCGCGGCCCGGGCTGGGACCCGGCACGCGGCCCCGCCGAAGGGCCCGCTGTGCGTGGCTACTAGGGCTGCCTGGTGGCGAACAGGGCCCAGACGACCTTGCCCCTGGGCCCGGGCGGTGTGCAGCCCCACTCGTCGCACAGCGACGCCACCACGTGCAGCCCGCGGCCCGACTCGCCGAACCAGCACGGCTCCTTGGGCACCGGAACCTCGTCGCTGGGATCGGAGATCGCGCACAGCACCCACGGGCCGGGCTGCAGCAGGCCGAGCCGGACCGGCCAGCGCGGCCAGACCGCGCCGGGGCACGGCACCGTGTACCGCAGCGCGTTCGTCAGCAACTCGGACACCACCACGACGATGTCGTCGCGCTGCCCGTCCTCGACGCCCCAGCGCCGCAGCGTGGCCGCGGCGAAGTCCCTGGCGACCCGGACCGAGTCACCGCCCGCGCCGGGCGTGCGGGTGGCCACCTTGGGGTAGCCGGGCCGGCCCTGGGCGGCGGGGTGCCTGGCCAGCGGCCAGACGCCGCTGACCGTCGCGGCCATCTCCGCGGCCGACGTGAGCCAGTGCCAGTCCGCCGCGGGACCTGTCCCGCGCGCGAGACCCGCAGGTGCCGCCGTCACCGCCGCTCCGGACACTTCCGACTCGCCGCTCTCCACTGGGGGCTACAGTGCAAACGTATGCAACCGCATTCTGCCGTGCTCGCGCCCTTGATGCAAGCACCGAATGCACGTGCATCAGCATGTTAGGCTGCCGCGTGCAGACTCCTGCAGCAGGGGCGGACGGGGAAACGTCCGCCCCTGACTGTCCCCGCTGAAGCTGACACCGGAGTGAATATGCACTGGGAGAACGGCATATCCGCCGAACGCCTGACGATGGCGCACTGGCGCAAGAGCACCGCCAGCAACCCGAGCGGAAGCTGCGTGGAGATCGCCGAATTGCCGGACGGAATGATCGCCATTCGCAACTCCCGGGACAAATCTGGCCCGGCCCTCATCTACCGCCGGACAGAACTGGCCGTTTTCCTGCGCGGCGTCCAGGACGGGGAGTTCGACAGCCTGCTTTCACCTGCTCCGTAACCACTCTTTCCAGACGGCCCGGTGCCCGCCCGGAAACGGCGCGGGCACCGTCACGGAACGGCCTGCCGCGGCGTGCCCGGTTCGGTGTATTGTGCACGGTGCACCCGCCGGACGAGCCTTTCCCGCCTCCGGGCAAATGCCCGCGGTGTCGCGTGACCCGATGACACCGTGAGCTGGCCGGGAGGCAGACACCAGCGCCCGATCCACCACTGCCGGAGCCAGGATGAGCACGGTCAACGCCGGCGGCACGCCGCCTGGTGGCACCGGCGACCCTCCGGACGGCGACAGCCTGGGAGCCGATCCCCGCAGCGGGCCGACCGTGCTGCGGATGCTGCTGGGCAGCCAGCTACGGCGGCTGCGCGAGGACGCCGGCATCACGCCGGACCGGGCCGGGTATGAGATCCGCGCATCCAGGTCCAAGATCAGCCGCCTGGAGCACGGCCGGGTCAGCTTCAAGCACCGCGACGTGGCCGACCTGCTCACCCTGTACGGGGTCACCGACGGGCAGGTCCGTACCGGGCTGCTGGCCCTGGTCGAGCAGGCCAACGCCCAGGGCTGGTGGGCGAAGTACTCCGACATCCTGCCCGACTGGTTCGAGGCCTACCTGGGCCTGGAGGCCGCGGCCACCCTGATCCGCACCTTCGAGCTGCAGTTCGTGCACGGCCTGTTCCAGACGCAGGACTACGCCCGGGCCGTCACCGTACTCGGCCACAAGGCAGCCCCGGCGGAGGAGGTCGACCGCCGGGTCAGCCTGCGGCTCAAGCGCCAGGACCTGCTGCACAGCGAGGATGCGCCGCGGGTCTGGTCGGTCATGGACGAGGCCGCGCTGCGCCGCCCGGTGGGCGGCCCGCAGGTCATGCGCGGGCAGTTGCAGCGCCTCATCGAAGCCGCCGACCTGCCGCACGTGACGCTCCAGGTCGTGCCCTTCCGCCGCGGCGGGCACGCGGGCGCGGGCGGCTCGTTCACGGTGCTGCGGTTCCGCCAGGCCGACCTGCCGGACGTGGCCTACATCGAGCAGCTCACCAGCGCCCTGTACCTGGAACGGCGCAACGACGTCGACCACTACATGGAGGTCATGAACCGCCTGTCCGCGGAGGCACTGACACCGGCGGGCACCACCCGCTTCCTCAAAGAGATCATCAGGGAGACCTGAGCGTGACCGAGCACCCGTCGTTCGACACCAGCGTGGCGCATGCCGCCCGGATCTATGACTACTGGCTCGGCGGCCAAGGACAACTACGCGGTGGACCGGGCCGCCGGTGACGCCGCCGTGGCGGCCTACCCGAACCTGATCCACTCGGTGCGCGCCAACCGGGCGTTCCTGGCCCGCGCGGTGCATTACCTGGCCGCCGAAGCCGGCATCCGGCAGTTCCTCGACATCGGGACCGGCATCCCGACGGCGCCGCAACACGCATGAGATCGCCCAGGCCGCCGATCCCTCGTGCCGGGTGGTCTACGTGGACAACGACCCCATCGTGATGGCCCACGCCCGGGCGCTGCTCACCGGCGCCCCGGAAGGCGCCACCGACTACCTGGACGCCGACCTGCGCGACGCCGGCGCGATCCTGGACCGGGCCGCCCAGACGCTCGACTTCTCCCAGCCGGTCGCGGTCGTGCTGCTGGCCATCCTGCACCTGATCCCTGATTCCGATGACCCCTTCGGCATCGTCGCCCGGCTCACCGGGGCGATCCCCGCCGGGAGCTACCTCGCCCTGTCACAGATCGCCTCGGACATCGACATCCCGGCGGTGGCGGAGGCCAGGGACCAGGTCGGCCGGTTCATGGCGGGCACGATGACGTTCCGCAGCCACGGCCAGGTGCTGCGCTTCTTCGACGGCACGGACCTGGTGGAGCCCGGCGTGGTGCCGGTCTCGGAATGGCGGCCCAGCGCCGCGGCCGGTGCCGATGCGCCCGCCGCGCTGTGGGGCAGGCGTCGCGCGCAAGCCGTGACGGGCGGGCTGGCCCGCTAGCTGCTGACGAGCGAGTCGTCCTCGGGCGCGACCGGCACCTCGCGCGCCTCGCCACCCAGCACGCGCAGCCCGTCCGGCGGCAGGAACACGTGCACCGGGGAGCCCTGTGCCAGCCCGGTGTCCTCGCCGTCGTTCTGCATCAGGGCCTGCAGCGGCACGCCCGCGCCGAGCCGCAGCATCACCTGGGTGGCGGCGCCGAGGAAGACCAGGCGCTCCACCATGGCCGGCACCCGGTTGTCCCCGGCCGAGCCGTAGGCCTCGATCCGGACGCGCTCGGGGCGGATCACCGCGTGCGCGGGGCCGAGCCCGTCAACCTCGCCCCGCTCGGCCACCAGGCCCGCGTCCCCGATCCTGATCTGGCAGCGTGCCCCCGGGCCCCGCTCCACCACGTCGACCTCCATCAGGTTGGACACACCCAGGAAGTCGGCCACGTAGGTGTCACCGGGCTCCTCGTACACCTCACGCGGCACGCCGATCTGCACGATCTTGCCGGAGTTCATCACCGCCAGCCGGTCGGACATGGTCAGTGCTTCCTCCTGGTCGTGCGTGACGTAGAGGAACGTGATGCCGACCCGCTCCTGGAGCGCCTTCAGCTCGACCTTGAGGGACCGGCGCAGCTTGGCGTCCAGCGCGCCGAGCGGCTCGTCGAGCAGCAGCACCGCGGGGTTCAGCACGAGCGCCCTGGCCAGCGCGACCCGCTGCTGCTGGCCGCCGGACAGCATGCCGGGGCGCCGCTTGGCGTACTCGGTCATCTGCACCAGATCCAGCGCCTCGCCGACCTGCTTGGCGATCTCGGCCTTGGACAGGCTGCGGTGCCGCAGGCCGAACGCGACGTTGTCGAAGACGGACAGGAACGGGAACAGCGCGTAGCTCTGGAACACCGTGTTCACGTTGCGCTTGTGCGGCGGGATGGCGGTCACGTCCGTGCCGTCCAGCAGGATCTTCCCGGCGGTCGGCTGCTCGAAGCCGGCGATCAGCCGCAGGGTGGTGGTCTTGCCGCAGCCGGACGGGCCGAGCAGCGAGAAGAACTCCCCGCTGGCCACGGTCAGGTCAATGCTGTTCACCGCGACCTCGGTGAACCGCTTGGTCAGTGCGACCAGTTGGATCTGCCCACCACCAGCCACCAGGCCACCTCCCTTGGTTAGTTTTGTGGCCGCACCCGCGATCCACGGCCGCCACGGCGTGACGCCCAGGTGAAGCCGAGCTGCCCGGCGGCGAACTGCACACTCAACTCGTAGGCACGGGAGGCGTCCACCGCGGGGTCGGACAGCGCGATCTGCACCGCCAGCCCGTCCAGCAGCGCGGACAGCAGCACCGCGAAGTCCACCGGGTCGACCGGGCCGAACTCGCCGGCTTCCTGGCCCTCCAGCACGAGCGAGCAGATCGAGCTGGCGCCAGCGCTCGTCGAACTTCTGCCGCACGCCGGCCACCTCGGGGTGGCGCACCGACTGTGCCCACAGGTCGAGCCAGAGCGCCCAGGAACTTTCCGGCTCGGAGTCGGCCTCGGGCAGGGTGCACATCGCGATGATCTCTTCGAGCTTCCCGGCCGCGGTGGGGATCTGCGCCATCCGGCGCATCCCGGCCTCGTACCAGCTGTCCTCGGAGAACCTGATCGCCTCGGTGAGCAGCTGGTCCTTGGTCTTGAAGTAATAGATGACCAGTGCCGGGCTGGTCCCTGCCCGCTCGGCCACGTCGGCGATGCGGCTATCGGCGTACCCGCGCTCGGCTATCACGTCGAGCGCCGCCCGCAGCATTTGTTCACGCCGCTGATCGGCCGTGCCGGCGTTGTTCGCCTGCACTCTCATGGACACATCCTTGCCGACAAGAGCGATCTTGGCACCTGCTCCATCCGATCCGTGCACTTGTGGACAAGCGTACCAGTTTCTAGACTGAACATTCAGTCAAACATTTGGCAGCCGGCCCGCGGACGGATCCGTGGCGGCGGTGCCGGAACGCAGGAGGTCGGACTCATGGCCGCACGATACGACGCGATCGTGGTGGGCGGAGGGCATAACGGGCTGGTCGCGGCGGCGTACCTGGCCCGGTCGGGCGCACGGACGCTGGTGCTGGAGGCACGCGGGAAGACCGGCGGGGCGGCCACGACGGAGGCACCATGGCCGGACGCGCCGGACTTCAAGGTCACCCGGCTGTCCTACGTGATGAGCCTGATGCCGCCGACCATCATCAACGACCTCGACCTGGCCAGGCACGGCTACAAGATCTTCCCGATGGGCCCGTACTACCAGGCCTTCCCCGAAGGCGGCTCGATCAAGCTGTACGCCGACGACGCCCAGCGCAACTACGAGGAAGTCTCCCGCTGGTCGGTGAAGGACGCCGATGCCATGCCCCGCTGGGACGCCTGGCTGGCCGGCCTGGCCGAGGTGCTCGGCCCGCTGCTGCTCACCGTGCCGCCGAATATCGGCTCCCGCTCCCCCCGCGACCTGAGTGAGACGCTGCGGCTGGCCTGGCGGCACCGCGGGCTCGACGTGCGCACGATCGCCGACGTCACCCGGCTGATGACGATGAGCATCGCCGACCTGCTGGACGACTGGTTCGAGTCGCCCCAGGTGAAGGGCGCGCTGGCGGTCAACGGGGTGATCGGCACCTGGGCCGGGCCGTACGAGCCGGGCACCGCGTACGTGATGGCGCACCACTCGATCGGCGACGTGGGCGACGGCCACCTCGGCAACTGGGGCTTCCAGGAGGGCGGCATGGGCGCCGTCTCCGACGCGATCGCCGGCGCCGCCCGCGGCCTCGGCGTGGAGATCAGGACCGGCGCGCCGGTCGCCAAGGTGGTGACCAGCGGCGGCCGCGCCACCGGCGTGGTGCTGGAGTCCGGCGAGGAGATCGGCGCGGGCGTGGTGGTGTCCTCGCTGCACCCGCGGACCGCGTTCCTCGACCACGTGGGCGCCGAGAACCTGCCCGGCGACTTCGTCACCGACATCGAGCACTGGAAGACCCGCAGCGGCGTGGTGAAGATCAACCTGGCCCTGGCCGAACTGCCCGACTTCACCGCCGACCCGGGCACGAACCTGCAGGAGCACCACACCGGCTCGGTCGAGATGGCGCCGACCATGGAGTACATCGAGCGCGCGTTCATCGACGCCAGGGAGGGCCGCCCGGCGCAGCGCCCGTTCAGCGACGGGGTCATCCCCACCGCGTTCGACAAGACGCTTGTCCCGGACGGGTACCACGTCATGTCGCTGTTCACCCAGTGGGTGCCGGCCGACTGGAACCTCGAACCGCACCGGGCCGAGCTTGAGGCCTACGCCGACCGGATGATCGACTGCTACAGCGAACTGGCGCCCAACCTCAAGAGCGCCATCGTGCACCGCGACATCGTCGGCCCCTACGACATGGAGCACGACTACGGGCTGATCGGCGGCAACATCTTCCACGGCGAACTGTCCCTGGAACAGCTGTTCCACATGCGCCCGGCACCCGGCTTCGCCGACTACCGCACGCCGATCGCCGGCCTGTACTACGCCAGTTCCGCCACGCACGCGGGCGGCGGCGTCTGCGGCATCCCCGGCATGCAGGCGGCGAAGGCGGCGATCGCGGACAAGAAGTCGGACCGCCGCCGCCGGCGCCTGCGGCGGTCATGACGGCTGCCGAACTCCGGGCCGCTACGCCGGCCCATCCGTCCCGGGCAGCGCGCGCCGAGGTGCGGCCCGGGGCGGGCCAGGAGCCCGGCCCTGCGCGCGATGCTCGAAGCCCGCAGCGTGGCCGTCGTCGGCGCCAGCCCGCGGCCGGGCACGCTGGGCCAGCGGATGGTGGCCGAGGTGGCCCGCAGCCCGGCCTCGCCAGCGATGTACCTGGTCAACCCGAGGTACCGGGAGATCGGCGGGGTGCCGTGCCATCCGTCGCTGGCGGCGCTGCGCGGCCCGGTGGACCTGGTGCTGCTCGGGGTGCCCGACGCGGCCCTGGCGGAGCAGGTGGAACTGGCCGCCCGGCGCGGCGACAGATCCGCGGTGATCTTCGGTGGTGCCAACGGCCCGGTGCCCGTGGGCGACCCTGGCTCCGGGGAACCCGGGCGCACCGTCTCGCTCCGGGACCACATCGCCACGACGGCGCGTGCCGCCGGGATGGCCCTGTGCGGCGCCGGCTGCATGGGGTTCGTCAACGTCGGCTACGGCCTGCGCGCGATCGGGTACCAGGAGAGCGACCAGCTTCCGGCGGGCCCGGTCGCGCTGGTCACCCAGTCCGGCTCGGTGTTCTCCGCCATGCTGCGCACCCGCCGGGCGCTCGGCTACACCGTGGCCGTCTCCTCCGGCCAGGAACTGGTGACCACGGCCGCCCAGTACGCGGCCTACGCGCTGACCCTTCCGGAGACCCGGGTGCTGGCCCTGGTCCTGGAGGCGATGCGGGACGCCGGTACGCTGCGGCAGGTGCTGGAGGCGGCCGCCGTTCGGCAAATTCCCGTGGTGCTGCTGACGGCGGGACGTTCCGCCGCCGGGCGCGCGCTGGTGACCGCGCATTCGGGGGCGCTGGCCGGCGCGGACGGGGCGTGGGAGGCGCTCGCCGGCGCCTACGGGGTGCACCGGGTGACCGACCTGGCGGAACTGGCCGACACGCTGGAGCTGTTCACGATCGGCCGGCGGGCACCGCCGGGGCCGCACGGCGGGATCGCCACCGTGCACGACTCCGGCCTGGAACGGGCGCACATCGCCGACCTCGCCAGCGATCTGGGCGTACCGTTCGCCCCGATCGGCGAGGCCACGACGCGGCGGCTCGCCGAGGTGCTGGACCCGGGCCTGGAACCGGGCAACCCGCTGGACATGTGGGGCGCGAGCACCAAGGCACAGTGGCAGCTCACCGAGTCGCTCGCCGCGCTGGCGGACGACCCGGCGGTCGGCGCGGTCGCGCTCGCGGTCGACCTGGTGACCGAGTTCGACGGCGACCGCTCCTACACCGATGCGCTGGCCGACGCGGCGCGCCGCACGGGCAAGCCGCTGGCGGTGCTGGCCAACATCCCCTCGGCCGTGGACCCGGCGGTGGCCGGGGAACTGCGCGCGGCGGGCCTGCCGGTGCTCGAAGGCGCGCGCAGCGGCCTGCTCGCCCTGGGCCATCTGCTCGCGCACGGCCCCTGGCCCGGCCGGCCCCGGCTACCGCCGGTGGACACGGCGCGGCGGGACCGCTGGCTCCGGGTGCTGCGGGCCGGGCCCACTCGACGCCACGGACGGGTTCCGGCTGCTGCACGACTACGGGATAGCGGTCGGCCCGGGCGCGGAGCGCGGACAGCGCCGGTGCCGCGCGCGCCGCGGCCGCCGAGATCGGGTACCCCGTGGTGCTCAAGACCGCCGAGCCGGGCGTGGCGCACAAGTCGGACGCGGGCGGGGTGGTACTCGGCATCCGCGACGCGGCGGCCCTGGAGGCCGCGTACGCGGGCCTGGCGGCGCGGCTGGGCCCGCGGGTGCTGGTGTGCGAGACGGTGGCGCCTGGCACCGAGCTGTCGGCGGGGATCGTCACCGACCCGGACCTCGGGCCGCTGGTCGTCGTGGGCGCGGGCGGGGTCCTGGTGGAGCACCTGGCCGACCGGGCGGTCGCGCTGCCGCCGGTGGACGCCGCCGGGGCCCGGCGGATGCTGTCCCGGCTGCGCGTGTCCCGGCTGCTCGCCGGGTTCCGTGGCCGGCCGCCCGCCGACGCCGGCGCCGTCGCCGCCGCGATCACCGGTGTCTCGGCGATTGCCTGCGAGCTGGGCGGCGCCCTGGCCGCCCTGGACGTCAACCCGCTGATCTGCGGCCCGGCCGGCGCCGTCGCCGTCGACGTCCTCGCTGAGCCGCCCTCAGCGCGGTGATCTCCATGATCACGTGAGTTTGTTCATAGCAGCTATGAACAAACTCACGTGATCATGGTTAACAGCTCTCAGCGGTGCACGGCGGCGAGCAGCGCGGCGTAGCCGCGGACCAGTTCGGCACGTTCGCTGGCGATGAGCGGGCTGTCTGGCTCACGGCCCCCCGCGACCCAGCGGTCGGAGATGTCCATCGCCCGCGCCCGGTGCTGCGCGGCCGGGCGGACCGCCGCCTCGGCGGTGTCGTACACGTAGGCGTACAGCCGGGCCAGCGCGGTGACCAGGGGCCCGTCGTCGCTGCCCTCCTCGTACTGGTGCTCCCGGTGGGCCGCCCACCAGTCCACCTCCAGCCGGGCCGCGCGGACGGGGTCGGCGGGCACGCCGTGGGTGAGCAGCAGCAGCGCATAGAACCGGGCCATGCAGCGGCGGGCACCGTCCGGGTCCCCGGGGTTGGGCGCCCAGAGCTGGTTGGCGCGCAGCACCAGCCAGGCCCCGTGGATGGTGCGCAGCCAGTCCATGCCGAACGTGTCGCGGACCACGAGCAGCGAGGTCACCAGGAACCTGGCCCACTGCCTGCGGTAGTAGGTGACCCACAGGGTGGTCTCCAGGTTGCCGATCTTGACCGGGTCGAAGGACCACAGCACGCTCGCCGCGGGGCGGCGGGCCGGACGGTGCGGCAGGCGGGCCCCCGGTGCTGTGCGGCGCGCGTGGGCCGGCCGCTGGTCCGCACCCGCCAGGCGGACCCCGAAGCCGCCGGCCGCCAGCCTGAGCAGCACCGGGCCGGGCCGCACCAGGTCGGCCACCCGGCGGGCGCACAGCTTCTCCAGCTGGGCGAGGCGGCCCGCGTAGGAGTCCGGCCCGCCCGCGCGGGCCTTGGACAGCTCCAGGGCGTTGGCCCACACCTTGGCGCGCGACTCGCGCAGGAAGCGCCGGGTGGCGATCGGTTCAGCGGCTGCAGCACCCGGTCCCGCCAGGTCGCGGCCGGCGTTCCGCTGCAGTTCGGCGTCCTCGGCGCCGACCCGGACCGCGAGCACCTCGTCGATCCTGCGGTGGTCGGCCTCCCGGCGGGCGCGCACCTCCGGGTCGCCGAACTCCGCGTCGGTGATCACCGCGAGCAGCGCCTGGGGCAGGTCGTAGTTGATGTGGGCGTTCATGCCGAGCAGCACGTGGCGTACCGCCGGGAGGCCCGGCTGGGCCGCGGCGGCGGCGAAGGCGACCGCCCACGGCTCGGGCACCGGGTCGCCGCGCCGGGCGGCGTCCAGCGCGTCCAGGTACAGCTGGGCGAACGCGACGTCCCACCGGTCGACCCACTCGGGGTCGGCGAAGGCACCGTCGCGCAGCGCCTGTGCCACCGCTTCGGTGGTGCGCAGGTAGGTGCCGTGGAAGGCCAGCCGGGCGTCGCGGTCCCGGCGCAGTTCCGCCGCCAGGGCGGTCATCCGCTGGATCACATCGTCAATGTTCATGACGACCCCCCGGGTAATCGGCGCCGCCCGAGAGCTTAACGGAAAGGTCAATAAATGACGTACAGCTTGCGGATCGTCTCGTGGATCTGCCAGGTGCCGGACCACCCGCGGGGGAAGACCGCGCAGTCGCCGGTGCCGACCTCCTGCGGCGCGCCGCCGTCCGGGGTGACCGTCATCCGGCCCGCCAGGATGTAGACCGCTTCGTGCGTCTCCAGGGTCCAGCGCGACGGCCCGGGGGTGCACTCCCAGACGCCGACCTCCTGGTCGCCGTCGGACCACAACGTGACGCCCGAGGTCTGCATGGGCGCTCCGGTTGCCTCGGCCAGCGGTCCCCAGTCCTCCAGGTCACCGGCGAGCGCGGCGGCGGCCAGGAACGGCGTGCCGGGAGGGGCTTGTGTCATGGTCGGGTGTTCCTCTCAGGTGATGGTGCGCCGGCAGGGCGGTGTGCGCGGCCGGTCAGGTGACGGTGAGCTTGCCGGGCGCCTGGTCGGGCGCCATCTCGGGAAACGGCAGGGCGATCGGGTCGGCGGCCAGCTTGCTGCGCCCGCGTGCGTCGAAACGGTCCAGGCCGAGGTTCGTGGTGTCCACCACGTCGCTGCTGCCGGTCAGCGCCACGTCCGCGGCGGCGCGGGCCACCCCGGGGCCCCACATCATGCCCGGCGCCGCCGGCGCTCGCCACGGTGACCCCGGCCAGCGGCCCGTCCCGGCCGAGGGCCGGCCCGATGATCGGCAGATGGTCCGGGGTGTAGTCGATGGTGGCCGCCCAGACGCGGCGCAGCCCGAGGCCCACGGTGGCCGGCACCAGGATCTCCAGCCTGGTGCGCATCCTGGCCAGGTACTCGTGGTCCACGCTGCGGTTCTCGCCCGGTGGCTCGTCCGGGTTGCTCATCCCGAACAGCAGGCCGCCCTCCTCGGGCCGCCAGTACAGCCCGGCGTGCAGGTCGAAGACCATGGGCACCCGGGAGGCGTGCAGGTCGGGATGCTGCTCGGTCACCGCGACCTGGTGCCTGACCCCGCCGGCCGGGATGCGGATCCCGGCCAGGGCGCCGACCTGCGCGAGCTTGGGGCCGCCGGTGAGCACGACGAGCGGCGCGTGCACCGGGCCGTCGGTAGTGCTCACCCCGCGCACCTGGCCGCCACCGGCCAGCAGGCCGCGGAACGCCACCCGTTCGCAGACCGTGACGCCACTGCTCAGCAGGGCCACGGTGTAGGCGGCCACGTTGCGCGGCGGGCTGATGAACCCGTCATCGGCGCAGAACGTGCCACCCAGCGTCTGCCCGGGGGCCAGCGCCGGGTTGAGCGCGTCCACCTCGTCCGGGTCCAGCCAGACCGCGCCGATGCCGAACTGCGACTGCATGGCCAGCCGGTCCCTGGCCGCGTCTGCCTCGGCCGTGGTGAAGCACGGCAGCAGGTACCCCTGCGCGGTGAAGCCCGAGTCGGTGCCGAGTTCCGCCTTCTGGCTCAGGTAGAACCGGCGGGACCAGATCCCCAGGCGCACCGCCTCCGGGGTGCCGCCCTGCAGCCGGACCACGCCCGCGGCGCGGCTGCTCGCGCCCTGGCCGAGGACGCCCTTTTCGACCAGGACGACCCGGTCCAGGCCCGCCTTGCGCAGGAAATAGGCGCACCACGCGCCGATGGTCCCGCCGCCGACCACCACCGCATCGGCGGTCTCCGGAAGGGCAGGTGAGGCCATTGGCACGAGTACGATGCTGGCATAAACTGAACATTCAGTCAAGACTGGCCGAGGCTCGTCGAGGCGGCGAGACGCACCGGAGGAACGATCGCATGTACGGGCTGAGCGAGATGCCGACCTTGACATCCAGGAACGCGGGCCGCGACGTTCGCCGACGAGCTGATCCCGTTCGAGGTCGACGCCGAGATGGCCGGCGGGGAGCTGCCTGCCGCCGTGGTGACCAAGGCACACGCCGCGCGCGCCAGGGAGCTGGGCCTGTGCGCCACCAACATGCCGGTCGAGCTTGGCGGCGGCGGGTGCACCACGCTGCAGCAGGTGCTGGTCCAGGAGCAGGTCGGCCGGGTCACCAACGCGCTGGGCTGGGTGGCCGCCACTCCGCCGTCCTGGCTGCCCGCGGTGGCCACCGCCGGACCAGCTCGAGCGGTACGTGCGCCCGGCCACGGCGGGCGAGCGGGAGGAGTGCTACGCGATCACCGAGGAGGGCGCGGGCTCCGACGTGGCGGCGATCGAGGCGACGGCCCGCCGGGACGGCGACGGCTACCTGCTCGAATGGCGTCAAGTGGCACGTCACGTCGTACAACACCGCCGACTTCGCCTTCTTCCAGGCCAAGCTGGACGGCGGCGCGCACCACGGCGAGCACGCGATGTTCCTCGTGGACCTGCCCAGCGCCGGCGTCCGCGTGGTGCGGACACCGGCCTACACGCACACGATCAGCCACCACCACCCGATCGTCGCGTTCACGACGTGCGCGGTCCCGCCGCCAACCTGATCGGCGCGGAGGGCGACGGCATGGCCTTCGCCTACGAGTGGTTCCGGTTCGAGCGGCTGATGGTGGCGGCCCGCTGCCTGGGCGCCGCCGAGCGGCTGATCGCGGAGATGACCGCGTTCGCCGGCCGAGCGGCGGGCAGGCGGCCGGCCGATCAGCGAGTACGGCCTGGTCGGCGGGATGCTCGCGGACAGCCTGACGGAGCTGTTCGCGGCGCGCGTGCGCTGGCCTACGAGACCGCCCGGGGCATCGATCGCGGGCGCCGACGTCAAGGTCGCGCACGCGCAGTGCTCGATGGCGAAGCTGTACTGCTCGGAGATGGCCGGCCGGGTGGCCGACCGGGCGGTGCAGGTGTTCGGCGGCCGCGGCTACATGCGGGAGAACGTGGCCGAGCGGTTCTACCGCGAGCTGCGGGTGGAGCGGATCTGGGAGGGCACCAGCGAGATCCAGCGCGCGATCATCGCCCGCCAGATGGCCAAGCGCGGCCCCGGCGCCCTGGCCTGACCCGCGGCCTGCAGCGCGGCAGCCGACGCGGTCATCGGCAGGCACGGCGAGACTGGCCGCGCTGTTCAGCGCTCCTGTCCCGAGCCTGGCGATCCGGCGGCCAGCGGCGTCCGGCCCGGGTTCCATACCGGCTCGCCCTGGTAGCCACGGGCGACCATGGTGACGAACTGGTAGACCGCGTCCTCGTCGGCGGACAGCGGCCCGGGCACGGCGTGCGGCGAGGCAAGGCCCGCGCTGCACCGACTCGCACGCATGCCAGTCCTGCCGGTTGGTGATGTCCCAGAACTCGATCGCATAGCCCGGGTCGAACCCGGGCTGCGGCCAGCGACTCCGGGTGCGAAGGCCCAGGTGCACTCGATCTTGGTCCGGTTGGCGCGCCAGCGGGATGAGCTTGTGCGTCATCACGTAGTCCGGATGCAGACTGAGCAGCAGGTTCGGGAAGATGCCCACGTAGATGACCGTCCGCAGGCCGGTCGCGTCCAGGCCGCGCAGCGGCCACGCCGGGACTCGTCCCGTCCAGGGACATGGTCGCCATGCCGTCGCGCAGGTCCATCCAGCCGCCGACCCAGGTGCCCGGAGCCGAATAGTTCTCCCCGCTCTTGGGCGGGCTCACCTTGCACAGCTCCGGGTGGATCGACGGGCAGTGGTAGCACTCGTGGTAGTTCTCGGTGAGGATCTTCCAGTTGGCTGTCGAGTCGTAGTCGTGCTGCCCGGCCACCACCAGCCGCTCCATCTCGTACGGCGCGACGATGTTCCTCCAGCGTTGCCCAGGCAGTCCGCGAGCGGGCCAGCCTTGCCCGACCCGTCCACGAACACCAGGCCGTGCCACTCGGTGACCGGCAGCTCGATGCAGGCCCCACTCGGCGGTCACGAATCCGGGGCGGTTCTTGAAGCCCGCCGCCGCCCGCAGGTCGCCGTTCAGCCCGTAGGTCCAGGCGTGATACGGGCAGATGATCACCTTGTGCTGCGCCGACGCCCGCACGGCAGCAGTTCGTGGCCCCGGTGACGGCAGGTGTTCGCGAACGCGTGGAGCACGCCGTCCTCGGCGCGGGACAGCAGGACACCGGCCGTGCCCAGCGGCTCGGCGCGCATGTCGCCCGGGCTGGCCACCTGATCACTGCGGCCGACGTAGACCCAGCCGCCGCCAAACATGTGCTGCTTCTCCCAGTCGAACACCGTCTGATCGACGTACGCGGCCCTGGGCAGCATCCGGCTTTCGCCGAACGGCCGCAGGGACTGCGCCACGGCGGCAGGGTCCAGCGGGGCAGGGGGGCACACCGTTTGACTGATCATACAGTCAAGCCTAAGCGGCGGGCGGCCGGCTGTCCAGGCGGAGCTGTTGCGCACCAGCGGATCCGGGGCTGCCGGGTGCCGGCGGCGCCGAGTGCCGCCGGAGCCGCCGGATCCCCAGCCACTGACGCTATTCTGACCGCTGCGTCACTATCGATTGACGTCGTCAAAAGGACCCTCGTGCCATACGCAACGCCCCCCACTGACCTCATGCCGGTGATCGACGCGCCGCCGCCGCCGGCGATCTCGATGGCCCCCGGTGGCAGCTACCTTGCGCTCGTCCACTACACGGCCCATCCGGAAATCGCCATCCTGGCCCGCCCCTACCTGGCCCTGGCCGGGCTGCGGATCGACCCGCGGTTGCGGGCCAGGCGGCGGCTGCGGCGGGCCGGCCGGCTGTCGGTGCTGCGGATCGCCGACGGGCGGGAGGAGTTTCTCGGCCTGCCCGAGGGCGCGCAGGTCGGGTTCCCGGTGTGGGCGGCCGGCGGGCGGCGGTTCGCGTTCACCGTGGACGGCGCCGACGGGGTCCGGCTGTGGGTCGCGGACGCGGAGACCGGCGCGGCCGCCGAGTTGCCCGGGCTGTCGGTGTGCGACGTGCTCGGCGGGGATCCGTCCTCGGGCGGCGGGACGGTGCGCTGGTCCCGCGACGGCCGGTCGCTGCTCGTGCTGGCCTGCCCGCCCGGCGGCCCGGCGCTGCCGGAACCGGCCGCCGAGCCACGGCAGGAGGAGACCGCCGGGAAGCGGTCGCAGCTCGCGACCTATCAGGACCTGCTGCGGACCCGCACCGACGAGGACCGCTTCGAGGCGCTGGCCACCTCGATCCCGTGCCGGGTGGACCCGGCCAGCGGGGCGCGCACCGAGCTTGGCCCGCCCGGGCTCTACTACACCCTGCAGGATTCCCCGGACGGGACGCACCTGCTGGTGCAGCGGCTGCGGCGGCCGTTCTCGTTCAGCGTGCCGTGGGTCTGGTTCACCCGCGGCACCGAGGTCTGGGACGCCGCCGGCCGGCCCGCGGCCGTGATCGCGGAGCAGCCGGTCAGCGATGAGGTGCCCCGCCAGGGCGTGCCGCTCGGCCCCCGCCTCGTCGGCTGGGAGGAGCGCGCTCCGGCGAGCCTGGCCTGGGTGGAGGCGCTGGACGGCGGGGATCCGGTGGCACCGGCCGAGTTCCGGGACCGGGTGTTCCGGCTCACCGCGCCCTTCGACGGCGCGCCGCGGCAGGCATTCGACGTGCGGCACCGCTGCCTCGGCTGGTACGACCTCGACACCCCGGGCCAGGTGCTGATGGTCGAACACGACCGCGATCGCCGCTGGCTGACCACCTGGTGGTGCAACCTGGACGCGCCGCGGGAGTCCAGGCCGGTGTTCGACAGGTCCGTGGACGACGCCTACGGCGACCCCGGCTCGCCGGTCCGGGTGACCAACCCCGACGGCTCGCAGACCGTGCTGGCCGACGGGACGGCCATCTACCTGCGCGGCGAAGGCGCCACCCCGGAGGGCCGGCGGCCGTTCCTGGACCTGTTCGACCTCGCCACGGGCACGGCCACCCGGCTGCACGAGAGCCCACCGGGCGCCTTCGAGCATGTGCTCGGCTTCACCTCGGCCGGCCGGCACGAGGTGGTGGTCTGGCATGAGAGCCCGGCCGAGCCGCCGAATCTGGTGCTGGCCGGGCTCGGCGGTGCCGGGGCCAAGCCGCTGACCCACTGGCCCGACCCGCACCCGCAGCTCACCCGGGTCACCAAGCGGCTGTTCACGCATGACCGGGGCGACGGGGTGACCCTGTCCGGGATGCTGTACCTGCCACCCGGGCACGACCCCGCCGTGGACGGCAGGCTGCCGCTGGTGATCTGGGCCTACCCCTACGACTTCGGCAGCGCGGACACCGCGGGCCAGATCAGGGCCGACAGTTTCGAGTTCACCCGGCTCACCGCGCTCGGGCCGGTGGTGTTCACCCTGGCCGGCTACGCGGTGCTGGCCGACGCCACCATGCCGGTGATCGGTGATCCGGAGACGATGAACGACACTTACCTGGAACAGGTCACCGGCGCCGGCCTGGCGCACATCCGGGCGCTGGACGAGGCAGGGATCATCGACCCGGCCAGGGTCGCGGTGGGCGGGCACAGCTACGGGGGGTTCATGACGGCGAACCTGCTGGCGCACACCACGGCGTTCGCGGCCGGCATCGCCCGCAGCGGCGCATACAACCGCACCCTGACGCCGTTCGGGTTCCAGACCGAACGGCGCAGCTACTGGGAGGCCCCCGGGGTCTACGACCAGGTGTCGCCGTTCCGGTTCGCGGACCAGATCACCGCGCCGCTGCTGCTGATCCACGGCGAGCAGGACGGCAACTCGGGGACCTTCCCGATCCAGTCGGAACGGCTGTTCCAGGCGATCCACGGCAACGGCGGCACCGCGCGGCTGGTGATGCTGCCCCACGAGGGACACGGCTATCTCGCCCGGGAATCGGTCATGCACGTGCTCGCCGAGGAACTTGACTGGCTGCGGCGCTGGCTCGGCCCGGCGGGGCCGGGCGATGCGCCGGGTGCCCCGAGCACGCCGACGTGAACCTGGCCGTCATCGGCGCGGTTTTCGCAGTCATCTTCGTCGGAGAACTGCCCGACAAAACAATGCTCGCCTCGCTGGTGATGTCCACCCGCGGGCGGCCCGGCGCGGTCTGGCTCGGCTCCGCCGCGGCCTTCGCGGTGCACGTGGCGATCGCCACCACCCTCGGGACCGTCGTGTTCCACCTGCTCTCGCCGCGGACCGTGGATGCCGTGGTGTCGGTGATCTTCCTGGCCGGCGCCGGGCTCGCGGTCGCCGAGGCCATCAAGGACCGCCGCCGCAGGGACCACCCGGACCCGCCGCCGGTGCCGCCGGCGCGGCCGCACCGGACGGTGGTGACGGCGTTCGTGGTCATCTTCGTTGCCGAGTGGGGCGACCTGACCCAGTTGCTGACCGCCAACCTGGCCGCGCATTACCACTCGCCGCTGGACGTCGCGACCGGTGCGACGCTGGCCCTGTGGACGGTCTCGGCGATCGCCGTCACCAGCGGCCGGTGGCTGGGCCGGGTCGTCGACGGGTTCGTCATCCGGCTCGGCACCGCGGTGCTGCTGGCCGGGCTCGCCGTGTACACGGCATGGGCCGCCCTGTCCTGAGCCGGGCCGCCGGGGGCACCTGGCCCCGCCGCGCCGCTCCCTATGCTTGACCGGCATGAGGGGCCGCCAGCCCAACCCGCGCGGGGAGTCGCTCACGCTCCGCCAGAAACGGGTGTTCGCGGTGGTCGCCGGGCTGCTGATCGTCCTCGCGGCGGGCGCCGGCGCCTGGGCGGCTACGAGCCAGGGCAGTTACGGGCGGTCCGGCCACGGGTGCGTCAACATCGTGGCGCCCAGCAGCACCGGCGGCGCGGTGCTGCACCAGTGCGGCGGCGCCGCGCGGGCCATGTGCCGCAGCGCGTTCGCCCACCGCACCAGGCTCGACCTGCTGGCCCGCCCGCAGTGCCGCCTGGCCGGGCTTGGCCCTGCCGCGCCCCGGGCACCATGATCACTCGACGTGCGGCACGATGAGCCGGGCTATCCGCACTCGCCGGCTCTTGTCCGGCCGCGAGCCAGCCCGGCGTTGCCCGTAGGGTTCGAGGGCGCGTCGTAGCGCTGCTGATATTTCCGCGAGTTCCGCGGCGGTCAGCCAGTAGTCGACGTTGGCCAGTTCCATGAGATCCCACCACTCGGCGGGCTCGCTGGCCTGGTGCTCGAGGAACTGGGTGGCCAGGGCACGGTTGCGGTCGAGGAACACCTCCAGCACCGCGGTCTCGGCCAGCGCGGTCTGCGGTGATGCGTCGGAGCCGACCACCAGGACGCGGCCCCGGGCCTTCCAGGGGCGGTCCCTGCCGTCCGCGCGGGCCTGGCCGTGCTCCACGATGCCCCAGCGCGCCAGGGCCTTCAGGTGGTAGCTGGTCGCGCTCGGGGACAGGCCGGTGAGCGCGGCGCACTCGGTCGCGGTGAGTTCGTCGCCGGACAGCAGCGCCTCGATGATGGCCAGCCGCGCCGGGTGCGCGAGCGCGCGGATCGCTCGCGGGTCCGACAAGACGATCTTGCCGTCCTGCTCCTTCGGCATGCCGGAATCCTATCGCTGGACACGTAGATGTTAAGCATCTACTATTTAATATATGCTTAACGATTATCGGCCGCTGGCCCGCAACCGCGACTTCCTGGTCTCCCTCGCTGGCCGCTGCGCGTCCCGGTTCGGCGACGAGATGGCGGTCGTGGCGCTGACGTTGCGCGTGCAGGCGGCGGGCGGGCGCCCCTACCTGGTCGCCCTGCTGCTCGCGGCCGGTCTGGTGCCCTCGATCGCGGTAGCGGGCCTGGCGGGGCGGGTGGCCGACTCGGCCGACTCGCGGCGGGTGCTGGTCACCGCCACGGCGGCACAGGCCTGCTGCTGCGTGCCACTGATCTTCGTGCATCAGGTGGCGGCGATGATCGTCCTGGTCGCGCTGCTCGGCACCGGTGCGGCGTTCTCCCAGGCGACCTGGCTGGCGCTCACCCCGCGGGTGGCCGGGGAGCAGCACATCGGCCCGGCGACGGCCCTCCAGCAGACCGCGTTCACGCTCAGCACGATCCTCGCCCCGGCGATGGCCGGGATCCTGGCCGGCGCGTTCGGCACCGGCCTGCCGCTGGCCCTGGACGCGGCCACGTTCGGCGTGATGACCGCCGCCGCCCTGGCCGTGCGGACCCGGCGGGGCGGCACCCGGCCGCGCGGCGCCGCCGGGCCGGAACGGGGCGGGGGCTGGGCGGCGCTGCGCCGCGACCCGCTGCTCTCCCCGCTGATCGTGGGCCTGGCCGCGTTCGTGCTGCTCGGCATGATGGTCAACGTGGTCGGCGTCTTCCTGATCATCCAGACGCTGCACGCCAGCGCCGCGTGGTACGGCGGGCTGGAGGCGGTCATGATGATCGGCCTGGCCGGCGGCGTGCTGGCCTGCGGGCGGATCCGCACCGACGCGGGGCGCGCCCGGGCGGTGGTCGGCGGCGCGGCCCTGATGTCGCTGGCCCTGCTGGGCTTCAGCGCCGCACCGGCGGTGCTCGTGCTCGTCCCGCTGGGCCTGGTCGTCGGGGCCGGGAACGGGATGGTCAACGTGTGCGTGGCCACCCTGGTGATGACGCGCACCGAGGAACGGATGCGGGGCCGGGTGGCGGCGGCACTGGCCGCCGTGCTCAACGGGGCCTCGGTGGTCTCGCTCGCGGCCGGCGGTGCCCTGGCGGCGGTGCTGGCTCCCCGGGAGGTCTACCTGCTGGCAGGCGGGCTGGGCTGCCTGGTCACCGTGGCACTGGCGGTACGGTCCCGGCAACGGCAGAGCACGGCGCACAGCGTGCTCCCAGGCAGCCCGGGGCGCACCCGGCATACCGGTCCGATTACCGCCAGTATCGGTGCGCTGCCCCGGGTTGAATCGAAGCATGGCACTCAGCTTCGGCACCTGCACCGATATTTCGTTCGCCGATGAACAATCCCGGGCCTAGGGTCAGTGCCCGTGAGCCATGAAGGCAACGGCAGGCCGGCGGCGGGGGCGCCGACGGCAGGCGGGCTGGACCGGCGGGCGCTCGCCGCGGCGTCGGTCACGGTGCTGGCCTGGGCGTCGGCGTTCGTGGCGATCAGGGATGCGGGCCGGTACTTCGACCCGGGCGCGCTGGCCCTGGGCCGGCTGCTGGCCGGCTCCCTGGTGCTCGGGGCCGTCTGGCTCGCCCGCGGCGGAGGCTGGCCGCCGCGCGCCGCCTGGCCCGGCATCGCGGGGACCGGGGTGCTCTGGTTCGGCGTCTACATGGTCGCGCTGAACTGGGGCGAGCGGAACGTGGACGCGGGCACGGCCGCGATGGTGGTCAACATCGGCCCGGTGGTCATCGCGTTGCTGGGCGGATGGCTGCTGCGGGAGGGCTTCCCGCGCCGCCTGCTGGCCGGCCTGGCCGTGTCGTTCGCCGGGGCGGTGGTGGTCGGGCTGTCGGAGTCCGGTGCCGGTGGGGCGTCGCTGCTCGGCGTGGGCCTGTGCCTGCTCGCGGCCGTGTCCTACGCCTTCGCGGTGGTGGGCCAGAAGCCCGCGCTGCGGCACGCGTCGGCGTTGCAGGTCACCACGTTCGGCTGTTTCATCGGGACCGTGGCCACGCTGCCGTTCGCGGGCCAGCTCGTCACCCAGGCCGCCGATGCCCCGCTGACCGCGACGCTCACGGTGGTCTACCTGGGCGTGATCCCCACGGCGGTCGCGTTCACCACCTGGGCCTACGCGCTGACCCGGACCACCGCGGGCAAGATGGGCGCGACCACCTACATCGTGCCCGCGATCGTCGTGCTGATGTCGTGGGCGCTGCTCGGCCAGACCCCGCGGCCGCTGGCTTACCTGGGCGGGGCGCTGTGCCTGGCCGGCGTCGCGGTCTCCCGCGGCCGCCGGCGGCGGACGGCAGTGGCCGCGACGAAGCCGGGCACGGCGCAAGCAGCGGCCGGGGAGCCCACCGCCACGGAGGCGGCCGCAGGGTGACGACTCGTGCGTTTCGGCTTCCCCGGTCAAGGGACTTGTGCTCGCGCGGCGAGCCAAAGCAAGGAAAAGCCGGCCACATGCGCCAGTTGCCGCAGCGTGGCTGGTTCCTCGAACGGCCGCTGGAAAGGCGGCCGCACCCGCCATAAGGCGGGCTATGTCATGACCTGGGCGTCCCAGAGAACATTGAGCTCTGGACGCGTCCGCAGCCCACGGGGATCCGGGCATCCGATGCGGTTGCCTGGGCACACGAGATCCTCGCGCGGTATGCGGGGTACAGAGACACCTCCAACAATGCTCACGGTCTCCCCTGAGCACTCTTGGAGGTGGCGGGAATCGAACCCGCGTCCTTCGGTACATCACCAGGACTTCTCCGGGCGCAGCCTGCTGTGGTTTTCTCAGCCCCGGCGGTCTCGCAGGCGCGCCGCCGCCGGGCTCAGTCGCTGTTAGGTGTCCCGCTCATCCCCGCGACCGGGTTGAGCGGTGGATCCTCCTTGCTGATGCCAGACACCGGGCCGGAGGCGCTCCCGGGCTGACAACCTCTAACTCGCGGTTGTTAGGCCGCGAGGGCGAGGTGAGTGCGCTTAACATTGGCACTTGTAAGTTGCGGTCACAGGTTTTACGAGGTTATGTCCGCCGTCCTCGGCCCGCTTCTCCTGGATCAACTACCGAAGTCGAAGCCTGTCACCCCCATGTTTAGTTGTCTGGTGAGCCCTGGAGCACAGGTCACACCGCAGTAGGCTCCAGCCTTCACTAGCTGTTCACGCTACAGGCTCAACACGTGGCGGCCAACTTGGATTCCCGGGGACACCCCGGACAAGAGAATGCCCCCGTGGGCGCTGGCGGTGGCCGAAACGCACCCACGGGGGCTGACCGGCAGGGTCGGGGCCGGTCAACGCCCGGGCCTCCCCCGAGATGAGGCCCGGTTCTCATCACGACGACTGGGCCGCAACCCCCCAAGCGGCACTCAGTCACTTGATAAGACGCCGCTTAGTAAGCGAATGGTTGCTCGGAGTGAAAAAATTTGGTGACTTTCTGTGGCGCCCGGAGAGCGACGGGAACGGCGGGCCGAAACGGGTCCTCAGCGGCCGGGGGCCGCGCGCAGGAAACTGCCCGCCAACGGCGTGGCCGACACCCGGGGTGAGCCGGTGAACTCCAGCACGGCAAACGCGATGTCGCCGCGGTAGCCGACGAACCAGGTCGCCCACTTCTGGTGCCGCCCACCGGTCAGCAGCGTGGTCCCGACCTGGCCGGATACCGGGAGCCCGCGGACGTCCGCGCCCCGCGCCGCGCCCGAATGCACGGCGTCGCGCATGAGGCCGCGCAGGCTGGTCAGCGTGGTCGCGGTGAACGGCGTCTGCCGGGACTGCTGCGCGTCCGGCGGGCGGGTCACCAGCGACGGCTCGTGCCAGGTACCGGTGGCCACCTGAGCGGCCACCTCCGCCATCGTGAGCGGGCTCACCCTGACGTTCCCCTGGCCGATGCTCGTGGCGGCAAGCTGGGCGACTCCGCTGGAGGTCCCGACCGATCCGGAGAACCCGGTCAGCGGCAACTGCCACCGCCGGCCGAAGCCGAAGCCGGCGGCGGCCCTACTGAGGTCCGCCGTGCTCAGCCGCTGGGACAGGCCGGCGAAGGCGGTGGCACACGATTGGGCGAAGTCCCCCGCGAGCGTGGCGTTCATGTCCGGTTTGGCCTTGGCCGGCACGTTCTGGAAGTTCTGCCCGCCGACCGAGTTGCCGGGGGTGCAGGGCTCCGGGGCGGTCGGGGTCACGCCCCTGGCCAGCAGCGCCGCCGTGGAGACGATCGTGAAGGCCGTTCCTGGCGGGTACCGCCCGTCCAGCGCGTCGATGGCGGGCATCCCCGGCGCCGTGTGGTCGGCGACAGCCAGGATGCGCCCGGTGGATGACTGCAGCGCGACGATCGCCGCCGAGCCCGGCGCGGTGGCCACCGCGGCCGAGGCCGCCTGCTGGACGCCGGCCTTGATCGTGGTGCTCACGGGGGCCGGGGAACGGCCCTGCCACTTCTTCAGCACCCGTACCTGGTGCCCGTTGGCGGTCGCGACGACCACCTCGGTCGTCGGGGTTCCCACCAGGTAGGACTGGTAGCGCGACTGCAGGCCGGACGTCCCGATCGTGGCACCGGGGCGGTAGGCGATGCCGGCGTTCCGCAGGGCCTTGGAGGACTCCGCCCCCACCGACCCGACCACGGCCTTGGCGATGCTGTCGAACAGCAGCATCC
Organism: uncultured Actinomycetes bacterium; assembly: GCA_963730235.1. GTDB lineage: Bacteria > Actinomycetota > Actinomycetes > Streptosporangiales > Streptosporangiaceae > DASXKD01. The sequence goes on from CAVSRH010000002.1 coordinate 337,077, forward strand.
GCCGTTTTTTGGCGATCAGGCCGGGGACCTTGTCCAGCCGGTGCGCCAGCTGGTGGTACTCCCAGGGCTGGTAGGTCACCAGTTCGAGGAACCGCCCGCGCTGTGCCGCGCGTATCCAGCCGTACACCTCGGTCGAGTCGATGCCGGCGACCCGGCCAAGAGCGTCGGCGGTCGCCTGCGGATGCTTCAGCCGGTCCGGGCGCACGCCGACCTCATACACCGTGGACGGGACCTGGAGCGGCTTGCCTTCGGCATCGAGGATCGGCATCCGGGGCTGGGTGGAGGAGATAAGCGCCAGGCGCAAGTCCGGGCCCAGACCGGGGTTGATCACACTCGGGCTCCAGACGACCTTCCAGGACTGGCCCACCCGCCGCAGCGTGAAGGTCCCGGTGTACATCCACGGCGCCCCGTTCTGGCCCAGGTCCACAGACGCGGTGAAATGGGCCGTCGCGGTGCCGCCCGATTGCCTGATCGTGCCCATGTTCAGGTAGAACGCGGCCGCGTCGAGCCCGCTGTAGGCATTGGCCAGGCCGGTGGTCACCACGGACGAGTTCCCCGTAGTCAGGGCCGCGGCGGCCGCGTAGGAGTGCTGCTGCCAGTCCAGCAGGAACTGCTGGACTGTCGGCTCGGCCGATGGCGAGGACCACAGCCCGCCGGTGAGCACTATCGTGCCGAAGCCCAGCACCAGCACGGCGATGACCGCCCGCACGGGCGACAGCCGGGCGCGGAAGCCGCCGGCCCGCTTCGCCGGAGGGCTCGCGGTGTCGGGCGCAGCCGCAGCGTGCGCTCCGCGCCTACGCGTGGACGCCATGACCGACTCTCTCGCTATCCTCGCCGCCGGTGAGCACGCTGGACCTCCCTGGCAGCGTCGCGCTGTGCCAGGTCCTGACGTTTATCGTAAGTCCGCTTGCCGCGGGCCAGCGCCAGTTCGACTTTCGCTCTCCCGCCCGAGAAGTACAGCGAGAGCGGCACAACGGTGAGACCGCGCTCGGCGATGCTGCTCGCGAGCTTGTCGATTTCCTTCCTGTGCAGCAGCAGCTTACGGGGGCGCCGGGGCTCATGGTTGGTCCATGTGCCCTGGGCGTACTCGGGTATGTGCACTCCGTGAAGCCACATCTCCCCGTCAGAGATCTGCGCGAATCCGTCGGTGAGGGAAGCCCGCCCCGCTCGCAGCGACTTCACCTCGGTGCCGGTGAGGACGAGGCCAGCCTCCACGACATCCTCAATGTGGTAATCGTGCCTCGCGCGGCGGTTGCGGGCAATCACCTGGCGCTCCTTCGCGCCGGCTGTCGCCGCGGCGAGGCGCCGGCGCGCTTTCACGCGCGCAGGTAGCGCCGCAGCGTGAGGAAGGAGGTGGCTCCGCACAGGAGCACCCCCATCACCATGGCCAGCACGATGACCTCGATGAGGTCAGCCGCGGACAGCTGAACGTTGTAGGGGAAGTACTGCTGCAGCGAGTCCAGTCCCAGCACCTTGACGGCGATCAGCAGCCCCGCCGCGATCAGCCAGCCGACCAGCCCGGCGAGGATGCCCTCCACCAGGAACGGAAGCTGCACGTAGAAATTGGACGCGCCGACCAGGCGCATGATCGAGGTCTCCCGGCGCCGGTTGAAGGCGGACAGCCGGATCGTGTTGGCCACCAGCAGCACGGCGGCGATGATCAGGATCACCGCGATGATCACGACCGCGTTCCGCGCCCCGTCCAGGAGCGCGTAGAACTTCGACAGGATCGACGCGTCGTCCACCACCTGGTCGACCCCGGGCCGGCCCTGGACGGTGCCGGCCACGATGCTGTAGTCCGCCTGGGTGTTGGCAAGCTTGACCTGGAACGAGTCGGGAATCTCCGACTTGGTGACCAGGCTGGTGAACTGCGGGTCGCGGGAGAAGTCCTGCTTGAAGTGCAGGTACGCCTGCGCCTGGGACTCGTAGTAGACGTGCTGCACCTGGGGCAGCTGGCGCAGGTCCGTGGCGATCTGGGTCTTCTCCGCCTGGGTGGCGGGACCGTTCTGCCGGCACTGCGGGCTGACGCTCGTCGTGGTGCACAGGTAGATCGACAGCTGCACCTTGCCCTGCCAGTAGGTGCGGGTGTCATCCACCTGCTTCACGAACAGCAGCCCGGTGCCGAGCAGGGACAGGCTGATGGCGACCACGACGACGAGCGCGACGGTCATGGTCAGGTTGCGCCGAAGGCCGGTCCAGACCTCCTGGAGGACGAACTGTGCTCGCATGGTTGCTGATCCTTGTGTATCCGGTCAGTTACGCGCGGTAAGACGGTCAGTATGCCTGGCCGTATACTCCGCGCGACTGGTCCCGGACCACCTTGCCGTATTCCAGCTCGATGACCCGCTTGCGCATGGAGTCCACGATGGCGGCGTCGTGCGTGGCCATGACCACGGTCGTCCCGGTCCGGTTGATCCGGTCGAGAACCTTCATGATGCCGATAGAGGTGGCCGGGTCGATGTTTCCCGTGGGCTCGTCCGCCAGCAGGATCATCGGGCGGTTGACGAAGGCCCGGGCCACCGCGACCCGCTGCTGCTCCCCGCCGGACAGTTCGTCGGGCATCCGCTCGTGCTTGCCCTCCAGGCCGACCAGGTCGATCACCTCGGGGACAACCTTGCGGATGAAACGGCGGGGCTTCCCGATCACCTGGAGCGCGAACGCGACGTTGCCGTAGACGTTCTTGTTCGGCAGCAGCCGGAAGTCCTGGAACACGCAGCCGATACGCCGGCGCAGGTAGGGCACCTTCCAGTTGGTGAGCCTGGCCAGGTCCTTGCCGGCCACGTGGATCCGGCCCTCGGACGGCCGTTCCTCGCGCAGGATCAGCCGCAGAAAGGTGGACTTGCCCGAACCGGAAGGGCCGACCAGGAAGACGAACTCGCCCTTCTCGACGTCGAGGGTGACGTTCTCCAACGCCGGTCGGTTCTGGTTCGGGTACGTCTTCGTGACGTTGTCGAAGTGGATCACAGGCCCATCACACGCACTCGGCAGAAATAAGGACGACGCGGGCCTGGGAACCGGCTGGCCGCTGCTACCTGGCCTTCCCTGGCTCCTGCCCGGTTTGGCACTGGACAGTCTAGGGGGGAAACTGGCTGGAGACGTGCAACACTGACGAAGTGACGCCGAGCACCACCGGCCGAAGGGGACCGCGATGAGTTGCGAACACCTGATCTGCGCGAACTGCGCATCCCCGGTGGTGGAAGCCCGCTGCCCGGCCTGCTCCGCGGCCCGCGCGCACGTGCATCACCACGGCCCGGGGATCACCCTGCCGCTGGCCGCCGCCGTGCTGGTCGCCCTCGTGCTGGCCATGCTCATCCTGCGGCTGACACACTGACCCGGCGCACCGGTCAGGTGCCCGATACGCCCGCCTTGTCCGCGGCGCCGCCGGACCCGTCCGGCCCGTCCGCTTCGTGTGTACGCAGCCAGCGGATCTCCGCCTCGATGAAATCGTCGATGTCGCCGTCCAGCACGCCCCCGGTGTTGCCCGTCTCCAGGCCGGTCCGCACGTCCTTGACGTTCTGGTAAGGGTGCAGGACGTAGTTCCGGATCTGGGTGCCCCAGCTGCTGGTGGTCTCCCCGCGCAGGTTGGCCATCTTGGCCTCCTGCTCCTCACGCTTGCGCTCCAGCAGCTTGGCCTTGAGCACCGCCATGGCGGTGGCCTTGTTCTGCATCTGGCTGCGCTCGTTCTGGCAGGAGACGACGATCCCGGTGGGCAGGTGGGTGAGCCGCACCGCCGAGTCGGTCGTGTTCACGCCCTGCCCGCCGGGCCCGCTGGACCGGTAGACATCGACCCGGATCTCGTCCTCGGGGATGTCGATCGCGTCGTCCTGCTCGACCACGGGGATCACGTCCACGCCCGCGAACGAGGTCTGGCGGCGGCCCTGGTTGTCGTACTTGGAGATGCGGACCATGCGGTGCGTGCCGTGCTCGCCGCGCAGCGTGCCGTAGGCGTACGGGGCCTTGACCACGAACGTGGTGGACTTGATCCCGGCCTCCTCCGCGAAGGAGGTGTAGTAGATCTCGGTCGGGTACCCGTGGCGCTCGGCCCAGCGCAGGTACATGCGCTGCAGGTTCTGCGCGAAGTCCGCGGCGTCGGCGCCCCCGGCCTGCGCGTTGATCGAGATCAGCGCATCCCTGGCGTCGTACTCGCCGGACAGCAGCGTGCGGATTTCGAGCTGGTCGATCTCCTTGCGCAGCGCGGCCAGGTCGCGGGCCGCCTCGTGGCGCGTGGGCTCGTCGTTCTCGCTGTCGGCCAGCTCGAACAGCAGCCGGGTGTCGTCCAGGCGCTGGTGCAGCTGAGCCAGCCGGCCCAGCTCGCCCTCCAGGTAGGAGAGCCGCCTGGTGACCGCCTGGGCGCGATCCTGGTCGCCCCACAGGTTCGGGTCGGCGAACTGTTCCTTGAGCTTGTCCGCCTCGCGCTCCATCGAGGCCGGGTTCAGGACGGCTTCCACGTTGCTGAGCTTGGACGACAGTTCCGAGAGCTCGGTTGCCGGGTCGGTGCCTGTCATGGCGGAAAGCCTACGCGAGGACGCGGAGCTTGCCGGACGATCGGTAACCTGTACACCCGCACGCCTCAAGAATGCACCGGCGGCGCACCGGACGCAACGAGGCTGCGGACGGCCCGGACCGCGACCGACAGCGTCGCCAGCGAGGACCGCTCGGTCTCCCAGATCTCCGTCAGGGTCTGCGTGGTGCGCCGCACGATGTCCTCATTGCGCTTCTCCCACTCGGCCAGCCGCTCCTCCGGGGTGCCCGGGCCGGTGGTCTTCAGCACGTCGCAGACCAGCGCGGCGTGCGCGGCGTACAGGTCGTCCCGCAGGGCGCCGCGGGCCATGGTGTTCCAGCGGTCGTCCCTGGGCAGCGCGACGATCTGGTCCCTGAGCCGGGTGATCTGCAGGCGCCCGCCGAGGTTGAAGTACATGCCCGCGGTCTGCGGCACGTCGCTGCCGGTGTCCGCGGCCACGTTCACGATGTCGAACGCGGAGTAGGCCGGCACCATCGCGGCCACCCGCTCGGCCAGTGCCGCGGGCACCTCGCGGGCGACGGCCGCCTCCTGGCGCTCGGTGAACGTGGCCAGGTCGCGCCCGGTCAGCAGGCCGGGCAGGCTGGCGCCGACCGCGCGCACGCCGTCGGCGAAGAAGCCGATGGTGGCCTGGATGTCGAACGGCGGCCGCCGGTTCTGCAGCAGCCAGCGGACCGCCCGCTCGGTGAGCTTGCGGCCCTCCAGCAGCAGGGAGATCTGGGTCGCCACGCTCACCTGGCCGTCCAGCCGCTCCACCTGCTCCCAGAACCTGGTCATGCCGTAGACCTCGCGCGCGACCAGCCAGGCCCTGCTGATGTCGGGCACCGACGCGCCGGTCTCCTCGTTCATCCGGAACAGGAACGTGGTCCCGCCGGTGTTCACCATGTCGTTGACGACGATCGTGGTCACGATCTCCCGGCGCAGCGGGTGCAGGTCCATCTCGGCGGCGTAGGCGGCCTGCAGCGGCTCGGGGAAGTAGGACGTCAGCACCGACCGGAGGAACTTGTCGTCCGGGACGCTGGAGTCCAGCACCTGCTGGACCGCGGAGATCTTCGCCTGGGCCAGCAGGACGGCGAATTCGGGCACGGTCAGGCCCAGCGCCGCGGAGCGCCGTTCAGCGATCTCCTTGTCCCCCGGCAGCGAGTCGAGCCGCCGCCCGATCCGGTGCTCCCGTTCCAGCCGGCGCAGGTAGCGCGAATGCACATGCAGCATCTGCGCCGCCTGGGCGCCCGCGGCGGCCAGCGCCCGGTTCTGGTCGTAGTTCTGCCGCAGCACGAGCGTGGCGACCTCGTCGGTCATCGCGTGCAGCAGCTCGCCGCGGGCGGCAGCGCTCAGCTCGCCGCGGTCCACCTTGGCCTGGAGCAGGATCTTGATGTTGACCTCGTGGTCGGAGGTGTCCACCCCGGCCGAGTTGTCGATGAAGTCGGTGTTGACCAGGCCGCCCGCCATGGCGTACTCGATCCGGGCCGCCTGGGTCAGGCCCAGGTTGCCGCCCTCGGCGACCACCTTGGCGCGCAGCTGGGCGGCGTCGATTCGGACGGCGTCGTTGGCCCGGTCCCCGGCGTCGGAGTGGGTCTGGTTGCTCGCCTTGACGTAGGTGCCGATGCCGCCGTTCCAGAGCAGGTCCACCGGGGCCGCCAGTATCGCCGAGATGAGCTGGTCCGGTGGCATCGCGTGGACCGCCTCGCCGAGCCCGAGCACCCGGCTGGCCTGCGGGGACACCGGGACCGACTTGGCGGTGCGCGGCCACACCCCGCCGCCCGCCGAGATCAGCGCGCTGTCGTAGTCCGCCCACGACGAGCGGGGCAGCGCGAACATCCGCCGCCGCTCGGCGAAGCTCGCCGCGGCGTCCGGGGCCGGGTCGAGGAAGATGTGCCGGTGGTCGAACGCGGCCACCAGCAGGATGTGCTCGGACAGCAGCATGCCGTTGCCGAACACGTCCCCGGACATGTCGCCGATGCCGGCCACGGTGAACTCCGTGGTCTGGCTGTCCACACCGAGCGTGGCGAAGTGGAACTTGACCGACTCCCAGGCGCCGCGGGCGGTGATCGCCATCTTCTTGTGGTCGTAGCCCTCGGACCCGCCGGAGGCGAACGCGTCGCCGAGCCAGTAGCCGTACGCCTGGGAGATCTCGTTGGCCGTGTCGGAGAAGGTGGCGGTGCCCTTGTCGGCGGCCACCACCAGGTAGGGGTCGTCACCGTCGTGCCGGACCACGCCCGGCGGCGGCACGACCTTGCCGCCGTGCAGGTTGTCGGTGATGTCCAGCATGGCGGCGATGAACGTCTTGTAGCAGGCGAGCACCTCGGCCTGGTAGGCCTCGCGGTCAGACTGGTCCGGCAGGCGCTTGCAGACGAAGCCGCCCTTGGCCCCGGACGGGACGATGACCGAGTTCTTCACCTCCTGGGCCTTGGCCAGGCCCAGGATCTCGGTGCGGAAGTCCTCCCGCCGGTCGGACCAGCGCAGCCCGCCGCGGGCCACCGGTGCGAACCGCAGGTGCACGGCCTCCAGCCGCGGCGAGTACACGAACACCTCGAAACGGGGCCGTGGGTCCGGGAGTTCCGGCACGGCGGCGGCGTCCATCTTGAGTATCAGGTACGGCGTCTCGCCAATGGCCGCCGAGGGCACCGGGGAGGGCGTATCGCGAAAATAATTCGTGCGCTGCGTGGCCAGGATCAGGCCGAGGTAGCTGCGCAGGATGCGGTCGTGGTCGAGGATCTCCACCTCGTCGAGCAGGCCGCGGATCTCCTCCGCGATGGCCTCGCCGCGCTCGGCCGCGCCCGTGGTCCGCGCCGGGTCGAACCGGGACTCGAACAGCCGGACGAGCAGCCGGGTCACCGGCACGTTGAAGGCGAGCACCCGCTCGATGTAGCGCTGGCTGAAGGCGCTGCCCGCCTGGCGCAGGTACTTGGCGTAGGCGCGCAGCACCACGACCTGGCGCCAGGTCAGGTGGGCGTCGAGGACCAGGGCGTTGAAGCCGTCGTCCTCGATCCGGCCCTGCCACAGCGCGGTCAGCGCGTCCTCGAACAGCGCCTTGACCGCCCCGGACGGCGCCATCCCGCCGGGAGCGACCGCTGGGAACGCGCCGGTGACCGGCTCGTTCCCGGCCGCGCCGACGCCGGTGCGGCGCAGCCCGAAGTCGTAGATCCAGAACGGCTGCGCCAGTGGCCCGGTGAACTCGTAGGGGTGCTCGTCGACCACGTCCACGCCCATGTGCTGCAACCGCGGCAGCACGTCGGTGAGCGTGATGGGCGTGCCGACCCGGTAGATGGTGAGCCGCCACACGCCGTGCCCGTCGCCGGCCGTGGGCTGGCCGCCCACGTACCCAGCGGCTTCCCACAGATCGAACGCGCTGGTCTCGCCGGAGGCCAGCAGGCTCTGCATCCGGATCAGGTCGCTCACCGCGTACGGGGCGGGCACGTCGGTCTTGTACGTCTCCGGGATCGCGCCCGCGAACGGGGCGAGCAGCGCGCGCGCCGGGGCGTCGCCCAGCTTGCGCGCGGCCTCGGCGGCGAGATCCTCGTCCCACGACCGCGCCGCGGCGACGATCTTGGCTTCCAGGCCGGCGGTGTCCACGTCGGCCAGCGTGGTGCCCGGCTTGGCCCGCACCACCACCAGCAGCCGGGCCAGCGGTGACTCGCCGACCGTGGCGCTGTACTCGACGGTCTCCCCGTGCAGTGCCTCGCGCAGGATCTCCTGGGTGCGCAGCCGGACTCGCGTGGTGTACCGGTCCCTGGGCAGGTAGACCACGCTGGACATGAACCGGCCGTAGACGTCCTTGCGGAGGAACAGCCGGGTCCGCGGGTGGGAGCGCAGGTGCAGCACCCCGAGGGCGATCGGGGTCAGCTCGTCCGCCGAGATCTGGAACAGCTCCTCGCGCGGGTAGGCCTCCAGGATCTCGGTCAGGTCCTTGCCATCGTGGCTGTCCTGCGCCGCGCCGCTGCGCTCCAGGACCTCGGCCAGCTTGCGGCGCAGCACCGGGATCCGGGCGATGCTCTCGTGGTAGGCGTCGTGGGTGTACAGGCCGAGGAAGCGGTATTCGCCGACCGGCTCGCCGGCCTCGTTGACCCGCTTGATCGCGATGTAGTCGAGATAGCTGGGCCGGTGCACGGTGGAGCGGGAGTTGGCCTTGGTGAGGATCAGGCGCTGCGGGTCCTTGGCCCGGGCCCTAACCTCGGGCGGGAGCGCCGCGAACGATGCGGACCCGCGCTTGTCGTGCCGCAGGATGCCGAGGCCGGTGCCGGGGACCGGCACCAGCGCCATGCCCTGCTCCCCCTCCACCAGGTCGTACTCGCGGTAGCCGAGGAACGTGAAGTGGTTGTCGGCGAGCCAGCGCAGCAGCGCCTGGGTCTCGGCGGGCGGCTTGGGCCCCTCGGTCTCCAGCCGGTCGGTGAGCCGCAGCGCCGCCTCGGTCATCTTCGGGTAGTCCTCCACCGCCACCCGGACGTCCAGCAGGACCCGTTGCAGGTCCTTTTCCAGCTCGGCGAGGGAGACGCCCGAAGACGTGTCGATTTCGATGTGCGTCCAGGACTCGGCGATCTCGTCGTGCTGGTGCCGGCCCTCGCGCAGCGAGCCGACCACCTCCCACAGCGTGCCGGTGACGTCCCGGCGGACCAGGAGCTGCGGGTGGATGATGTGGAAACTGTCCAGCCCGTGCCGGGTGAGCTCCATCGTGATCGAGTCGACGAGGAACGGCATGTCGTCGGTGACGATGTCGACGGCGCCGCGCGACTCCTCCAGCGCCGAGCACATGTTCCCGGCGCTCACCTGCACCAGGGCGCGGCCCTGCGGGCGGCTGGCGGCCAGCCGGGCGTGCTCGGTGGCCACCCCGGCCATCCGGGCCGGGCCGGCCGCGACGAGTTCCTCGATGGGCATCTGCCGGTAGTAGGCGTCCAGGAAGTGGCGCAGGTCGCCGACGCCCGGGCCGCCCGGCTCGGCGGTCCCCGCCGCCAGGCTGGCGGCCTCGTCCAGCAGGCTGGCCATGTCCGGTGTTTCCGGCATCTCGCTCCCCAATCCGCTCACCGCCCGCTACAGGTGGTCCCGCAGCTCCCAGAGCAGCGGGTAGTACTGCAGCGGCACCCTCTTTCGCAGGTACGGTGCCCCGGTCGAGCCCCCGGTACCCGATTTCGTCCCGATCTGCCGTTCCACCATCTGCACGTGCCTGGCCCGCCAGAGCCCGGCCAGCTCGTCGTGGGTGAGCAGGTCGTCGCCGAGCTGCCACAGGTCGTCGTAGACGGCCCGGTCCCCCGCAACCGCGCGCAGCGACGCGAGGATCTCCTCCTCGCCGGCCACGGCCAGGCCACGGGCGGAAAGCAGGGACAGGTAAGCATCCCAGAGCGAGGGCTCGGAAAGGCGGCGCAACAGGCGGTCGCGCTCGGTGTCGGTCAGGGCGCGGAACCGGGCGAGGAAGGCGCGGTCCTTGAGCCCGGAGAGAAACTCCAGCTCACGGTACTGCGCCGACTGGAATCCGCTGGCCGGCGCGAGCCCCTCGCGGAATTCGAGAAAGTCCTGCGGCGTCATCGTCTCCAGGATGTCCACCTGGGTGACCAGCAGCCGCTCGATGGCGTGCACCCGGCGCAACAGGTGCCTGGCCCGCCAGGTCTCCCCGGCCAGCATCGCATCCCTGACCGCCTCCAGCTCGAAGAGGACCTGGCCGAACCACAGCTCGTACACCTGGTGCACGGTGATGAACAGCAGCTCGTCGTGGGCGGGCGGCTCGGACTGCGGGACCTGCAGGGCCAGCAGTTCCGGCAGGCGCAGGTAGCCGCCGTAGGTGAGCCGCCCGCCCTCCTCGCCGAAGCTGCGGCCGGTGCTCATCTGCCGAACCACGCAAGCACCTCCGGGTTGGCGAGGGCGTCGGGGTCGGCGGCGTCGGCCACCGGGGTGCCGAGCAGGATCTTGCGCACCGGCACCTCGAGCTTCTTGCCCGACAGGGTCCGCGGGATGCCGGGCACCTGGTGGACCTCGTCGGGCACGTGCCGGGGGGACAGCGCGGCCCGCAGCGCCGCCTTGATCCGGCCGGTCAGGTCGTCGTCGAGCGCCGCGCCGTCGGCGAGGACCAGGTAGAGGATCAGCCGCCCGTCGGCGCCGAGCTGCCCGGTGTCCACCACGAGGCTGTCGGCCACCTCGGGCAGTTGCTCCACCACCCGGTAGAACTCGCTGGTGCCCATGCGCACGCCGCCGCGGTTCAAGGTGGCGTCGGACCGGCCGAAGATGACACAGCCGCCGTCGGGCAGCATGGTGATCCAGTCGCCGTGCCGCCACACCCCCGGCCACGGGGCGAAGTAGCTCGCCCGGTAGCGCTCGCCGTCCGGGTCGTTCCAGAACCCGACCGGCATGGATGGCATCGGCGCGGTGAGCACCAGTTCCCCCACCTCACCGGTGACCGGCCGGCCGCCGCGTCGTAGGCCTCCACCCTGGCCCCGAGGCAGGCCCCGGCGATCACGCCCGCCCGTACCGGCAGCAGCGGGCACGGCCCGACGAACCCGGTGCACACGTCGGTGCCGCCGGAGTAGGAGCCGAGCAGCAGGTCGCTGCCCACGCCCTGGTAGGCCCAGCGGAACCCCTCCGGTGGCAGCGGGGAGCCGGTGGACCCCACCCCGCGCAGCCTGGACAGGTCGTGGTCGCGGCCGGGGGCCAGCGCCGGCCTTCGCGCACGCCAGCAGGTACGGCGCGCCGGTGCCGAAGTAGGTCACACCGGTCTCGGCGGCCATCCGCCACAGCGCGCCGGTGTCCGGGTAGGTGGCGCTGCCGTCGTAGGCGACGATCGTCACCCCGGCCAGCAGCCCGCCGGCCAGGAAGTTCCACATCATCCACCCGGTGGTGGTGTACCAGAAGAACACGTCGCCGGCGTCGAGGTCCTGGTGCAGGCACAGCGCCTTGAGATGCTCCTGCACGATGCCGCCGTGGCTGTGCACGATCGCCTTGGGCAGGCCGGTGGTGCCCGAGGAGTACAGAACCCACAACGGGTGGCCATACGCAACGGCCTCGAACCGGAGTCCCTGGCCTGGATCGCCGGGCAGGCTGGCAAAGGCCAGCGTCTGCGGCCCTGGCTTGGTGTCCTCGCCCTGGCCGTCCACCACGATCACCGCGGCCAGGCCGGGCAGGGCCGCGGTGATGTCGGCCACCGCCTTGGTACGGTCGAACTCCCGGCCGCCGTAGCGATACCGCTGGACGGCGAACAGCACCTTCGGGGTGATCTGCGCGAACCTGTCGATCACGCTGGCCGGGCCGAAGTCCGGCGAGCAGGACGACCAGATCGCGCCGATGCTCGCCGTGGCGAGCAGGCCGATGATCGCCGCGGGGATGTTGGGCAGGTACGCGGCGACCCGGTCGCCCGCGGCAACGCCGAGGGCCCGCAGCCCGGCAGCGACCCTCGCCACCTCGGCGGCAAGCTCGCCATAGCTGAGCGTGGACTGGTTCCCGGCCTCGTCCCTAGCGATCACCGCGATCCTGCCAGGATCGGAGGCCGCGGTCCGCAGGGCGTTCTGCGCGTAGTTGAGGGTGGCACCGGGGAACCAGGTGACGTCCGGCATCGTGGTGCCGGTCAGCACGGGACCGTCGCCCCGCTCGCCGGCGACCCCGAAATAGTCCCAGAGTGAGTCCCAGAACGGCCCCGGGTTTGTGACCGACCAGTGATGCAGGTCCCGGTAGGCGGCAGGCCCGCTGCCGCCGGGCAGCGCGACCCCGCGTTCGCTGGCGAGCCAGCGACGATAGGCGGTGATCCGGGCCCGGTCTATAACCTCGGGGCCCGGCTGCCAGAGGACGTCACCGTAGTCGCGCCCCAGCGTGCCCGGCCTGACCTCGTTGTCGGACGGCATAGGCCCCAGCATCGGTCAGTGGGCCGCTCCCTTGCAACACGGCCTCCCGTTAACTCGCATGCCGGCCCCGGCAGGCCGCCCTGCGTCCGGGGTCAGTGGGCCGCTCCCTTGCAACACGGCCTCCCGTTAACTCGCATGCCGGCCCCGGCAGGCCGCCCTGCGTCCGGGGTCAGTGGGCCGCTCCCTTGCAACACGGCCTCCCGTTAACTCGCATGCCGGCCCCGGCAGGCCGCCCTGCGTCCGGGGTCAGTGGGCCACTCCCTCGCAACACGGCCCCGGCATGCGCGCTCACCGGACCGGCCCTCCGGCCAGGTAGACCAGGACGCCCAGCGCCGCCGCACCGGTGATGGCGGGCACCACCCCGCGGCGCAGCGCGACCAGCCAGACGGCCGCGAGCACCAGCACCCCGGCCTGCCACAGGTGCGCCAGCGACGCCGCGAGCGGGATGGCCGCACCGGCGATCGCGCCGATCGCGGCCGGGCCCGCGCCGGTGAGGAACGCCTGCACCGCCGCGCTGCGCCGGAGCCGGTCGAAGTGCCGGCCCGCGCCGAGGACGAAGCAGAACGATGGGGTGAACGCGACCAGCGAGGCGAGCAGCCCGCCGCCGATCCCGGCCGCCGCGTAACCGACCACGGCCACGGTCTGCACCACGGGCCCGGGGGTGACCTGGCCGAGCGCGACCGCGGTGAGGAACTGACCCGCGGTCATCCAGTGGTAGGTGTGCACGGCGTCGTGCTGCATTAGCGGGATGATCACGAAGCCGCCGCCGAAGGACAGCGCACCGACCTTGAACGCCAGCCAGGCCAGGGAGAGGAGGCCTCCGGCAGTTACGGCGGTTCCCACGGCCAGCGGCACGGCAGCCGCTAGCGGAGCGGGTGGCTGCCGCAACTCCGGCCGGGCCCTGACGGCCACCTCGATCAGCCCGCAGCCGACCAGGATCAGCACCACAAACGGCCCAGCCAACGCTGCGGCGGCGCCTCCGGCGAGCAGGTAGCCGGCCCACCTGGCCCGGACGGCGGTGGTCGCCGCGCGGCGCCAGCTCGGCGGGGCCAGGCCCAGCGCGGCCGCCACGGCCACCACGGGAACGGCCGAGCCCGCGCCCAGGGCGGCCCCGGCAACCCAGCCCGGCGGGCGCGCGGCCAGGAACACCGCGGACAGGCCGAGGATCACCCCCAGGCCGGGCAGGATGAAGCAGGCGCCGCCCAGCAGCGCGCCGACCGCGCCGCGCAGCCGCCAGGCGCAGTAGATGGTGAGCTGTGTGGAGGCCGGGCCGGGCAGCAGGTTGACCACCGCGACGCCGTCCTCGAACTCGCGCGCGTCCAGCCAGGCCCGGTCGTCGACGACGAGCTTGCGCAGCAGCGCGATGTGCGCGGGCGGGCCGCCGAACCCGATGCAGCCGAGGCGGGTCCACTGGGCGGCGATCACCCGCAGCGGCACCGGCTCCGCCGGGCCGGTTAGCGCAGCAGGCTCGCCGGTCATGAGAACAGGATCAGGAGCGGACGGGTGCGGTCAACCGGTCCACCGCCGCCACCACCGCCGCCGTGTCGGCCAGGTCGTCCAGTACCACCTCGGCGCCCGCGTCGCGCAGTTCCCCGGTGGACGATCGCCCGCTGGCGACGCCGATGGCCCGGGCTCCCCCGATCCGGGCGGCCTCCACATCCCTGGTCGAGTCGGCGATGTACACGGTGGTGTGCTCGGAGAAGTCTGCGCGGTACTTCTCCGCCGCCCGGCCGCGCGCGTTCATCAGCATCGCGCCCTTGGGGTACACCTCGGAATCCGAAGCCGCCGATCTCGGTGTCCAGGTACCGGTCCAGGCCGAACGCGCGCAGCACCTCGATGGCGTTGGGCCGGATGGACCCGGTGAGGACGGTCTGCACGAGGCCGGGCAGCCGCCACACCCCGGCGACCGCCTCCAGGGCGCCCGGCATGAGCGCGCCCTGCGTGGTGAGCAGGTCCCGGCGGGCGCGGAACGCGGCGGCCAGCTCACCGACGAACCGGCCGAGCAGTTCCTCGCCCGCCGGGTCGCCCGGCTGCGGGCCGGTCGCGTTCACCGCGAGCGCCTCGAAGAAGGTTTCCGAGTCGGTCCGGCCGGCCGTCTGTGGCACCTGGATCAGCGGGCGGCCGGTCACCGCGCGGAACGCCTCGGCGTACGCCGCCCGGTTCACCCGTGCCTCGTCAAGCAGCGTCAAACCGATGTTCCACAGGACAAGCCGGTAGTAGCGGTCGTCGGCTGCCCTGGGCTGCGCGCTCATAGCGCTGCCAGGCTAGTGCAGCCGCGGGCCCGCGCGGGGGTTGACTGGGACCTGGCCTTCCGGGTCAGTATTAGCCTGGCCGGAATCAAACCCTTGGGGGGGCAGTGCTCGCTAGCCGTCGGGTGCGCGCACGACTGCGCCCGAAATCCCGCCGCCCGCACCGGTGGGCGCCCGCCGCAGCGATCGCCGCGGCGGTGCTGTGCGGCTGCGGCACGTCGCAGATGCCCGTGATCAACGGCTTCCCTGTGCACCCCGGCGCGCCCGGCTCCGCCGTCGCGGTGCCCGGCCAGGGCGGTGCGCCCGCGCCCGGACGGCTCGCCGCCGCGGTGCAGCAGGACGCCGCGCGGCACGCCGCCTCCGGCTCGTACGCTGCGCTGGGCCGCCGCGCGCTGGCGACCCTGGAGGGCGAGTACTACAACGGCGCGGGCGAGTGGAACCTGTGCGTCCCGGCGCGGTGCTACGCCGGCAACCGCGACTGGGGTGCCGACTCGCTCACCTACGCGCTGTACCTGCACTGGCTGCTCACCGGCGACCCGGCGGTGGCGCCCATCATGAACGCGCTGACCGGTACCTCCCCCAGCACGCACAGCGGGGTCAGCGACGTCCCGCTGTGGGACTCGATCGCCGCCGCGCGCGAGTACCAGATCACCCGCAACCCGGAGGCGCTGCGCAAGGCGGAGGCGTACTTCGGCTCGGTGGCCGGCTCGCGGCAGTACGCGCTCGGCGCCTGCCCCGCGATCCTGTACCAGCACTCGGGCGGCGGCGGCACCCAGCTCAAGACGCTGGAGACCGACGCCAACTACATCAAGGCGGCCGTGCTGCTCTACCAGATCACCCACCAGCGCAGCTATCTCGACCAGGCCGAGTTGCACTACCAGGCGGTCCGGCAGTACTACCTGAGTCCCGGCACCTCGCTGTACACCGTCTACGTGTTCGACAACGGGATCTCCTGCACCCAGGTGCCCGCGCAGTACTTCGGTTCGGTGAACGGCCTGATGATCTGGAACGGCTCCGCCCTGGCCCAGCTCACCGGGCAGAAGTCCTATCTCGCCGAGGCCATCGCCACCGGGCAGGCCGTGGCGGCGTACCTGGGTGACGGCACCGGCGTCTACACCGACCTGCAGGCGGAGAACGACATCACCGAACCGCTCATCGAGGCGATGTACGGCCTGGCGGCGCAGGGCCAGGCGTTCGCCCGGCGCTGGCTGCTCGGCGCCGCCAGCGCGGCGGCGGGCTCCCGGAACACGCAGACCGGTACCTACGGGCGGTTCTTCGACGGGCCGCCGCCGGTGGCCCCGGTGACGGCCTGGCAGGGCAGCGGCGGCCTGGCGCTCGCCCAGGTGGCGGCGGCGCTCGACCCGGGGGGCAGGCCCGCCGACCCGGGGTTCTGGTCCGGCGCCTCCTTCGTCCGGGACAACCTGGCCCTGGCGGGCTCCCCGGTCTCGTTCAGCTTCACCGGCCGAGCCGTGGCCATCATCGGCACGATCGGGGAGCAGTGCTGCTCCGCCGGCCACGCCCAGGTGTTCCTCGACGGGGCCCAGACCTTCGACCAGACCGGGATCTGGCAGAACAAGTCGAGTTCGGGCAGGTCGCTCCCGGATTCGGTGCTGTTCGCCTGGCGGTGGCCTGGACCTGGACGGCATACCGTCGAGATCGGGCCCACCGTCGTCAACGCCAAGCAGGGCGGGTCGTTCTTCCAGATGACCGGGTACTACGTGGTCCGGTGAGCCTGGGCCAGGTGAGCCGCGGTCAGCCCATGTGCGGGTAGCGGTAGTCGGTGGGCGGCGCGAACGTCTCCTTGATCGTCCGGGCGTTCACCCAGCGGGTCAGGTTGAGGATCGAGCCGGCCTTGTCGTTGGTGCCGCTGGCCCGGGCGCCGCCGAACGGCTGCTGCCCGACGACCGCCCCGGTCGGCTTGTCGTTGATGTAGAAGTTGCCCGCCGCGAACCGCATCACGTCGGTCGCCGCCGCGATGGCCGCCCGGTCCCTGGCGATGATCGAGCCGGTCAGCGCGTACGGCGCCACGTCGGCGGCCTGGGCGAGCACGTCGGGGTAGGCGGCGTCGTCGTAGACGTGCACGGCGAGGATCGGGCCGAAGTACTCAGTGGTGAACACCTCGTCCCCGGGGTCGCTGCACTCCAGCACCGAGGGCTGGACGAAGTAGCCCTCCGCACCGTCGGTGCCGCCGGTGAGGACCCGCACCGTGGCCCGGCCCCTGGCCCGGTCCAGCGCGGCGGTGTGCTTGGCGAACGCGCGCTCGTCGATGACCGCGCCCATGAACAGCGACAGGTCCGCGGCGACATCGCCCATGGTCAGCGATTCCACCTGGGCCAGGAAGTCGTCGCGCATGCTGTCCCAGAGCGAGCGCGGCAGGTAGGCGCGGGAGGCCGCGGAGCACTTCTGCCCCTGGTACTCGAACGCGCCGCGGATCAGCGCCGTGGCCAGCACCGCCGGGTCGGCGGAGGGGTGCGCCACGACGAAGTCCTTGCCGCCGGTCTCCCCGACCAGGCGGGGGTAGCCGCGGTAGCCGGAGATGTTCTCGCCGACCGTCCGCCACAGATGCTGGAACGTCGCGGTGGACCCGGTGAAGTGGATGCCGGCGAGGTCACGGTGGGGCAGCGCCACCGTGGACACCGCCTGGCCATCCCCGGTGAGCAGGTTGATCACCCCGGGCGGCAGCCCGGCCGCCTCCAGCAGGCGCATCGTGGCCTGCGCGGCAAGCTGCTGCGTCGGCGACGGCTTCCAGACCACCACGTTGCCGAGCAGGGCGGGCGCGGTCGGCAGGTTGGCCGCGATCGAGGTGAAGTTGAACGGCGTGATCGCCAGGACGAAGCCCTCCAGCGGCCGGTACTCCATCCGGTTCCAGGTGCCCGGGGAGGACAGCGGCTGCTCCGCCAGCAGCCGCCGGGCGAAATGCACGTTGAACCGCCAGAAGTCGATCAGCTCGCAGGCGGCGTCGATCTCCGCCTGGTACACCGACTTGGACTGGCCCGCGATCGTGGCCGCGTTGATGGTCGCCCGCCATGGGCCGCTGAGCAGGTCCGCGGCCTTGAGCAGGATCGCGGCCCGGTCGTCGAAGGACATCGCGCGCCAGCCCGGTGCCGCCGCGGCGGCCGCGTCGATCGCGTCGGCAACGTCCTGCTCGGTCGCGCCACGCATGGTGCCGAGCACGTGCCGGAAGTTGTGCGGCGCGACGACGTCGATGGGCTGCCCGCCGCCGAACCGCTGGTGGCCGCCGATGGTCATGGTCAGCTCGGCCCGCTCCCCGGTGAGCTCCTTGACCTTGCCCTCCAGGGCCGTGCGGTCAGCGCTCCCCGGTGGGTACTGCCTGATCGGCTCGTTGACTGGCGGCGGCACCGTGGTGACGGCGTCCATGACGGCCTCCCTGCGCATACCCGGCATCATTGGCGGACACTCCATGGTTGCACGCGGCGGCAAGGGCGCCCACCGCCGCGGCCACGGTGAGCACGAGGGCGCAATCGTGCAGTGCACGGACCGGGGATCCGGTCGCCGCGGCCCGGCTGGCGTACAGGGTGGCGAGCAGCGCGATGCCGAACGATCCGGACAGCCGCTCGGCCATGTTGAACAGCGTGTTGGCGTCGGGCATCGCCTCGCTGCCCAGGCCGTCCAGCAGGGCCATAACCAGCGGCTGAATGGTGAGTCCCAGGGCCACCCCGCGCCCGCAGAGCAGCGTGGTGGTGACCCACAGCGGGGTGGCTGCGGTGAGCAGCAGCAGGCCCAGGGTGCTGGCGGCCAGCAGGGCGAGGCCACCGGACACGCTAACAGTGACGACCCACGGGCGGGTCCTGCTGCGCTCGACCACTACGCTGCCCAGCCAGCTTGCCAGGCCCATGACCACCCCCTGGGGCAGCAGCACCAGGCCGGTGACCGTCACGGCGCGATGCTGGATCTCCTGCAGGAACACCGGGGCGAGGAACAGCACGGCGAACAGGACCACGCTGGCGATGCAGGCCAGCGCCAGCGTGAGCGCCCGCGCCGGGGAGCGAAGCAGGCCGAGGCTGACCGGTGCCGGCGCACGCCCGGTGGCCGGCCTGCGCTCGCGCACCACATAGGCCCCGACCAGCGCGAGGCCGCCGACCCAGGCCGGGGCCACGCCAGCGGACAGCCAGCCGAGCGCCGGGCCCTTGCTCGCGCCGTAGGTGGCCAGGCCGAGGCCGGCCGCGAGCAGCAGCACGCCCGGAACGTCAAGCCGGGCGGCGCGGTCATGGCTTCCTACGGGCATGACCCGCCGTGCGGCCCGCACGCCGGCCAGGGCGAGCAGCCCGATCGGCAGGTTGACCAGAAAAACGCTGCGCCAGCCGAAGGCGCTGATGAGCAGCCCGCCGACCGCGGGGCCGAGGGCCGGGGCGGCGAACAGGACCACGCCGGCGCTGGCGGGCATGCCCCGGGTCCGGTCCCCGGCGCGGGCCGGGTCGAGGATCAGGCTCATCGCCAGCGGCACCATCGGCGCCCCGGCCAGGCCCTGCACCACCCGGGCGGCGATGAGCAGGCGCACGTCGGGCACCAGGGCACACGCGGCCGAGGCCAGGGTGAAGGCGAGCAGCGCGGCGCCGTAGGCGGGCAGGGTGCCGTACCGGCGGGCCAGCCACGGGGTCACGGCCAGGCCGCAGGCGAGGCCGAGCAGGTAGCCGCTCACCGCCCACGCGGCCGTGCCCAGCGTGGTGTGCAGCCCGCCCACGATGACCGGCACCGCGACGTTCACCACCGACGAGTCGATCATCGAGAGCATCGGCCCGGCGAGGAAACACAGCCGTACCACGGCGGGCAGCCGGTGCGTCACGGGCTTTCCCCGGCGGCCACCTCCAGCGCGTCCAGCCAGCTCAGCTCGTGCCGGAACCGCTCGCAGGAGAAGTCCATCACCCGCAGCCCCCAGGGATACACCGCCGCGTCCGGGCGCAGCCCGGCCAGGTGGGCGAGGAGCCCCTCGACGATCTGCCGCCGGACCCCGAGGATCCGCAGCCGGTCCTCCGGGGCGATGTCGGCGAAGAACGCGACCCGGGTCTGGAATTCGTTGTCGTCGGCGAGCAGTGCGGGGTCGGCATCCCGGATCATCGCCTGGAGCAGGTCATGACCGGTGTCGGTGAGCCGGTAGACGTTACGCGGCGGGCGCCCGGGGTCGGCCCGGGCGGCCACCCGCTGGATCGCGCCCTGCTCCTCGAACCGCCGCAGCGCCGGGTAGAGCACGTTGTTGTTGATCGACCGCCCGCCCAGGATGCGCTCGACCTGCTTCTTGATCTCATACCCATGGCGCTCGCCGTCCGCGAGCACCCGGAGCATCATTATGTCGAAGTACACAGAGTTAATCTAACCTATGTTAGGTTAACCCTTCTAGGCCTGGGCAAGGCCGGGTTGCGCGGGGTGCGTAACGCAACTTGTGTGCTCAGCCGGCGAGATGCGGCAGTTCCTGGGAGGCGTACCAGAGCAGCTCGTGACCTTCGGCGCCATCCACCACAAAACGCGCGTCGTCGTCGCCGGAGTCCGCGGCCGGCAGCGCCGCCACGGCGTTCGCGACGTCGGCCATCGCCACCTCGTCGTCGACGTGCCCGGCCACCACCCGGGCCAGCGGCACCGGGGCCAGGACCTCGACCAGGGTCGGCTCCTCGAACCCGGCATTCGTGCCAACCTGCTGGTCCGGCACGTCCGCGGCGAGGACCACCCGGCGGCGCGGCGCCTGCGGGTCGTTCACCAGTAGCCGCAGCGACGCGCGGGCGGCGTGCGTCATCGCCACGTATTCGAGTTCTTCCAGGTCGCCGCTCGCATACGACTCGCGGAGGGCGGGCGTCACCGCGAAGGCGCGCAGCGGCGCAGGACCGATCTCAGCCATACGCAGCAGGCCGGCCAGTCCTGGCAGCGTCGCGGGCAGGTAGACACGCATTGGTGTTTTCCAGGCAGCCACGGCAGGCGGAGACACGCAGGCGGGGCCCGCCCCCGAGGTGATCCGAGTCTGCCACCGCGAGCACGCCGTGGCACGGACTTCGCCCAGTGATTACCGTTCGCCGTCCAGCGCGGTGGTGACGGCCGCGACCGCATCGGTCAGCGGCACATGCTCCCAGATCCGCACGACCCGCCATCCCGCCGCCGTCAGCGCCGCGTCGGCGGCCCGGTCGCGCTCCATGGTGCGGCGCAGCTTCGGCGCCCAGTACCACTCGTTGACCGCTGGATTCCGGCCGTGCTCGGGGCAGACGTGCCAGAAGCACCCGTCCACGAACACGGCCACCCGGCGTGCGGTGAACGCGATGTCGGGCCGGACCCGTGCCCCGGCGTCCAGGTCGAGCCGGTAGTCCTTGCGGAACCGGTACCCGGCCCGGTGCAGGGCGCTGCGCAGCGCCAATTCCGGTTTGGTGTCCACGCGCCGGATCGCGCGCATGTTCGCCCCGCGGCCGGGGCTGGACGAGGCCGGGTAGGCAGCACCCACGGACGCTCAGCGTAGAGCGCTTCGCCGGGACTTCTCAGCCGGTCAGCGGAAGGCCGAGAAGTTCACCGAGGCGGGCGAGCGTCTCCGGCGGGTTGCGGTGCAGGATCGCGGTCATCCCCAGCGCTTCGGCGGCCGCCGCGTTCACCTCGATGTCATCGACGAACACGCACTCGGCCGGGTCCAGCCCGAGCAGGCCGGCCGCGTGCCGGAAGATCTGCTCCTCCGGCTTGCGCATGCCGACCTCGCCGGAGATCACCACGACGTCGAACATGCCGGGGAACAGGTGCCGCGGGTAGTCGGCCATGCCCCACGAGTTGGACAGCAGCCCGGTGTGCAGGCCAGCGGCCCGGATCGCCAGTACCGCCTCCTGCATCGGGGCGGCCATCGTGGACCCAGCGAACATCCGGGTCAGCAGCCCCTCGGCCACGACCGGGACGCCGTTGCGGCGGGCGATCCTGCCCGCCAGCAGCCGCTCGAACTCCTCGACCGTGCACTCCCCGCGTTCGAGCGCGTGGACCGGGTTGGTGTCGCCGTTCTGGTCGTACGCCCCGGCCACCCACGGCCGGATCACGGCCGCGTACTGCTCGTGGTCGACATCCTCGTCGTCCAGCCAGGCCGCGACCATGTCCCGGATGGGGTTGGTCATCACGCCGCCCCAGTCCAGGATCACGCCGCGGAAGGGGCCGGGCGGGCCGTCTCCGTTTCCGGTCTCATTCGTCACGCGAGGCATATCAGGCACATCTTCGAGGGTAGGCGACCGGGGTAACCGCCAGGTGAGAGGCCGGCGCTGGCGCGGGTCCGGGGGCGGCGTCAGGCCGGGGCGGTGAGGTAACGCATGACCCGGCGTCAGGCCGGGGCGGTGAGGTAGCGCATGACGCGGCGGCGCTCCGCGCCGGTGAGGCCGTCGATGTAGAGCTTGCCGGCCAGGTGGTCGGTTTCGTGCTGCAGGCAGCGGGCCAGATCGCCGGTTCCGGTGACGACGACCGGCTCCTGGCGAAGATCGACGCCCGTCACCACCGCGTAGGCGGCGCGGGACCGGTCCGCGGAAACCCCCGGGACGGACAGGCAGGCCTCCGGCCCGTCCTGGCTGTCGCGCAGTTCGGCCACCTTCGGATTGATCACATAGCCGAGTTCGCCGTCTACGTTGTAGCTGAATACCGCGAGGCCGGAGCCGATCTGGTTGGCCGCGAGCCCGGCCCGGCCGGGTTCGGCCACCGTGTCCAGGAGATCGGCGACGAGCCTGGCCAGGGCATCGTCGAAGCGCACGACACGATCGCAGGGCGTGCGCAGCACCGGATCGCCGAAATAGCGCAGCGGGCGGACCGTCATGCCCGGCCCTGACCGGCCTGGCCTCGGCTGGCCTGGCCCTGGCTGGCCTGGCCCTGGCTGGCCTGCCCGCTGTCCGCGGCCAGCTTGCCGAGCTGGTCGAGGACCAGCTGATGCCAGTCCAGTTCCGCCTGGATGCGCCGCCGCGCATGCTCAACGACGAGGTCGTCGGCCACCGTCTGGCCCGGCCACAGCCGATCCCGCTGATGCTCGAACTGGGCCGCCCTGGCCGATAGCGCCCGCACCCGGTCGTCGAGGTAGCCGCGCAGGATGTCCGGATCGAGATCGCGGCTCATGGCCAGCGCGAGATCGACGGGGTCCGGCTGCAGCCTGACCTCCTGCAGGGCCTCGGCCCGCAGCACCCGCAGTTCGCGGTGCCCTTCCTCGGTGATGCCGTAGACGGTCCGCGCGGGAAGCTGGCCGTCCTGCTCGGTTCGCAGCGGCTCGATCAGCCCCTCTGCCGCCAGGCGGTGCAGCGCACCATACAGCGACCCGGGCCGGACCTCGGACCACAGCTCGGTCCGGTCGAGCCGGGCGTCCCGGCGGAGCTGGTGGCCATACATGGGCCCGTGCTTGGCCAGCGCGCCGAGGATGAACAACCGGGTCGGGTTCACCAGGGTATTAAAACACGAGTGCTCAAATATGACTACTGCCTGCACGCCTGGCCGTCCCGTGAGGTGCCGCCCCGCTTGGCGGGATGGCGCGCCGGCGCTACGGATTGCAGGCGGGCCCGGCGGGATAGTGGGCCGCACCCAGATTCGTGGCACGCCGGAGATCCCAAGCGGCACGCCGCCACGAGCGGGCCGGAATGTCAGAGGTCGAAATTATTATCGTTTTAGGTTGATGAACTGGTCAATCGAGGATTGGAGGTGAGGACGGGTGCCGACTCCCATGACGGCCCCCGATCGCCTCTCCGCCGGCGGAACCAGAATCCTCGATGACCAGGCCACGGGGTTGCCGGATTGGGACTGCGCGGAGGTGGCCGACCGTGATTGGGCGGAGCCTGCGGACTGGGATCTTGCGGATCTGGCCGACTGGGCACCCGAGGATCCGGAAGGGGAGCCGCTGGAACTGGCAACGCCGGACCCGGGGGCATCAGACCCGAAGGCATCAGACCCGCGGGCGGAACGCCGCGGCCTCGGGTATGCCGAGGGCGGGACCCGGGAGACGCTGAAGGCTCGCCCATTGGGCCCGACTCGCGGCGATGGTGGCTGGTTCGCTGCTGGAGGGGTAGCCGACGAACTGCTTCCGGGACCCCGTCTGGCCGGGTTCATGGCGGACGCCAGGGCCATCGGGTTAGGCCGGCTCACTGACGATGAGCTCGTCGGGGTGATGCGAGCCGCCAGACGGCTAGCGTCCTGGTCCGCGGCCATGGAACTGGCTGCCGCCGGGGATCTGTGGCGCCGTCGTTGGACCGAGGAGCAGGCGGGCGATGCCGGTGCCGCCAGCCACGCCGACGACGAGATCGCTGCTGCCCTGACGTTAACCAGGCGCGCCGCGGACCAAGTGCTCAGCCTGGCCGTCGCGCTGCGCCGCCTGCCCCTGACCAGCCAAGCGCTCACCGCCGGAGATATCGACCTGCCCCGCGCCATGGTGATCGCCGATGAGGTCACAGGGCTCGGCAATGAGCATGCGGCAGCGGTGGAGGCGGGCATCATCGGCGCGGCCGCAGGCCAGACAACCGGGCAATTGCGCGCCGCAACCCGCCGGGCGGTGCTGTCGGCGGACCCGCGGGCGGCTCGCAAGCGGAAGGAACGGGCGCTCCTGGATGCCCGGGTCGAGCGGTGGGACGAACACGGCGGTACTGCGGCCCTGGCGGGGCGCGACCTTCCCCCGGCGTCGGTCCTGGCCGCCGACCAGAACCTCAGCGCGCTGGCCAGGCAACTGAAGCGCGCCGGTGCCCCCGGCACACTGGATCAGTTGCGAGCCCAGGTGTATCTGGCCCTGCTCACCGGAACCTCCGTGGGCTCGCTTATTCCGCTAGGACCCGGCACCGCCTCCGGTATGTCCCCCAGTGACTCCCCCCGGGGCTTTACCGGCCAGGCCGCTGATTCTCCGGCTAGCGCCCCGCCGCCCGGATTCTGCCCGCCCGCGATGCCCAGCGCATTCGGCAGTCTCGGCGTGCCGACCAACCCCGGTCCCGGCCACCGTCCTGGCCCCTCCGGCCCCAGCGCCAGCCCCGGCACCTCCCCCAGCCTCGGCAACCCCGGCACCTCCGCCGACCCTGGCATCGGAGCCATCCCCGGCACCTCCGCCAGTCCCAGGACCGCGGCCAGCCCCGGCAACACCGGCACCTCGGCCAGCCCCGGGACTCCCGGCACCTGCGCCGGCCCGGCACCTCCGCGGCGTTCTTCGCCTCCGGGACTGTCAATCTGACGATGCCCTTAGCTAGCTGGCTCGGCCTGTCCGATGCGCCCGGCACCGTCGCCGGGTACGGGCCACTGGACGCCGAGGATTCCCGTGCCATCGCCGATGTCCTGTCGGCCCGATCGGGCACCAAGTGGTGCCTGACACTCACCGACTCACACGGCCGCCCCGTCGCTCACGGATGCGCCCGCGCCGCACCGCCATCGAGTCCGCGCCGCGTGGAGTGGCCGACCGGAGCACCCGGTGTACACGCTGGCTCCCCCGGCGGACCGGCAGACAGCCCGCACGACGGACCAGCAGACAGCCCACGTGACAGGCACGGCGGACAGCCCACGTGACGGGCCGACAGGCAGTCGACGTGACGGGCCGCGGACTGGCGCGCCCAGCACGCCCCAAGCCCGCGCACCCGACAAGAACTGGATCTTCAGCCTCACGCTCCTGGCGGGCGGCGACTGTGATCACGCCACGGAGACGGCCTCGTACGGGCCCTCCCCCGGGCTGCGCCATCTGATCGAGATCCGGCATGCCACCTGCACCTATCCCGGTTGCCGGCGGCCGGCGACGCGCTGCGACGCCGACCACACCGTGGCTTACCACCGAGGAGGCAGAACGTGCCTGTGCAATCTCGCGCCGCTGTGCAGAAGGCACCACCAAGCTAAGCAAGCGCCGGGCTGGCAGCTGACCCAGGACCAGCCCGGCGTCATGACCTGGCGAACCCCGAGCGGCCGGATCTATACGACCCGTCCGGAGCCGTAGAGGTCGTGCCTTTAGAAGGGGTCCGGTCGCGTCGAGGGATGACTTCGCTGCGCCGCCTTGATGTCGGATGCCTCGTGCAGACTGTTCAGAGCACTGACCACGCCGCGAGGGAGTGCCTGATGGCCGTCGGCTTCCAGATCGTCATTGACTGCCGAGATCCTGAGCCGCTCGCTCGTTTCTGGGCTGCAGCCTTGGGATACGAGTTTGCGCCAGTGCCAGAGGGTTTCGCGACCTGGGACGATTACTGGCGTGACGTTGGCGTGGGCGAGGAAGAGTTGGGGATCGGCGAGGACCGGATCGTCGATCCCGATGGCAGCGGCCCGCGCATCTGGTTCCAGGTAGTACCCGAACTGAAGACTGTCAAGAACCGGTTGCACCTCGATATCTCCGTCAGCGGCGGCCGCGCGTTCCCGATCGAAACGCGGCGCCAGCGAGTCGATGCCGAGGCCGAGCGTCTAGCCGCGCTCGGAGCCTCATACGTTCGCGTACTCAGCGAAGAAGGGCTCGACCACTACGCAATCGCCATGCAAGATCCCG
This sequence comes from uncultured Actinomycetes bacterium, assembly GCA_963730235.1. Taxonomy (GTDB): domain Bacteria; phylum Actinomycetota; class Actinomycetes; order Streptosporangiales; family Streptosporangiaceae; genus DASXKD01. Next base: position 363,087 of record CAVSRH010000002.1, read on the forward strand.
AGGGCAACGAGTTCGACATCAACTGACGTATGCCCGGGCACGTCCAGTCCATAGGGCCTGCTCCGCAGCAGGCCCCGTAGCCAGGCCCCGCCAATGACGGCGTTGTAGCAGCGCACCTGGCTCGTACAGCGCCGCCGGGGCGCCCGCCGCCCGCCGCATCGCCCGCCACGAACGGGACCGCGCACCGGGCGATAGCGTGGCTCAAAACACTCTGGAGGCGGATCATGCAGCCAGTCGCGGTCGTCACCGGCGCGAGCAGCGGCATCGGCGCGGCCACGGCCGCCGGCTGGCCGGCGCCGGGTTCCACGTGGTCCTGGCCGCCCGGCGGGCCTGCCGCTGGAGGAGGCCGCCGCCCGCGCCAGGGACCGGGGCGGTTCGGTCCAGACGGAGACCCTCGATGTCACCGATGCGGCGGCCGTCGAGACCTTCGCGCGGTCCCTCGACCGATGCGATGTCCTGGTCAACAACGCGGGCGGCGCGATCGGCATGGAGGACGTGGGTGCCGCGGACCCGGCCGACTGGCGGGCCATGTTCGAGGTCAACGTGCTCGGCTCTCTCCACCTCACCAAGGCACTCCTGCCCCGCCTGATCGCCGGCGGCGACGGCACGATCGTGATGCTGACCTCGACCGCGGGGTTCATCACCTACGAGGGCGGCGGCGGGTACGCGGCCGCCAAACACGCTCAGCACGCGATGGCGGCAACCCTCCGGCTGGAACTGTCCGGCCAGCCGGTGCGCGTGATCGAGATCGCGCCGGGCATGGTCCGCACGGACGAGTTCGCGGTGAACCGGTTCCGCGGCGACCCGGGCAAGGCCGCCGCGGTGTACCAGGGCGTACGGGAGCCGCTCACCGCCGAGGACATCGCCGACGCGATCACCTGGGCGGTCACCCGCCCCGCGCACTTCAACGTGGACCTGATGGTGCTCCGCCCGCGCGCCCAGGCCGCGCAGCACAAGGTCTACCGCGAGCCGTAGCCGCTGCCCACCGGAGAGCCGTCGCCCCACTGCCTAGCAGCCAGCCCCACTGCCTACCGCGAGCCGTAGACCTGCGCACCGCTCACCCAGGTGGCCCTGGCCCGCAGGTCATCACCCAGCCAGGCCAGGTCTGCGGCGGCCCCGGCGGCCAGCCGCCCGAGGTCGGGCCGCCCGATGAGGTCGGCCGGGATGCGGCTGGCCGCGGCCACCGCCTCGGGCAGCCTCAGTCCCACGCCTACGGCGTTGCCCACGGCCCGGTCCATCCGCAGCGCGGAACCCGCCAGCCCACCGCCTGGCCGTACCGGCGCGCCGCCGCCGGGCGGCAGTTCCACCGGCTCGCCGCCGAGCAGGTAGCGCCCCGGGGGCATGCCCGCGCACGCGGCCGCGTCGGTGACCAGGCAGATCCGCCCCGGGGCAGCCGCGAACGCGATCGCGCAGGCGGCGGCCGACACGTGGCTCAGGTCCACGATGAGCCCACTGGTCAGCCGGGGGTCGGTCAGCGCCTGGCCGACCACGCCGGGTTCCCGGTGGTGCAGCCCGCGCTGCGCGTTGAACAGGTGGGTGACCATCCGGGCACCCGCGGCCGACGCCGCGGCCACCTGCGCCGCGGTGGCGTCGCTGTGGCCCACGCTGACCAGCACCCCCGCCGAGGTCAGCGCGGCGATCGCGGCCAGCGCGCCGTCAGCCTCGGGGGCCAGCGTCACCAGCCGCAGCAACGCTCCCCCGGCCGCCAGCAGTTCGCTGACCGCGCCCGGGGACGGCGGCACGATCCAGTCCCGCCGGTGCGCGCCCGCCCTGGCCGGGGACAGGAAGGGCCCCTCCAGGTGCACGCCGAGGACACGCGCGCCCGTGGTCACCGCCTCTGCCGCCGATGCAGCAGAACGCAGCGCCCCGGCCAGTGTGGCCACCGGAGCGGTGATGAACGTCGGCAGGAACGCCGTCGTGCCGGTTTCCGGCAACCGCCGTGCCACCAGCGCCCAGCCCCCGGGGTCGCAGTCGGCGAGGTCGACGCCGTAGTAGCCGTTGACCTGGAGATCCACCAGGCCCGGCACCAGCACGCCGGAGCCCAGGTCCAGGTCGGGCATCCCCGGCGGCGGGCCCTCGCCGACCTCGGTGATGACGCCGCCCCGGACGCTGAGGTAGCCGGGCTCAAGCACGCCGGTGCCCGGCAGGCCGGGGACCAGCCGGGCCGCGGCGATGAGCACTAAGCGCTGCGCCGTGGCTTGCGCCCGGCACCGATGTCACCCCGGCCGGGTTTCTCACCGACTGCCTTGAGGCTGGCCTGCAGGGCGTCTGCCAGGCTGGTCACCGGCTTCTCCGGCGGCGGAGGCGGCGCGGTCACCTCGTGCCCCTCGATCTTGGCCTCGACCAGTTCCTCCACCGCCTCCCGGTACTGGTCGCTGTACTGGGACGGGTCGAAGTCCAGGGTCATCGAGTCGATCAGGGATTCGGCCATCTTGAGTTCCTGGGACCGCACCTCGACGTCTTCCTCCAGGAACTCGAAATCGGGCACCCGGACCTCGTCCGGCCACATCAGGGTGACCAGTACCAGAACCCCGTCGCGGGTACGCAGCGCGGCCAGCGATTCCCGGTTGCGCAGCGCCACCTTCGCCACCGCCACCATGCCGGACCGCTCCAGCGCGTCCCGCAGCAGCGCGTAGGCCCGCACCCCCTGCGGCTCCGGCTCGGTGTAGTAGCTGCGTTCCCACATGATCGGGTCGACCTGGTCGACCGGGGAGAAGTGCAGCACCTCTATGCTGTGCGCGGTGGGCAGCGGCAGTTCGGCCAGGTCCTCGTCGGTGAGCACGACCATCTCACCGTTGGGCAGTTCGTACCCCTTGGCCACGTCGGAGTAGGGGACCTCCTCGCCGTCAACCGAGCAAACCCGGCGGAACCGGATCCGTCCCCCGTCCTCCCGGTGGACCTGGCGGAATGAGACGTCCCTATGCTCGGTCGCGGCATAGAGCCGGATGGGAATCGTGACGAGACCGAACGAAATCTCGCCTCTCCACATGGCGCGCATGATCCTTGTGTACCCCGATTAGCCAGATTGTGCTCGCCGGCGGCCCGGACTGTCACGTTGAAACACCCGTGGCATCGTGATACGGCGTTACGCGAGAGAATAAACGGCAGAGCGGCCGGACACGCGAAGGGATCACCGATGAGCGAGAGCGATCTGGGGGAGCCAGCGCCCGATCTCGCGGACCAGCGGCGTGAGGCGACCGGCGAACCGGGCGATCTCCCGGCCCCGCTGCCCGCCGATGCCGTGGAGCTTCCCCTTGACGTGAATGAGGCCGACGCGATGGAGCAGTATCGGGAAGTGGAACTCGATGAGGACGACTACCGGTGAGGACCAAGCGCAGGCGGAGGGCTCATTGGAGGCACAGGTGACGACGACCCCCCAGGCCCGCCAGACCGGAAACCGGCTGCCCAAGCCCGCCCGGCGCAGGCAACTCCTCGCCGCCGCGCAGGAGGTGTTCGTGGCGCAGGGGTACCACGCCGCCGCGATGGACGAGATCGCCGAGCGGGCCGGGGTGAGCAAGCCCGTTCTGTACCAGCATTTCCCCGGCAAGCTGGACCTCTACCTGGCGCTGCTGGACGAGAGCGTGGCGGCGCTCACCGCAACCGTCCGCGCCGCGCTGGAATCCACGACCGACAACAAGCAGCGGGTCACCGCCACGTTCACCGCTTTCTTCGACTTCGTCGGGAGCACCGGCCAGGCATTCCGCCTTGTGTTCGAATCTGACCTGCGCAACGAGCCTGCCGTGCGGGCCAGGCTGGACGAGTCCAGCCGCGACTGCGCGGAGATGATCAGTGAGATCATCTCCGAGGACGCCGGCATCGCTGACGAGGAGGCGCACCTGCTGGGCATGGGCCTGGTCGGAATGGCCCAGGTCAGCGCGACCTACTGGCTGGGCACCGACCGGGCGATCCCGAAGGATGCCGCAGAGCAGCTCATGGCCCGGCTGGCCTGGCGCGGGATCAGCGGCTGGCCGCGGGCCAGCGACCCCGCGGCCGCAGACCAGTGAAAGGATCGACCGTGGAAGTCAAGATAGGCATCCAGTCCATCCCAAGGGAACTGGTGCTCGAAACCTCCTCCTCCCCGGACGAGATCGAGCGTGCCCTGTCGACGGCGCTGAGCAATGGCGGCATGTTCGTCGTCCGCGACGACAAGGGCGGGAAGATCCTGATCCCGGCCGAGAAGGTCGGCTATGTGGAGCTCAACGGCACCGAGGAGCGCAGGATCGGCTTCGGGAACCTGTGATCCGGGGGTCTTACAGCCCAAGCGCCGCCAGGCGCTGGTCGTTGGCATCCGGTGATCCGCGCGAACATCCGGCCGACGTCGCCCTGCCCGGCTGCCTCGCCGTCCGGGCCGACCACCAGGATGGCCAGCGAAGGCCGCTCCGCCACCACCCGGTGTGCCTGGGCCAGCGCCTCGCCGACCAGGCGCCGCGCCCACAGCGCCAGCCGCCCGGCCAGCGGCGGATCGGCCTCGATGGCGGGGCGCACCCGGGAGATCACGAAGTCGGCGTGGCCGGTGTCGGCGAGGACCTCCAGGACCAGCGCCCGGGCCTGCGGCTCCAGCCGCTGCGCGACGGCCCGGTAGAAGTCGGCCGCCATCCCGTCCCCCACATACGCCTTGACCAGGCTCTCCAGCCAGTCCGCGGGCGCCGTCCGCGCGTGGAACGCGTCCAGCGGCGCGACGAACGGCTGCATGGCCTGCTCCGGCACGGCCCCCATCCTTGTGAGTTCGCCGTGCAGGACCCGGAAATGACCGAACTCGGCGACGGCCATCTCGCCGAGGGCCGCCTTGTCCGCCAGGGAGGAGGCGAGCGCGGCGTCGCCGGACAGGTTGAAGAATGCGACGAGTTCGGCGTAGGCGAGCAGGCCGAACAGGTCGGTCAGGTCGCCCGTCCCGGGCGCGTCCGTGCCTGTCACCAGCGCAGCCTACAACCGTTGGTACACTGTCCTGCGGTCACACGGGAATGCGGGATGCGTTCCGCTGTGTTCTTATGTCTAGACACAGGTGGGGCTGTAACCGGGCGCACATGGCGCCCATATGGAGAGCTGGAACTCTGACAACATATTTGCCTGCCGCCCGGGAACAGGGCGAAGACCTGACCGCCGGCGCAGGGAAAGCGGAAAGCATCGCCGGCCCACTGTTTACCGACCTCGGCGTCGCCGAGCCGATCTGCGAGAGCCTGGCTGCCCAGGGGATCACCGCCGCCTTTCCGATCCAGGCGCTGACCCTGCCCATCGCGCTGGCCGGTCATGACCTCATCGGCCAGGCCAGGACCGGAACGGGCAAGACGCTGGCGTTCGGCATCCCGCTGCTGCAGCGGCTCGACGGCCAGCCGCCGGTGAGCCCGGGCGGCACCCGCGCCCTGGTCGTCGTGCCCACCCGGGAACTGGCGATCCAGGTCTCCTATGACATCGAGGCGACCGGCAAGGCCAGCAAGGCGAAGGTGCTCACCGTCTACGGCGGGCGCGCCTACGAGCCGCAGATCGACGCGCTGCGCACCGGCGTCGACGTGGTGGTGGGGACCCCCGGACGACTGCTCGACCTGGTCCGCCAGGGCCATCTGCGCCTGTCCGGCGTGGGCACGCTGGTGCTCGACGAGGCCGACAAGATGCTCGACCTCGGCTTCCTGCCGGACGTGGAGCGGATCCTCGAGCTCACCCCCGCGGGCCGGCAGACCATGCTCTTCTCGGCCACCATGCCCGGAGACGTGGTCACCCTCGCCCGGCGGTACCTGAACCGCCCGATGCACATCCGGGCCGAGCAGCACGACGAGCCCGAGCACGTGCCGCTGACCGAACAGCACGTCTTCCGCGCCCACCAGATGGACAAGATCGAAATGCTGGTCCGGGTGCTCCAGGCCGACGGCCGCGGGCTGACCATGGTGTTCTGCCGGACCAAGCGCACCGCCGACCAGGTCGCGGCCACGCTGACCACGCGCGGCTTCGCCACCGCGGCGGTGCACGGCGACCTCGGCCAGGCGCAGCGGGAACGGGCGCTGCGCGCGTTCCGGCACGGCAAGGTGGACGTGCTGGTCGCCACCGAAGTGGCCGCGCGCGGCCTGGACGTCGAAGACGTCACCCATGTCATCAACTACGAGTGCCCCGAGGACGACAAGGCCTACCTGCACCGGATCGGCCGTACCGGCCGGGCGGGCCGGTCCGGCATCGCCGTCACGTTCGTGGACTGGAACGACCTGCACCGCTGGAAGACCATCAACGAGGCGCTCGGCCTCGGTCATCCCGAGCCGCCCGAGACCTACTCCACCTCCGAGCACCTGTTCAGCGCGCTGGGCATTCCGGCGGGCGCGGGCAACCGCCTGGCCCCAGAGGCCAGGGGCCGCCAGGGCCTGGAGGCCGAGGAGATGGAGGACTTCGCCGAGACAGGCAAGCACCGCTCCGCGGCGGGCCACCGGTCCGACGAAGCCGAGCGGCCCCGCTCGCGGGGCTCCCGGCCCCGCCGGCGGACCAGGGGCGGCGTGCCGATCACCCGTGAGGGCACGGCCGCCGATCACCCGGCGGGCCCTGCCCAGGATCATCCTGCCGACCACGCGCAGGGTCATGGCGGAGCGCCGCGCCGGCGCCGCCGCCGAGGCGGCAAGGGCCGCGCCGGGCCCGCCTGAGCCGCGCACCGGCCAATCGGGGGCGTGTCCATGGACACGCCCCTTTTTTGCGTCCGGGGCGCTCCCGGGCCGCGCCAGGAGCCCCGGTTGCCTCGACACTGTCACTCTACTAGTCTAGTAACAGACCGACAGTGCTGGAGGCGATTATGTTCCGTGTCGATGCCGGGTCAGGTGTCCCCATCTACCGGCAGCTTGTCCAGCAGGTGCGCCGGGATGTGATGCTGGGCCGGCTGCAGCCTGGTGATCAGCTGCCCAGCGTGAAGGAGGTCGTGGACTCGCTGTCGGTCAACCCGAACACGGTGGTGAAGGCATTCGGGGAACTCGAGCACCAGGGCATCATCGTGCGCCGGCAGGGCGTCGGGACGTTCGTGGCGGCGGCCCCGTCGATGACATCGCCGCTGGTAGCGCCGAGACTGCTTGGCTCGCTGGCCCGCTGGGTGGAGGCGGCCAGGCGGGACGGGCTGTCCGCCGAGCAGATCCGGATGCTCCTGGACGTCGCCCTCGACGAGCCTGGCCGGGATGACCGCCAGGCCGCGGGCGGTGCCGCGTGAGCACGGCACTGCGGTGCACCGGCCTCGGGCACCGCTACGGCCGCCGGTTGTGGGGCCTGCGCGACTGCAACCTGGACGTGCCGGCCGGGCGGGTGGTAGCCCTCGTCGGCCCGAACGGCTCCGGCAAGACCACCCTGATGAGCATGGCCGCCGGCCTGCTTCCGGTCACCGCGGGAACGGTCGAGGCAGCCGGTGGCGTCCCGGCGCGGCGGCTGGACCGGATCGGGTTCGTCGCTCAGGACGCGCCGCTGTGGCCGCGGTTGCGCGTCGCCGATGTCCTGGCCATCGGCCGGTGCATGAACCGCGCGTTCGACGCGGCCATGGCCGCGGAACGGATCCGGGGGCTGGGCATCCGGCCCCGGGCGCGGATCGGCACCTTGTCCGGCGGAGAGCGCGCTCAGGTAGCGCTCACCCTGGTGCTGGCCAAGAAGCCGGAGTTGTTCCTGCTCGATGAGCCGATGGCCAACCTTGATCCGCTGGCCAGGCGGGAATTCCTTGGCTCGATGTTCGAGGCCTGCGGCCAGGCGGGCGCGACCGTGCTGTACTCCTCCCACGCCGTGGCCGAACTGGAACGCATCTGCGACTACCTGATCGTGCTGCGTGCCGGACAGGTGCGGCTCGCCGGCGATATCGACGAACTGCGCCAGCGGCACCGGGTCATCCGCGGGCCGGGCGGCTGGCCCGATCGTGGCGGCTGGCAGGTGATCAGCCGGCGCAGCATGGCCGGCCAGACCGTGGCGCTGGTGCGCTGTGACAGCCACTGCGTCCCCGGCCCCGGCCTGCAGGCCGGGGCACCCGCCTTCGACGAACTGGTGCTCGGCTACCTCGAAGGCGATGCCGCCAGGCTCCCTGAGGAGGCGCTGGCATGACCTGCCTCATCTGGCGACAGCACCGCGGGCAGGCCCTGTGGACGATCATCACCGTCATGGCCGTGTGCGGGCTCATCGTCAGTTTCGGGCTCAGCGCGGCGCACTGGCTGGCGGGTTACCACCTCTGGCTCCGCCAGCTGGCGGCCGCTGGATGCCCGCCACCCACCGCGCACAGCGGCGTGTTCCACGTCCGGTCCGCCGCGGCGTGCCTGGCCCTGAAGGGCCGTTATCCGGGCAGCCTGCAAGCTGCCTTCGCGTCCCGCTACAACACGGCGATCCTGCTGTCCAGGTACGGCCTGCCCGCCGCGTTCGCCGTCATCGGTGCCATCCTCGGCGCCCCACTGGTCGCCAGGGAGGTCGAGCAGCGCACCCACCTGGCCGCCTGGACCCAGTCCGTGTCCCGGCGCCGCTGGTACACCACCAAGATCTCGGTGCTCGCGGCCGGGCTGGCGGTGACCGGCCTGATCACCGGAACGGTCAACGCGTGGCTGCAGCACAAGCTGGCCGCGGGCGACACCGGCGCCTCGCGCTGGTCGTGGTTCGCGGCCGACAACCTGGCCCTGGCGGGCGAGGCAGCGCTCGCCTTCGCCCTGGCCGTGGCGTTCGGCGCGCTGCGGCGGCGCACGCTTCCCGCCATCGGCGCCGCCATCGCCGGATTCATCATCCTGCTGCCCGGCGCCCAATGGCTGGTGCAGGCGCTGTCACCGGCCAGGACGACCGCCGGGCCGCATTTCACCGCGCCACCGGGCAGCTGGATCCTCGGCTCCGGGACCGGCGTGCCGGTGCCCTACCACCCAGCGAGCCAGTACTGGCCGCTCCAGCTCACCCTGTTCGCCGTCCTGCTCGGGTGCGCGGCAGCGGCACTGGCATCGGGCTGGCGCGCCACCCGGGACCGCGCCGTCTGAGCGGTGCCGTCTGAGCGGTGCCGGGGTCTAGCCCGCCGCGGATCCGGTGTCGGCCAGCCCGTCCCAGGGCCGGTGTGCCGGCCCCGCCGCGGACCCTTCCGGGCACAGCGCGCGGAAGTCACACCAGCCGCAGCCGGGCCCCGGGCGCGGCGGGAACACCTCGTCGGCCCGGCCGGCGGGCAGCCCGGCACGGAACCGCTCGTCGGCGTCGCGGCTCTCGGCCGCGATCCCTTCCGCCCGCCGCACGTGCCGGTCGAGCGCCGCCGCCGTGTGCTCCCAGGTGTGCACCGCGCCGGTAGGCAGGTGGTGCAGTTCCACCCGGCGGCACGGCGCGTGGAAGATCCGCGCCGCGGCCAGGGCGTACAGCGCGAGCGCCAGCGAGGTGCGGGCATCGTCGGCGGACAGCGCCCGGCGGCCCGTCTTGTAGTCCACCACGGCAAGCTCGGTCTCCCCGGCCGGCCCGCGCCGGGCGTCGAGCCGGTCGATCCGCCCGGTCACCACGATGTGCTCGGTGTGGGCGCCCACGGTCCGCTCCACGCCCAGCGGCTCGGCCGCCGGGTCGAGCGTGGCCACGTAACGCTCGACCATGTCACGCGCCCTGGTGCGCTGCTCCGCGGACTGCCCCGGGCCCGCGTAGCCCTCCTCGATCCAGCCGCCCGCCAGCAGGTTGCCCGCGGCCGCCACGGTGCGCTCCGGCCGGCGCAGCCGCCACCAGCCGGCCAGCGCGTTGTGCACGCTCGCGCCGAAGCTGTTGTGCGCCCACGGCGGGCCCTTGGCCGGGGCGGGCCGGTCCAGGTAGGTCATCCGGTACCGCCGCGGGCAGTCCAGCCAGGTGTTCAGCCGGGTCGGCGTGCACGGGTACAGCCGCCGCGGCATCCCGGGCAGGACGGGCTGGTCAGTCTCCGTCAGCATCCAGACTCACTGGTCCCGCCGTCACCCACGAGTCGAAGCTCTTCTCCGCCGCCGCGATCGTGGTTTCCTCGCCGTGCCCCGGCAGCACCCTGGTGGTGCCGGGCAGGGTGAGCAGCCCCGCCCCGATCGCCGACAACTGCCCGGCGAAGTCGGGGTACTCGCCCTCGTGCGCGACCGGCCCGGTGGCGGCCAGCGCGTCCCCGGTGAACACCACACCCAGATCTTCGCAGTAGATGCTGACAGAACCGGGGGTGTGCCCGGGGGTGTGCAGCACGTCCAGCGTGACGTCGGACACCTCGAACGCGCCGTCCTGCTCCATCTCGATCTCCGGCAGCGTGTCGCTATTCGCCTCGCGCCAGTGCAGCCGGTCCCTGGGGTGCAGCGCTATCGGGGCCTCGTCCCGCTCGGCCACCGCGGGCGCCGCCGCGGTGTGGGCCGCATGGCCGTGGGTGCAGATCACCGCGAGGATCTCCCGGTCGCCGACCACACCGAACACGGCAGCGGCGTCCTCGCCCGGGTCGATGACGATCACCTCTTCGCCGTCGCCGATCACCCAGGCGTTGCGGCCGGATCTGCCGCTGTCAATCCGCTCGATTCGCGCATCCATCTCCGACGCCCTTTCTGCTTATCCGCTCGATACAAAGGCCCGGATCGCGCCGACGATGAGCTGGACGGCGATGGCCGAGAGCAGCAGGCCGGCGATCCGGGTGAGCAACTCCACGCCGCTGGCCCGCAGCAGCCGGTGAATCACACCGGAGAACCGCATGGTAAGCCACAGCAGGAGGGTGACCATCACCAGCGCGATCGCGAACGAGGTGTACTGCGCCGGCGTGCTGGCGCGCTGCACGAACACCATCGTGGCGACGATCGCCCCCGGTCCCGCCAGCAGCGGCGTGCCCAGTGGGACGAAGGCCACGTTGACCCTGACCCGTTCTTCCTCGGTGGGCTCGGTGTAGCTTCCGGTCAGCAACTGCAGCGCAACGAGCAGCAGCAAGAGACCGCCGGCGGCCTGCAGCGACGGAAGCTCCACGCCGAGATAGGCCAGGATCGACTGGCCGAACAGCGCGAACCCCACGATCACGCCGAGCCCGACCACCGCCGCCTGCCAGGCGAGCCGGTGCCGCACCCGGGCCGGGAGGCCGTTGGTCAGGCCGAGGAACGGTGGTACCACGCCGGGCGGGTCCATGATCACCAGCAGGGTGACGAACACCTGCCAGAAGAACTTCAGGTCGAGGATCCTGCTCATCGGGCCGGCCCGCAGCGGTGACCGTAGCGGGCTACCAGGCGTTCGTAGGACACCGGCGGGCAGGTCTGGCTGCCGAGCCGGTGCCCGGTCAGGCTGCCGTGATCGTCGCTGCCTCCGGTCGGGACCAGGTCCAGCCGGGTGGCCAGGGCATCGAGGCGCGACCGCTGCGCCTGATCGTGATCGGGATGCCAGACCTCCAGGCCGGCCAGTCCGGCACGGCCAGCGCGGAGATCGCCTCGTCAGGCAACTGCCAGCCGCGGTGACACGGCGCCGGGGTGCGCCAGCACGGCGGCCCCGCCGGCCTCGGCGATGAGCCGGATCGCCCGCACGGGGTCCAGCGCGTACCTGCTCACGTAGGCCCGCCCGCCGGCGCCGATCCACTCCGGCGTGAACGCCTGCTCCGGCCGGGAGATCGCCCCGGCGGCCACCATCGCCCTGGCCACATGCGGACGGCCGACCACCCCGCCCTCGGCGAGCGCCTCAACCTGCGGCCAGGTGATGTCCACCCCGAGTTCGCGGAGCCGGTCCACCATTTGGCGGCCACGGCCGCGCCGGGCGGCCACGATCGCGGCGCACTCCGCGGCCAGTTCCGAGCCCTCGAACGCGCCGAGGCCGTAGGCGAGCATGTGCACACTGTGGCCGTCCAGCCGGCAGGACAGCTCCATGCCGGTGACCAGGGCCAGGCCAGGCGGCAGCGCCCGGCGTGCCGCGGCGTGGCCGGCGAGCGTGTCATGGTCGGTGAGCGCGAGGACGTCGAGGCCGGCCTCTCGCGGCGCGGCGCACCACCTCGGCCGGCGGCTCTGTCCCGTCCGAGGCCGTACTGTGGCTGTGCAGGTCGATGCGCACGAGCGTTCATGCTAGGGCTACGGACCCGCCCCCGGCAGCCGGGGTGAGGCGGCGCCGAACGGCAGGTCCAGGTCCAGCCCGGGATCGCGCAGGTCACGCAGGGGCAGGGCCTCGACAAGGAGGAGCCCCGCCGTGTCGGGCCACAGCACCACCCAGACCCAGTTGCCCAGTACCTCACCGGCGAACGCGGCCCGGTCCGGAGCCTCCACGTGCCACAGCGGGAACTCGTGCAGGCCGAAGCCGACCAGGGCGTGCGGCGCCCCGGCGGCGAAGCCCTCCCCCGGGTCCGGGCCGGGCAGCCCGGCCAGGTGCGCGCCCAGGCCGACGCCGGGCTCCTCGGAGATCAGCAGCATCTCACCGGGGCCGCCGACCGGGTTGGGCCCGGACAGCGCCACCACCCCGGCCCGGGTACCGGTGCGGTCGTCGCCGGCGCCGGCGAAGCCGGTGACCAGCCAGCCGGCCGGCAGCGGCCACGGCACCCAGACCGGGACCATGACATTGCGCAGCAGGCCGCGCAGCCCGTCGGCGGACGGCGTGTAGGGCGACCGCACCGGATACACCTCGCCGTGCAGCGCGCAGTGCCAGCCGCTGGCCCAGGGGCCTGGCTCGGTCAGGGGGCCCCCGCAGCGCGGGCAGGTGGGAGCCATCTTCATGGACACCGACGTTGATCGCTGTAAGGCCGCACGTCAAGCACCCCGGTGTGGTGGCGCGTGGATACTTGCCCCATGGCTGACCTGCGCATCCCGTGTGTCGGTGCGATCCTCACCGACGGCGGGCGGATCCTGCTCATCAGGCGCGGCCACGAGCCGGAGGCCGGGCGCTGGTCACTCCCCGGCGGCAGGATCGAGCCGGGCGAGACCGACCACCAGGCCCTCGTGCGTGAGGTGCGTGAGGAGACCGGGCTGGAGGTGACTCCGGGCTCGCTGGCCGGGGCGGTGGACCGGCCCGCGCCCGGCGGCCGGATACTGGCGATCCGGGACTACCTGGCCACTATCACCGGCGGCACGCTCGCGGCCGGTGACGACGCGGACGACGCGCGCTGGTTCAGCATGGCCGAGCTGCACAGCCTGCCCCTCAGCACAGGACTGCTCGAGGCACTAAACGATTGGGGCGTGGCTGGTCCTGTTCCCACGCGGGCACTGGTCGCCGAGGCCACCAGGCGCGCGGGCGTGGTCTGGCTGACCGTGCCGGGACGCGACCGGGCCTACCCGGCCTGGCATTTGTGGCGGGATCCGCCGGGAGCCGCGTACCTGGTGACCGGGCCCGGCGAACAGCCGCTGCCCGGGCTGGACCGGGCTGCCCGGGTGGCGGTCACCGTGCCGAGCAAGGAATCCCGCGGCGCACTGGTCACCTGGACGGCCGGAGTGTCCAGGGTGGAGCCGGGGTCGCCGGAGTGGGACGAGGTGATCGGCCCGCTGGCCGCGGCGCGGCTCAACGCGGAGCTCGCCGCGGGCACCGTCTACCGGCTGGCGCCGGAGTCTCCCTCCGATTGACCCGCCCGGGACGTTCCGCGGACCCATTGTTCACTCGGGGGGCCCCTGGAACCGCCGTGTTCCGGAAGACGGGTGAGGCGTTGCACCGATCTGGCACATCCGTGCGTCGCGGCCGGCCGGTAACGGCCGGCCCGCACGCATACGATGGCAGCATGGCTGTAACCTCCGTTGTTTCCCCGCCCAGCTCCGAGCAGGTGACTGCCGCCCTGGCCGGGGTCAACGACCCCGAGATCCGGCGCCCTATCACCGAGCTGGGCATGGTGAAAAGCGTCGATGTCGGGCCGGACGGCAAGGTCGCCGTTGAGATCTATCTCACGGTGGCCGGCTGCCCGCTCCGCGACACCATCACCAAGGACGTCACCGCCGCCGTGGCCGGCGTCCCCGGCGTGTCCGGGGTGGACGTGCGCCTGGACGTGATGAGCGAGGAGCAGCGCCGGGAACTGACCGGCCGGCGCTCGCGGCGGCCGGGCCGAGCGCGCCATCCCGTTTGCCGAGCCCGCCTCGCTGACCCAGGTGTACGCCGTGGCCAGCGGGAAGGGCGGCGTCGGCAAGTCCTCGGTGACGGTGAACCTGGCCGCCGCGCTGGCTGCCGCCGGGCAGAAGGTCGGCGTTCTCGACGCGGACATCTACGGTCACTCGATCCCGCGCATGCTGGGCGTGACCGGGCAGCCCACCCAGGTGGACCAGATGATGATGCCGCCGTCGGCGCACGGCGTGAAGGTCATCTCGATCGGCATGTTCACCACCGGCAACACTCCGGTGGTGTGGCGCGGGCCGATGCTGCACCGCGCGGTGCAGCAGTTCCTCGCCGACGTGTACTGGGGCGACCTGGACGTGCTGCTGATGGACCTGCCGCCCGGCACCGGCGACGTGGCCATCTCGGTGGCGCAACTGGTGCCGACCGCGGAACTGCTGGTGGTCACCACGCCCCAGCTCGCCGCGTCGGAGGTGGCCGAGCGGGCCGGCGCGATCGCCGTGCAGACCCACCAGCGGATCGCGGGCGTGATCGAGAACATGTCGGGCCTGCCCTGCCCGCACTGCGGCGAGATGCTCGACGTGTTCGGCACCGGCGGCGGCCAGGCCGTCGCGGCGGCGCTAACCCGGGCCACCGGCGCGCCGGTGCCCCTCCTGGGGCAGGTGCCGATCGATCCGCGGCTGCGCCAGGGCGGCGACGAGGGGCTCCCCCTCGTGCTCAGCGACCCGGGCGCGCCCGCGGCCCAGCGGATCGCGGCCGTGGCGGACATGCTGGCCACCAGGTCACGCGGGCTGGCCGGGCGGCGCCTCGGCCTGACCCCGGTCTAGTTCTCCCGGCCTCAGGTGGCCTCGGAGTCGTAGGGCGGGGACTCGCCCGGCGGGAGCGTCACGCTGGAGTACGGGGCCGAGGCCGCCTGGTCCGCCTCGCTGAGGACAGGATCCGCCTCGAACTCGTCCAGCAGGTGCTTGCGGACGAACGTGCGCGGGTTGAGGTCGGCGAGGTCGAACTCGGCGAACTCGGGCCCCAGGCCTTCGGTCAGGTCCTGGCGGGCGCCTTCGGCCAGCCGGCGCAACTCCCGCAGGGTGCGGCCCGCCTGGGCGGCGACCTTGGGCAGCTGGTCCGGCCCGAAGATCACGATGGCGAGCACCAGCAGCACCGCGATCTTGGTGAGGGACAGGTCAAACACGGGGCGTCTCCAGGCGAACGGCCGGCGCGTGCGCGCGCGTTCCCCTCACTGTAGACGGTGCCAACCGGGGGTGCACCCCGCCCCGGCCGTGCGCGGCGGTCACGGGGTCAGCCAGGACAGCAGCCGGCGTGCGCCCTGCCGCATCCGGGCGAGCAGCCCGGGGCTGCCATCGTGCGGCAGCGCCGCGACGGCCTGCGCCACGGTCTGCGGGGGGGCCGCCGCGACCAGGGTGTACACAAAGCCGTGCGCCGACCACGCGAACGTCTGCCCGTCGGAGTCGTCGGCATATACCGGGCTGCCCCCCAGCGCCACCCGCGACCACCCGGTCAGCCCGAACCGGAGATGGCCGCGCTGGAGGAACACCGAGACCAGGGACAGGCCGTCGGAGTAGTCCAGGTCCACCACCGGCCCGGTGGCGGTGCCGTCCTCCCGCGCGCCGAGCAGTGCCAGGTCGCCCGGCAGCCGCGCGGGCAGCGGCCAGCCCTGGGCACGCAACCGGGCCGTCCGGGCGGTGACCCATTGCCGCGGCGCGCTCATCACCGACCGCGCGGCCGGGGCGGACTCCACCGTCAGCGCGGCGAAGGTGGCGTCGCTGACCGGGTGGCCCCGCCCGTCGAACGTCTCCCGCTGCAGCGGCAGCAGGGTGACCTTGTCCAGCCAGAACCGGGCGGCCAGCATGCCGTCGGCCCGGATCACGGTGACCACCCGTGCCCGGCGGCCGGCCACCTGCCCCCAGCCCGAGGTGGCGACGCGGTAGTTGGCGGTCAGCAGGGCCACCAGCCGGGGGCTCATGCCCAGCATGACGCTGCCGACAAGCGCCTGACCGCCCAGGTAGGACGCGGGCAGGACGATGTGCGGTGCCTCGCCTGACCAGTGCGGCGCCGCCGCCACCGCCTGGGCGAGGGTGACTCCGCCGGGAGCGTGCCAGACGTCGACGACCGAGGTGGCCGGGCCGGCGCCGAGCACCTCCTCGCCCCGGTAGGTCATCGTCTGGCAGGCCTGCGCGGCCTGGCCGAGCAGCCGCAGCGCGGATGAGCGGGGTGCCGCGGCGTGGGGCAGTCCCGCCGACGGCGGCGACGCCATGGCCTGCGCGCCCGCGCCACCGAAGCCTCCGGTGCCGTGCCGCGAGATCACCACGATGCCGCTGACGACGAGCCCGGCCAGCACCGCGACGGTGATCACGCGAAGCGCGGCCGGATCGTTGCCCGGGCATGCCGTGCCTGGCCGAAGGCCGGGACCGTGTGTCCACCGTGGGCTCATCCAGCCCGGGCTGGCTCGGCCAGGTGGTGGCGCCGGATCCCGTGCTGCCGCGCTGTGCTGGACGGCGAGGGAGACGCTGACGCCCTGCTGGCGGGCACGCCACCGGTGCTGAATTCGTGCTGCGTCATGAACATGTCAATGGCGGGCGTGACGCTGGGCCCCGGTTCCTGCTGGCTGCCGCCACCGGCCATGAACGCGGCGGCGGGCAGGCCCAGGCCGGCCACGGTGAGGAACGCCGCGGCGATCGAGCGCACCGGCCAGCGCCGCCGGGACAGGACCATGCCGCCGGGTACCGGGCCCAGGGCCCCCAGCGCGACCAGCCGGTCGGTCAGGGCGGTGCCCGCGGTCGCGTCGCCGAGGGCGTGCATCCGTTGCTTGAGCGCCCGCAGTGCGGCCGCCTCCTGACGGCACGGCGCACACCCGGCCAGGTGCGCCAGCACCCGCTCCCGCTGCGCGTGGCTCAGCTCACCGTCGATAAGGGCCGACAGGCGCTGCCCGAGGTGGTCGCTCACGCCAGCCCGCCCGGGGCCGCGGCGGCCGTGGCGGCCGCGGCCACCGGCTGCGCCGCGCGCGCCACCTGGCGCGGCCTGCGGTGCTCCAGGGCCACCCGGAGCTGCGCCCGGCCGCGGTGGATGCGGCTGCGCACGGTGCCCAGCTTCACGCCGAGGGTGCTGGCAACCTCCTCGTAGGACAGGCCCTCGATATCGCACAGCACGACGGCGGCGCGGTACTCCGGCGCCAGTGCGGCGAGCGCCTGCTGCACGTCGCCGTCGAGGTGCCTGTCGTCGAACGCCTGCGCCGGCGTCGGCTCGTCCCCGCACAGCGCCGGCGGCGTCGTCCCCCAGGCCCTCGAAACGGATCCGCTGCCTGCGCCGGGCCATGTCGAGAAAGAGGTTCGTGGTGATCCGGTGCAGCCATCCCTCGAAGGTGCCCGGCGTGTAGCTCGGCAGCGACCGGAAGACCCGGACGAACACCTCCTGGGTGAGATCCTCGGCGTCAGGCACGTTGCCGGTGAGCCGGTAGGCGAACCGGTACACCCTGGCCGAGTGGGTGCGGACGACCTCATCCCAGCTCGGCGGCGTCCAGGGCGCAGCGTCGGGCAGAACCTCCAGCTCTGCTGGTGCCGGCCCCACCACCCCGCCCACCGTTCCCCCGGCGTCGCCCACCTGTGCCCTCCACACTTTTCCGCCCAGCCCCATTATCACTCCGCAGAACGCGCAACAGGCCCTCGACTAGTTCCCGGCTGCTGGCGGGTACCGGTAGGCTGCCGCAGGGAAAGGCCCCGCATTCACCGGAGGGGGCATTGTGAGCGCTCAGGCCACCTTGGACTTCGTGGAAGGGTATCTCCCGGAGGACGAGCCGCTGCTGATGGCTCGGCGCAACGCCGCCGACGTGGGCGGGGCACCGCCGGTGAGCCCGGCCACCGGCGCGGTCCTGCGGTTCATCGCTGCCTCGCTCTCCGCCCGCTCGGTCGTCGAGATCGGCACCGGCTGCGGCACCTCGGGCGTCTGGCTGCTTCGTGGCATGCGCGCCGACGGGGTGCTGACCAGCGTCGACGTTGACCCTGAGCACCAGCGGCTGGCGCGCAAGGCGTACGTCGAGGCAGGCTTCCCGGCCAACAGGTACCGGCTGATCGGCGGTAAGGCCGCGGACGTGCTGCCCCGCCTGACCGACGGCGGCTACGACATCGTCTTCTGCGATGCGGACAAGCACGACTACCCCAGTTACCTGAACGCCGCGCTGCGCCTGCTCCGGACCGGTGGCGTGGTGGCCTTCGACAACGCGCTGTGGGGCGGGCGGGTGGCCACGCCGTCCTGCACCGACGCGGAAACCTCGGCGATCCGGGAGGTGGTCGAGGCGGTCCGCCAGGACGACCGGCTCGTCCCGCTCCTGCTTCCGGTGGGCGACGGCCTGCTGGCCGCGGTCAGGCAGTAACAGCCGGGGCTTCGCCCAGGTCGCTGAGCCAGCGCAGGAGCACTCGGGTGCCGAACCCGGTGGCGCCCTTCGTCTCGTCGCCATCCGCCGGGGACCGGGCCGCGCCGGCGATATCCAGGTGGGCCCAGCGGCGGCCTCCGGTGAACTCGCGGAGGAAAAGCGCCGCCTCGATGGAGCCGGCCCGCGGGCGGCTGCTGTGCGGGACGTTGGCCCGAGCAGCGCCGCGGCAAGCTCGTCGTCGGTGGCGTACAGGGCGCCCAGCACCCCGCCGAGCGCCATCCGTGCCGCGCCGGTCAGCGTGGCGACGTCGACCATCACATCCGGCTCCAGCACGGTGTCCGCATACGCGAGCGCGTCCGCGAGCACCAGCCTGCCCTCGGCGTCGTTGTTGAGCACCTCGGTGGTGCGCCCGCCGAAGTGGGTGATCACGTCTCCCGGCCGCCAGTTCGGCCGGCTGCGCGCACCCGCACGGTCAGCCCGCTGTCCGCCGCGACCCGGGCCGCCTCCCCGGCGAGCCAGGCGGGGGTCTTGCGCCCCGACGGCATGTTCACCAGATCGCGGGCCAGCCCGACCGCCGCGGCCCGTGGGACGCCGCATCCGGGGTTCCGGACGGCGGCCGAGCGCGGCCCCCCGCCTTCCGCAGGTCCGCTGCCGACCCGTCGCCGAGGCCGAGAAACACCAGTCGCCTGGGCTTGCCGCCGGCCTGCATGGCCACCGGGGTGACCTCACCCGCCGTGCCGCTCGCACCGCAGGCGGCGAGCACGTCGGCGCCCCGGCCGCCGAGATAGGGATCCAGTCCCGCCGTTTCGGCGCCCTGGACCGCGACCGCAATGTCTGCGCCGTCGTCGGCCTCGCCGGTCACCGCACCGAGATGGGCAGCCAGCGAAACGCCAGCGGGCGCGGGGAGCGCGGTCAGCCGGATGTCAATCGGCAAGGCTCAACCAGCGGCGGACTTCAGCGCAGCCGAGAGTTGTGCCGCCTCATCAGCGGACAACTCGACCACGAGGCGGCCGCCGCCTTCGAGCGGTACGCGCATCACGATGCCGCGGCCTTCCTTCGTGACCTCGAGCGGGCCGTCACCCGTCCGCGGCTTCATCGCCGCCATCCTGCATCCCCTTTCGTGCCCGGGGCCGCATGAAGGCCTCAGACGAGGCCCGCCGCCGGGAAAGCCGGCGACTGCGGCGGGTTCGGCCGATTCACAGCCGTGTCGATTCGTACATCTATTATCAGAGTTTCCGCGCCGGATGGAAACGATCAGGGCTTACTTCACCCTCAGCCGCCCCGTGAAACAGGCGAAACTGGTTCTGTGAACGCGCGATCGGCTCTCTTCGACCTCTACGGTGATCACCTCGCCAAGCGCGGCTCCCGGGCGCCGGTCGCCTCGCTGGTGCGGCTCCTCGCCGCGCTCGGCATCACCGAGCCGGCCACCCGTACCGCGGTGTCGCGCATGGTCCGGCAGGGCTGGCTGGCCCCGGTGCGGTGCGGGCCTGGCCTGGCGGGCTACGCGCTGACCCCGCGCGCTTCCCGGCGGCTCGACCAGGCCGCGGCGCGGATCTACCGCCAGGTCGAGCCCGCCTGGGACGGGCAGTGGCACGTGCTGGTGGTCGAGCGGATCCGGGACCGGGCCCGCCGCGGCAGAGTCCGGGCCGGCCTCGGCTACCTGGGGTACGCGCCGCTGGACGAGACCACCTGGATCAGCCCCCGGCCGTCGGTCGAGCTGGACCCCCTGCTCAGCGCGGAGCGGCTGCGGGCGGAGCGGTTCCTGGCCAGCTACGACGGCGACGCCCGGGGCCTGCTGGCCAGGACCTGGGACCTGGACGGCCTGGCCCGGGCGTACCAGCGGTGGCTGGCGCTGGCGCACGAGCTGATCGTGGCGGTCGGCCCGGACGCGGCCGACCCCGCGATCTTCGCCCTGCGCACCTCGCTGGTGCACGAATGGCGCAAGTTCCTGTTCACCGACCCGGGCTTCCCCGCGGCGCTGCTGCCGCCGAACTGGCCCGGGCACGAAGCGGCCCGGGTGTTCCACACCGAGTCGGCCAGGCTCCTGCCGGGCGCGTCCCGGTTCGTGGACTGCTGCCTGCGGACGGACGATCCCGGGGATGCCCCCTAGGCGAGCCGCCAGCCCCCGGTGCCAGGGCTCGATGCCGGCGTCCATCTCAGCACAGGAGGCGACGATCTGCTCGGCGACCTCGACCAGGTCGG
This sequence comes from uncultured Actinomycetes bacterium, assembly GCA_963730235.1. Classification (GTDB taxonomy): domain Bacteria; phylum Actinomycetota; class Actinomycetes; order Streptosporangiales; family Streptosporangiaceae; genus DASXKD01. Next base: position 383,584 of record CAVSRH010000002.1, read on the forward strand.
TGGGCACCTGCTCGGACTGGCGCCCGTCCGGGGACCGCCACCAGATCACGTTCTCGCGGCACCACACGGTCAGCCCGCAGCGGACCGAGAGCACCGACATGCCCGCGGACGGCTCCTGGGCGCGGAGGAGACCGCCTCCCAGCCCGCGCTCGACGAGCATCTCCTCCAGCGCCCGGGCCGCCCGTCCTGGCGCCAGGCGGGTGCGCCGCAGCGGCTCAGGCACAACGCCGCCGGGCACGGGCTGGGCGAACCAGACCGCCTTTCCGGGTACCTTCCAGCCACCGAACCGGGATCGGGTCAGGTGCTGGCCCCACCGCCCGGCCGACAGCCCGGCCACCACACCGAGCCCGCGCCCGCTCACCGCGTCGGCTCCGGCGGTGCCGGGCTCCGGCGCCAGGTCGTTCTTCCAGCCACTCAGCGAGTCGAAGACCTTGACGGCCAGTTCCCACCGTCCCGCCGCCCGGCGCAGGTAGATCCACAGCTCGGGCGCGCCCGCGATGGGCCAGGCCCCGGCGCTGTCGAACTCGATGTTGGCCTGCGCGTGGAGGGTGTTGGCGGCCAGTTCGCTCGTCATGAGCAGGCCGTCGGATTCGAGTTCGGCCGGCAGGCGCAGCGCCGCGGCCACCTCACGGAACACGCCCCTCGCCACCGAGGCACAGGTCGTGTCGGCCGGGAGGGGCCAGGCACAGCAGCCACCGCCAGCCAGCGCGGGGGCACCCACCACCGTGGGACGGCCCGTGCCGCCCGGAGACTCCATGGATGCACCGGTGGGCGGCATCACGGCAATGGCAGGCGACGGTAACATGATCCTCAGCCTTCGCGACTCGTAGATCTGTGAAACACAGATTACGATTTATACGTCGGCTCCGCAATGACATCCGGCGATTTGCTGGTCAGTTGTGGCCAGTTCACGGTCAGTTTTGACCGATGCGTGCCACGCGCCGTGCGTGTATCGTCACAGGGGCGGCTGCTCGGCCGGTCGCACCTGCGTTGAGACAGGCGCAGCAACAGAAGAATCCCCCGGGTGGCGGCCCGGGGGATTCTTTGACACGTCAGCGGGTGGCCGGCTGACAGGTCGAAGCGGCCGGCCTTCGCGTCCCTGAGGAAGGCTGCGAACGCATCCCGGCCCAGGACGTGAGCGCCAGCCTCGGGGCGCTTGCTGTCGCGGACCGCAATGACTTCGTCGAGGTTGGCGGCCACCTCCACACATCCGCCGTTGTGCTGGCTCCGGCGGGCCTTCCGCCATACTGCGTGAGACAGGTCTGTCATGGGTCTACTCCATCTGTAGCGCAAGTTGTCTGAGGTAGAGCGTCGTGTCATCTGGCTCTAGGGCGCCATCGACAGCTCGGTCGAAAGACTGGCTATACAGGTTCACATGCTCCGTGCTAGTCACCTCCTGAATACCGATGTCCGTCTCGGTGTAGGCGATGGATGGCTCGTTGCCGGGGAAGTCAAAGATGTTGATCGGCGACATCAGGCCGCGCGGCGGGCCGTCGCCGAAGCGCTGGATGCGCACGTCCACGTTGGGGCGCTGGCCGACCTTGATCAGGTGCTGGATCTGGTCCTGCCGGTCGGCCCTGGTACCCCACTGGTAGAGCAGCGAGGCCTCGGTGACGATGGCGATCAGCTCGGGGGCGTGCCCGTTGGTGCGGTCGAGGATCTCCTGCCGCCGCAGCCGGGTCGCCAGCGCCTCCCGCCGCCAGGCCGGCGGCCTGGGCCCGATCTTCATGAACGCTTCGGCGTATTCCTGCGTCGCCAGCAGTCCGGGCAGTACCAGCGGGATGAACACGCGAATTCTGCTGGCGTCGTTCTCGAACCCGGGAAACTCATTCTCGAAGATCTCGGTGCAATCACGCCACCACGGCCGGGCGCGAGCGCGGATCGCGAGATCCTCGATCTCGTCCCGCTCCGCCGGGTCGACACCGTAAACACGGAGCAAGTCTCTGATGTCGCTCATCTCGGGACGTTTCCATTGATTGGCCTCAAACCGGCCGACCTTGCCCCGTCCCCAGTTCAGCATGTCACAGACATGGTTAGCGGTGTAACCGCTCTTCACCCGCAGTTGGAGAAGCTGCCGTGACAGACGGCGTTTCGCCACCGTAGCGCCATAGGCATCGTCGCTCATCGGAGGTCGCCTCCTTGACAGGGGGTCGCGCTCAGTATACAGCTACTTAAGTTGTGAATCACAGATATTAACTTCTCGCGGCAGCCGGCCGGATCCGTGACCCAGCCGGCGTGCCACGCCGCTGCCCCCCTACTCCAGCGCATCCACGGTCGCACCATCATCGAATTCACCGTTTCTCACACCATCGAGAAAGCACTCCCATTCGTGGCGGTCATAGACCAGGACCCGCCCGGCAGGGTCGCCCGCCACGCGCATCAGCACCCAGTCCGCGCCGGGCTGGCCCGGCCCGGTGACCATGGCCACCTCGATCGTGCCGTCGCCCTCACCGGACCGCTGCCAGTGCTGGGCGGCGACGTCGATGCCCAGTTCCTCCACCGTGGGCTTGGCGGTCACGGCACCCTCCCGGTCACTTTTGTCTGCAGGGCCCGCATGCCCGGTCACCGGCACTTCGCCACTCCGCAGTACAGCACCCGCGACCCGTCGCTGTCGGCGGACGCGGGATCGTCCGCGCCCCACTGCCCGACGAAGGTGAGGCCATCGGCCGCCCCGGGATAGGGCGCCACCATCTCCATGCCGGCGAAGAACCGTTCCACCTCGGCCCGCGAGCGCAGCACCAGCTGCTCGGTGGCGTGCGCATAGGTCTCCACCATGGCATGCACCGCCAGCGGCGGGAGCCCGTCCGAGGTGGCGTGCGAGAGCGCGAGGTAGCTGCCCGGCGCCAGCGCGGCCACGTAGCGTGCCACCAGGCCCCACGGATCACGGTCATCGGCCACGAACGGCAGCACCGCGGTCATTAACAGCCCGGTGGGCTGGGCGAAGTCGATCAGCGAGCGTACCCCGGGGTGGCCGAGCAGGGCGTCCGGCTCGCGCAGGTCGGCGGTGATGAGCGTGACGTTCGGCGCGCCGGCCAGCAGCGGCGCGGACTGGGCCGCCACCATCGGGTCGATGTCGGCGTAGACCACCCGGGCGGCCGGGTCGATCCGCTGCACCACCTGATGGGTGTTGCCGACGGTGGGCAGGCCGGAGCCGATGTCGAGGAACTGCCGCAGTCCGGCGCGCGCGGCCAGCCAGGTGGCCGCGCGCTGGTGGAAGCCGCGGTTCGCCCAGGCCGCGTCGCTGAGCGCCGGCAGGCTCTGCCGCAGCATCTCCGCGGCCTTCCGGTCCGCCTCGAAGTTGTTGTGGCCGCCCAGGTAATAGTCGTAGAGGCGGGCCGGGCTCGGCTTGGCAGGATCCACGCCGGGCGGCACTGCCGGGTCGGGGACCGCCCCGCGGGGAAGGTGCGGCGCCTCCGTCATCAGGCCTCCATATCCACTCTCAGTCCTCAGTCTGACACGCTCCGTATGACATGCAAGGGCCAGATACGCATCTTCACCGGGCTCCGCGGCAGAAACAGCCGGCCAGGTGGTCATCCACCACGCCACAGGCCTGCAGCGCCGCATAGACCGTGACCGGCCCGACGAAGGAGAATCCCAGCTTCCGCAACTCACGAGCGCAGGCGCGGGAGGCAGGCGTCGAGGCGGGCACGTCCGCCAGGGTGACCGGCGCCGCGTCCTGCGCGCCGGCGTACCGCCACACCAGGGCGGCGAGCCCGCCGGGCACCAGCAGCGCGGCCCGTGCGTTGCCGATCACCGCGCGGATCTTCGCCCGGTTGCGCACGATCCCCGGGTCGGCCAGCAGCCGGGCCTCGTCCGCCTGCGCCGAACCCGGCGACCTGCTCCGGATCGAACCCGGCGAAGGCGGCCCGGAAGTTCTCCCGCTTGCGCAGGATGGTGAGCCAGGAGAGCCCGGACTGGAACGCCTCCAGGGACAGGCGCTCGAAGATGCCCTCGTCGGTGCGCACCGGCCGGCCCCACTCCTGGTCGTGGTAGGCGAGGTAGTCCGTGGTCCCGAGCGCCCAGGGGCAGCGCAACAGGCCGTCCGGCCCCGGCTCGGCGCCGCGCGGCACGGCCGCGGGCTCGCTCACTGCTGGGGTTCCCACCGGGTCCGCAACTCGTCCAGTTCGCGGCGCAGCGTGGCGATCTCCACGTCCCGTGCGGTGACCGAGCGGGCGATCACGCCGAGGGCCTCCTCGGTCGCGGACACGTTGTAGCCCCACAGGGCCAGCGGGGGGCGCAGCAGCGCGACATCGGCCGCGGTCATGTCGTCGAGTCGCAGCGGCGAGCAGTCGCTGGGGAACGCGGCCATCTCCCCGGCCCGCCCGAGGGCGGCCAGCACGACACAGCCCAGGATCACCGCAGCCGCAAGCGCAAGAATCACCGGCACAACAAGAATCGTGCCATGCTCTGCGGATGGCAGGGCACAGACCGCGACGGTCAGCGCCGCCGATGGGGCAGGCCCAGGCCCCGCCATCCTTGTCGCCGCCGTCGGCACGCTCGCCGAAGCGGATCAGGCGATCGCCCGCGGCGCTGACATGATCGACGCCGGCGGCCTCACCGGGCAGGACCTGGCGGCGCTGCGCGCCCGCCACCCGGGCGCCCGGCTGTGGACGGGCTCGCCTGCCGCCGCGGACGCGGACAGCAGGCCACGCCGGTGGACCGCGGCCGTCGTCGCCACCGCATCGGACCTGGCCTGGCTCGGCACCGCGGCCATCCGGACCCGGCACGTCCTTCAGGTCCGCCGGGCCATCGACATGACCGGCACGATCGCGGGCACCCGGCTACCCGCACTCACCATCCGCGGCCTGGCCTGACGCGCGCGAGGGGATACCAGCGCCGAGACTCGGCCGACTCGCCGGCCGGCCACCGCCACGGTGCGCCGTGCGGATGATCCGGACCACCTCGTCCGGATCATCGGCGACGCTGAGCAGGTCCAGGTCGCCCGGCGAGATCTTGCCCTCCCCGGCGGCCACGTCGCGCAGCCATGACAGCAGGCCGGACCAGTAGGCACTGCCGACGAGCACGATGGGGAACTTGGTGATCTTGCCGGTCTGCACCAGCGTGACCGACTCGAACAGCTCGTCCAGCGTGCCGAATCCGCCGGGCAGCACCACAAACGCCTGCGAGTACTTGACGAACATGGTCTTGCGCACGAAGAAGTACCGGAACTCCAGGCCGATGTCGACGTACTCGTTCAGCCCCTGCTCCTGCGGCAGTTCGATGCCCAGGCCAACGGAGAGCCCGTGCGCGCTCGCGGCGCCCTTGTTGGCCGCCTCCATGATCCCCGGGCCGCCACCGGTGATGATCGCGTAACCGGCCCTGGCCAGCGCCGCGGTGATCCGCGTGGTCAGCTCGTACTGCGCGGAGCCCGGCCGGGAGCGGGAGGAGCCGAACACCGACACCGCCATGCCCGTCTCGGCGAGCAGCCCGAATCCCTCCACGAACTCGGCCTGGATCCGCAGCACCCGCCAGGGATCGGTGTGCACCCAGTCGCTGGGACCGCGCCGGTCGAGCAGGCGCTGGTCGGTGGTGGTCTTGGGGATCGCCCGGCCGCGCAGCATGGCCGGCCCCTGACGGCGCACCCTGCGGCCTGGCTCGGGTTCCATGCTCAGGATCCTCCCATGTCAGCCGCTGACCCCGTGGTCGCGGAGGATCTCGTTCAGCGCCAGCCGGTCGTGCGCGGACCCCTCGGGGAGGCGCTTGAGCACCAGCACGCACTGCATGCCGAACTCGCCGCCGGCGAAGCAGCGCGACCTGGTCCCGTTGACACAGACCGACCAGGCCGGCGCCTCGCCGCGGGGCAGTTCCGCGCCGGTCGAGACGTCAATGACGTGGGTGGTCGCGGTCAGGATGGTGCCCGCGCCGAGCTTGGCGCCGGTCCGGACCCTGGCCCCCTCCACCACCATGGAGCGCGAGCCGATGAACGCGTCGTCCTCCACCACCACGGGCGCCGCGCTGGGCGGCTCGAGCACGCCGCCGATGCCGGCCCCGCCAGAGAGATGCACATTCCTGCCGATCTGGGCGCACGAGCCCACGGTCGCCCAGGTATCCACCATGGTGCCGCTGTCCACGTAGGCGCCGATGTTGACGAACGACGGCATCAGCACCGTCCCCGGCGCGACGTAGGCACCCCAGCGCACGATCGCACCGGGCACCATCCGCACCCCGTCGAAGCGGGTCTTCAGCGGGACCCGGTCGTGGAACTGAAACGGCCCGGCATTCGTCTGCTCCATCGGCAGCAGCCGGAAGGCCAGCAGGATCGCCTGCTTGGCCCGCTCGTCCACGGCGAGCTCGCCGGTGACCGGATCGGGCCAGGCAACCCTGGCCTCCCCCGCGTCGAGGGCATCCACCGCGGCCGTCACGATCTGGCGCGCGCCGGAGTCGTCGCTGCTCAGCTCGGCCCGCCGGGTCCACAGTTCGTCAAGACGCGGGTCCAGCTTGGAATCTGTCACCTAAGGAGACTAAGGCAACGGGTACCTTCAGGTGGTGTGCCGAGGAAACGCCGGAAGGGCCGGTTGACGCTGGTTCTGCTGCTGGCCGTCGCGCTGCTGGGAGCCGGCGTGTACGTGGCCTTCCGGCACGTGCCGGACATCCTCGGGGAGACCGGCTGCACGGCAGGCACCGGCCGCGCGGCGGTCGCGCTGGATCCCCAGCAGGCACAGATCGCGGCGACCATCGCCGGGGTCGCACACCACCACGGGCTGCCGCCGCGCGCGCTCACCGTGGCCTACGCGACCGCCATGCAGGAGACCCACCTGCACGATCCCGACTACGGCGACCGGGACTCGGTCGGCGTGTTCCAGCAGCGCCCCTCGGAGGGCTGGGGGCCGGCCAGCAAGCTCATCAACCCCGTCTACGCCAGCACCAGGTTCTTCCGCGCGCTCGCCCAGGTCCCCGGCTACCAGCAGATGCCGGTGTACCGGGCGGCCCAGGCGGTGCAGCACAGCGCCGACGGTTACGCCTACGCGCAGTACCAGGTGCTGGCGGCACACCTGACCACCGCGTTCACCGGAGCGGCACCACGCGCCGTGTGGTGCTGGCCGGCCGGGCAGGCCACGGGCAAGGCACAGCTCACCCCGGCCCGCCGGGCGATCGTCCGGGCGTTCGGGCCGCTGTCCGCGAGCCGGTCCGCCGCCCCCGGCGACGCGCCATCGCTGCTGGTCCAGGCCCCGCAGGCCAGCCTGGGCTGGTCAGTCGCCGCCTGGCTGGTGACCCACGCCGGCCAGTACCGGCTGCACGACGTGCGCTTCGCCGGGTTCCGCTGGCCCGGGCCGGCGGGCCATACCGGGTGGGTGAAGGACACGGGTGCGCCCGCCGGGTCGGTCTTCGCTAGCTGATAGCCTGCGGTCTCGCCGGGTCCCTTAGGGGATAGCTGTCGTCTCGGCACCGCCAGGCGGACACGCCGGTGCGCCGGAACGGCGATACTGGGAGCTACAGCTACACCATGGGGACATAGCCGGAAGAGGAGTTCCGACGTGACCTATATCATCGCGCAGCCCTGCGTTGACCTGCTCGACAAGTCGTGCATCGAGGAATGCCCGGTCGACTGTATCTATGAGGGCGAGCGCATGCTCTACATCCATCCGGACGAGTGCGTGGACTGCGGCGCCTGCGAGCCGGTATGCCCTGTTGAAGCGATCTTCTACGAGGACGACGTCCCCGACCAGTGGAAGGACTTCTACAAGGCCAACGTGGAGTTCTTTGAAGATCTCGGCTCCCCCGGCGGTGCCGCCAAGGTAGGCAAGATCAACAAGGACCACCCGGTCGTGGCGGCCCTTCCGCCCCAGGAGCAGCAGAGCTGAGGCCCGCGACACGGCTGCCCGGCTTCCCCTGGGACCGGCTCGGGCCTTACCGGGAACAGGCAGCGGCGCATCCGGGCGGGATCGTGGACCTGTCGATCGGGACCCCGGTCGACCCGGTCCCATCGGTGGTGCGCGCGGCACTCGCCGCGGCCGCGAACTCACCCGGATATCCCCAGACGGCGGGCACCCCGCAACTGCGCGAAGCGGCGGCCGGGTGGCTCGCCCGCCGCCACGGGGTCACCGTGGATCCCGGTGCCGTGCTCCCGGTCATCGGGACCAAGGAGATCATCGCGTCGCTGCCCGCCCTGCTCGGCTGCGGGGCCGGGGACACGGTCGTGTACCCGGAACTGGCCTACCCCACCTATGAGATCGGGGCCCGCCTGGCAGGCGCCCGGGCGGTGGCGGCCGACGGGCTCGCGTCGCTCGGCCCCGGGCGGGTCGCTCTGGTCTGGGTGAACTCCCCGGCCAACCCGACCGGCCGGGTGCTGCCCGAGGCGCACCTGCGCAAGATGGCCGACTGGGCCAGGGAACGGGACGCGGTCCTCGCGTCCGACGAGTGCTACCTCGATCTGGCCTGGGACGCCGAGCCGGTGTCGGTGCTGCATCCGGGGGTCAGCGGCGGGTCCGCGCAGGGGCTGCTCGCGGTGTACTCGCTGTCCAAGCGCTCGAACCTGGCCGGCTACCGGGCCGGTTTCGTCACCGGGGATCCGGCCCTGGTCGCGGAACTGCTGGAGGTCCGCCGGCACGCGGGCCTGATGATGCCCGCCCCGGTCCAGGCCGCCATGACGGCCGCCCTCGACGATGACAGTGACGCGGAGCAGCAGCGGGCACGCTACGCCGCGCGGCGCGGCGCGGCTGCGCGCGGCGCTCGAGCAGGCGGGCTGGCGGATCGAGCACTCCGAGGCGGGCCTGTACCTGTGGGCCACCAGGCCCGGCCTGGACTGCTGGGACTCGGCCGGGGCACTGGCCGGCGCAGGCATCCTCGTCGCCCCCGGTGAGTTCTACGGCCCGGCGGGCCGCGGCCATGTCCGGGTCGCGCTGACCGCCACCGACGAGCGCATCGACGCCGCGGTCGCCCGGCTGGCCCGGCTCGGGTAATAACCGGCAGGCTCGCCACGCCCGGGTGACAACCGGGCGGCTCGCCGGACTAAGGTAATAAATCAGTCAAATCCATGCGTTTCCCTTGAATCTGCCCAGGGCCGGCTGACCGTGATGGAGCCACGGGTATCGCGGATGCCTGATTCCGGAAGGACTGCCGTGACAGGGAACAAAAGCCGCTTCGCGCTACGCAGACTTACTCCCCGGGCACTGGCGGTCCTGTCCGTCTGCTGCCTCGCCGCGCTGATGGCGGGGCCCGCGTCCGCCACGGCAACCCCGTCGCTGATCAATGCGAGCCTGGCCGATGTGTCCTGCCCCGCCGCCACGAGCTGCGTGGCCGTTGGCTCGTTCCTCGGGCGCATCCCGGGCACCAGCGCCTACCAGAACTTCACCCTGGCCGAAACCTGGAACGGCAGCACCTGGACGATCGTGCCCAGCCCGTCGCCCCGGCTGCCCGGCGGCGGCGCACAGCTGAACTCGGTGTCGTGCACCAGCAGCACCAGTTGCATGGCGGTAGGCGAGACCCAGACGTTCCACGAGCCGGGCGGCTACCTGATCCCGCACCCGCTCGCCGAGTCCTGGAACGGGACCAAATGGTCGATCGCCGCCACGCCTAAGCTGGCCAACTCCGGTGCCAGCCTGAACGGTGTCTCCTGCACCAGCCCGTCGAACTGCATGGCGGTGGGCAACGAGGGCTTCCCGAAGAACCCGACCCTGTTCACCCTGGCCGAGCAGTGGAACGGCACCGCCTGGAAGTTCGTGAGCACCCCGCCACCGCTGACGCCCGGCGGCACCGCGCTCAGCACGGTGTCCTGCGGGGGCCCGAGCACGTGCATGGCGGTCGGCTATTACGGCTACAACAACGGGACCGGGACGTCGCTGACGCTCGCGGAGCAGTGGAACGGCACCACCTGGCAGCACCGGGACACGCCGACACCGGGGAACAGCGGTCGCCTGGCAGGCGTGTCCTGCACCACCGCGGGCTGCACGGCCGCCGGCAGTCACGCCGTGCCCGCGGGCAGCCTGGGCGACGCGACCCTCGCCGTGCACTGGAGCGGCAAGCACTGGAAGGTACAGCCCACCCCGAACCCGTCCGGGGCGGGCGGTGCAAACTTCGACGCCGCGTCGTGCACCAGCGTGTCGGACTGCATGGCCACCGGGGCGGCGGTGGACCAGACCGGGGAGAACCAGTTCACCCTGGCGGAGTCGTGGAACGGGACGAGCTGGACCCTGCTGCACACCCCCGGCCCCGGGTCGTTCGGCAACGAGCTGCTCGGCGTCTCCTGCGCCGCTGCGTCGGCGTGCATGGCGGTCGGTGACTTCATCGGCAACGGCAACGGGATGACGCTGGCGGAGGCGTGGAACGGGACGAGCTGGAGCGTGGTCAAGACCCCGCGGCCATAGTCCGCCCCGCGCCCATAGTCTGGACCCGTGCTGCGACTACCGGATGCTGACAACGCGCCGGCCGTGCCGGTCCGCCCGGCGCGGCCCGGCGTGCTGACCATCTGGGTGGCCAGCCCGGCGGAGCCACGGCCCTGCGTGCTGGCCGACCTGGTCTTCCGGGTCGCCGAACGGCACCACCTGCGGGCCAGCGTGTCCGGGCCCGCGGCGGCCGAATGGGCGGCGCTGAACGTCTACCCGGCCGGTGTCACGGCCGGCCCGCCGGAACCGCTCGATGTCGCGGTCGGACAGGCCAACGGCGGCGCGGGTTCGCCGGCGCACCGGGTGGCGCCGGGCGCGGCCGGCCCAGTGGATCTCACCGGGCTTGACCCGCTGGCGCTGCGGCTGGCGCTGCTGCAGCGGCCTTACCGGGCCGATGCCGACCTCACCCCGGATGACCTGAAAGCCGCCGACGAGGTGCTCCGGGGCTGGCGTGAAAACGGTAACGCACTGGGCCCTGTCGCCGAGCAAGCCCATGTGCGCGCAGTACACGGGCGACTTCCTCGGCGCGCTCGACGACGATCTGGACACCCCGGCGGCGCTGCGCACCCTGTCCGCGCTGGCCGCGGACCCGGTGATCCCCGACGGATCCAAGTTTGAGGCGTTCGCCCACCTGGACCGGTTCCTCGGCCTGGATCTCGCCCGCGAGGTCGGCCGGTAAGCCACGCAACAAATCGCCGCCTGACCCCGCAAAACTGCAACAAACCGGCACCATGCCGCAGGGTTTCGCTCTCTGTCATTCCTCCGGCCGCCTCCTAGTCTGGTCTGATAGACACCCGATCAGAAGGGAGGAGACGCCGGTGACCGTACCTGCCACGACCAAGGACCTGAGGGCCCTGTCCGACGCCCACAGCGCGCACAACTATCACCCGCTCCCCGTGGTGATCTCGGCCGCCGAGGGCGCCTGGGTCACCGACGTCGAGGGCCGCCGGTACGTGGACATGCTGGCCGCCTACTCCGCGATCAACTTCGGGCACCGCCACCCGCGGCTGGTCGCGGCGGCCCGGCGCCAGCTGGACCGGGTGACGCTGGTGAGCCGCGCCTTCGACCATGACCAGTTCGGCCTGTTCTGCGCGGAACTCGCGGAACTAGCCGGGATGGACATGGTGCTGCCGATGAACACCGGCGCCGAGGCGGTGGAGACGGCGATCAAGACGGCCCGCAAGTGGGGTTACGAGGTCAAGGGCGTGCCCGACGGCGAGGCGGTCATCATCGCCTTCGAGGGCAACTTCCACGGCCGCACCACCACGATCGTCAGCTTCTCCACCGACCCCGATGCCCGCGATCACTACGGCCCCTACACGCCCGGCTTCCGTGTCATCCCGTACGGCGACTCCGGCGCCCTCGCCGGGGCGATGGACTCTCATGTGGTCGGCGTGCTGATCGAGCCGGTCCAGGGCGAGGCCGGAGTGATCGTGCCGCCGCCCGGCTACCTGGCCCGGGTCAGGGAACTGTGCTCCGCCCACGGCGCGCTGATGATCGCCGACGAGATCCAGTCCGGGCTGGGCAGGACGGGCACGACGTTCGCCTGCGAGCACGACGGCGTGATCCCCGACATGTACGTCCTGGGCAAGGCGCTGGGTGGCGGGATCGTGCCGCTGTCCGCGGTGGTGTCCTCCCGCGAGGTGCTCGGCGTGTTCAAGCCCGGCCAGCACGGCTCCACGTTCGGCGGCAACCCGCTGGCCTGCGCCGTGGGGCGCGAGGTGATCGCGCTGCTGTCCACCGGGGAGTACCAGGAGCGGTCGGCCAAGCTGGGCACCCACATGCACCACCGGCTGGCCGCGCTGCCCGCGGCGGCGGTCCGCGAGGTCCGCGGGCGCGGGCTGTGGGCCGGCGTGGAGTTCGTCTCGCTGCCCGGCCGCCAGGCCTGCGAGGACCTCGCCGAGCGCGGCGTGCTGGCCAAGGACACCCACGGGACCACGATCCGGCTGGCCCCGCCGCTGATGATCAGCGAGGAGGATCTGGACTGGGCCCTGGATCAGGTTGAGGACGTGATCCGGCGTCCCTGAGCGTGCGGTAGCGGCTCGCATAGTGGATCAGCGGGCCGCCGCCGGGCCGGGGCTCGGAGACCCCGACGACCTCGCCCACCACAATGGTGTGGTCGCCGCCGTCGTGCACCGCCGTGGTGCGGCACTCCATCGCGGCGAGCGCGTCGTCCAGGATGGGGGCGCCGGTGACCGGCCCGGCGTGGTGCCGGATCGCGTCGAGCTGGCCATCCAGCGGCCTGCCGCGGGTCGCCAGCCAGGTGGCGGCCTTCTCGCCGTCCTCGCCGAGCACCGATATCGCCCAGGTGCCCGCCGCGAGCAGCGCGTCGTGGAACCGCGCGATCTTCTCCGCGCACATCAGGATCAGCAGTGGCTCCAGGGACACCGCGGTGAACGCGGTCACGGTCATCGCGTGGCTGATCCCGTCCACGCTGGTGGTCGCGACCACGATGCCGCTGGCGAACTGGCCCGCCGCACGCCGGAAGGCCGCCTGATCGACCGCGGTCATAGGTCGACCCCCGGCTCCCGGCTGGCCCGCCGCTGGCTGGCACCGGGCCGGCAGCACCGGGCCGGCTAGCACCGGGCCGCCGCCACCGCTGCCGGAAGCCGGCCAGCACCCCGGCCGCGGCGCACGCCGCCCCGCCGTAGAGGTACCACTCACCCGCGGTGGTGTTGGTGACGATCACGCTGCCCGCCGCGGTCGGCAGGGTCAGCACGAACGACGCCGCCAGCCAGCCGATCGCGGGCAGCACCCCGCCCATCGCCGTGCCCATTCCGGCCGCGCCCGCGACGCAGGTCGCCAGGATGAGCGCGCAGAAGGCTAGCGACGCCACCGGCACGCTGCCCACGCTGTGGCCGAACTGGAAGCACCCGACCAGCCCCTGCAGGACGCCGAACACGAACAGCGCGGTGTAGGCCGCCGCGGCGCTGAGGTCGCGCCGCCGGTCCGTCTGCCCGCCTTCCACGCAGAGCAGGCTATACGGACGCCTCGGGCGAACGACGCCAGCACGCGGGTCAGCGTCCATCCAGGCCCGCGAACAGGTCGTGCTCCATGGTCCCTGGTGCCGCGCCGGAGGCACCGCCGAGCAGGGTGTAGAACTCCCGTCCCTAGCACAGGCTGCCAGCGCCCGTCGGACAGCGCGAACCGGCCGGAGTCCACGGCGATCTGGGTGGCGTGCGCGCGCAGTGCCGCGGTCTTCGCGGCCAGGTGCGCGGTGCCGTCGATCTGCGTCGTCACCTGGTCGTCGGGCACCCAGTAGGGCATGCCCGCCGGCTCGGCCACCGACTGCGGCATCGCCGTGGCGTAGAACTTGGCGACCGGCCATGGCGGCACCTGATCGTCGAAGAGAGACGGGTCCGGACTGGCCGCCACGCCGATTGCCGCCGCGGCCACCCGGTGCGCCTGGATGTGGTCGGGGTGGCCGTAGAAGCCGTTCTCGTCGTAGCTGACCAGCACCTGCGGGCGGACCTCCAGGATGATCCTGGCCAGCTCGGCCGCGGCCTCGGCTATGTCGGCCTGCCAGAAACAGTCCGGGCTGGCGTTGGCGGGCAGGCCCATCATCCCCGAATCCCGCCACCGGCCGGGCCCGCCGAGGAACCGCTGGTCGCGGATGCCCAGCGCGCCGCAGGCGGCCGCCAGTTCGGTGATCCGGTACGGGCCGAGCCGGTCGCCGGCGTCCGCGCCGAGGTGCGCCAGTTCCGGCGGGATGATCTCGCCGAGTTCGCCCAGCGTGCAGGTGACCAGGGTGACGTGGGCACCTTCCGCGGCGTACCGGGCGATGGTGGCGCCGGTGCCGATCGACTCGTCGTCCGGGTGGGCGTGCACCAGCAGGAGGCGGCGGCCGGCGTCCTGGTGGTCCATGCCGTGAGGTTAGCGCGGCGCACGGATGGCACACTGGACGGCCATGACGGAAAGCTTCCCCCGGCAGCAGGCCAGGACCCGGCACTTCACCCTGGGCCTGCCTCGCTCGTTCCAGATCTCCCCCGTGGGGGACCAGGTGGCGTTCCTGCGCAGCAAGGGCGGCGGCGACCCGGTCACCTGCCTGTGGATGCTGGACGTGGCGACCGGTGCCGAGCGTCTGGTGGCCGACCCCGCGGTCCTCGGCGACGCCACCACCGGCCTGACCGCGCAGGAGCGCAGGCGCCGGGAACGGGTCCGCGAGCAGGCCGCCGGGATCGTCGCGTTCGCCTGCGACGCCGCGCTGAGCGTGGCGGCGTTCACGCTGGCCGGTCAGGTATTCGTGGCGGACCTGACGGCGGGCGGCGGCGCGGCGCGGGCGATCCCAGCGCGGCCCGGTGCATTCGATCCCCGCCCCGATCCGGCCGGGCGCCAGGTGGCCTATACCTGCGACGGCGGGGTGCGCGTGGTGACCTTGGAAGCCGGGGACGCGCTGCTCATCGGGCCCGAGGATGAGCCCCGGGTGACCTTCGGCCTGGCGGAGTTCGTGGCCGCGGAGGAGATGGGCCGCACCCGGGGTTACTGGTGGGCACCCGACGGCAGCGCCATCCTGGTGGCCAGGGTGGACGAGACGCCCGTTCAGCGGTGGCACATCGCGGACCCGGCCAACCCCGGCCGGGCCCCGGCGGAGGTGGCCTACCCGGCGGCGGGCACGGCGAACGCGGACGTGACGCTGGTGTGCGCCGGGCTCGACGGCAGCCGGACGACGCTCGACTGGGACCGCAGCGCCTTTCCCTACCTGGTGACCGTTGACTGGGCCGAGGCCGGCGCCCTGATCGTGGTGCAAAGCCGGGATCAGCACCGGATGCAGCTGCTGTCCGCCGACCCGGCGCGGGGCACGGTGGCGGTGCTGCGCGAGGACACCGACGCCCGCTGGCTCGATGTGGTGGCCGGCGTTCCCGGCTGGACCGGCGACGGCCGGATCGTGTGGGCGGCCGACTCAGGCGGTGCCAAGCGGCTGCTGGTGGCCACCCCGGCGGAACTTGCGGACGGGACCGCGGCGCCGGTGACGCCGCCGGGGCTCCAGGTGCGGGCCGTGGCCGACATCGACGGGGACACGGTGGTTTTCACCGCGTCCGGCGAGGATCCGACCGAGGTGGCGCTGTGGGCCTACGGCCCGCAGGGCCTGGCCAGGATCACCCCGGAACACGGGGTCCACGCTGGACGGCGTGCGGGCCGGACCACTGTGCTCCTCAGCCGCTCGCTGGACAGGCCAGGCGTGGCGGTGACCGTCCGCACGGATGATCGTCCTGGGAAAGAAGCACTGATCGCCTCGCACGCCGAGTACCCTTCGCTGCCCGCCCCCCGCCCCGACGTGTTCACCGCGGGCGGCCGGGAGATCCGCACCGCGCTGGTGCTGCCGTCCTGGCACCGGCCGGGGGCCGGGAAGCTGCCGGTGCTGGTGGACCCGTACGGCGGGCCGGGCATGCAGCGGGTGGTCGCCGCGCAGAGCGCGTTCGCGAATCCGCAGTGGTTCGCCGAGCAGGGGTTCGCCGTGGTGATCGCGGACGGCCGCGGCACGCCCGGGCGCGGGCCGGACTGGGACCGCACGCTGGCCAGGGACCTGGCCGGGCCGGTGCTTGAGGACCAGGTGACGGCGCTGGCGGCGGCCGCGGACCGGTGCGCCGACCTGGACACCGCCCGGGTGGCCATCCGGGGCTGGTCATTCGGCGGGTACCTGGCCGCGCTCGCGGTGCTGCGCCGCCCCGACGTGTTCCACGCCGCGGTGGCCGGCGCCCCGGTCACCGACTGGCGCCTGTACGACACGCACTACACCGAGCGCTACCTGGGGCACCCAGACTCCAGCGGGGCCGCCTACGACCAGTCCTCGCTGCTGGGTGACGCCGCCGGGCTGCGGCGGCCACTGCTGCTGATCCACGGGCTGGCCGACGACAACGTGGTGTCCGCGCACACGCTGCGGCTTTCCGCGGCACTGCTGGCGGCCGGCCTGCCGCACAGCGTGCTGCCGCTGTCCGGCGTCACGCACATGACCCCCCAGGAGGAGGTCGCCGAGAACCTGCTGCTGCTCCAGGTGGACTTCCTGCGCAAGGCGCTTGGCCTGACTGGCGGCACAGCTACCGTAGCGGGAACCTGAGCCCCGGGTCGGGGACCGCCACTTGGGTCGCCCTGACGGCTCTTCGGCAGCTTGTCGGAGCGGTGGCGGCCCCCGGCCTCGTTCAGGCCGGGCCGCCGATTCGCGTTGGCCCGGCCGCGTTTCGCGGTGTGCCCGGCTTCACACTTATCGAAACGGGATCCTGCGCCACGCGGTGGTACACCTGTGGAATAAGGTTCACCCGCATCCATGCGGCGGCATCACCGGGCGGAGACTCCTTCCATGACACAAGCCAGCCAGGCGCCGGTCAGAGACAGGGCGCGGATCGCGGAACGGACCTTGCGAAAGGACCCGTGGTGGCGGCAGCCGGCCATCAACGCGACCGCTCTGGCCGTGGTGGTGATCTATCTCACCTGGGCCTCGCTGGTGAACGGGGACTACTTCTGGAAGCCGTACATCTCGCCGCTGTACTCCCCCTGCCTGGCGGACACCTGCAAGCCGGGCTCCGGCTTCGACTGGATCCCGTGGCTGACCTGGCTGTCCCCCGCGATCATCATCATCGGCGGCCCGACGGGGTTCCGGCTCACCTGCTACTACTACCGGAAGGCCTACTACCGGGCCTTCTGGCGGGCGCCCGCGGCGTGCGCGGTGCGCGAGCCGCACGCGAGGTACAGCGGTGAGACCAGGTTCCCCCTGATCCTGCAGAACCTGCACCGGTACTTCTTCTGGATCGCGCTGGCCTTCAACGTCATCCTCACCATCGACGCCGTGACCGCGTTCCGCAACCACGCCGGGCAGTGGGGGCACATGGGCCTGGGCACCCTGGTCCTGGTCGTCAACGCGGCCATGCTGTGGGCCTACTCGCTGTCCTGCCACGCCTGCCGGCACGCCGTCGGCGGCCGCCTCAAGCATTTCTCGAAGCACCCGGTGCGGTACTGGATGTGGACCCAGGTATCCAAGCTGAACGCCAAGCACATGCAGTTCGCCTGGATCTCGCTGGGCTGGGTGCTGTTCACCGACCTCTACATCCGGCTGGTGGCCAGCGGCGCCATTTCCGATCCGAGGTTCTTCTGATGAGTCGATATCCACCGGCTCGGCTACGACGTCGTCGTGATCGGCGCCGGCGGCTCCGGGCTGCGCGCGGCCATCGAGGCCCGGCTGGCGGGCAAGAAGACCGCGGTCATCTCCAAGTCCCTGTTCGGCAAGGCGCACACGGTCATGGCCGAGGGCGGCTGCGCCGCCGCGATGGGCAACGCCAACCCCAACGACAACTGGCAGGTCCATTTCCGCGACACCATGCGCGGCGGCAAGTTCCTGAACAACTGGCGGATGGCCGAACTGCACGCCCAGGAGGCCCCGGACCGGGTCTGGGAACTGGAGGCCTGGGGCGCGCTGTTCGACCGCACCCCCGAAGGCAAGATCAGCCAGCGCAACTTCGGCGGGCACGCCTACCCGCGGCTGGCCCACGTGGGCGACCGGACCGGCCTGGAGATGATCCGCACCCTGCAGCAGAAGGTGGTGGCGCTGCAGCAGGAGGACGCGCGCGAGCACGGCGATCCCGAGGCCATGATCAAGATCTTCGCGGAGACCACGGTCACCCGGCTGATCACCGAGGGCGGGCGGATCGCGGGCGCGTTCGGCTACCTGCGCGACACCGGCGCGTTCGTGCTGTTCGAGGCGCCCGCGGTGATCCTGGCCACCGGCGGCATCGGCAAGACGTTCAAGTACAGCTCCAACTCCTGGGAGTACACCGGCGACGGGCACGCGCTGGCGCTGCTGGCCGGCGCGACGCTGATGAACATGGAGTTCGTCCAGTTCCACCCCACGCACATGGTCTGGCCGCTGTCGGTGCGGGGGCTGCTGGTCACCGAGTCGGTGCGCGGCGACGGCGGGGTGCTGCGCAACTCCGAGGGCAAGCGGTTCATGTTCAACTACGTGCCGGACGTGTTCCGCGCCCAGTACGCCGAGACCGAGGACGAGGCCGACCGCTGGTACACCGACCCGGACCACAACCGCCGGCCGCCCGAGCTGCTGCCCCGTGACGAGGTCGCCCGGGCGAACAACGCCGAGGTCAAGGCGGGCCGCGGCTCACCGCACGGCGGGGTGTTCCTGGACATCGCCTCCCGCCGGCCCGCCGAGGAGATCCTGCGGCGGCTGCCCTCCATGTACCACCAGTTCAAGGAGCTGGCGGACGTGGACATCACCAAGGAGCCCATGGAGGTCGGGCCCGCCCAGCACTACGTGATGGGCGGTGTCGAGGTCGATCCTGACACCGCCGTGACGCACATTCCGGGTCTTTTCGCCGCGGGCGAGGTCTCCGGCGGGATGCACGGATCGAACCGGCTGGGCGGGAACTCGCTGTCGGACCTGCTGGTGTTCGGGCGCCGGGCGGGCATGGGCGCGGTGGCCTACCTCGGCTCCCTCGGCGCCAGCGCGCCCGCGGTGACCGACGCGGAACTCGCCACCGCGGTGACGGAGGCGCTCGCGCCACTGGAGCGGGACGGCGGCGAGAACCCGTACACGGTGCACGCCGACATGCAGCAGACCATGAGCGACCTGGTGGGCATCATCCGCCGCGAGGACGAGATCAAGAAGGCGCTGACCGAACTGGAAGGGTTCAAGGCGCGTGCTGCCCAGGTCAAGGCCGAGGGCGGCCGTGCCTACAACCCCGGCTGGCACCTGGCGCTGGACCTGCGGAACATGGTGCTGATCGCGGAATGCGTGGCGCAGGCGGCGCTGGAGCGGCAGGAGAGCCGCGGCGGGCACACCCGCGACGACTTCCCGCAGATGTCGGCGGAGTGGCGCAAGGTCAGCCTGATCTGCTCGCTGGACGGCGACCGGGTCACGCTGCGCCGCCAGACCATGGCCCCGATGCGCGCCGACCTGGTGGCCCTGTTCGAGCGCGACGAACTGGCCAAGTACTACACCGACCCCGAACTGCCCCCGGCGGCACCGCGCCGCGGGCACCGGCTGAGGAGAGCCACTGATGGCTAGCACGAACGTCACCTTGCGGGTCTGGCGCGGCGACGCCGGGCAGGGCGAACTCAACGAGTACGAGGTTCTGGCGAACGAGGGCGAGGTCGTCCTGGACATCCTGCACCGGCTGCAGGCGACCCAGGCCGGCGACCTGGCGGTCCGGTGGAACTGCAAGGCGGGCAAGTGCGGGTCCTGCTCCATGGAGATCAACGGGCGGCCCCGGCTGGCGTGCATGACCAGGATGAACCTGTTCGAGCCCGGGGAGCCGATCACGCTCACCCCGGTGCGCACCTTCCCGGTCATCCGTGACCTGGTCACCGACGTGTCGTTCAACTACGCCAAGGCGCGGGAGATCCCGTCGTTCACCCCCGACGCGGCGGTGCAGCCGGGCGAGTTCCGGATGCAGCAGACCGACGTGCAGCGGTCCCAGGAGTTCCGCAAGTGCATCGAGTGCTTCCTGTGCCAGAACGTGTGCCACGTGATCCGGGACCATCCGGAGAACGAGACGGCGTTCGCCGGGCCGAGGTTCCTGATGCGCATCGCCGAACTGGAGATGCACCCGGCCGACACCGCCGACCGGCGGGAAATCGCCCAGGATGACTTCGGCCTCGGCTTCTGCAACATCACCAAGTGCTGCACCGAGGTCTGCCCGGAGAACATCAAGATCACCGACAACGCGCTGATCCCGATGAAGGAGCGCGTGGTCGGCCGCAAGTACGACCCGCTGGTCTGGCTGGGCTCGAAGATCAGCCGCCGGCAGAGCCACGACACCCCGGCGGTGCCCGGCACGAAGGGCTGACCCGCCGGACCCGTGGACAGGGCCCGCACACTCGCTCAGGTGTACCGGCACTTCGGTGCGGTCACCGCCGCCGGAGCATCGCCGCTGTACGAGCGCGTCGCCGTCGCCCTGAGTGAGTCCGGCGAGGCGCTGCGCGCCATCGAGGCGGCGCCGGCGCGCAAGCGGCACCCCACGGTGATCCTCGCCGCGCTGCACGACCTCGCCCTCGCCGGGCGCGCCCCGGCGCTCGCCGCGGCCTACGCCGCCGCGGACGGCGACGCCGCGGCTGGCGCGGCGATCGACACGCTGCTGCGAATGACCGGCCAGGTCGTGGCCCTCGCCGTGCGCCGGCGGACGCGGGCCAACGAGACCGGGCGCTGCGCCGTGCTGTATCCGGCCATTGCCGAGGCGGCGCGGCGGGCAGGCGCGACCGCGGTCGGGCTGATCGATGTGGGCTGCCGCGCCGGGCTCAATCTCAATGTCGATCGCGTCGGCATCTCCTGCAGCAACGGGCAATCGCTGGGCGACCCGTCATCTCCCGTGCAGCTATCGGCTTCGATCGTGGGAGACCGGCCCATCCCGGCGCGGGCGATGCCGCAGGTCGTCGCCCGGGTCGGCGTCGACCTCGATCCGGTCGACGTGACCGACGCGGAGGACGCCCGGTGGCTGCGCGCCTGCCTGTGGCCGGATCAGCCGGAGCGGGCCGCGAGGCTCGAAGCGGAGCTGGCGCTGGCGGCGACGGCCCCTCCGCTGCTGCTGCAAGGTGACGCCGTCGAGGTGCTGCCCGACGCCTTCGCCCGGGTGCCCGCGGACGCCCTGCCCGTCGTCACCACGACGTGGGCGCTGTCGCACTTCCCGCTCGAGAGCCGCCTGCGCTTCCTGCACCGCCTCGACGACGCAGCGGCCGGGCGGGCGGTGGCGTGGGTGTCGGCGGAGGGGGTCGGCGTCGCGCCGGCGATACCGACACTGGGCGATCGCCGCGCCTCTGGCCACAGCATCATCGGCCTGGCGATGTTCGATCAGACGGCGCTGCGCGCCGAGGCCGTCGGCCGCTGCTGGTCGCGGGGCCGCTTCCTGGCGTGGCTCGCAGACTGATCCATCCGGCCGGCTACCGGGGCCGCTAGCGCTGCCAGATGGAACCGACGATGCCGCCCGAGCCCTGGCCGGGGACGATGAGCTCACCGGCGGCCCACGCCGAGGCGCTGCCCGGGACGGCGGTGATCACGCTGGCCTGCTGCACGGTGGTGCCGGTGGTGGCCGGCACCACCGTCCTGGTCCAGGATCCGCCGCTGGCCAGATGGGCGAAGTAGTCGGTGAACCCGGGGCGCGGGCCATTGAAGATCATCCAGAGGCCACCGCTGCCGTCGCTGGCCGTGGCGTCCACGCTGCTGCTCCGGTAGTGCAGCGGGACCGGCTGCCAGGCCGTCCCGTTCCAGTGCTCCAGGGACGTGGTCCCGGGGGAGCCCTGGTTTTTCGCGACGTACTGCTCCAGCCACAGGTCCGACGGGCCGCTCGAAGCCGGCGCGTTGAAGAACGCGCTGTCCCCCGGCGGGACCGTCGGCGCGGGCAGCGCGAGCGTGCTCCACGCGGTCCCGTCCCAGTGCATGAGGATCTGGCCGCCACTGAGGTTGCCGGGGGTGCCGAGCGCCCAGATGTCGTTCGCGGCGACCGCGGCGACCTCGTCCGGGATCGCCGGGAGCTTGCGCTTGACCCAGGACTTGCCGTTGAAGTGGCCGGCGTAGGGCACCTGGGGGCTGAGCCCCTGCTGGCCGAGGGTGAAGAGCCAGACGTCGGCGGTCCCGAAGTCGGCGGCCGCGATCTGGACCACGCCGCTCTCGTTGAACCTGATCGCCCACGGCGGCAGGATGCTGCTGGTCCAGGCCGTGCCGTCCCAGTGCAGCGCGGTCGCGTTGCTCTCGTACCCGTTGAACAGCCAGGCGTCCGTGGCGGAATGGGCGGCGATGCCGTCCGGGCTGGTGAGGTTCAGCCCGCCCGTGGGCACGCGCCGCCAGGCGGTGCCGCTCCAGTGCTCCACGATCGTGGTCACCCTCTGGCCGCAAGGCCCGTCGCAGGAGCCCCATACCGACCAGGCGTCGTGCGCGCTGGTGGCGGTGAACCCGGTGCCGGCGTTGCCGCCGCCGGGGTCCAGGAGGTAGGTGACCCGGGGGTTCTGGCCGACGGTCGCGGCAACCTGCCAGCCGGCCGTGGTCGCTCCCTGCGCGGGAACAAGGCCGGCCATGGCGGCCAGCGCGGCGGCGCCGCGGCGGCGAGGACAGGCCGGAGCAGGCGCATGCCGGGCACGGGGCCTCCTGAGGAAGAGGATGAGCGATTGTCCGGTTTGCCGGTTCCGAAACGGGAACTTAGCATTGCTTCCCGCGGGGCGCCACAACGCCCGGCACGGCGTGCGCTGCCGCGCCAACCGCGGTTCTGCGGCGGGAGAATCCAGAGCAAAATTCCCACCGGCCGGCCGCGCCGCGACCGCGCACTCCGTACCATGAGACGGTGCAGGCCAGCGCGCCCCTTGGGGGACGGCGTGCCGCACCGCAAACCTCCCCCAGGGCGAAAGGGCCGGCATGACCGACCTGACCTTGTTCCAGTCCGGCGCGGCGCTCGCCTCGGCCAGCGGTAGCGGCTGCCCGGCACACATCACCTACCTCGAATCAGGCGTGGTCGGCCTCGTCCAGGGCGTGACCGAGCTTTTCCCGGTGTCCAGCCTGGGCCACAACGTGCTCATCCCGGCCCTGGTCGGCGGCTGCTGGGCACACGACCTCAACGTCGCCGCGCCCGAGTCGCCCTACCTGGCCTTCATCGTCGGCCTGCATGTCGCGACCGCGATCGCCCTGCTCATCTACTTCTGGAAGGACTGGATCCGGATCATCGGCGGGTTCTTCAGCTCGCTGGGGCACTTCGCCCGGCCGGAGCAGGGCACCAGCAGGTGGGAGCTGCGGTCGGTCAACCAGAAACTGGCCTGGATGATCATCCTGGCCACGATCCCGGTGGGCATCGTCGGGGTCGTCTTCGAGCACGAGTTCCGGGTGTTCTTCGGCAAGCCCATCCGCGCCGCGATCTTCCTGGCCATCAACGGCGTGATCCTGATCGCCGGGGAGAAGTTCCGGCGGCAGGCCTCGGTGCAGGCCGACCAGGAGGTCGCCGCGGAACGCGAGCGGGAGCGCGAGACGGTGGCCGTCGGCACGCAGCGGCGCACCGGCGGCGCCCGGCACGCGGCGGGCCACCAGGCGGTCCGGTCCGCGGAACTGGCCGACGCGCTCGCGGCCGACCAGCGGCTGGCCCGGCAGGGCTACTGGCAGGCGGTCATCATCGGCAGCTCGCAGATCCTGGCACTGCTGGCGGGCATCAGCCGCGACGGGGTGTGCATGGTGTCGGGCATGTTCCGCGGGCTGTCCCGCGAAGACGCGGCCCGGTTCGCCTTCCTGCTCGCCACGCCGGTCATCCTGGCTGCCGGGGTGCTGAAGATCCCCGACCTGTACGGGCCGCTCGGCAAGGACATTCACGGGCAGGTGCTCTTCGGCAGCGTGCTGTCCGGCGTCGGCGCCTACGTGTCGGTGCGGTTCCTGATGAAGTATTTCCAGACCCGGACGCTGACCCCGTTCGGCATCTACTGCCTGGTGGCCGGGCTCGGCAGCATCGTCTACCTCGGCGTCATCAAGTAGCGGCGCGGCCCGGCCGGCCCGCGGCCGGTGGTCTTACTCGGTCTCGCCGCGGGAGCGCCGGCCGCGCTGCCTGGCCCGGTCCTTGCCGTCGAGCATGGCCTTGCGCAGCCGGACCGCGGCCGGGGTGACCTCCACGCACTCGTCGGGCGCGCAGAACTCCAGGGCCTGTTCCAGGCTGAGCATCCGGGGCGGCACCAGCCGCTCCAGTTCCTCGGCGGTGGACTGGCGCACGTTGGTGAGCTTGCGTTCCCTGGTGATGTTCACATCCATGTCGTCGGACCGGGAGTTCTCGCCGACGATCATGCCCTCGTAGACCTCGGTCCCCGGGGTCACCATCAGGGAGCCGCGCTCCTGCAGGGAGAAGCAGGCATAGGTGGTGACCGCGCCGGCCCGGTCGGCCACCAGCGACCCGGTGGGCCGGACCCGCATCGGCCCGGACCACGGCTCGAAGCCCTCGAACACGTGGTGGGCGATGGCGGTCCCCCTGGTGTCGGTGAGGAACTGGGTGCGGAACCCGATGAGCCCGCGGGCGGGGACGGTGTAGTCGAGCCGTACCCAGCCCGTGCCGTGGTTGATCATGGCTTCCATCCGGCCTTTGCGCCCGGCGAGCAGCCCGGTCACCGCGCCCAGGTACTCCTCAGGCACGTCCACGGTCAGCCGTTCGACCGGCTCGTGCAGCACGCCGTCAATGTCCTTGGTGACCACGGTGGGGCGGCCCACGGTGAGCTCGTAGCCCTCCCGGCGCATGGTCTCGACCAGCACCGCCAGCGCCAGTTCGCCGCGCCCCTGCACCTCCCAGGTGTCCGGGCGCTCGGTCGGCAGCACCCGCAGCGACACGTTGCCGACCAGTTCCCGGTCCAGCCGGTCGCGCACCAGCCGGGCGGTGACCTTGGTGCCCTTCTCGCGGCCCACGAGCGGGGCGGTGTTCACCCCGATCGTCACCGAGACCGCCGGCTCGTCCACGGTGATCAGCGGCAGTGGCCGCGGGTCCTCGGCGTCGGCGAGGGTCTCACCGATCATGATGTCGCTGATGCCGGCGACCGCGATGATGTCCCCCGGGCCGGCGGACTGCGCGGGCACCCGATCCAGCGCCTCGGTCAGGTACAGCTCGCTGATCTTCACCCGCTCCACCGAGCCGTCCCGGCGGCACCACGCCGCCTGCTGCCCCCGGATGATCGTCCCGTTGTGCACCCGGCACAGGGCGATACGGCCCAGGTAGGACGACGCGTCCAGGTTGGTGACCTGCGCCTGCAGCGGCGCGTCCGGGTCGTAGGCAGGGGCAGGCACGTGGTCCCGCAGCACGGCGAACAGCGGCTCCAGGTCGGGTGAGCCCGGCAGGGTGCCGTCGGCGGGGCGCTCCAGCGACGCACGGCCGGCCCGGGCGGAGGCGTACACGATCGGGAACTCGATCTGCTCCTCGGTCGCGTCGAGGTCCAGGAACAGCTCGTAGCAGGCGTCCACGACCTCGGCGATCCGCGCGTCGGCCCGGTCCACCTTGTTGATCACCAGGATCACCGGGAGGTTCGCCTCGCAGCGTCTTGCGCAGCACGAACCTGGTCTGCGGGAGCGGGCCCTCGCCCGCGTCGACGAGCAGCAGCACCCCGTCCACCATGGAGAGCCCGCGCTCCACCTCACCGCCGAAGTCCGCGTGCCCGGGCGTGTCCACGATGTTGATGGTCAGCCCGCCGTGCTGGACGGCGGTGTTCTTGGCCAGGATCGTGATGCCCTTCTCCCGCTCCAGATCGCCGGAGTCAAGCACACGCTCGGCCACCCGCTCATTCGCGCGAAATGCCCCGGATTGCCAGAGCATCGCGTCGACCAGGGTGGTCTTGCCATGGTCCACATGGGCAACGATCGCGACGTTGCGCAGGTCATCGCGGGCCGACAGCGCGCGTGCGGGCATCATGAAGCCTTACTGGATAAGAGTGTGGTTGGTTGGTGCGGTCGTGCCGCCAGGCCATTTTAGCCAGCAGAGGCAACGGGCTCTTGAGCGGCTCTTCACTGAGTCTTAACGAACATCGTGGTGTGCTCATTCCTTGTGCAGGCAGGCGACGATCATGACCTTACGGGACAGGCCCGGTTCCAGGGGCTATCCCGGCGTGGTCGCCGCCACCACCACAAGCCGGCCGCCGCGACCCCCCACGCGGCGGCCATCATCGTGCCTGGCACCGCCAGGACTTCGCCCGGGCCGACCGGAATGCTTCCACGCTGTGCCAGCCTGCTGCCCCCGCTCCGGGCTGGCGCAGCGTGGACGTCCGGTGCCGGGCCGCTGATGGCACAGGGCTCCGGCTAGGCGGGCCCGGCGGGTACGGCGGCCACAAGCTAATTGGGCCAATCAGGCCCGACATCACCGGTATCGGGGCCTTCGACCCGAGCTGAGCCGATACCTTCCTCTTGTGGCGCAGTTGCTGCTGGTGGAGGACGATGCCGCGATCCGGGGTGCCCTGATTCGTGCGCTGACCGAGCGGGGACACGCGGTCGCCAGCTCCCCCGGTGCCATGGGTGCCCTGCGGCAGATCCTGGAATCCCCGCCGGATCTGGTGCTGCTCGATCTCGGGCTGCCGGACCTGGAGGGTTTCGAGGCACTGCGGATGATCCGCGCGGTGAGCGCGGTGCCGGTGGTCGTCATCACCGCCCGCGACGACGAGGCCGAGGTCATCCGGGTGCTCGACGCCGGTGCCGACGACTATGTGATCAAGCCCTTCGGCGGCGGGCAGATCGAGGCGCGGATCCGCGCGGTGCTGCGCCGGACCAGCCAGCCCGGCGACGGCCGCGGCGGGCCGCTGGAGGTCGGCGGGCTCCGGCTGGACATCGACGCGCACGTGGCGACTCTGGACGGCGCGACCCTCGACCTGAGCCGGCGGGAGTTCGACCTGCTGCACTACCTCGCGCTGCACGCGGGCCAGGTGGTCGCGCGGCGGGACCTGCTCACCCACGTGTGGCGGATGCCCTACGGCGGGGCCGACAAGACGGTGGACGTGCATATCTCGTGGCTGCGCCGCAAGCTCGGGGAGACGGCGCAGCAGCCGCGGTACCTCCACACCGTGCGCGGTGTCGGAGTCAAGCTCAGCGCCCCACCGTAGCCCGGCCATGAGATTGCGCATCATCCTGCTCGTGGTGGCGGCCAGTTCGCTGGTGCTGGTTTCCTTCCTGATCCCGCTCGCGCTGGTGCTCCGTACCCTGGCGGCGGACCGCGCGGTCAATTCGGCCACGGTGCACGCCCGGTCGATCGCCCCGCTGGTGGCCACGCTGCCGGCCGGCCCGCTGCGGTCCGAGCTCGCCAGGGTGAACGCACGGGACAGGGCCAGCCCGGTGACCGTGTTCCTGCCGGGCCAGAGCGTGCTCGGCGCGCCGCCGCGGCGGTCCAGCGTGCCGCTGGCCCGGCGGGGGCGCAGCTTTACCGCCGCCGTACCGGGCGGGGTGGCGGTGCTGGTGGCCGGCCGGTGGCCGCCCAGCCGCAAGGCGGTGATCCTGACGTTCGTGCCGGACAGCCAGTTGCACAGCGGGGTGGCCCGCGCCTGGCTGCTGCTTGGCCTGGCGGGCCTTGGCGTGCTGGCGCTCAGCGTGGCCGTTGCGGACCGGCTCGCGCGATCCCTGGTGCGCCCGCTCGCGGGCGTCGCCCGCGCCGCGGACCGCCTGGCCGCCGGGGACCTGTCAGCCAGGGCCGAGCTGGCCGGGCCGCCCGAGGTCCGCAGCGCCGGCGAGGGCCTGAACAGATTGGCCCGGCGCATCGGGGAACTGCTCGCGTACGAGCGGGAGACGGTGGCCGACCTGTCGCACCGGCTGCGCACCCCCATGACGGCACTGCGAATCGACGCGGAATCGCTGCGGGACCACGTCGAGCGGGCCCAGATGCTCATCGGCCTCGACGCGCTGGAGCAAACCGTGGACGAGGTCATCCGCGCGGCCAGAAGGCCCGCCAAGATCGGCCTGGTGACATGCGACGCGGTGGCCGTGGTTGCCGAGCGCACGGCGTTCTGGCGGCCGCTGGCCGAAGACACCGACCGGGCGATGACCGTCGAACTGGCAGACGGCGAACTGCCGGTCCGGGTGCCCGGCGACGACCTGGGCACCTGCATGGACATCCTGCTGGAGAACGTCTTCGCGCATACCCCGGAGGGCGCGGCCCTGGCCGTCCGGCTCAGCCGCCGGGCAGCGGGGGGAGCGTGGCTGGTGGTGGCGGACGACGGCCCGGGATTCGGCAACGCGGGCCCGCCCGAGCGGGGCAACTCCGGCGGCGGCTCCACCGGGCTCGGCCTCGACATCGTCCGCCGGATCGCCGAGGCCTCCGGTGGCACACTGACCCTCGGCCGCTCGGCCTCCGGTGGCGGAGCGGTGACCGTGGGCCTGGGGGCCGCCACCCGGCCCGTGGACGGGATGCGCCGGCACCGGCGCACCCGGAGCGGCGCGCCCGTCAGCACCGAGCCCACGTCGCACTTCTGGCTCGAAGGTGAGTAGAACACACATTCGATAATCTGCTACCATTGAGGCATGGCAGCTTATGTGCCGCCCGGATGGCCACCAGGGGTGCACCCACCGGGCAGCGAAGACTTCGAGCGAACCGCGCAGGCCTGGCTGCTCGACACGGTTCCCGCCGACTACCGGCTGCACGGGGTACTGCGCCGCTACCCGCTGGCGCTGGCCGCGATGGCCGCCCACCACGCGAAGGCGTGCGTGGCGGGGGCACGCGATGGCTACCGGACCGCCCGGACCGAACTGGGGAATGTGCTCCCGGCGCACGCGCTCGACGCGGTGCTCACCGCCTACCGGGCGGAGGGCCACCGGCTCGTCGCCACCGCCCACGCGGTAGACCTCGTGGCGAGGGCGCTGCGCGGTGAGGTGTTCACCCCGCAACTCCAGGATGCTCCCCCACCTGGTGACCGGCGCGGTCCCGGTGCCCGGGGCACCCCCAGCCCAGATGCCCCCAGTCCAGATGCCCCCAGTCCAGATGCCGAGGACGAGCTCAGCGCCAGGCGCGCGGCAGCGAGCGGTGGGGAGAGCCCGGCCGAGCGGCCCGGCCGCGATGGCCCGGCGAAGCCACGAAAGCCGCAGGCCGCCCAGCGGCCCGCGCGCAACGGCGGGACCGCCCGGCGCAAGAACCGGCCCAGCGACAAGCACGCCGCGGCTGGCTGACCGCGAGGGAATCCCGGGCGCCTCAGGACCGGCACATTCCGGCGGGCCTCAGGCTTGGCACCATCCCGGCGGGCCTCGGGACCGCACCACCCCGGCGCGCCTCAGGACTTCTGGCCCACCAGCCTGACCCGGTCGAGCTCAGCCTGGCTCGCATCGAAGTCGGCGCGGTTCAAGGCGAGCCCGATCCGGCACGCAAGATCCGCGGCCAGGGCCGACACGTCATGCGGCAGCCGGTCCTGCCCGCCGTCCCCGATGACCAGCACACCGGCCGCGTCGCCAGGCTCGCCGAGCGGGAAGCACCATGCGGTCTGTGTGGCGAGTTCCGCCACGCCGGGCGGGGCGCCGTCGGTATCCCCCACCACCAGCGGCCAGCGGCGGCCCGGGCGCGGGGCGGCACCGCGCCCCGAGGCGAAGTCGGGCGCCGTCATCTGGCACACCCGGTCCAGCAGCCAGGGCAGCGCGCCGGCCAGCGGGTCCCGCGCGTGCCGCGCATAGCAGGTGCGCAGCACGGGAGCCCCGTCCAGCAGCAGCACCGCGCACCACGGCGCCAGCCCGGGCACCACGGCCCGGCCCGCCAGGTCCATGATCTCGTTGCGGCCGCGGCCACCGGACAGCAGCCCGCGCGCCTGGGTGAGCGCGGTGATCCTGCCCCTTCTGAGCCGTTCCAGTTCGGCCAGCCAGGCGCGCAGCAGCCCGGGACCGGACCGGTCGGCGAGCCGCTGGAGCCGGTCCGCCTCAAGGTCGCCGAACCTGCCCGCCGTCCCGGACGCGGCCGCGAGCAGACCGGTGACCTGGCCATCGACCACGAAAGGAACGGTGATCACGGACGGCGCCACGGCCATGGACTCCCCGTCGGGCAGCGCGAGGACCCCGGCGGCCGCGCGCAGCCG
Organism: uncultured Actinomycetes bacterium; assembly: GCA_963730235.1. GTDB lineage: Bacteria > Actinomycetota > Actinomycetes > Streptosporangiales > Streptosporangiaceae > DASXKD01. Next base: position 413,367 of record CAVSRH010000002.1, read on the forward strand.
CAGATCCCCGTCCTCGTCCGGCATCATCGCGAAGGCCGCGTCGGCGGCGACGGCCAGGCGGGCCGACTCGACCGTGCCCGCCAGCAGCCGCTGGTATCCGCTCTCGGCTGCCGCGGCCGGCGCGGGCAGCGGCATCGCCGGCATCGCCGGCGGCTCCGGCGCGTGCAGCGCGGCGGCGAGGGCGGCCGTGATCCCGATCGCGTCGGCCAGTTCGCTCGCGGCGTCGTCATCGTCGCCGGGACCACCGGCCAGGCCGCCACCTGCCCCATCGAGCGCCAGCCGGAACCAGACCGCCTTGCTGGCCCGTCCGTAGGCGACGCCCCAGGCGCTCGCCAGGGCGGCGGGCAGCAGCAGCCCGCGGCCACCGGTGCGCTCGCTGGGCACGGCCTCCCGCTCGGGTGCCTCGGGGACCAGCCGGCCCGGATGGCCGTCGCTGACCACCACCTCTACCGCGCCGCCGGAGAGCCTGCAGGTGACCTGGACCGGCGTCCCCGCGTGGACCACGGCGTTCGTCACCAGTTCGCTGGTCAGCAGCACGGCGTCGTCCACCAGCCCGTACCCGTCGGCAGCGCCGGTCACCACCCAGTCCTGCAGCGTGTCCCGCACGAAACGCCGTGCCGCGGCGGCCGCCTTCGGCTCCGGCTGGTAGGCCGCGCTGGCAACGCGCACATCTGTCCCCACGGGCCCATCGTGGCAGACTCAGGAATTATTAACCTGCAGTTCAGCCAGGATGCCCGGGAGCCGGGGCACGCCGGGTCCAGCCGTTTCCCTGGACATATTCGCGGACCACCCGGGCCGGAACCCCCGCGATTACGCAGCAGTCGGGCACCTCGCCGCGCACCACAGAACCGGCCGCCACCACCACGTTGCGCCCGATGACCGCGCCCGGCAGGATGATCACTCCGGCACCCAGCCAGCTTCCGGATCCGATGGACACGGCCGCGTTGCTCGGCCACTGCCGGCCGATCGGGAGATTGGGATCGGCGTAGCCGTGGTTCTGGTCGGTGATGTACACGTAGGGGCCGGTATAGACGTCATCGCCGATCACGATCGAATGGTGGGCGACGATGTGGCTGCCCCGGCCGATGACGCACCGGTCGCCGATGCGCAGCAGCGGCACCTCGCCCAGGTCCTGCCCCGGGACCATGCCCGCGCTCAGGCTGACCTGGGCCCCGACCATCGTCCCGGTCCCGATCTCAATCCACCGCTCGCCGTACAGCGCGCCAGTGGGAAAGCCGATGATCGACCCCGCGCCGAACGCGCCGAACGCCCGGCCCGCCGGGGTGTCGGCGGTGATCACCCCGGCCCGCTGTGCCGCGCCCCACAGGCCGTGCACCGCGCGCCAGGCCACCCGGCGCCGGTACCGGCCGAGCGCGCTTCTGGCTGACATGACCGAGAACGCTACAGGTCCGTAGCGGCGAGCTGGCCACAGGCCGCCGCGATCTCCCGGCCGCGGGTGTCCCGCACGGTACAGGGCACTCCGGCCGCGGCAACCCGCCGGACGAACTCCTGCTCGGCCCGTTTGGGCGAGGCATCCCATTTGCTGCCGGGCGTCGGGTTCAGCGGGATCGCGTTCACGTGGACCAGCGGGCCCAGGGTGCGGTGCAGCAGGCTGCCAAGCAGGTCGGCCCGCCACGGCTGGTCGTTCACGTCCCGGATCAGTGCGTACTCGACCGATACCCGCCGCCCCGTGCGGTCCGCATAGTGGCGGGCGGCCTCGAGCACCTCGGTGACCTTCCAGCGGGTGTTCACCGGCACCAGTTCGTCGCGCAACTCGTCGTCGGGGGCATGCAGGGACACGGCGAGCGTCACGGCGAGGCCCTCGTCCGCCAGCCGGCGCATGGCGGGCACGAGGCCCACGGTGGAGACGGTGACCGAGCGCTGCGAGATGCCGAAACCCTCGGGCACCGGATCGCAGATCCGGCGCACCGCGTCCACGGTGCGCCGGTAGTTCGCCAGCGGCTCACCCATGCCCATGAACACCACGTTGGACAGCCGGCCCGGCGCGCCGAGGCCGCCGTCCCGCACCGTCGCCGCCGCCGCCCGGACCTGCTCGACGATCTCCGCCGTGGACAGGTTGCGCCGCAGGCCGCCCTGGCCGGTGGCGCAGAACGGGCAGGCCATCCCGCAGCCCGCCTGGCTGGACACGCAGACCGTGGCACGGTCCGGGTAGCGCATCAGCACGCTTTCCAGCAGCGTGCCGTCGTGAGCCCGCCACAGTGACTTCCGGGTCGCGCCGTCGTCGCAGCTCACCGCGCGGGCCTCGGTCAGCAGCGGCGGCAGCAGTTCGCCCACCAGGGCAGCCCGCGAACGCTGCGGGATGTCGGTCATGCTGAGCGCGTCCACGCTCAGCCGGGCGAAATAGTGCCGGGACAGCTGCCTGGCCCGCAGCGGCTTTTCACCGAGAGCGGCCACCGCCTCCGCGCGCTGGTCCGCCGACAGGTCGGCCAGATGGCGCGGCGGCTGGCCGCGGCGCGGCGCGGTAAAGACGAGCGGGAGCGATGACATGGCATTCCCAGTGTTCCAGTTGTCCCGGGCCGCCATCATGAGCTGCGTCGATTCAGTAGATTTCAGGCATGTCATCGATGCGCAACCGGCCGAGGGGTCCCCGGTCCGCCGCGCTCACCGGCCAGCCGGGAACGGTACTCGAAAGCGAGAGCCCGTACGGCAGCCGCCGGCTCGTGGTCGAGTTCGACGGCGCGACCACGTCCGCTTACCTGCACGACGCCGGCGCGGTGCTGGGCGCGGCGTGGATCGCCAACCACGAGCAGGCGCCGCAGGCCGCGGACCTGTCCCGGCTGAACGCGGGCCAGGCGCCACTGATGCCCGCCGCGCACACCAAGCACCCGGCAGGCCGGCCGCCCCTGGATGCCAGGACGCTGCGGGCGCTGTGGTTCGAGGAGGGCGACGGGGTCGCGGTCATCGAAGGCGGGCAGTTGCTCGCGGTCATCCCCGGCTGGTCCGACATGGCCAGGGGGATGCCCGGTTACAGCAGGGACGTGATCGGTCAGACGCCGTTCGCCTGGTCACTCGATGACGCGATGGAGGGGCTCGGCCCCCGTGCGGACCGGGCGACGGCGTTCTGGCGGTGGCGGCAGCGGGACGACTCGTGGGCGTCGTTCCAGCGCTCCATGCTCGGCCATCTGCTGGCCCGGCTCGGGCCCGGCTCCCGGTACTGGGATGTCAGCGGCGGCAAGCAGCCGATGGTCGGCGTCTCGGAGCGGCCGGCGACCCCGCAGCGGCCCTACACGGTGCTCTCCACGATCGGCATGAGCTGCCAGCGGATGCCCGTGGTGGAGCAGGCGATCGAGGACCCGAGCGCCTGCGCGCGGATCGAGCTCGCCATCGCCACGACGATGCCCAGCCGGGACGCCGCCCGCGTCTTCCTGTGGCTCGCGCAGTATCCGTGGCGGGCGGTGACCTGGTTCGGCACCGGGCACACGGTGCGCTGGTACCACGAGCCCAGTACCTTCCCGCTGGGCGGTGGCAGCGAGGCCGTGCTGCTTCTCGACGACCCGTCTCACCTGCTGGGGCCGGAGGTGCCCGACCTGAGCGGGTTCTCGGTGGGCGGCGACCCGGCGCGCTGGCTGTGGATCATCCCGATCAGCGAGCGGGAGCGGCTGATCGCCAAGGAACGCGGCGCCGCGAGCCTGGTCACCCAGCTCGCCGCGCAGCGCCGGAGCTGGGTGACCAGCCTGTAGCTGGCGGCCACGGCGTCAGTGCTGGTGGGCCAGGGGGACGAAGACCAGCAGAAGAAGCCAGATAACGGGGGCCGTGATGAGCATCGCGTCGATCCGGTCCAGGATCCCGCCGTGCCCGGGCAGCACGGAACCCATGTCCTTGATCCCCAGATCCCGCTTGATCATCGACTCAATCAGGTCGCCGAGCGTGGCACAGGCGAGGGCCGCGGCGCCGAGCAGGATCCCCTGCCAGATGGCACCGTGCAGCAGGACAGGCAGGCCGATCGCCCCGCCCAGCAGGCAGGCGAGCGCCGAGCCGCCGAACCCCTCCCAGGTCTTCTTGGGGCTGATCGCCGGGGCCATCAGATGGCGCCCGACCGTGATGCCGGCGAAGTAGCCGCCGACGTCGCTGCACACCGTCAGGATGAGAAACAAGAGCGTGCGCCGGGAGCCGTCGTGCGGGGCCAGCATGAGGCCGACGAAACAGGCTGGCAGCGGCAGCCAGGCGAGGGCGAATACCCCGGCGGTGATGTCACGCAGGTAGCCGTCGGAATCCGCCGGGAAGCCGCCAGGCGATGATCGCGGTCACGGTGATCGCGATGCACGCCAGGACGGCGCGCTCACCCTGCCAGTAGGACAGCGCGAGCGCCACGGCGCCACCCGCGGCCACCGGAATCACCGGGAGCCTGATCTGCTGGGCCGCCACGGCCCTGGTCAGCTCCCACAGCGCGGTCCCGACCATCGCGGCGATGAGCACCAGGAAGGTGACCTTCACCGTGAACAGCGTCAGAATGGCAAGGCCGCCCAGGACCAGGCCGACGGTGATCGCGACAGGCAGGTTGCGCCCGGTTCGCCGCTCCCGCTTCTCCGGCTGGGCCGGCTCCCCCGGAATATCACCAGGCAGATCAGACCTCAAGCAGTTCGGTTTCCTTGTGCTTGAGCAACTCGTCCACCTGGGCCACGTAGGTGTGGGTGAGGTCGTCGAGTTCCCGCTCCGCCCGGTGCACTTCGTCCTCTCCCGCGTCGCCGGCCTTGACCAGCTTGTCCAGTGAGTCCTTCGCGTGCCTGCGGATGTTGCGGATGGAGACCCGGCTGTCCTCCGCCTTGTGGCGGGCGACCTTGATGTACTCGCGGCGCCGTTCCTCGGAAAGCTCGGGGAAGACGACCCGGATGATGGCGCCGTCATTGGCCGGGTTCACGCCCAGGTCGCTGTTGCGGATCGCCTTCTCAATGGCCTGCAGCGACGATTTGTCAAAGGGCTGGATGACCACCATCCGCGGTTCGGGGATGTGGAATGAGGCCAACTGGTTCACCGGCGTCTGGGTGCCGTAGTACTCGGCCGTGATCTTGGCGAACATCGCCGGATGGGCCCGGCCGGTGCGGATGACCGCGAACTCTTCCTTGGCGACAGCGACGGCCTTTTCCATCTTCTCCTCGGCTTCGAGGAGGGTCTCGTCTATCACAGCGGCTCCTGTCCCATCGCGTGCCTGCCGCGGCCGTCAGCCGCGGGCACCGGCGTCCTCAGGCCTGCTGACCAGCGTGCCGATCTTTTCCCCGCGCACCGCCCGGACGACGTTGCCGGTCTCCATCAGATCGAAGACGACAATGGGCAGGCCGTTGTCCATGCACAGGCTCACCGCCGTGGTGTCCATGAACTTCAGCTCCAGGCGGAGCACCTCACTGTATTCAAGCTGATGGAACCGCACAGCGTCGGGCATGGTGCGCGGATCCGCATCGTAAACCCCGTCCACCTGTGTCCCCTTGAGGAGCGCCTCGGCACCGATCTCCAGCGCACGCTGGGCCGCGCAGGTGTCGGTGGAGAAGAACGGGGCACCGAGGCCAGCGCCGAAAATAACGATCCGCCCCTTCTCCAGGTGGCGGATCGCACGCCGGGGGATGTACGGCTCGGCCACCTGCCCCATGGTGATGGACGTCTGGACCCGGGTGTCCACGCCGAGTTTCTCCAGCACGTCCTGCAGCGCGAGGCAGTTGATCACCGTGCCGAGCATGCCCATGTAGTCGGCCCTGGCCCGGTCGATGCCGCTTTCGGCCAGTTCCCGCCCGCGGAACATGTTCCCGCCACCGACGACCGCCGCGACCTGGACCCCGTCCTGGACGACGGAAACGATCTCCCTGGCGATGCGCTGGACCACGGTGGGGGAAATGCCCAGCGGCTCATCGCCGGAGAACGCCTCCCCGGACAGCTTGACCACGACACGCCGCCAGGGACGGTGTGCCCGGTCGGGGCGTGCATCGCCCTGGGCCGCTTCCGCGGGCAGATGGCCATTGCTCGTGGAGGCGGCGTCCCGCACGCCAGAGCCGAGCACGCGCGCCGCGCCGTCCCCCATGTCGGCGCTATTCTCCACGTGGCCGCCTCCCTTGACTGTCTGGATTCGCTCCCGCGCTCCTCGGCCTGCTTGGGCTCCTCAGCCTGCCTGGCCGATCTGGAAGCGGGCGAACGCCTGCACCGTGGCGCCCTGCTCGCTGAGCATCTGCTTGATCGTCTTCTTGGGTTCCTTGACGAATGGCTGCTCGATCAGCGCGACGTCCTTGAAGAACGAGCCCAGCCGGCCTTCGACGATCCTGGGAATCGCCTGCTCCGGCTTGCCCTCCTCGCGGGTGATCCGCTCCGCGATGCTGCGCTCCTTCTCGACGAGGTCGGCCGGGACCTGGTCACGGGTCACGTACTGCGGCCGCATCGCCGCGATCTGCTGGGCGACGTCCTTGCCCGCCTGCTCGTTCGGCTGGTCCAGCTGCACGAGCACGCCCACGGTCGGCGGCAGCGCCCGGTCGGAGCGGTGCAGGTAACTGGCGACATAGCCGCCCTCGAGCAGGGCGTACCGGCCGAGTTCGAGCTTCTCCTTGAGCGAGGCGCCGGCCTCGTCGATGAGCTGCTGTGCGGTGACCCCGGGGCGGACCTCGAGCGCCAGCAGGGCAAGCCGGTCGGCGGGCCGCTGCGCCAGCGCGGCGGCGGTGATGTCGGCCGCTACCTTCTGGAAAAGGTCGGTCTTCGCGACGAAGTCGGTCTCGCAGTTCAGCTCGACCAGGACCCCGGCGCTGGTGCCGTCAAGCGCGGCCGCGACGAGGCCGTTGGCCGCGTTCCGCGTGCGCCGCTTGTCCACGTCCTTGAGCCCCTTGAGCCGCAACAGCTCGACCGCCTTCTCGAACTCGCCGGCCGCCTCGGTCAGCGCGTTCTTGCAGTCCATCATCCCTGCGCCGGTCGCGTCGCGAAGCCGCTTCACATCCGCGCTGGTCACGTTCGCCATGTCCTCATCTCTCACTGTCTGATCTCATGCCTGATCAGTCTCGCTGGCTGGGCCCGTGCCGCAGGGGCCCGGGCCAGCCGTTGCTTACTCCGCGGCGACCGTGTCACCCGCCGAGGACTCGGCCCCGGCAGCATCGGCGCCGGCAGCATCGGCGGGCGCATCCCCGTCGGGGCTGGCCTGCGCCGCAGCACCGTTTGCGGCCGTGGCGTCCGCGTCTGCGGTTTCAGCGGCAGCGTCAGCCACGGGGGCAGCGTCGCGCCACCGGGACAGCCTCAGCACCGCGGGGCAGCGTCCGCCAGCCGGGGACGGCAGCCTCAGCCGGGGCGGCAGCCGCGGTGGTGTCCTCCACTGGGGCGGCAACCTCAGCCGGGGCGGCAGCCGCGGTGGTGTCCTCCGCTGGGGCGGCAACCTCAGCCGGGGCGGCAGCCGCGGTGGTGTCCTCCACTGGGGCGGCAACCTCAGCCGGGGCGGCAACCTCAGCCGGGGCAGCGGCCTCAGCAGGAGCGGCAGCCTCAACCGGAGCGGCAGCCTCAACCGGGGCGGCAGCCGCGGTGGTGTCCTCCACTGGGGCGGCAACCTCAGCCGGGGCAGCGGCCTCGGCAGGAGCGGCAGCCTCAACCGGGGCGGCAGTCTCGGCCGGGGCGGCAGCCTCCACTGGGGCGACAGCCTCCACTGCGGCGGGGGCCTCAGCCGGAGCAGCGTCCTCGCCCGGGGCCGCACCGTTGCGCGGCGCGGGCACGCTCGCGGCGCCATCGGCGCCCTTGCGGTCCAGCAGCTCCCGCTCCCACTCGGCCAGCGGCTCCTCGGTGCCAAGCTCACCCGCGGGCGTCGGCTTGTCGTCGGTGTCGGCCTCGCCACCGCGGGCCATCAGCCCGTCGGCGACGGCGTCAGCCACCACCCGGGTGAGCAGCGACACGCTGCGGATCGCATCGTCGTTGCCGGGGATGGGGTAGTCCACCTCGTCGGGGTCACAGTTGGTGTCGAGGACGGCGATCACGGGGATGCCGAGCTTGCGTGCCTCGCTGACCGCGATGTGCTCCTTCTTGGTGTCCACTATCCACAGCGCGCTGGGCACCCGGGCCATGTCCTTGATGCCGCCGAGTGAGCGGTCAAGCTTGTCGCGCTCGCGGCGCAGGTGCAGCAGTTCCTTCTTGGTCATGCCGGAGCCGGCCACGTCGTCGAAGTCGATCTCTTCGAGTTCCTTGAGCCGCTGCAGGCGCTTGTGCACCGTCTGGAAGTTGGTGAGCATCCCGCCGAGCCAGCGCTGGTTGACGAACGGCATGCCGACCCGGCGCGCCTGGTCCGCGATCGCTTCCTGCGCCTGCTTCTTGGTGCCGACGTACAGGACCGTGCCGCCGTGCGCCACGGTCTCCCTGATGAACTCGTAGGCCTTGTCGATGTAGTCGAGCGACTGCTGGAGATCGATGATGTAGATGCCGTTGCGCTCAGCGAGAATGAACCGCTTCATCTTCGGGTTCCAGCGCCGCGTCTGGTGGCCGAAGTGAACGCCGCTCTCCAGCAGCTGCCGCATGGTGACGACCGGTGTCATACCGGTGTCCCCTTCCTGCTCGTGCGCCGGTCCTCATGGAGCGGCGCGTTCGGTTGGTCCTGGCGCCCGTGCGCACACACCGCGGTGAACGAAACCGCGGACCGAAGGGTGCGCACCGCGGGAGGCCCCGACGGCGAGCGGGCGCGCGAATTTGGCCGGGAGACCCGAATCCGCAAGGCTGCGGGCGAACCGGCCGCGCAGTAGTCTACCCGCTCCCGCGCCGGCGGCGCTCGCCGCGAACAATGCCCGCCTCGGGCCAAGGGTCTTCTGCCCGCCCCGGACCGAGGGTCTTCCGGGATGGCGGCCGTCGTGGGCCGTCGTAGCGCATGAGTGCCCGGCCAGCCTCAGGCGCGCGGGTGCGCCTGACGGTAGGCCGAGTGCAGCCGCTCGATCGAGACGTGCGTGTAGATCTGCGTGCTGGTCAGCGACGCGTGCCCGAGGATCTCCTGCACGCTGCGCAGGTCTGCGCCGCCTTCGAGCAGGTGCGTGGCGGCCGCGTGCCGCAGCCCGTGCGGGCCCGAATCGGGAGTGCCCGGCACCGCGGCGAGGCACGCGTGGACCACCCGGCGCGCGGTCCGCGGGTCGAGGCGCCCGCCGCGCGCCCCGAGGAACAGCGCGTGCCCGCTGGCCGGCGTCACCAGCACGGGGCGGCCCGACCTCGCCCAGGCGCCCACGGCCTTGACGGCCGGGATTCCGGCAGGCACCGTCCGTTCCCGGTTGCCCTTGCCGAGCACCCGCACCGTGCGCCGGCCTTCGTCGAGGTCGCCGAGGTCCAGGCCGCACAGCTCGCTGACCCGGATGCCCGTCGCATAGAGCAGTTCGACGATCGCCGCGTCCCGCAGGCCCAGCGCCGCGTCCTGGCCGGACGGCCCGCTGGGCGGGCTGCCAGCGGAGGCCGCCAGCACCTCGGCCATCTGGTCCTGCCGGAGCACCTCGGGGAGCCGGCGCGGGATCCTCGGCATGCCGAGCAGCGGCCCCGGGTCGGACGGCATCAGGCCACGCGCGTGGGCGAACGCGGTGAAGGTCCTGGCTGCGGCGGCGCGCCGGGCCAGCGTGGCACGGGACTGGCCACGGCCGTGCTCCCCCGCCAGCCAGGCCCGCAGGCTCCCGATGCTCAGTTCCTCCGGGCCGGCGGCCCCGGCGGAGGCAGCATGGCCGAGCAGTGCCGAGACATCCCCGAGGTAGGCCCGGACGGTGTGCCGGGACAGGCCCCGTTCGGCCTCGATGTGGTGCCGGAAGGCGTCCAGGGCGGCACTCAGCCGCGCGGGCAACGGCGCGGGCTCGGGCGGCGCTCCCGGCCGGGGCGACGTCCCGGGCCGGGGGGATGCCACCGGCTCGGGTGATGCCACCGGTCAGCTCACTCCACGGTCACGCTCTTGGCCAGATTCCTCGGCTTGTCGACGTCATTCCCGAGCGCGACCGCCGCGTGGTAGGCGAGCAGTTGCAGCGGCACCGACAGCAGGATCGGGTCCAGCTCGGGCTCGTTCTTGGGCACCTCCACCATGTCGTCGGCAAGCCTCGGATCCAGCGTGCCATGGCCGACCGCGAGGATCCGGCCGCGCCGCGCCTTGATCTCGCCCAGGGTGGAGATGTTCTTGTCGCGCAGCTCGTCGTCGGGCACCACCGCGACGGTCGGCAGGTCCGGGCCCACCAGCGCCAGCGGCCCGTGCTTGAGCTCACTGGCCGGGTATGCCTCCGCATGCAGGTAGGAGACCTCCTTGAGCTTCTGCGCCCCCTCCCTGGCGATCGGCCAGCCGCGCACCCGGCCGACGAAGAACATGCCGTGGTACCCGGTGAGGTCCTTGGCCAGCTCCGCGATCCTGTCCTCCCCGGCAAGGATCTCGGTCACCTGCCCGGGCAGCGCGTGCAGCCCGGCGATGACGCGGGCCCCGTCCGCCGGGGACAGGTCGTGGATCCGGCCGAGGTGCAGGCCCAGGAGGGAGAACACCACGCAGGTCGCGGTGAAGGTCTTGGTGGAGGTGACCGAGATCTCCGGGCCGGCGTGCAGGTACACGCCGCCCTCGCACTCCCGGGCGATGGCGCTGCCGACGGCGTTGACCACACCGATCACCCGGCCGCCCTTACGTTTCAGTTCCCGGACGGCGGCCAGGGTGTCGTGGGTCTCGCCGGACTGGCTCACCGCGATGTACAGCGTGTCCGCCTCGACCACCGGGTTGCGGTACCGGAACTCCGATGCCTGCCTCGGCGTCCGCCGGGATCCGGGCGAGTTCCTCGATGAGCTGCGCGCCGACCTGCCCCGCGTAGAAGGCCGAGCCGCAGCCCAGGATCTTCACCCGCCGGATGGCCCGCGCCTCGCGGGCGTCGATGTTCAGGCCGCCCAGGTGAGCCGTGCTGAACCGCTCCTCCAGCCGGCCCCGGAGCGCGCGCTCCACGGTCCTGGGCTGCTCATGGATCTCCTTGCGCATGAAGTGCGTGTAGCCGTCGGCGGTGTAGGACCGCAGGTCGGCCTCGATGAGCAGCGGCTCGTGGGTGGTCGTGCGGGCGTCCAGCGTGGAGGTGTGGAAGCCGTCCGCGCGGACGGTGGCCACCTCGCCGTCGTCCAGGTGCACCACCTGACGGGTGTAGCGGACCAGCGCGGCGACGTCCGAGGCGACGAACATCTCCTTGTCGCCGATGCCGAGCACGACCGGGCTGCCGTTGCGCGCGGCGACGACCCGGTCCGGGTGGCGGGCGTCCAGCACCGCGATGCCGTAGGTGCCGACCACGGAGGTGAGTGCCTGGCGGACCGCTTCCTCCAGGTCGATGCCTTCCTCGTGGTCCGCCGCGGTGCCGTTGGCGCGGCCGGCCTTGCCCGTGTCGGCCTTGCCGGTCCTGGCCTTGCCGGTGCCCACCTTGCCGGTGCCGTTCCGCGTGCCGCCGTTGGCGAGGGCGCTGCCGTTCGCCGTGCTGCCGTCGCGCGCGCCGCCGTGCTCCTGGGCGCCGGCACCTTCCGCGTCGCCGTGAGCCGGCAGGTAGCCGCCTGCCTGGGCGATCAGGTGCGCAAGGACCTCGCTGTCGGTGTCCGAGAGGAACTCCGCGCCCTCGGCGATCAGCTTGGCACGCAGTTCGTCCGCGTTCTCGATGATCCCGTTGTGGACCACCGCGACCGGCCCCACGACGTGCGGGTGGGCGTTGATGTCGTTCGGCTCGCCGTGGGTCGCCCACCGCGTGTGGCCGATGCCCGGGCCGCCCTTGAACCGCGCGGGAAGGCTCGATCCGAGGCCCGCGACCCGGCTCTTGGCCTTGTGCACGCGCAGGCCCCCGGAACGCGACACCACGGCGAGCCCGGCGGAGTCATAGCCGCGGTACTCCAGCTGAGCCAGCCCCTCCAGCAGGATGGGCACACAATCCCGGCTTCCCACATGCGCAACGATCCCGCACACGTACCGCTCCTCTCTCTGGCGCAGGCGGCGCGATCGCTCAGCCGTAGACGACACGGCGAAGCTGCCGCAGCGACAGCTGCGGCGGTGCCACTCGCCTGGCCGGCAGTTCGGCCGCGATCCGCGCGAAAGCCTGCTCGTTCGTGAGTCCCCCTGTTTTCAGCTCACGATGGCGCCGGCGCACGAACTCCTCCACGGACTCGCCGAAGTATCCAAGGACCTCTGCCACGACCCGCGCCGCCTCGCCCTGGCTGAGCGGGCTGGTGCGAGCCAGGTGACTCACGAGCTCCTCATGCGCCTGCACCGCGCTGGTCACCTTAGCAGGATGGCTCATTACTGTGCGGAAATGCAAGATTCCTGCCCGCTATCGGGCAGGAATCTGGCATTTATGCGTTTGGTCCGACATGTGCACCTGGTTGCGGCCGCCGTAGCCGCCAGCCGCGCTCGGAGCGCTCCACGAACCCGGCGGCCGCCAGCCCGCCGAGGCAGCGCATGACCGTGTCAAAGTCCACCCCGGCGGCGATCGCGATCCGGGCCGGCCCTCTCCCGGCCCGGGCGGGGACCGCCTCCAGCACCCGGGTGTCCACCTGACTGAGCAGGTCACGGGCGAGCGCCGGGCCGCGCTGCTGCCCGGCGGGCTCATCCCCGGGGAACGCCAGCAACTCCATCACATCCCGCGCGCTGGTGACGCACACCGCGCCCCAGTCCCTGATCGCCTCATGGCAGCCGGCCGACTGCGGTGACGTCACCGGCCCGGGCACGGCCATCAGCGGCCGGCCCTGGTCGTGGGCGTGGCGCGCGGTGTTCAGCGCCCCGCTGCGCAGCGCCGCCTCCACCACCACGGTGCCGCGGCTCACCGCGGCGATCACCCGGTTGCGGACCAGGAACCCTGGCTTGGTCGGCATCCGTCCCGGCGGCCATTCGCTGACCAGCGCGCCGCGCTCCCTGATCGCACCGAACAGCCCTTCGTGGGCCAGCGGGTAGGCACGGTCCACCCCGCAGGCCAGGACCGCCACGGTGGTGCCGCCGACGGCCAGGGCGCCGCGGTGCGCGCACCCGTCAATCCCGAACGCGCCACCGGACACGATCGTCCAGCCCGCCTCGGCCAGCGAGACCGCCAGTTCGCCGCAAACGTGGCTGCCGTACCCGGTCGCCGCCCTGGTCCCGACCACGGAGACCGACCGCAGGCAGGCGTAACGCAGGTCCGCCTGGCCGCGTACCCACAGGCCCCAGGGACGGCCCTGGCCGAGCACGTCGAGCTGGCTGGGCCATTCCGTGTCACCGGGAATGACCAGGCGGATGCCGTCGCGCCCCAGGGCCGCCAGGCCGGATTCCGGCGGCACCTCCCCCAGCCGGGCCGCCCACCGGCTCAGCGCGCGCGCCAGCCGGGGGATCCCGGCCGACCCGTCCCCTTCCCAGAGCACGCCGGTCCTACCGGGGTCCCGGCCGTCATCACCGGGAACGTCCGTGGGTTCGGGCATGGCGCTATCCGCTGGCAACCAGGCCATGCGCGGCGCCCGGCCCTCGGTCAGGGCCGCCACTATCTCGACCGGAGAGCAGAACCGCATCAGCGCGCCCATGACCGGATCGCCTGGCTCGGCGACCCAGGTGAGGGCGGCACGGGCGGCCCGCTCCGCCTCGGCGCTCATGCCCCGGCCCCCAGCCACAGTCCCGAGGGCATAGCTGGTCTCGCCGACCGTAGGCCGGGCGATTCCCGCGAGATCCGCCAGCGTCCAGGCCACCCGGATCACCCGGTCGACCCCCCGTGCACTGATCTGCCCCAGGTCCATGGCCCGCTCCAGCGGCGCGAGCGACCCCGGCGCGGGCGGGAACACCCGGCGGAGCTCACTGCCGGGGATCTCGGCGTTGAGCCGCCACGGGGTGTCCTGGAGCCTGGCCGCCGTCCGCTCCCGCGCGGCCGCGACACGGGCCGCCACCACGGGGCTGGATTCGGCGAAGCAGCGATCGCTCAGCAACTCGGCGCGGCCCACCGGGAGCAGTTCCACCTTGACGTCGACCCGGTCGAGCAGCGGGCCGGACAGCCGGGCGAGGTAGCGCCGTTTCGTGGCCGGCGTGCAGGTACACGCCGCGCTGGTCACCGCCCCCTTGGCACACGGGCACGGGTTCGCCGCGAGTACCAGCGTGAACCTGGCCGGAAACCGGGCGGTGAGCCCGGACCGGGCCACCACCACCTCGCCCGACTCCAGCGGCTGCCGGAGAGCGTCCAGGACGTCCCTGGCGAACTCGGGCGCCTCGTCGAGGAACAGGCAGCCTCGATGCGCCAGGGACGCGGCGCCGGGGTGGAGGATGCCGCTGCCGCCGCCGACGATAGCCGCCTTGGTGGCGGTGTGATGCGGGGCGCAGAACGGCGGTTCGGTCAGCAGCGGGCTGCCCACGGGAAGCGTCCCGGCCACGGAGTGGATCGAGGTGACCTCCAGCGCGGCGGCCCGGTCCAGCATGGGCATGACCGTGGGAATCCGCTCGGCGAGCATGGTCTTGCCCGCGCCCGGCGGGCCGAGCAGGGACAGGTGGTGACCACCGGCCGCGCAGATCTCGGCGGCCCGGCGGGCGGCGGGCTGGCCAAGCACCTCGGACAGATCCGGGCGGGGGCGCGGCCGCCGGGCCGGGGTGGCCGGCGATCGTGCCGGGATGCCCTCGCCGGTCCCCGGCGACCCGGCCGGAGCCTCCGCGCCTGCCTCCCATACCCCGGCCGGGGCCGCCGCACCTGCCTCCCGTGCTCCGGCCGGGGCCGGCTCCACCGGCGACTGTTCCGCCACGGCGCAGGCCGCCTCCTGGCTCCGCTGGGTGGCTCGCCGCGCAGCCACGCCAGCAAGCCGGCCAGGGTGGGCGCCCCGACCACTCGCAGCCCGGGCACCAGCGCCGCCTCCGCGCGCGTTCGCCTGCGCCACCACCACCTTGGCGAATCCCGAGCCCGCGGCGGCCGCCATCGCCGGCAGCACACCGCGGACCGGCCGTAACCGCCCGTCCAGCCCGAGTTCCCCGAGAAAGGCCACGCCGTCGATGGACGCCGCGGGGATGGCGCCCGAGGCCGCCAGGATCGACAACGCGATGCCGAGGTCGAAACCGCTGCCCCGCTTGGGCAGGCTCGCCGGGGACAGGCCGACCGTGATCCGGCGCTGCGGCCATTGCTCGCGGCTGTTGATGATCGCGGCACGGATCCGGTCACGCGCCTCCCGCAGGGCGGTGTCCGGCAGCCCTACCAGCAGCAGGCAGGGCAGCCCGTTCGCGATGTCGGTCTCGATCTCCACCGGATACCCCTCGACGCCGACCAGGGCGATCGAGTGTGTCCGGGCGACCGGCACCTAGCCCACCCCTCGGACGTGCTCGATCTCGTACCCGCCTGACCGGTTCCGGATCAGGCCGACCACGTCGATGCGGACCTCGTCGAACAGCACCCCGTGCGCGACGAGCCAGCGGGAGGCGAGCCGCCTCAGCCTGGCCTGCTTGTTCCGGGTGATCTGCTCCAGCGGGGTGCCGAACCTGGTGCCCGAACGGGTCTTCACCTCACAGACCACCATCACCTGCCGCTCGGCGGCCACGATGTCGATCTCGCCTTCCGCGCACCGCCAGTTGCGGTCGAGTATCCGCAGCCCGGCCCGCTCCAGGTACTCCGCGGCCACCTGCTCGCCTTCGCGGCCCAGTGCGTCCTTGGCATTCACTCGTCACCACCTCCACCTCGACAGTGCCGGAGGCGGGGGGTGGCCCGCTGAACGGCCGCGGGCGCTGTGGAGAGCCGGCAGAGAATGCGTCATCTGTGGACGGCGGAGCCCGGATTGTCGGTGCTGGATGCTCAGCTGGGTGGGGGACTGTCTGCTGGATACGAGACCGGCTGAGCGGCCGCGCCGCAGTGAATGCCGGGCCAGCCAGAGAACCAGCTCAGGCCGAAGACTCGCCTACTTGGGGTCCGGCAGTCTCGAAGTCGGACTGGGCGAGTTCTTCGATGTTGACGTCCTTGAACGTCACAACCTTGACATTCTTCACAAAACGGGCAGGCCGGTACATGTCCCAGACCCACGCGTCCTGCATGATGACCTCGAAGAAGACCTCGCCGTTATCGGCGGTCCGGACGTTCAGCTCCACTTGGTTGGTGAGGTAGAACCGGCGCTCGGTCTCGACCACATGGGTGAACAGGCCCACGACGTCCCGGTACTCGCGATAGAGCTGCAACTCCATCTCGGTCTCGTACTTTTCGAGATCTTCCGCGCTCATGATCTCCCCTCCGATCAGTCCGCGACGGGAGCTACCGGCCAGCTGAGATCAACCATAAGTCAATTCTCCTGTCCAGGATCACTCCAGGCCGCCTCCTGGTACGGGCTCCCGGCCGCGTCACCGGCCTGGTCGCCGCACAGCGCCTGCGGGCCTGGTGTCACCGCAGGCAACGCCTGCTCACATTGACGAAGGAGCGCCGGTGCTCGTGACACGGCCCGTGCACGCTGAGCGCCTTCATGTGAGCAGGCGTGGAGTATCCCTTGTGCCGGGCGAAGCCATACTCCGGGTACCGCAGATGCAGGTCACGCATGAGCGGTCCCTGGTCACCTTGGCCACCACCGAGGCGGCGGCCACGCAGGCCGCGACCGCGTCGCCCTTCCACATGGCCAGGGCCGGGACCCCCAGGCCGCGCACGGGGAAGCCGTCGGTGAGCACGTAGGCAGGCTGGCAGGCCAGCCCGGCCAGGGCCCGGCGCATGCCCGCGATGTTGCACACGTGCAGGCCCAGTTCGTCGATCTCCGTGGACGGTATGACGACCGTGTGCCAGGCCAGTGCGGCAGCCATCACCTCGTCGTAGGCCTTTTCCCGCGCCTTCGCGGTGAGGACCTTGGAATCGGCGATGCCGTGCAGCCGGGCGAGCCCGCGGGGCTCGAAGGCGACGGCCGCTACCACAAGGGGGCCCGCGCAGGCTCCCCGGCCTGCCTCGTCGATCCCGGCGACGCGGGGACAGCCCGGCCCGGGCCAGCACCCGCTCGTAGCCGGCGAGGCCAGCCGCGCTCCGTGGGGTATAGCCGGGATGACGCGCTGGGGGCACCGGCATGACGTCACCCGGGCCCACGTCCCGGTCCGCCGCGCAAGCCCGGGGCGCGACCGCCCGCGCAGCCGACGCTCGAAGGCGGCGCTGCAGCAGGGTGAGCGGCAGCGCCGCGAAAGCCCGGCCGCCGCCGGCGCCGCCGGGCAGCGCCAGCGCGCCCAGCACGGACGCACCGGGATCCCGGCAGCACCTGCAGCCCGCCCGGCGCCGGGTCCGCCGCCAGCGCGGCGGCGCCCGAGGCCGTAAGTTTCGGCTGCTCGAAGGTGGTGGGGATGGGCAGGATCCGCCACCGGCTGATCGGCGCGACGATCACGAACGCGCGGCCCACGACGTGGTTCTCCGGGATGGTCCCGCCGCCCGGGTCGTTCATGTGGCCGCGGGAGTCCCAGGACACGCTGCGGTGATCGCCCATCACCCACAACCGGCCCGGCGGGACGGTGATGCTGAACCGCTGCTCGGACGGCGCATCGCCCGGGTACAGGTAGGACTTCTCGCTGAGCGGCACGCCGTTGACCGTGACCTGGCCCTGCCGGTTGCAGCAGGCCACATGGTCGCCGGGCACCCCGATGACCCGCTTGATGTAGTCATGCACGCCCGGCGCAGTGCCGAAAAGGCCGGAGATCGAGTCCCAGATCCGGCTGAGAACCGGTCGCGGGCTCGCACCGGAACGGGATCCCAGGAACCGTCGCCGTTGAACACCACGATGTCGCCGCGGTGGATCGACCGGAAGTCGTAGACGAGCTTGTTGACCAGGACCTTGTCGCCGATTTCCAGCGTGTTCTCCATCGACGACGACGGAATGAAGAACGCCTGCACCACGAAGCTCTTGATGAGCAGGGCCAGCACGAGGGCGAACACCAGCAGGATGGGCAGTTCCACCCACCACGACATGCTCGGCCGCCGCTTGCCCCGGCGGCGCCCCTGCCGCGGTTCGCCGGCCGCATTGCCGCGCGGGCGGGCTGGCCCGGCATCCACGCCACCACCGGCGGGCCCGCCGTCACCAGGCCCGCCACCGACCGGCCATCCCGGCGCTGGGCGCGCCGTCGCCGTAGGCCCCGCCGGAATTCCCCGGCCACGGTGCCTGGGACCGGCCATCGAACCCCATCCCGGGACCCGCGGCGCCGCCGTCACCGGGCAGGCCATCGGCAGGCACGCCGCCGACTCGCTGACCATCGACCTGGCCCGGCCGGGGGCGGCCGTCACTTGTGGACAAATCCTGGCCCCGAGTGTCCCGGTCGTCATTCATCGAATTGAGCCTAGCGCCGGGTTCCCACAGCGGCGGTACCCCCACTGCCGTGCGGGCACGTTCGCGCGGTTGCCTGACGCCGCCTTCCCCCTTGTCAGCGGTTCCACGCGCTCGTTACTGCGCGGGCGTCTCGCGGCGCTCCCGGATCCGGGCACGCTTGCCGCGCAGCGACCGGAGGTAGTACAGCTTGGCCCGGCGCACCCGGCCCCGGCTGACGACCTCGATCTTCTCGATCGACGGGCTGTGCACCGGAAATGTCCGCTCCACCCCCACGCCGTAGCTGATCTTGCGGACGGTGAACGTCTCCCTGGCCCCGCCGCCCTGGCGCCGGATCACCACGCCCTGGAAGACCTGGATCCTCGTCCGGCTGCCCTCCACGACCCGGACGTGCACCTTCAGTGTGTCTCCAGGCCGGAACCCCGGGATATCGGGGCGAATCTGCGCCTGTTCCAAGTCGGCAATGGCGGTGTGCATGGCTGGTGTTCCTCGGTGTCCTCGCACACGCGCCGGTCTAGGCACATGGCGATGCGTGGTTACGGTCTGTCGTGGTCGCTTGGCGCGAAAAGCATCCCCGCCCGGTGAGAGTTCCGCGAGGCGGCGGTTTCAGTGTGCCATATCTTCGCCGTGGACCGGAAAGCCAGCCTCATTCAGCACCTGCCGATCCCGGCCGTCCAGGGCATCCTCGGGCAGCGCCGCCATGAGATCGGGGCGCAGCGCCGCCGTGCGGCGCAGCGCCTCATCCCGCCGCCACCGCGCGATGGCGGCATGGTCGCCGGACAGCAGGACGGGGGGCACCTCACGCCCCCGCCAGACCCGTGGCCTGGTAAAAACCGGGCCTTCCAGCAGCCCGGCCATCGGCCCGGCCCCTCCGCCGAACGAGTCGTCCGGCGCGGAGGCGGCATTGCCGAGAACCCCGGGCAGGAGCCGGGCGATGGCGTCGATCATCACCAGGACCGCCGGCTCTCCCCGGACAGCACGTAGTCACCGACGCTGACCTCGTCGACCGGCACGCGGGCGCGCGCATCCTCGGCGAATCGCGCGTCGATCCCCTCGTACCGCCCGCAGGCAAACACAAGATGTGCCATACGCGCGTACGTGGCGGCCGTCTCCTGCCGGAACGGGGTGCCCGCCGGGGTCGGCACAACCAGCCTGGTGCCGGGCGACCCGGATGCCAGCACCGCGTCGAGCGCTTCGCCCCACGGAACCGGGCTCATCACCATGCCGGGCCCGCCGCCGAACGGCGTATCGTCCACGCTCTTGTGCACGTCGTGGGCCCAGGTCCGCAGGTCATGGACGGCAACCTCGATCAGGCCGCGCTCGGCCGCCTTGCCGAGCAGCGAAACCCGCAGCGGGCCGAAGTACTCGGGGAAGATCGTGATGATGTCAACCTTCACGGCTTCCGTCCGCCTCACCGCCATCGGAACCGGCCTGCCCGAGGTCGAGCAGGCCGGGCGGCGGGTCGATGACAAGCTTCCCGCCGGCCAGGTCCACCTCAACGGCTATCGCCGCCACGAAGGGCACCAGCAGCTCGGTGCGCCGTGACGTGCCGGGCGCCGGGGTGACCGCAAGCAGGTCCTGGCCGGTGTGCAGGACGTCGGTGACGGTGCCCACCACCTCCCCGGCGACCGTGACCACGGTCAGCCCGGTCAACTGGCGATCGTGGAACTCATCCGGGTCCTGCGGCAGCGGAACCTCGTCGGCGTCGATCGTCAGCCAGGTGCCCCGCAGCCCCTCGGCGTCCGTGCGGTCACCGATCTCCGCGAAGCTGACAAGCAGCCGCCCCGAGTGCCACCGCGAGCCTGCCACGGTCAGCGGGCCCACCTCGGGCGGGTCGGTCGCGAGCACGGAACCGGTGGCGAACCGGTCGCCGGGATCGTCGGTCCGTACCTCGACAGAAAGCTCCCCGCGGAGCCCGTGCGGCCTGAGTATCCGGCCAATGACGAGGAACTCTTCCATAGCTCTCCCAGCCTGCCGCGCAGTCGCCCGCCCCGGCGCTCCGGGGTCGTCCCGGGTAAGCACCGCGGGCCACGGCGAAGCCGCCTACGGGCGGCGAGCAATCACCGCCGCCTGCCCGGGAGCTCCGGGGGGCGTCCCCCGGTAAGCACCGCGGGCCACGGCGAAGCTGCCCACCGGCGGCGGGCACTCGCCACCACCACGGTGCCCAGCTACCTGACCTCGTCCACGTCCAGCAGGTCGACCCGAACGTAGCGGCCGCCGGCCAACGAGCCGATGACGGTGCGCAGCGCCCGGGCGGTGCGCCCGCCCCGGCCGATCACCTTGCCCAGGTCGTCCGGGTGAACGCGGACCTCAAGTACCCGGCCCCTGCGGAGGCCGTGGCTGTCGACGCGGACATCGTCGGGATGATCCACGATGCCCTTGACCAGGTGCTCAAGCGCCTCTTGGAGCACCTCAGCCCTCGCCGTCCTGCCCGGCGGCCGACGCCTCGGCGGCAGCCGGCGCACTCTCGGCGGCAGCGTCGCCGCTGCCGGAGTCCGCGGCATCAGCCTTGGCCGGGGCATTCTCGGCGGCACCGTCCTTGGCCGTGCCGCTCTTGGCCGTGCCGCTGGCCGTGCCGCTCTTGGCCGGTGCATCAGCCTTGGCCGCGCTGTCCTTGGCCGCGCTGTCCTTGGCCGCGCTGTCCTTAGGCCGCCGCGCCGAAGCATCCTTGGTAGCAGCGTCCTTGGCCGAGATCCTTGGTAGCAGCGCCCTTGGCGGCAGCATCCTTGGTAGCAGCGCCCTTAGCGGCACCGTCCTTGGCCGCGGCACCGTCCTTGGCGGCGGCACCGTCCTTGGCAGCGTCGGCCTTGGCAGCGTCGGCCTTGGCAGCATCGCCCTTAGCGGCATCGCCCTTGGCGGCACCATCCTTGGCAGCGTCGGCCTTGGCAGCATCGGCCTTGGCGGCACCATCCTTGGCAGCGTCGGCCTTGGCGGCACCATCCTTGGCAGCGTCGGCCTTGGCAGCATCGCCCTTGGCGGCACCATCCTTGGCAGCATCGGCCTTGGCGGCACCGTGCCTTGGCAGCGTCGGCCTTGGCAGTGTCGGCCTTGGCGGCACCGGCCTTGGCAGTGTCGGCCTTGGCGGCGGCGTCGTCCCTGGCAGCCTTGCCGGCGGCCTTGTCGGACGAACCGGCAGGCTTGCGCGCCTTGCCCCGGTCCGCCGCGGCCTTGCCGTCCGTGGCCCTGGCGTCGTCGGCCTTGCCCTTGACCTTGAGGTCCTTGACGGTCTCGGCGGCCGCTGCGGCGAACGCTTCCCGCTTGTCCGCCCGCGGTGTGGCCGTCCTCAGGGTGCCCTCGGCGCCGGGCAGGCCCTTGAACTTCTGCCAGTCACCGGTGATCTCCAGGAGCCGGCGGACCGGGTCCGTCGGCTGCGCCCCGACGGACAGCCAGTACTGCGCACGGTCGGAGTTGACCTCGATGAGCGAGGGGTCAACCTTCGGGTGATATTTGCCTATCTCCTCGATCGCCCGGCCGTCCCGCTTGGTGCGGGCGTCGGCGACGATGATTCGGTAGAACGGCGCACGGATCTTGCCCATGCGCTTGAGCTTGATCTTGACAGCCACGGCTGAAGTTCTTCTCCCATGAAGCTCTGCTGCGGTGACGAACGCGCCAGGTGGGGACCGGCGGCATGCCCCGGACGGGCCCGGGTCAGCGAGCGTGAGAGGGCGTCACTGACTGACGGACGAGGTAACCCCGCCATTGTGCCAGACACCGCGGACCAGAACGTACTCACCACCCCCACGGCCCCTCGGCCTGACCCTCTCCGCCGTGATCATGGCGATCTGGCCCTTCCGCGGCCTACGAGACCAGTGCCCTGGCATGTCCGGCCGAAGCTACCGCTTCTTGTCCTTGCGGCCCAGGAACCGGCGGCCGCCGGGCGGAGGGGTGAAGCCCGCGGGGAGATCGCTGGACGCGAGCCCCGGAGCGGCGTCGTCCGCGGCTCCATTGGCCGCACCTGTCCCGCCCGCGGCACCCGCACCTGGCGCGGCAGGCCGGCCCTCTGCGCCACCCGCATCTCGAGCAGCCCCACGGCCCGCGCCGTCCGCATCTCGCGCAGGAGCCCCACGGTCCGCGCCGTCCGTACCTCGCGCAGCAGCCCTGGGGTCCGTGCCGCCCACAGGAGGCTGGCGATCCGCACCGCCACCGCTGCTCCCGGAGCGGCCCTTGCCCGCCAGGCCGGGCGGCAGTGCGCCACCCAGGCCGCCGGGAAGTCCGCCCCCGAGGCCAGCGGGCAGGCTGCCGGGCAGTCCCCCGAGACCACCAGAACCGCCCAGGCCGCCCAGGCCGGGAAGGCCAGCGCCGCCCTGGGCACCAGGACCGCCAGCGGACCGGCCCGGGGCCGCCCCGGCACCTCCGGGCGACCGCCCGGGGGCTCCCCCGGGCCGCCCGCCCTTGGGCTTCTTCTTCGCGGAGCCCTTCTTGCCCTTCGCGGCCTTGGTGGCCGCCCGGCGCATGCCGGGCATGCCCGGCATGCCGGGGATACCGCCGCCGCCCATCATCTGGCGCATCATCTTCTGGCCCTCTTGGAACCGGATGACCAGGTTGTTCACCTCGCCGACGGTGGTGCCGGAGCCCTTCGCGATGCGCGCCCGCCGGGACCCGTTGAGGACCTTCGGGTTGCGCCGCTCGCCCGGGGTCATCGAGTTCACGATCGCCGCGGCCCGGTCCAGGTCCGAGTCGTTGACCTGGCTGAGCAGCTCCCTGTTCTGCGCCGCGCCGGGCAGCATGCCGAGCAGGTTGCTGATCGGACCCAGCTTGCGCACCATGGCAAGCTGCTCGACGAAGTCCTCCAGGGTGAAGCCCTCGCCGGAGGCCAGCTTGCCCGCCATGGCCGCGGTCTGGTCCGCGTCGAACGTGCGCTCGGCCTGCTCGATCAGCGTGAGCATGTCGCCCATGTCGAGGATCCGGGACGCCATCCGGTCGGGATGGAAGACGTCGAAGTCGTCGAGCTTCTCGCCGGTCGATGCGAACATCACCGGCCGGCCGGTGAGCTGCGCGATCGACAGCGCCGCGCCGCCCCTGGCGTCGCCGTCCAGCTTGGTCAGGACCACCCCGTCGTAACCCACGCCGTCGAGGAACGCCTGGGCCGTGGTCACCGCGTCCTGGCCGATCATGGCGTCAACCACGAACAGGATCTCGTCCGGGTCGGTGGCGTCGGCGATGGCGGCCGCCTGGGCCATCAGCTCCTGGTCGATGCCCAGCCGGCCCGCGGTGTCGATCACCACGACGTTGTACAGCCGGTGCCTGGCCTCGTCGATCGACTGCCGGGCCACCGCCACCGGGTCCCCGACGCCGTTGCCGGGCTCGGGCGCGTACACCGGGACACCGGCCTGCTCCCCCAGCACCTGCAACTGCTGCACGGCGTTCGGCCGCTGCAGGTCGGCCGCCACCATGCAGCGGGGTATTGCCCTGGGCCTTCAGCCAGCGCGCCAGCTTCGCCGCGAGCGTTGTCTTGCCGGAACCCTGCAGGCCCGCCAGCATGATCACGGTCGGCGGATTCTTGGCGAAACGCAGCCTGCGGGCCTCGCCGCCCAGGATCGTGATGAGTTCGTCATGGACGATCTTGATGATCTGCTGGGCCGGGTTCAGCGCGGCAGAGACCTCCTCGGAGGAGGCCCGCTCCTTCACCCGGGCGATGAACTCCCTGGCCACTGGCAGGGCCACGTCCGCTTCTAGCAGGACAAGGCGGATCTCGCGGCAGGTCGCGTCGATGTCGGCAGCCGACAGCCTGCCCTTGCCCCGCAGCGAGGACAGTACCTGGCTCAGCCGGTCGGAGAGAGTCTCGAACACGTGCTCCAGGCTAGGGCATGTCCCATGAGTCTCACGCCCGCCGCACGCCCGCCACACGGAGCCGGACGGGTGCCGTTAACCGGTCAGCGCGGAAAGGACCTGGGCGGCGATCAGGCCACGGGTGCGGGCATCGGTGACCGGGCGGCCGCCGGCGCCGGCCACATAGAAGACATCCACGGCCTCGGCGCCGAGCGTCTCCACCCGGGCCGCGCGCACGTCGAGGCCGCAGTCACCGAGGGCGTGGCCGATCCGCCACAACAGGCCTGGGGCGTCGTGCGCGCGCACCTCCACCACGGTGGCGGTCCGCGAGGCGTCGTCGATCAAGGTGACCTTGGGCGGCGCGAGCCACGGCCGGCGCGCGCTCGCGGCGGGCGGCGAACCGACCATCCCCTGGCGCCCGAGCTGGTCCGCGACGTCCAGTTCACCGGCCAGTACCCGCCGCAGTTCCGAGGTGACCAGCGCGGCGTCGGGCGGCTCACCGTAGGGGTGGGCGACCGTGAACGAGGCCACCGCCATCGCGCCGTGGGATGCCGCATTGGCCGACCGCACCGCCAGCCGGTGGGATGCGAGCACCCCGGCCGCCTGCCACAGCAGCCCGGGGCGGTCCGGCGCGACGACCGTCACCTCCGAGCCGGTCACCATCACCGCGGGCTGCGCCGGCTTCGGCAAGCGCGATCTGGGCGGGGCGCAGCGGCAGCGGCGGGGGCGGCGGCTCGCCGCCCAGCACCGCCCCGGTCCGGCGTACCAGGTCCGCGACCAGGCCCGCCTTCCAGTCGTTCCAGGCGGCCGGGCCGGTTGCCTGGCCGTCCGCGATCGCCAGCGCGTGCAGCAGATCGAGCAGCGGGCGGCTGCCCACGGTGGCGGCGGCCTGGGCCACGGTCTGCGGGTCGTCGAGATCCCGCCGGGTCGCCATGTGCGGGAGCAGCAGGTGGTGCCGCACGGCGCTGGCGACCAGTTCGGTGTCGTCCTCCGCCAGGCCCATCCGGTGCGCGGTGTCCCTGGCCACCACCTCTCCGGTCACCCGGTGGTCGCCGGGCCAGCCCTTGCCGATGTCGTGCAGCAGCGCGGCGATCAGCAGCAGGTCCGGCCGGGCCACGTCGCGGGCCAGCGCGGCGGCGCGGGCGGCGGTCTCGACCAGGTGCCGGTCCACCGTGTAGGTGTGCAGCGGGTTGCGCTGTGGCCGGTTCCGTACCCGGTCCCAGTCGGGGATCAGTTCGGGCAGCATCTCCTCCTGGTCGAGGGCTTCCCAGACGGGGATGGCCGCCTGCCCGGTGCCCAGCAGCATGGCCAGGGCGTCACGGGCCGCGGCGGGCCAGGGCACCGGCAGCGGCGGGCACTCCTTGAGCCGGGCCAGCGTGCGCGGCGCCAGCGGCAGGCCCGCCTCGGCGGCGGCGGCCGCGGCGCGCAGCACGAGCACCGGGTCGGCGGCGGGATCGGCGGGCCGCGCGAGCACCACCTCGCCGTCCTGTTCGACCAGGCCGTCGGCGAGCGGCCGCCGCTGCGCGCCGCCGCCGGCCCGGCCACCGCGCGAGCGGCCGCCACGGGCCACGCCGGCCAGCATGGCCGCGGCACCGCGCCCGCCCAGGCCACCGGGCCCGCGGGACCGGCTGCGCTGAGCCTGGCGCAGCGACTGATCGAGGGCATAGGCGATGGTCCGGCCCGCCCCGGCCAGATGGCACAGCAGCGCATCGGCGTCGGCCAGGCCCAGGACCCGGGCCACCTCGTCCTGCTCCTGGAGGACCAGCCGGTCACTGGCTCGGCCGGTCACCTCGTGCAGGGCGTGCCGCGTGTCCAGTATGGCCTCCTGCGCGGCCCGCGCCCGCGGCCCCGGCCCGGGCGCGACCCAGGCCGCGGCCACCGCATGGATCGCCTCCGCGTCGCGCAGGCCGCCCCTGGCCTCCTTGAGATCGGGCTCCAGCAGGAACGCGAGTTCGCCACTGCGGGCGGTCCGCTCCGCGTGCAGCCCCTGCAGTTCGGCCAGCCGGGTGCGGGCGGCCGTGCGCCAGTCCGCCAGGACACCGGTGCGCAGGTCGCCGGTCAGCCCGGGATCCCCGGCGACGTGCCGGGCGTGCAGCAGGCCGAGCGCGGCCCGCAGATCCTGGCGGGCCACCTCCCGTGCCTCGGCAGGCGTGCGCACGGCATGGTCGAGCTGGGTGCCCGAGTCCCAGATGGGGTACCAGACCCGGTCGGCCAGTGCGGCGATGCCCGGCCGCGCCGTTGTGCAGCAGCAGCACGTCGAGGTCGCTGCCCGGGAGCAGTTCACGCCGCCCGTACCCGCCGACCGCCACCAGGGCCACCCCCGGCTCGGCGCCGAGCAGCGAGGCCAGCCACCGGTCCGCGCTCGTGGTGCGGCGGGCACGGTCGGCCGCGAACGAAGCCAGGCGGCGGGGCCCGCCCGAGGTCACGCCGGCCTCGCGGGCAGGTTCCGCGCGCTGCCCGCTCATGCCCGGGCCACTCGCGTCCCGGCGGCCCTCAGAGGGCCCCCGGCCCGCGCTCCCCGGTGCGGACCCGCACCACCGTGTCCACCGGGGCGCACCAGACCTTGCCGTCGCCGATCCGGCCCGTCTGGGCGGCCTTGACCACGACGCCGATCAGGTCATCGGCGTCGTCGTCGTCGCAGAGCACCTCGAGCCGCACCTTCGGGACCAGGTCAACCTGGTATTCCGCGCCGCGGTACACCTCGGTGTGGCCACGCTGCCGGCCGTAACCGCTCGCCTCACTGACCGTCATGCCGTGCACGCCGAACGCCTGCAATGCGGACTTCACCTCGTCCAGCTTGAAGGGCTTGATCACGGCGGTGATGAGCTTCATGCGACCACCTCTGAAGGACCTGCGCTGCGAGCCAGCGTCTCCCCCGGGCGTTTCGCCGGTGGTCCCCGGCTGTTTCCGCCAGGTGAAACGGCCGGCCGTCATGTTACGCAGATGTTTCGCCGCCCGGCCGCGGCGCGCTGATGGCCCGGCGGCGGGGTCACGGCACCCGGAAAGCTGGGGCGGCAACGGTATTCCCGGGCAATCCGCAATGAATACAATCAAAATTGCCCGGAGCCGCTTGTCATGCCCGCCCCCCGCGGCTATAACCCATACCATGACGCAAGCGTGCCGTTATGACCGCTTAGATGGCGTTACGGCCATCGGCGCCGCGGCCGGGCTGTGCTCCCGTAAAGCCCTCGCGGATCCGGTGCCCGCGCCTTATTCCGGGGACGTGGATATGGACCGGCAGATCGCGAAACAGGCAGCTTTCCTTACCATGGCGCCGGGCGGGCCGAATTGCCGGAAGGGCCCGCCCGCCATGGGGTGAGCGCGCCGGCCGCGGAGCTGACGGTGCAGCCCGGCACCGACGCCGTCACCCCAGGCAGGCTGGTCGCGCGCTGCTGGCTCGGCCCCGGCGTGCTGGGTGTCTGGGTCCGGCCGCGGCGGCCGGTCGGCTTCCTCGCGGGCCAGCATGTGACGCTGGACCGCGGTGAGGGCGTGGCCAGGGTCTACTCGATCGCGAACCTGCCACAGGAGGCGGCCAGGGACGGCGTGGAGTTTCACGTGCGGGTCCACCCCGGCGGCGCGATGAGCGAATGGCTGGCCGCGTGGCCCCGGGCGCCCGGCTGCGCATCGGCCCGCCGGGCGGCGAGTGCTGCTACCGGGCCGGCGCGGCGGGAGGCGCCTCTGCTGCTGGCGGGCACGGGGACCGGGATCGCACCGCTGGCCGCGGTCGCGCGTGACGCCCTGGCCCAGGGCCACGCCGGGCCGGTCGTCATCGTCCAGGGCGCCAGCACGCACGGCCGGCTCTATCTGACCTCATGCGATACGCTCCCCGGCGCTACCCGGGTGCCGCCGCCCGCTGGTCATCGTGGTGCACCCGCCCTCGTTCGGTGGCGCACCTGTGTACGGTCGGCGGGGCAGGACATCGTCGCGGCCGTCACCGGCGAACTGGCATCGCTCGGTGACCCGGGGGAGGTCCGTGCCTTCCTGTGCGGCGGGCCCGGCAGCGTGACGGCCATGCGCCGGGCGCTTTCGAAGGCCGGGATGCCGCCGCGGCACATCTGCGCCGACGAGTTCCTGCCAGCGGCCAGGGAGGCCACCGGCAGGCCCGGATCAAGGCACGTGCCCGGCGGGCAGGTGGGCCCGGACGGCGGCCAGTGAGGACCGCTCCGCGCGCTCCCACTCCTCCACGTTGCGCAGCAGCGCTTCGAGGTAGGCGCGCAGGTGGTTGCGGTACACGTCGCTGAAGGTCCGCAGGTAGGCGAGTTCGGCCTGCAGTTCGGAGGGGCCCGGCAGGCCTGCGTGTGCTTCCCCGGAGATCGCCAGCGCGGCCGCCTGGCTGGCCTGCAGGTGCGCGTCCTCCAGGAGCCGCTCCGCGTGCGCCTTCGCCTCGGCGAGCACCTCGTCCCGGCGCCGCCGGGCATCCTCGGCAAGCTGCCGGCTGTACTGCTGCGCGTCCGCGACGTAGCGGTCCGCGGTCTGCTGGGCATTGGCGAGGATCCGGACGGCCTGGACGTGGGCGTCCTCCGGGCGGTATCCGGGAGCGTCGGCGTGATCCCCGGCGACGCGCCGGCGGAGCCGGGCGACCTCCTCCCACAGCGCGGCCTTCTCGTTCAGCAGCGTGACGAGTTCCTGCTCGACATGGGCGCAGAATGCCCGCACGTGGTCTTCGTCGAGCCCCGCCGGCCCAGCCGGGCCGACGGGAAAGTTGATCGACTGAACCCGGTCCGGGGTCAGCCGCCCGTCCGCCCGGGCAATCACGCGTCATACCTCACTCCAGCCGAAATCTTCCGTATGGATCTGGCCGTCCGGGACACCCGGCCGCGGTGAGCCGGTTCACCACCGCCTCGACCAGCGCCGTGGATCCGGCCACGTAGGCCTCGTGCTGCCGCCAGTCGCCGCCGCGTGCCACCACATCCGGCAGCGGCCCGCGTTCCCCCGGGTAGCCAGGCTCGTCCGAGACCGCCGGGATGACCGTGAGCCAGGGAAAGCCGGTGGTCATCTTCTCCAGATCGGTCAGGTCGTAGAGGCTGTCCCCGGTGC
Source organism: uncultured Actinomycetes bacterium (assembly GCA_963730235.1). Classification (GTDB taxonomy): domain Bacteria; phylum Actinomycetota; class Actinomycetes; order Streptosporangiales; family Streptosporangiaceae; genus DASXKD01. The sequence goes on from CAVSRH010000002.1 coordinate 442,335, forward strand.
GCGCGCCGAGGTACAGGCAGACCCGCGGCGGCTCCGGCAGCGCGGAGATCTGGTCGAGGATCGCCTTCACCGGGGCCAGGCCCGTGCCGCCCGCGACGAGCAGGACGTCCCGGCCGGCCCCGGCGTCGAAGGTGAACGTGCCCACCGGGGCGCCCAGCCGCAGTTTCGCGCCAACCGCCAGCCCCCGGGTCAGGACCATGCTGAGCGCCCCGCCGTCGAGCATCCGGACGTGGAAATCCAGGGTGAGGTCCGCCCGCGGGGCGTTCGCCATCGAGTAGTAGCGCCAGATCCTCGGCCGGGCGGTCGATTCCATGCCCACGGACTGGCCCGGGCAGGTACGGCAGCGGCTCGCTGGTGACCACGCGGAAGGTCGCGATGTCGAAGCGGCGCAGTTCGTGAGCGACCACGGTCCCCTCCCAGAAGGGCGGGCGGCGGGCGGCGTCCTCCTCCGCTGCGGTGATCATGATCTCGGCGGCCATGTCGTAGGCGGCCTTCCAGTCGGCGGCCAGGTCGGCCGTCCAGTTCTCCGCGCTGAAATGCGCGAGGCTGGCCAGCAGGCTGACGCCCACCGCCGGGTAGTGCGCCGCGAGCGCACCGTACTTGCGGTGATCACGCCCGAGATTCCGCAGGTAGCCGCGCAGCGCGTCGAGGTCGTCCACGTGGGCGACGACGGTGGCCAGCGCGTGCAGGAACCGGTCGCGCACGACGGCCATCGACACCGGGAAGAGATCCCGGCACTCGGGATGGCGCAGGAACAGGTCGGAGAAGAAGAACAACGGCATCGCATCGCCATGCATCGCCACCCTGGCAAAGGAATCCTTGAGTCGCTGACTGTCCAACGCGCGCTCTCCAAGCGTGGCGCGGCAATAGAGACGGCTTGAGCATAGAGGAGATGGCCGGCTTTTTCTTGACGTATCCATAAGGATCACGATGGCCTGCGCAAAGCAGCCTGGTGGCATTACTAATAACGCTCGTAATGGATCGGTCCTCCTATGGGAATTCGTAATTTGTCGCCGCGGTGCGCGCCGGGTTCCATGGCGCGGCGTTTTATTACGGCAGATCCCGGTTGAGCCCGATTACGGCCCGGCCATCGGCCGGTGCCGGCGCGGGGCGGTGCTCAGCTGCCGCTGGCGGTGCGGATCACGACCGCCCGCTGGGCCGCGGCGCGGTCGTCCCACACGTGCGGGAGGCCGCGGGCCCGGTAGCTAGCCGAGGATCGCGTCGACGAACGTGGCCGGCTCGAACGGGGCGAGATCGTCGAGCCCTTCGCCCAGGCCGACCAGCTTGACCGGGACCCCGAGTTCGCGCTGCACCGCCACGACGATCCCGCCCTTGGCGGTCCCGTCCAGCTTGGTCAGCACGATTCCGGTGATGTCCACGGCCTCCGCGAAGACCCGGGCCTGGCGCAGGCCGTTCTGGCCGGTGGTGGCGTCCAGCACCAGCAGGACCTCGTCCACGCTCGCCTGCCGTTCGATGACGCGCTTGATCTTGCCGAGCTCGTCCATCAGGCCGGTCTTGGTGTGCAGCCGCCCCGCGGTGTCGACGATGACGGTGTCCGCGCGCTCGTCGATGCCCTCCTTCACGGCGTCGAACGCGACGCTCGCCGGGTCGGCGCCCTCCCGGTCCGAACGGATCACCTGAGCGCCGACCCGCTGCCCCCAGGTCTGCAGCTGGTCGGCGGCGGCGGCGCGGAACGTGTCGGCGGCGCCGAGCAGGACCGTGCTGCCCTCCCCGATGAGCGCCCGGGCCAGCTTGCCGCAGGTGGACGTCTTGCCGGTGCCGTTGACCCCCACCATGAGCACCACGGCCGGCCGGTCGCCGTGCCTGGCCACCCGAAGCGACCGGTCCATGCCGGCGCCGACCTGCTCGATCAGGTCCTTCCTGAGCAGGGAGCGCACCTCGTCCGTGCCCCGGGCGCCACCGACCCTGACCTGGGTGCGCAGTTCGCTGACGAGCTGTGCCGCCGGGGCGGCCCCCGAGATCGGCACCCACCAGGGTGTCCTCGATCTCCTCCCAGGCCTTGTCGTCGAGCCCGTCCCGGGACAGCAGGCCGAGCAGGACCGAGCCGAACCCGCTCTGCGATCGCGCGAGCCTGCCGCGCAGCCGGGTCATCCGGCCCGCGAGGGGCTGCGGCGGCTCCGCCACCTCGGCCGCGGGGGCCTCGGCCACCCGCGGGCCCGGTGCCGAAATTTCGGCCCCGGCAGCCACGTCCTGGTCCGGGCGGGCCGGTGCGCCGGGGGCGCCGGGCGCCTGCGGCGGCGCGGTGGTCCCGCCGGGGCGCCGACGGGAGCGGACCAGCATGGCGCCGCCGGCGATCAGGGCCAGGACGACGAGAACGATGACGATGATCAAGTACTCCATAACGGCCCCAGTCTGGCAGATGTACGCGCCCGCAGCCGGATCCGATCCCCGGCGCGGTCAGGCCGGCGGCGCGCCCCTATGCCCGCTCTCGCTCCCGCAGTCGCTGGCTCACCACGGTGGACACCCCGTCGCCCTGCATGGAGGTCCCGTACAGGGCGTCGGCAACCTCCATGGTCCGTTTCTGGTGCGTGACGATGATCAGCTGGGAGACGCCGCGCAACTCCTCGAAGATGCCGAGCAGCCGCTGCAGGTTGGTGTCGTCCAGCGCCGCCTCGACCTCGTCCAGCACGTAGAACGGCGACGGCCTGGCCTTGAAGATGGCCAGCAGGAAGGCGATCGCGGTCAGCGAGCGCTCGCCGCCGGACAGCAGCGAGAGGCGCTTGACCTTCTTGCCGGGCGGCCGGGCCTCGACGTCGATGCCGGTGGCCAGCATGTCGTCGGGCTCGGTCAGCACGAGCCTGCCCTCGCCGCCGGGGAACAGCCGCGAGAAGATCTGCTCGAACTCGGCGGCGGTGTCGGCGAACGCCGCGGTGAACACCTGCTGTACCCGGTCGTCGACCTCCTTGACCACGGTGAGCAGGTCCCTGCGGGTCTTCTTGAGGTCCTCAAGCTGGGTGGCGAGGAACTGATGCCGCTCCTCCAGCGCCGAGTACTCCTCCAGGGCCAGCGGGTTCACCTTGCCGAGCTGGTCAAGCTGGCGCTGCGCGGTGGCGGCCCGCTTCTCCTGCTCGGCGCGGACGTAGGGGACCGTCCGCACCGGCGCCGCGGGTTCCGCGGCACCGTCCGCCGCGGTAGTGCCCGCCGCCGCGGCGCCCTGCGCCCGGCCGTCCGCCGCGGGCTCGTCCCCGTCCGCGGCGCCCTGCGCCCGGCCGTCCGCCGCGGGCACGTCCCCGTCCGCCGCGGGCACGGCCGCCGTGGCCTGGCCCGCGCTCCTGGCTGCCGGGATGCGCACCCCGCCCGGCTCCGCCGGGTGCCAGGCATCCGGGACCGCCGCCGGGCCGTCCGCGCCGTCCCGGGCAGCGCCGTTCCCGGACACGGCGGGCTCCCCGCCGGCTGCCCCGGCCTGCAGCGCCACCTGGTGCACGCCCGGCGCCGAGCCCTGGCCGGAGCCAGTCTGCCCGGAACCGTTCTGCCCGGCGCCGCCCTGGCCGGGCCGGCCCAGCGCCGGCAACCTGCCCGGGGCCGGCCTGCCCGGAGCCAACCTGTCCGGGGCCGTCCTGGCCGGAGCCAACCTGTCCGGGGCCGTTCTGGCCAGAGCCGTTCTGGCCAGAGCCGTTCTGGCCGGGGCCGTGCTGCTCCAGGCTGCCCTGCGCCGCGGCCGCCGCTCCTGCCCGGCGGCGCCGGGGCCCGGCCTGCTCGGCCTCCTCGGGCACCGGTACCGGCACATCCGGCCCGTACTCGGCGAGCAGGGTATCGGTGTCCACGCCGAACTCCTCGGCGGCCCGCGCCACGACCTGCTCCAGCCGCATCCGCTGCTCGGCCCGGCTGACCTCTGCGCCGTGCGCGGTGTCCACCACCTTGTCCAGGTCGGTGGTGAGGGCACGGACCCGGGCGCGGACCTCCTTGAGCGCCTCCGCCCTGCCCTTGCTCGTCTGCTCGGCCGCCTCACGGTCGGCCTGGGCCGCGGCCAGCGATTCCGCGATCTTGGCAAGGGCCGTATCCGCGCCCGCGGCGACCGCGCCGGCCACGTCCGCCTGCTGGGCCCGCAGCCGGCGCCTGGCCACCGCGGCCTCGGCCGCCCGCCGCTCCCGTACCGCCGCCGCCGCCAGGGCATCCGCCCGGCCAGCGATCGCCCGCAGCCGCTCCTCCGCCGTCCTGACTTCGAGCCGGGCGTCGGTCTCGGCCTCCCTGGCCGCATTGGCCTGTGCCGCCAGGCGGTCCCGGTCCGGGGCGTCCGGTGCCGCCGGGGCCTGGTCCTCGCCATCGCCCGGGGTGCCGTCCTCGCCCGCCTCGGTCTCCGCGAGCCTGGCGACGAGCCCGGCCAGCCTGGCGGCGTCACGCTCGCGCTGCTCGGTGACCGAGGTGACCGCCGCCTCCAGCCGGGCGGCCTCCTCCTGGGCCGCCCGTGCCGCACCGGCCAGCCGCCCGACGCGCCCGGACGACTCCGCCGCGGCCTTGTCGGCGGCCCGCATCCCGGCCAGCGCCCGGCCGGCCGCCTCGCGGTCCCTTTCCTCGTCGGCCAGCGCGCTGGCCAGCGTGGCGGCCGCCTCCTGCGCGCTCTGCTCGGCCGCGGCCAGCGCCGCCCCCGCCTCCTCGGCCGCCGCGCGCATGGCCAGCATGCTCGGCGGCCTGGCCGAGCCGCCGAGTGCCCAGTGGGCGCCGAGCAGGTCGCCGTCCCTGGTGACCACCCGAAGTTCGGGGCGGGCCTGGACGACCTCGCGTGCCCGGGTCAGGTCATCGGCGACGACCACCCCGGCCAGCAGCCCGGCCAGCGCCGCGGTGAGCTCTCCGGGCGCCTTGACCAGGTCGGCGGCGGGCACCACGCCGGGCGGCAGTCCCCCGGCCCTCGCCTCCCCGCCGGGGAGGCCCGGGCCGGTGCCGGCGATGACGAGCCCGGCCGTGCCCGCGCCGGCGCCCTTGAGCCCTTCCAGGATCGCCACGGCGGCATCCAGGCCGGCCACCGCCACCGCGTCGGCGGCACCGCCGAGCGCGGCCGTGATGGCCTCCTGGGCACCCTCGGACACGGTCAGCAGGGCGGCGACGCCGCCGAGGACGTGCTTGGACCACTCCGGGTCCGCCAGCAGCGCCGCGGAGGCCGCGGTGCCGTCCTGGACGGCCCGCAGGCCCTCCTCCAGCGCCTGCCGCCGGGCCACCAGGGCGGCCCGCTCCGCGCTGGCCACCCGCTCGTCGGCGCGGCGCTGGGCGACGCGGGCGGAACTGTCCGCCAGCGCGGCGGCCGCCTCCTCGTGCGCCGCGGCCAGGCCTGCCCGGTCGCCGGTGCCGCCGGCGGTCATCTCCTGTGCCTCTTCGTGCTCCCGCTGGGCAAGCTGGGCCCGGGACCTGGCCTGCTCGATGGCGTCGGCCAGCCGGGCCGCCTCTTCCTCGCTGGCCGCGACACGGCTGCGGGCGGCGCCCACCTGGCCGCGCAGCCTGGACAGTTCGTCGGCGTGCGCGGCGGCGGCGCGGGCCTGGTCGGCGAGCAGCCGTTCGGCCGCGGTGAGGTCCGCCTCCGCGGTGCCGCGGCCCTTGGTGGCCCCGGACAGCGTGGTCCGGGCGGTCTCCAGCGCCTCGCCGAGGCCCGCCTCCTGCTCGCGCAGCGAGTCCGCCTCGGCGTCCAGTTCGCCGGGATCCCGGCCGGGGCGGGCCGGGCCCGGCTCCGCGGCCAGCAGGGAATGCCGCTCGCGCGCGAGGTTGGCCACCCCGCGCAGGCGTTCGGCCATGGCAGAGAGCTCGAACCAGGTGTTGAGCGCCGCTTCGAGCCGTGGCGCGTGCAGTTGCTCATCGGCGTCCAGCGCCGACTCCTGCCGGCGGGCCTGTGCCAGCGCGCCTTCCAGCTGGGCCCGCAGGGCAACGGCGGCTGCCTCGTTGGCCTCGCCGCGTTCCAGCGCGGTGGCGGCGCCGGCGAAGTCGTCGGCCAGCAGCCGGAGCCGCGCGTCGCGCAGGTCCGCCTGGATCGACGCGGCCCGGCGGGCGATCGCCGCCTGCCGGCCCAGCGGCCCGAGGCGGCGGCGCAGTTCGCCGGTGAGGTCCACCAGCCGGGTCAGGTTGACCTGCATGGCCTCAAGCTTGCGGAGCGCCTTCTCCTTGCGCCGCCGGTGCTTGAGGACGCCGGCGGCCTCCTCGATCAGCGCCCGCCGCGCCTCGGGCCCGGCGTGCAGCACCTCGTCGAGCTGGCCCTGCCCGACGATCACATGCATCTCCCGGCCGAGGCCGGAGTCGGAGAGCAGTTCGGTGACGTCCAGCAGCCGGCACTGGTTCCCGTTGATGGCGTATTCGCTCTGCCCGGACCGGAACAGCAGGCGGCTGATGGTCACTTCTGTGTAGTCGATCGGCAGCGCGCCATCGGTGTTGTCGATGGTCAGGGTGACCTCGGCCCGGCCGAGCGGCGGCCGGGAGGCGGTACCGGCGAAGACGACGTCGTCCATCTTGCCGCCGCGCAGGCTCTTGACCCCCTGCTCGCCCATCACCCAGGCGAACGCGTCCACGATGTTCGATTTGCCCGACCCGTTCGGCCCGACCACGCAGGTGATACCGGGCTCGAACCGGAGCGAAGTGGCCGAGGCGAAGGACTTGAACCCACGCAGGGTGAGGCTTTTCACATACACCCGCGGGCTCTCCTCCCCTCCGCTGGCCAGCTTTCCCGCACCTTACCGCGAGCGGACGACGCTCCCGGCGATTCGCGCGCCACGGGGCCGCCGTGCCGCGCGGCAGGCCGGAAGAAACCGCGGCCGGACCGGACGGCAGGGGACGAGCCGGGGCAACGGAAGAGGGACGCCGCCTGGCGGCGTCCCTCGGACCGTCGAACGGGACCGACAGATCAGGTGAGCGCGGGTTCGCGCTCGCGGCCGACCACGAGTAGCTCGTGGCTGACCTCTGCGGCAAGCACGTCCTTCTCCTCCTGGAGCCGGGCCAGTTCGGCCTCCAGGTCGCGTACCCGCCGCTGGAGGCGGCGCATTTCAGAGACGATGCGGGGGTCAAGCCCGCCGACGTGGCCGAGTAGAGCCTTCGCCATTGTAGTGGGTCCTCCACACTGAGTGACCAGAGTGGGCGCACATACGAAGACGTGCATGAGTGCGCGCAAGGTAACCCCTCAAGGATCGCACCCTCATGGCTATCCGGTCAAGTTGAGTGACTTCGCAGGTCACGCGCGCCTCTCCGGGCCCTGGGCCGGGGCTGGCAGACGGGGCAGGAGTAAGACGACCGGTTCATGAACGGATCGCGCCGTACTGGGGCGCCACAGCGCGGGCAGGGCTCGCCCTCGCGGCCGTATACCGCCAGTGACCGGCTGAAGTATCCGCTCTCGCCGTTGACGTTCACGTACAGGCTGTCGAACGAAGTGCCGCCGGCCGCAGGGCCTCGGCCAGGACCTCGCGCACCGCCGCGAGCAGCAGGCTGGCGTCGGCCCGGCGCAACGTGGCGGCCTCCCTGGCCCAGTGCGTCCTGGCCCGCCACAGGGCCTCGTCCGCGTAGATGTTGCCGACGCCGCTCAGCAGGGACTGGTCGAGCAGGGCGCGCTTGATGTCACTGTGCCGGGTGCGCAGCCGGGCGAGCACCACGTCCTCGTCGTAGGCGGCCTCGAGCGGGTCGGGCGCGATGTGCGCGATCGGGCCGGCAGCGCCGCGCCGCCGCGGTCCAGCAGGATGTGGCCGAACGTGCGCTGGTCGGTGAACCTCAGCTCGGGGCCTGAATCGGTGAAGGTGAACCGGATCCGGACATGTGGCGACACCGGCTCCCCCGGTTCACCGAGCAGCAACTGGCCGCTCATCCCCAGATGGGCCAGCAGGGCATCCTCGGCGGCCGAGCCGGCCGCGTCAGGCGCGAGCGGCAGCCACAGGTACTTGCCGCGGCGGAGGGCGTGCGGTGATCACCTGGCCGCGGGCAGCCGCCTCGAAGTCGTCCCGGCCGGCCAGGTGCCGCCGGATGGCGCGCGGGTGGAGCACCTCGGCCGAGCGGATCGTCCGGCCCACGACATGCCGCTCCAGCCCCCTGCGGACGACCTCGACCTCAGGTAGCTCGGGCACGCCTCACTCCGCCGGGCCGCTGTCCCCGGGGGTGCCGCCGTCCTCGGGTTCGGGCGCACCGTGCTGGGTGGCGGGCCCGGCGTCACCGGAGCCTGCCGTGGGCGCCCCGGCCGCGTCGCCCTGGTGGCTGCCGGCCAGCGGGCCATGGCCGTTGCTGATGGCTTTCCAGGCGGCCTCGGCGGCCTGCTGCTCGGCTTCCTTCTTGGACCGCCCCTCCCCGCTGCCGTACACGTGGCCGCCGACCCGGACCACGGCGCGGAAGGACTTCTGGTGATCGGGCCCGCTCTCCTCGACGTGGTACTCCGGCACGCCCAGGACCCCGGACGCGGTCAGCTCCTGCAGCGAGGTCTTCCAGTCCAGGCCCGCGCCGAGCCGGGCGGACCGCTTGATGACCGGGTCGAAGAGCCGGTGCACCAGCGCGGATGCCTCCTCCAGGTCGCGCTCGATATACACCGCGCCGATCACGGCTTCCAGGGTGTCGGCGAGGATCGAGGACTTGTCCCGGCCACCCGTGCCGTCCTCGCCACGGCCGAGCCGCACATAGTCGCCGAGCCGCAGGCCCCTGGCGACGCCGGCCAGCGCCCGCATGTTGACCACGGCGGCACGCAGCTTGGCCAGCTGGCCCTCGGGCAGGTCGGGGTATTCCCGGAAGCAGCGCATCGGTGACGACGAGGCCGAGCACCGAGTCGCCGAGGAACTCCAGGCGCTCGTTGGTGGGCAGGTTCCCGTTTTCGTAGGCGTAGGAGCGGTGCGTGAGGGCACGCTCCAGCAGCCCGGGAGACAGGCCGGCGTCGAGGACCCGCAGCAGCTCAGTGGTGTCGGGCTGGCCGGCTCCCTGGCGGCACTACCACGGCGCGCACCTCAGGAAGGCGTGATGACCTGGCGGCGGTTGTAGGTCCCGCAGGTCGGGCACGCGGTATGCGGCAGCTTGGGATCCCGGCACTGCGGGCAGCGCACCAGCGTCGGCGCAGTGGCCTTCCACTGCGCGCGCCGGGATCTCGTGTTGCTGCGCGACATCCTGCGCTTAGGGACGGCCACGTCCGTTCTCCTCACCTGTCTCCGGTACGGGCGAGCCGTCCGGGCTTAGCTGCATCGTGATCTGACGCAGAGCTGCCCACCGGGGGTCCAGGGCCGGGCCATGGTGGTGGCCGGGGCCCGCCTGGGCAAGCCGTGCACCACATTCAGCACACAGCCCGGGGCAGTCCTCCTGGCAACGCGGCGCTAGCGGCAGCGCGAGAACCAGAGCATCTCGGAGGACCGGTTCGAGATCGAGCAAGTCCCCGTCCAGAGAGTACCCGTCCTCACCGGTATCCCCGCCGTTTTGCTCATAACCGAACAGTTCCTGGCACCGGATCTGGATCGTCTGCGACACCGGCTCCAGGCACCGCGCGCACTCCCCGGCCACGGGCGCGGTGGCCGTGGCGGTGACGAGTACGCCCTCGGTGACGGACTCCAGCCGGACCTTCAGGTCGAGTTCGGCGCCCTGCGGAATCCAGGCCATGCCGGTGTGCAGCTCCACGGGGGCAGGCACGGTCCTGGTCTCGGCGCGCGCTGACCCCGGGCGGCGGTCCAGCGTCCGGGTATCAAAGACCAGCGGCCCACGGGGGTCGGTGCGGGCGCCGGCTGTCCTGCGGTATGAAGGCATGGCAAATTCAGGTAGTGAGCAGTTCTGGAAAGACCATTTTACCGGTCACGCCCGCCTGCGCCGAATCGAGCGCCCCGGCCGCGGCCGGGGCTCAGCCCGCACCGGGAGCGGCCAGCTTGTCCCGCAGGTGCACCCCCACCGCCGGCGGCACCAGCGGGTCCACGTTGCCACCGTAGGTGGCGATCTCGCGCACCAGGCTGGACCGCAAGAACGAATACAGCGGGTTGGCCGTCAGGAACAGCGTCTCGATCTCGGCGAGACGGTAGTTCATCTGGGCCATCTCCATCTCGTACTCGAAGTCGCTGACCGCGCGCAGGCCCTTGACGATCGCCGACACCCCGTGCGCCCGGCAGTACTCGACCAGCAGCCCGCGGAACGTCCCCACCGTCACGTTGGGCAGGTCGCTGGTGACCTCCTTGAGCATCGCCACCCGCTCGTCCACGGTGAACATGCCCTGCTTGGCCCGGTTGGCCCCGACCACCACCTCGACCTCGTCGTGCAGCTGCGCCGCACGGCGGATGATGTCCAGGTGGCCGTTGGTCACCGGGTCGAACGAGCCGGGGCAGACGACGCGGCGCACACGCATCCCCGTCCTTCCGTGCAGGCCACCTGGGTACGGCCCAGACAGGCCTAGGTGCCTGCGGCGAGACCGTACCAGAAGGTCGCCTCGCCGTAACGGCGGGACCGGTCCGCCGCGTAACCCGCAGGCCAGGCAACCGGGCCGGAGCGGCTGGCCCGTTCCACCGCCACGAGCGCGCCACCGGCCAGCCAGCCCTCCGCCAGGAGCGCCGTCAGCATCGCGGTGATCTCCTGCTCCGCGACGGCGTAGGGCGGGTCGGCGATCGCCACGCCGAAGGCGGGCCCGTCGCCCGGCCCCCGGTCCAGGACCGTGGCCACCCGGCCGGTGACGAGCCGGGCGCCGGGCAGGCCGACCGCGGTGATGTTGGCCCGGATCACCCGGGCCGCCGCCGGGTCGGATTCGACGAGCACCGCGCGGGCGGCGCCGCGCGAGAGCGCCTCCAGGCCCACCGCGCCGGACCCGGCGTACAGGTCGAGCACCCCGGCCCCGGCGAGCGGCCCGTGCACCGCGGTGACCGTCGCGAACAGGCCCTCGCGGGCCCGGTCGCTGGTCGGCCTGGTCTTCGTGCCGGGGGGCACCGCCAGCCGCCGCCCGCGCGCCGCCCCCGCAATGATCCGCGTCACGCCGTCCCCACCCGCCTGGATCGTTTGTGGTCGCTGGCACGGCGCCCACAAAAGAATGTGGGTGGAGTGCCAGCGACCACAAACGGGGAGAGGACAGGGCGGCTGGGGCTGCTCGGCCTCACGCCTTCTCCAGGAAGCCGCTGCTCCTCGTCCAGCAGGGCGCTCATCTCGGCGGCCAGCGCCGGATAGCCGGCCAGGTCCGGGTCGGCGTCCACCAGGTCGGCCGCCTCCTGGCGGGCCGTCACGATCAGGTCCCGGTCACTCAGCACGCTGAGCAGCTTCAGGCTCTTCTTCCGGCCCGCCTGGGCGGCGCCCAGCACGTCACCCTCACGGCGCTGCTCCAGGTCGATCTCGGCCAGCCGGAACCCGTCCACCGTCCCGGCCACGTCGGCCAGCCGCTGCCTGGCCTTGCTCCCCTCGGGGGCCTCGGTGACCAGCAGGCACAGCCCCGGCTCGGTGCCCCGGCCCACCCGGCCGCGCAACTGGTGCAGCTGGGACACGCCGAACCGGTCGGCGTCCAGGATCACCATGACGGTGGCGTTCGGCACGTCCACGCCCACCTCGACGACCGTGGTCGACACCAGCACGTCGGCCGACCCGTCGGCGAAGGCCCGCATCGCGCCGTCCTTCTCGTCGGCGGGCAGCCGGCCGTGCATGATCCGCAGCCGCAGCCCGGCCAGCGGGCCCTGCTCCAGCATGGGAGCCACGTCCAGCACAGCCAGCGGCGGCCTGGCCGTCCTCCTCGTCGTCGACGGCGCCGCCAAACGCCACGTCGGTGCCGTCGGCATCCGCGGATCCCGGTGACGGCGCGCTGTCGTCCCCGCCGATGCGCGGGCAGACCACGTAGGCCTGGCGTCCCTTCTCCGCCTCCTCGCGGACCCGCTCCCAGGCCCGCTCCAGGTACCGGGGCTTCTCCGCGGCCGGCACGCACGTGGGTCGCGATCGGCGACCGGCCGAGGGGCAGTTCGGCCAGCGTCGAGGTGTCCAGGTCGCCGTAGACCGTCATGGCGACGGTGCGCGGGATGGGGGTGGCGGTCATCACCAGCACGTGTGGCCGGGCGCCCTGGGCCTTGCCGCGCAGCGCGTCTCGCTGTTCCACGCCGAACCTGTGCTGCTCGTCGATCACGACCAGGCCGAGGTCGGCGAACTGCACCTGCTCGGCGAGCAGCGCGTGGGTGCCGATGACGATCCCCGCCGCGCCCGACGCCGCGTCCAGCAGCGCCTCTCGGCGCGCCGCGGCCGGCTGGGAGCCGTGCAGCAGGGCCACCCTGGTGGCAATGTCCGCCCCGCCCAGCCGGCCCGCCTGGCCCAGCGGGCCGAGGAGGTCCGAGACCGACCGGTGGTGCTGCTGCGCGAGCACTTCGGTGGGCGCGAGCAGCGCGGCCTGCCCGCCCGCGTCGATGACCTGGAGTATGGCCCGCACCGCGATGACCGTCTTGCCCGAGCCGACCTCGCCCTGCAGCAGCCGGTGCATGGGGTGGCGGCGGGCCAGGTCGGCGGCGATCTCGGCGCCCACGTCGCGCTGCCCGGCGGTGAGCGAGAACGGCAGCCGGGCGTCGAAGGCGCCGGCCAGCCCGCCGTCACGGGCGGGGCGCGCCGTGGCGGGCAGCGCGGCCGCGGCCAGCCGGCGCTGGGCCAGGACGGCCTGCAGCACGAGCGCCTCGTCCCACTTGAGCCGCATCCTGGCACGGTCCATTTCGGCGTCGTCGGCCGGCCGGTGCACGCCGCGCAGCGCGTCGGTGAGGCCGACCAGGCCGTGCCGCTCCCGCAGCCCCTCGGGCAGCGGGTCGTCCAGCTCGCCGAGAGTGTCCAGGACGATCTGCACGCACTTCTCGATATCCCAGGTGGAGACGTCTTTCGTGGCCGGGTACACGGGGATGAGCTCCGCCGCGTACTCGGCTGCCCTGGCCTCATCGTCGGCACCGAGCAGCTTGAACTCCGGGTGCGCGAGCTGCCGCCGGCCCTTGAAGGTGGACACCCGCCCGGCGAACATGGCGTGCCGGCCGGGGGTGAGCTGGCGCTCCCAGTACTGCACCTTGTTGAAGAAGGTCAGCGCGAGCCGGGCCCGCCCGTCGGTGACGGTCACTTCGAGCAACTGGCCGCGCCGGGCCCGCATCGGCCGGACGCTGACCTTCTCCACCTGCGCGAATACCGTCACATGGTCGCCATCACGCAGCGAGGCCAGGTCGGTGAGCTCGCCGCGGCGGGCGTACCTGCGCGGATAGTGGCGCAGCAGGTCCCCGGTGGTGGCCAGGCCGAACGCCGTGTCCAGCTTGGCCGCAGCCTTCCCGCCGAGGGTGGCTCGCAGCGATTCCTCCAAGCCTGCCATGGCCCCTCAGAATAAGGGGCGGGCACGACGGGACCGGGCCGGCCACACGGCGATCCGCGGCTCCGGTTCGCGCAGGGGGCACCTGGTCGGCTATTCTTCAACACTGGCCTGGGCGACGCCCGGCCGGTGTCTTCTCTCCTCGATCACACAAGGGAGTTCGGCGTGGCTTCCGTCTGCGACATCTGCGGCAAGGGGCCGGGATTCGGTAACAGGGTCTCGCGCTCGCACCGCCGCACCCCGCGCCGCTTCAACCCCAACATCCAGACCAAGCGGGCCACGGTGGACGGCACGCCGCGCCGCCTGCACGTGTGCACGTCGTGCATCAAGGCGGGCAAGGTCACCCGCTGACCCCTGGCACCCCGCGCCGGCCCGAGCATACGGCCGGAGGTCAGCCGCGCCCAGCGTGAGCCACGGCGCGGGCCGGAGTCAGCCCCTGCGGACGCCGCTAGCCGATGTGGCAGGCCCGGCCGTCGAACGAGCACCGCGCCGGATGGGTCGGCATGCCCTGGACACCGACGCCCACCGCGAAGGTGCGCCCGCCCGCCCCCGAACCGCCCGGGTAGTCGGCGGCCCGGACGGTCGCCGCGTGCCCGTTCGGCGCGAGGTGGCTGTCCGGGTTCATGCCCAGGATGTGGCCCCCCGGATAGCCGAACCGCAGATGCCAGTTCGCGGGCACGGCACCGGGGAACGTGATGATGATCTGGCCCCAGAAGCCGCCCTGCCACTTGCTGGTGATCTTGTAGCTGAGCTGCGGCAGGGCGACGGTGGTGCTGCCGCCGGAGCCGGTCTGCCCGGACGCGGCGGGCGCGCCATCATCGCTGTCCGGCTTGGCGGCCCCGGGCGGAGGCGGGTTGAGGACGCCGCCGCCGATGCCGAACGGGGCAGGCTTCGCCTTCGTCCCTGCCTCGTGCCCGCAGCCACCCTGGCTGCACAGCACGCCGCCCTGGCCGATCGCGCCGGGGGCGACGTAGCTGAACACCGTCTGCATCGGGTAGGCGAGCACCGCGGCGACCACGACCCCCAGGCCGGCCGCGAAGGTAGGCGTCACCACCACGCGGCGCATGGCCGAGCCCAGGCGCCGGTCGGGTGCCTCGGGCGCCGCCGGAACGCATTCGCGCCCGGGCGGCTCTTGCCGGGAGCCCGGCATCTTGCGGTGTCGTGCCATCAGGGGGTCGCTGCCAAGATCGCCGCATCCGTTAAGGAGCTTTAATCTAAACCATCACGCGGTGTGTGAGATAGGTATGGACATTTAGTCGCCGAAGTGTTTCCATCCGGTCCGACCGGTCACCGCGGTCCCGTTCACCAATACCCCCTGACCCGTCTTAACCTGCCCGATTACGGTCCAGTAGGGCGGAAGTGCGCGATCCGGCGGGAACGTGGCGGCGAGCGCGTGGTCCTCACCGCCCGTGAGCATCCACTCCAGCGGGCCCTGGCGGCCCAGTGCCGCAGCCGCGGCGGCCAGTCCCGGATGGCCGGGAAGCAGCGCCGTGTCGATGTCGATCTGGACCCCGCTGGCGCGGGCCAGGTGGCCGGCGTCGGCGAGCAGCCCGTCGCTCACGTCGATCATCGCCGTGGCCCCGAGCGCGGCAGCCTCGGGCCCGGCCGGGTAGCGCGGGGCAGGCCGGCGATGCGCCACGATCAGCGCGGCAGGGCCGGTCCGGCCCGCCTCCAGCAATGCCAGCCCGGCGGCGGACTCGCCCAGCACGCCCGCATAGGCGAGCATGTCGCCCGGCCGGGCGCCGGCCCGGGTCACCGGGTCCCGTCCGCCCAGGTCGCCGAGGGCGGTGACGGCGAGCAGGACCGTCTCGGCGCTGGAGGTGTCCCGCCGGCCACCGTGGCACCGGCCCGCGCACACTCGCCGGCCAGGCCGGCCACCAGATCACGCACCCAGGCGACGGTCAGGTTCCCCGGGCCGGCGAAGCCGACGAGCACGGCGACCGGAACGGCGCCCATGGCGGCGATGTCGGCGAGGTTCTGCGCGGCGGCCTTGGCGCCGATGTCGGCGGGGCCGGACCAGTCGCGGCGGAAGTGCCGCCCCTCGACCAGCAGGTCGGTGGTGGCCACCACCCGGCCGTCGGGCGCCGCCAGCACGGCGGCGTCGTCACCGATCCCGACTATCGCCGCGTCACCGCGCGGAAGTGCCGCCGCGATCATTTCGATCAGCCCGAACTCGCCGAGGTCGGAGATGGTCATGAGAATCCCCCCGGGGCGGCGTGCGGCGTGTCCGGGCCGCCCGCGATGGCGGGAGCCGGCTTTTCTCCCACACCGGGTGATCGAACCCGGGCTTGATAACAGGCTCTTAGGGTAGCGTTGGCCATTCCGGACCCTGGCGAGAGCCCCGGGAGGACGGCATGGTGCAGGCGTACATTCTCGTTCAGACAGAGGTCGGCAAGGCTGCTGAGGTCGCTATTCGCATCGGCGAACTCCCGGGTGTCACCCAGGCGGAGGACGTCACCGGGCCCTATGACGTGATCGTCCGGGCCGAGGCGGAGAATGTCGACGACCTGGGCCGCCTTGTGGTGGCCAAGATTCAGTCCGTGCCCGGTATCACCAGAACGCTGACCTGTCCCATCGTGCATATCTAGATACCAGGCAGCGTCAAGAAAGCAGGCGGCCCGGCCCCGGGACGAATCGTCCCGGGGCCGGGCCGTTCAGCCCGGCGGGCCTGGGCCGGCCGGGCCAGGCCCGCGTGGATCACGACTGGTCGTAGGCGTACGGGTTGGTGTCCGCCGGTGGTGCGGTGATCTTGGTGTGGGCTACGGCCGCGCCCTTGGCGGAGACGGTGAGCCCGGAGTAGAGCCCCGGTGTCACCGGGTCGCTCCATCCGTTGGTGCCGTCGGTGGCGTAGAAGGCGAACTTGTGGCTGCCCGCGGGCAGGGTGAGGGTCGCCTGGTACAGCGCCCCGGTGGAGGGGTCACCGGACTGCAGCGTCATCGGATGGGAGGTGCCGTCGACTACCACGTCCACCTCGGTCGCCGCGTCGGGGCCGGTGTAGGTGGTGGAGAAGGTGTAGTTGGTGGAGGTGGTGCCCGACACCGGCGAGACGGAGGAGTCCTGCAGGTAGATCGGGGTGATGTCGATGCTGTACTTCTGGATCGTCTGCAGCCCGCTGCCGTCGTTGAACTGCAGCGTGAAGAGGCGGGTTCCCTGGGTCAGGGCGGATGTCGTGTACTGGTAGTGGATGCCCTTGGTGGCGGTGCCGCTCACGGCGTTCAGCGCGTGCGGGTGGTCGTCGATGTTGATCTGCGCGGTGGTCGGGGTCAGCCCCGCGGGTGATTTGTAGGTGAGGCTGAAGGTGACCGGCTGGCCCAGCTGCTGCGCCCCGGTGCCCGGGGTCACCTTGAACCCGGTGATGTCATACGGCAGCACCTGCGGCCCGCTGAACGGCACGCTGTTCAGCGGCAGCTGATAGTTGCTGCCGCCCGCGGTGAACTGGAACGTGTAGGTATGCGGGCCGGGGTTCAGCGTGGTCGTGCCCTCGTATTCGTCGAGCTTGCCGACCTTCTTGGCGAACGAGAGCGGGACCGTCTGGCTGCCGTCGACGACGGCATTGGCGGTCGTCGGGGTCTGCGTGCTGTCCCACATGACGGCGAAGGTGAAGGCCGTGCCCGGGCCGCCGGAGGGTGGTGAGATCGTGCCCGCGTGGGAGCTGCCGACGGCCGCGCTGCCCACGTTGGGCACCGAAAGCTGGGTCTCGTAGGGCAGCTTCGCCTCGATCAGCTTCGCGTCAGGTTTCTGCGCGAAGTCGAAGTAGTCCATGAGGTCCGAGGTGGACGACAGGCTGTCCCGCGCACCCAGGCTCGGCAGGTTGAAGACCTCCTCGATGAACTTGT
This sequence comes from uncultured Actinomycetes bacterium, assembly GCA_963730235.1. GTDB lineage: Bacteria > Actinomycetota > Actinomycetes > Streptosporangiales > Streptosporangiaceae > DASXKD01. The sequence goes on from CAVSRH010000002.1 coordinate 459,387, forward strand.
CGAAGGAGGCGAATTCGCCTTGCTGGGGACTGATGTAGCCGGGCTTGGCCCAGGGTGAGATGACCAGCAGCGGCACCCGGGGGCCCAGGCCGATGCCATCGACCTGCGGCGGTGGCACGTGGTCATACCAGCCGCCGAAGTCGTCCCAGGTGACGAAGATCGCGGTGGAGTTCCACTCCGAGCTGTGCATGATCGCATTCACGATCGAGGACACGAAGTTCTGCGCCGGCTGCGTCGGCTGCGGCGGGTGATCGGACTGGGAGTCCTCGCCCGGGGTGACGAACGAAATGTTCGGCAGATTGTCCGCCTTCGCGTCGGTGATGATCTGCGTGGAGGACACCCCCGGGGTGTTCTGGATGCCGCTGATGTATTGCGGCGCGTCCCATACCGGGGCGGTGCCGTAGTACTTCCACGACAGGCCCGCCGCCGTCGCCTCCGCCGGAATGGAGGGAATGTTGTAACACGGCTGGCCGAACGACTCATCGCCGCCGGCGTCCCGGTCCAGGACCACATCATTGGCCGGCGACAGGCAGCCGTGCACGTGGATCGTCTGGTCCTCACCACCGGTCTGCCCCGCGATCATCGCGATGTGGTTCGGCGTGCTGCTCGAGGCGGCGTCGGTGAAGAAGTTCTCCCCCAGCCCGTAATGCTGCGCGTACGCCCAGTAGACCGGGATGTCGCTCTGCTTGTACTGCACCGCGCCCAGCGGGTCGAACCCATCCATCGCCCCGCCGTCGATCGCATACAAGGCCCGCGGGCCACTGTGATCGATATCGTGCGGCGCCGGATCAGACGCCGCCGGCTCGGTCAAAGCGTATTGCGACCCGACACCAGGGAAATCACCGAAGTAATTGTCGAAGGTATGGTTCTCCTCCATAATCACCACGACATGCTGAATGGGGTCGGTGGTCTGATTCACCGTCGCGCCCGCCATGGTCGCAGCCGCCCCGGCCACTACAAGGCCCCCTGCTGCCACGAAAGCTACAGCCGATTTAGTCCGCCGCAAAACCGCGCCTCCCGTCAGAATTTTTCGGGGTAATTTTTAGCAGAAATATGCATGATTGTCAAATTGCACGGACAAATGCGGGAGAGGCCAGTTTAGCATCGTCTGCGTTATATTTGCGCCGAATCGGGCGAACCGGTGGCCGGGCCGGGAACGCTGCTGGGGCGTCAGCCGGCTGCGGGATGCTGGAGGGCATGACCGGGACCACCGAAGCCGCCGCCCATGGCTGAGCCCGCGGGCGCGGTGCCCAGATTCGAGGCGCTGCTCGGCCCGCAAGGGCAGGAAATCCTGGGCCGGCTGCGCCGCGAGGACGATCCGGCCAGCCTGCGGCTGGGCACGCAACTGCGGGCCGCATACCCGGTGAGCCTCGTCGTCGACGCGCTGGCCCAGCACGAACTCCGGCTCCGCGCGCGGGTGAAGTTCAGCCGGGCGCTGGACATGTACTTCACCCGCCCGGGACTGGAGCAGGCGTCGGCCGAGGTGATCGCGGGGCATCGTAGCGCCAGGTATGCGGGTGCCGAAATGGTCGCCGACCTGTGCTGCGGCATCGGCGGGGACCTGGTGGCACTGGCCGCGGGGCGCGGCGTACTGGCCGTGGACGCCGATCCGCTGCACCTGCGCATGGCGCAGGCGAACGCCGGCGTGTACGGCGTGGCGGCCGGCGTCACCGCCGAAGTCGCGGACGTGCGCGAGGTGAGCTTGGGCGGGGTGGCGGGGTCCGGGCTGGCCTTGGGCGGGGTGGCGGGGTCGGGGCTAGCGGCGCGCGGTGTGGACGGGGTGTTCATCGACCCGGCCAGGCGGGCCGGCGGGCGGCGGCTGCGGACCGGGGACAGCGAGCCGCCGCTGGAGTGGTGCCTGGGCCTGGCGCGGGCCGTGCCGAAGGTGGGGATCAAGGCCGCGCCCGGCCTGGCCAGGCAGGCCGTTCCGGCAGGCTGGGAACTGGAGTTCATCGCCGTGGGCAGGGACCTGAAGGAAGCGGTCGCCTGGTCACCCGCGCTGGCCACGGCCGCCACCCGGGCGACCGTGCTGCCCGGCGGGCACACCCTCACCCCGGGCCAGGGCGGCCCGGTGCCGGTGCGGCCGCCCGGCGCCTACCTGCTGGATCCCAGCCCGGCGGTCACCAGGGCCGGGCTGGTGACGGACCTGGCCCGGCTGGTAGGCGCCTGGAAGATCGACGAGCAGATCGCGTTCCTGTCCGCGGACGCCCCGGTGCGCACGCCGTTCGCCCGCACGCTGCGGGTCATCGACTCCGCGCCCTGGGACCAGCGCCGGCTGCCCGCCAGGCTCCGCGCGCTCGACATCGGCGCCGCCGACATCCGGCGCCGGGGGCTGGCGGGCGACGTGGACAGCCTGCACCGCCGGCTCAGGCTTGCCGGATCCCGGCGGGCCACCGTGGTGATGACCCGGGTGCGGGACCGGCCGTGGGGGCTGGTCTGCGTGGACGCCGGCCCCGAATAACCGGGGCGCTCAGGCCAGCCGGGCCGCCACCGCCGCGGTCCGCGGGCCCACGCCGAGGTCGGACGCCGCGTTCAGGTCCGGCGGCTGGTCCACGTCCCGGCGCAGGCTGGCCAGGCCGGGGATGCTGATCGCGGCCGCGCCGGCGGCCCGGTGCCGCGCCGCGGACCCCGGCCCGAACCGCGGCGAGAATCGCGCGCCCGGCCTGGCCAGGTAGAGGGTGGTCCCGGAGCCGGCGGCGTCCGGGACGAACGCGTGCTCCCAGCGCTCCGCCGCGCGCAGCGCGAGGCCCAGCTCGGCGGGCCGCAGCGCCGGCAGGTCGGCCGCCAGCGCGCCGATCCCCGAGCCCGGCCAGCGGGCGGCCGCGGCGGCCGCGCCGTGGCGCAGCGCCGGGTTGAGGCCCCGGCCCGGCTTGTCCCCGGTCACCAGGGCGCCCAGGCCGGCCAGCACCTGGGCCGCGGTCGCGTCGTCGGTCACCGCGATCACCCGGCCCACCTCGGGGCAGGCCAGCGCGGCCGCGACGGTGTCCGCGGCCATCGCCATCGCCAGCGCCTCCCGGTGCGGCCCGGCGAGCACGGCGAGGCGGGATTTGGCGCGGGCAAGTACCTTGACGGGGACCACCAGTGACCAGGTGAGTGGCGAGTCGGGCGGCGGGGCGGTCATACCGCGATCCTGCCTCGACACCGCGGCGCGCGAACCGGGAGACTGGCGACAGGAGAGACTCGGGAGGCGCGCAGATGAGCGATCGTGCGAAGCAGGACTACTCCCCGGCCGTTCGCCGCGCCACCACAGTGACCTTTCCCTCGCTGATCCGCTCCATCATGAAACGTGACTGGCACGGTCATGAGCACATCCCCCGCTCCGGTGGCGTGATCGTGGCCGCCAACCACCTCTCCTACGCGGACTGGGCCGCGATGAGCCTGTTCATCCACCAGGCGGGCCGCTACCCCGCCTTCCTCATCAAGTCCACTGCTTTCAACGTCAAGGTGATCGGGCCATTCCTGCACGCGGCCGGCCAGTTCCCCGTCAACCGGGGCGCCACGGACGCCGCGCTCGTCCTCAACGACGCCGAACGCGGGCTCGCCCACGGCGAATGCCTGATCATCTACCCGGAGGGCACCGCCACGCGCGACCCGGACCTGTGGCCCATGGCGGCCAAGACCGGCGTGGCCCGGCTGGCGCTGACCACCGGCGCCCCGGTGATCCCGGTCGCCCAGTGGGGCACCCAGGACATCCTCCCGTACGGGACCAAGAGCCTGCACGTGATGCCCAGGCACACGGTGCAGATGCTGGCCGGCCCACCGGTGGACCTGTCCGGCTACGAGGGCGAGCCGCTGAGCCGGGACGTGCTGCGCGCCGCCACCAGCACCATCATGGCCGACATCACCGGCCTGCTGGCCCAGCTGCGCGGCGGCACGCCGCCCGCGACCCCCTACCATCCCGCCGTCGCGCGCCGGGCCGCCCGGCAGGCGGAGCGGGAATTGATACAGAACGATCCTGGCGGGCAGGCCCGGGATGCCGCCGCGGGCCCTGGCCCCGCGCCGGGCGCCCCTGGAGGGGACGAGCCCAGGAAGGCGACCCCGGCGTGAAAGCAGCGGTCATGGGTGCCGGGATGTGGGGAACGACGTTCGCGCAGGTGCTGTGCGACGCCGGAACCCACACGCAGCTGTGGGCCCGGCGCGCCGAACTGACCGAGGCGATCAACGCCCGCCACGAGAGCCCCCGCCACCTGCCCGGCATCATGCTGACCCCCGCCCTGCACGCGACCGGTGACCCCGCCGAAGCCCTGGCCGGCGCGGACCTGGTCGTGCTCGCCGTCCCGGCGCAGACGCTGCGCGCCAACCTCACCGCCTGGCTCGCGCTGCTGCCGCCGCAGGCCGCGCTGGTCAGCCTGATGAAGGGCATCGAGAACGGCACCCACCAGCGGATGAGCGAGGTGATCGGGGAGGTCACCGGCGCGGGCGCGGACCAGATCGCGGTCATCTCCGGGCCGAACCTGGCCCTGGAGATCGCCCAGCGCCAGTACGCCGCGACCGTGGTGGCGTGTGCCGACGAGACCCTGGGCAAGGCGCTGCAGCAGGCCTGCCACACCGCGTACTTCCGCCCGTACACCAACCCGGACGTCGTCGGGTGCGAACTGGGCGGGGCGGTCAAGAACGTGATCGCGATCGCGGTCGGCATCGCCGTCGGCATGGGCCTGGGCGTCAACACCACCGCGATGCTGATCACCCGCGGGCTCGCCGAGATCTCCCGGCTCGGCGCCGCGCTGGGCGCGGACCCGCACACGTTCGCGGGCCTGGCGGGCATGGGCGACCTCGTGGCCACCTGCAGTTCCCCGCTCTCGCGCAACCGCACCTACGGGGAGCACCTGGGCCGTGGCATGGGGCTCGCCGACGCCGCGGCCAGTACCTCGGGGGTGACCGAGGGCGTGAAGTCGGCGGGCCCGGTGCTGGAACTGGCCCGGGCGCATGCCGCGGAGATGCCGATCACCGAGGTGGTGGCCGGGGTGACCAGCGGCACCATCGACATCGGCCAGGCCGCCGTCCTGCTCGCTTCGCGGTCGGCCAAACCGGAGCGCTATGGCGTGTGACGCCGCCAGGCTGTGAGGACACCCGAAGGCGCGGAGGAGGAAGACGCTGAACGAGCAACGCAAGATCAGGGTCGCGGTGGTGTTCGGCGGCCAGGGCCCCGAGCATCCGATTTCCTGCATGGGCGCGGGGACCGTGCTGGCCACCCTCGACCGGGACCGCTACGAGGTCGTGCCCGTGGGCATCCTGCCGGACGGCCGGTGGGTGCTCACCAGGGACGAGCCCGAGCGGCTCGCCATCAGCGGCAGGACCCTGCCCTCGGTGGCGGCCGTGGCGGCCCCGGAAGCCGGGACCGAACCGGGGCCCGGGACCGAACCAGGGCCCGGGGCCGAACCAGGGCCGGGGGCCGGGGGGACGGCGGTCGCGCCGGTGCCCGCCGCGCCGGTGGCGTCGGTGCCGGGAGTCCTGGCGGGCGTGGACGTGGTCCTGCCGATCCTGCACGGGCCTTTCGGCGAGGACGGGACGATCCAGGGCCTGCTGGAGATGGCCGGGGTGCCGTACGTAGGTGCCGGCGTGCTGGCCAGCGCGGTGAGCCTGGACAAGGAGTACATGAAGCTGGTCTTCACCGCCAAGGGGCTGCCGATCTGCCCGTACGTGGTGGTGCAGGACCGGGACTGGCAGGGCGGGCCTGCCGGGGCGGCCGCGGCCGAGCGCAAGCGCATCTTCGATGCGATCGCCGAGCTTGGCTACCCGGTGTTCGTGAAGCCGGCCCGCGGCGGGTCGAGCATCGGCACGTCGAAGGCGAACGACCAGGCCGCCCTGGTCGAGGCGGTCGAGGCCGCCCGGCGGTACGACCCGAAGGTGATCGTGGAGCGCGCGGTCGAGGGCGACGAGATCGAGTGCGCGGTCCTCGAAGGCCTGGACGGCGCCCCGCCGGACACCAGCCTGCCCGGCCAGCTCGTCATCGAGGGCGGCGAGGAGTTCTACGACTTCGAGGCGAAATACCTGGACCCGAGCGGGAGCATGCGGATCCCGGCACCGGTCCCGGCGGCCGTCATCGAGGAGATCCGCCGGATGGCCGCGATGGCCTTCGACGCGGTGTCCTGCGAGGGCTTCGCCCGGGTGGACTTCTTCTACACCCGGGACGCCGTGGTGCTGGTCAACGAGATCAACACGATTCCCGGGATGACCGCGACCTCCTATTTCCCGAAGATGTGGGAGGCCACCGGGCTGCCGCTGCCCCAGCTGCTGGACCGCATGATCGCCACGGCGCTGCGCCGCCGCGGCGGCCGGCGCTAGCGGCGCAGGGTCACCGCATGCAGGGGACGGTGCGGGAGTTCGACGCGGCGAGCGGTTCGGGGAGCGTGTTCCTCGACGACGGCAGCGTGCGGGAGTTCGGGCCGGAGGTGTTCGCCGCCTCCGGGCTGCGGCTGCTGCGCCGCGGGCAGCGGGTCACCCTCCGGTGCCGGGCCGACGGCGCGATCACCGCGCTAACCCTGGCCACGCTGCCGCTGCCGGCGGCGGAGGGGAAGGGATAAGAGGCCGGGAAAGACTGAAGCGCCGCCCGCCGTGTGCGGCGGGCGGCGCTTGCTGTGGCGGGAGCCTTACGGCTTCCTGGCGGGCATCTTCTTCTCGCCGTTGACGACGGCCTTGAAGTCGGCACCGGCCCGGAACTTGGGCACCGATGACTTGGGGACCTTGATGGTGGCCCCGGTGGCCGGGTTGCGGGCGGTACGGGCGGGCCGCACTGCCTTCTCGAACACACCGAAGCCGGTGATCGCGACCTTGTCACCCTTGGCCACGGTCGACTGGATCGTGTCAAGAAGCGCGTTGACCGCGTCGGTCGCGGCCTTTTTGCTGCCCAGCTGACCCGAGATCGCGTCAATCAGGTCGTGCTTGTTCATGAAATCACTCCTGCGGTTCCCCCACGGGAGGTCGCGGCGGCAGGTGCCATGAATTCGCGACCTCTGACCAGCCAGAAATTAGGCGATCCAGCGCCGTGAAACAAACACCTGCGTGTAAAACCCCGGCGTGTCGGCGCTGATGGCGCACCAGGGGCCAGGTAAATTGCGGCCCTTTCGGTCTATCCGGCGACCGGCAGCCATTCCGGGCGGTCCCGCTCGTACCGGGTTATTTCCTCGGCATGGCGCAGGGTCAGCGAAATATCGTCCAGGCCCTCCATCAGCCGCCACCTGGTGTAGTCGTCGATCTCGACCGGCGCGCGCAGCAGGACCGCGCCGCCATCCTCCTGCCCGGCCCGCACCTCACGGCCGGCCAGGTCAACGGTCACCCGGGTCTGCGGGTCGGCCTCGACCAGGTCGGCCAGGGCGGTCACGGCCTGCTCCGGCAAACGGACCGGCAGCAGGCCGCCTGGACCGAGTTATTGCGGAAGATATCTCCGAAGCGGGCCGAGATCACGGCCCGGAAGCCGTAGTCGAGTAGCGCCCATACGGCGTGCTCGCGAGACGATCCGATGCCGAAATCCGGGCCTGCCACGAGAACCGTCGCGCCGGCGGCGTACGGCTGGTTGAGCACGAATTCGGGGTCCGCTCGCCAGGCCGCGAAGAGGCCGATCCGCGAATCCAGTGCGGGTGATCCGCTTCAGGTATTCGGCGGGAATGATCTGATCCGTATCCACGTTGCCGCGGCGCAATGACACGGCCCGGCCGGTATGCGTATTGAATGGCTGCAAGGCTCTTTCTCCCTGAATCACAGGTCGGCCGGGGCGGTCAGCCTTGCCGGTCACCGCGGTGGCGGCGGCGACCTGCGGTGAGACCAGGTGGGTACGCGCGCCCTTGCCCTGGCGGCCCTCGAAGTTGCGGTTGGAGGTGGACGCGCTGCGCTCGCCGGGCGGCCAGCTTGTCCGGGTTCATGCCCAGGCACATCGAGCATCCGGCGGACCGCCATTCGGCTCCGGCGGCGGTGAACACCTCGGCAAGCCCTTCGCGCTCGGCCGCGGCCTTCACCTCCATCGAGCCGGGCACCACCAGCATCCGGACGCCGGCGGCCACGGTGCGGCCGCGGAGCACCTCGGCGGCGGCGCGCAGGTCCTCAAGCCGCCCGTTCGTGCACGACCCGAGGAAGACCGTGTCCACGCTGATCTGGGTGAGCCGGGTGCCGGGCGCCAGGCCCATGTAGGCGAGGGCGCGCTCGGCCGAGGCGCGCGCGGTCCCGTCGGGCAGCGCGGCCGGATCGGGCACGGCCGAGTTCAGCGGCGCCGCCTGGCCCGGGTTGGTGCCCCAGGTCACGAACGGGGTGAGCGCGGCGCCGTCGATCGTCACCTCCCGGTCGAACGCCGCGCCGGCGTCGGTGGGCAGCGTGCGCCAGTAGCCGAGAGCCGCCTGCCACGCCGCGCCCCGCGGCGCGTGCGGCCGGCCTGGCCAGGTAGTCAAACGTGGTCTGGTCCGGGGCGACCAGACCGGCCCTGGCCCCGGCCTCGATGGACATGTTGCAGACCGTCATCCGGCCTTCCATGGACAGTCACGGACGGCCTCGCCCCGGTATTCGATGACGTGGCCGGCGCCGCCCCCGATGCCGATCTGCGCGATCACGGCCAGGATCAGGTCCTTGGCCGTCACACCGATGGGCAGGCGCGCCGGTCACGGTGACCGCCATGTCGGCGGGCCGCGCCTGGGGCAGCGTCTGGGTGGCCAGCACGTGCTCGACCTCGCTGGTGCCGATGCCGAACGCCAGCGCGCCGAACGCGCCGTGCGTGCTGGTGTGCGAGTCGCCGCAGACGATCGTCATGCCGGGCAGCGTCAGGCCCTGCTGCGGGCCGATCACGTGGACGATCCCCTGGCCCGGCGTCGCCCATCGGGTGCAGCCGGATGCCGAACTCGGCGCAGTTCTTGCGCAGCGCCTCGACCTGTACCTGGGACACCGGGTCGGTGACCGGGCTGCCCGGCCCGCGCAACGGCAGGTCGGGGCCGGTGACCCCGGCGGTGGGGACGTTGTGGTCCTCGGTCGCGACGGTCAGATCGGGCCTGCGGACCGTCCGGCCGGCCAGGCGCAGCCCGTCGAACGCCTGCGGGCTGGTCACCTCGTGCACCAGGTGCAGGTCGATGTAGAGCAGGTCGGGTTCGCCGGCAGCGCTCCTGACCACGTGGGAATCCCAGATCTTCTGGGCGAGCGTGCGCCCCATCGGCGTTCCTCCCTGTGCCTGGCGGCGGTTCACCTGTGCGACGGTGCCTGGCGGCGGGCCGCCGCGCGCAGGCGCGGCGTGACCGGCCTGCGGCAGGCCGCGGTCCCGCGAGTTGCGTCTCGCAATCCGAGACGGCAGTATCGGACCATGGACAACTCTAGCGGAGTCGGCGTCCTGGACAAGACCGTTGCCGTGCTGAACGCCCTCGAAGCCGGCCCCGCCTCCCTCGCCCAGCTCGTCTCCGCCACCGGCCTGGCCCGGCCGACGGCGCACCGGATCGCGGTCGCCCTGGAGCGGCATCGCCTGCTCACCAGGGACAGCCAGGGCCGGTTCGTGCTCGGGCCCGAGGATCACCGAACTGGCCGCCGCGGCCGGGGAGGACCGGCTGCTCGCGGTGGCGCAGCCCGTGCTCGCCCAGTTGCGCGACCTGACCGGCGAGAGCGCGCAGCTTTACCGGCGGCAGGGTGACGCACGGATCTGCGTGGCCGCGGCGGAACGGGCCAGCGGGCTGCGGGACACGGTCCCGGTCGGTGCGGTGCTGCCGATGACCGCGGGCTCGGCCGCGCAGATCCTGCTGGCCTGGGAGGAGCCCGAGCGGCTGCACCGCGGGCTGCGCGCCGCCAAGTTCTCGGCCACCGCCCTGTCCCAGGTCCGGCGGCGGGGCTGGGCGGCCAGCGTGGCCGAGCGCGAGCCCGGGGTGGCGTCGGTGTCGGCCCCGGTGCGCGGGCAGGGCGGGAAGGTCATCGCGGCGGCGTCGGTGTCCGGCCCGATCGAGCGGCTGACCCGCTCACCGGGCAGGCTGCACGCCGCCGCCGTGGTCGCCGCCGCGCGACAAGATCAGCGCCAGCCTCCGCCGCGGGGCCTGATTCACTGCCCGTACGCTGCCCGGGGCCGGGGTCGCGCCACCCGGCCGGCCTGGCTGCCCCGGGGCCCCCGGTCACGTGGCCGGAGGGGAACCGGGCTCACGTCCAGGGCCACGCCGCCAGGGGGATGACAGCGGAGCGCGGGCATGTTCGGCTGTTGCCTAGACCAGGGCGCATACGGCCTTCTGCGGCCCTGGACCAGCCGGCATCACCGGGCGGCCAACTGGAGCTGTGCCATCATGTCCGGACGTCACCGCATGACGGGACGGCCCCGGTGCCCTCCCGCCGTGGCCCGGTCTGTCCGGTACGCCCACACCCGGAAACCATGAGGTCGCGCGCATGAAGGTAGGGGTCATAAAGGAGACCGCGCCCGGCGAGCGCCGGGTGGCGCTCGTCCCCGAGATGATCGCGCGGCTGCGCGGGGCCGGGCTGGACGTCCTGGTGCAGTCCGGCGCCGGGGACGGCGCCTGGTTCGCTGACAGCGCCTACGCGGAGGCCGGCGCCGCGATCGTGCCCCGCGACGAGCTGCTGGCCGAGGCCGGGATCGTCGGTCGGTCACCAGCCAGCCCGGCGAGCCGACATCGCCGGCGAGCTGCGGTCCGGGCCAGGCGGTGCATCGGGCATGCTCAACCCGCTGGCGGACCCCGCGCTTCGCCGCCGGACCTCGCCGCCCGGGGCGTGACCGCGATCAGCCTGGACGGGCTCCCCCGCACGCTGCCCAAGAGCCCAGGCGATGGACGCGCTCACGTCCCAGGCGAACGTCGCCGGCTACAAGGCGGCGCTGGTCGGCGGCCAGCCGCGTTCGGCCGGTTCTTCCCGCTGCTGATCACCGCGGCCGGCACCGCCCGGCCGGCCAAGGTGCTGGTGCTCGGCACCGGCGTGGCGGGCCTGCAGGCCATCGGCACCGCGCAGCGGCTCGGCGCGGTGGTCTCCGCCTACGACGTGCGGCCGCAGACCAAGACCGAGGTCGAGTCGCTCGGCGCCAACTTCATCGAGCTGACCTCGGTGGGCACCGGCGGCCGGCGAGGGCGGCTACGCCCGCGCGCTGACCGAGGAGGAGCGGCAGGCGCAGCAGGCCGAGCTGACCGGCCACATCGCCCGGCACGACGTGGTCATCACGACCGCCCAGGTGCCGGGCCGCCGCCCGCCGCTGCTGGTCACCGAGGACGCGGTCAAGGCGATGGCGGCCGGGCTCGGTGGTCGTGGACATGGGGGCGGGCCCGCTCGGCGGGCAACGTCGCCGGGTCGGTCCCGGGCGCAGACGGTCGTGACCGAGAACGGCGTGACCGTGATCGGCGCGGGCAACCTGGCCGCCACGCGTGCCGACCGGCGCGTCGGCCGCCTACGCGCGCAACGTCAGCGCCCTGCTGCTGCACCTGGTCGCCGACGGCGAGCTGGCCATCGACCTGTCCGACGAGATCCAGGCCGGGGTCGTCATCACCCACGACGGGACCGTGGTCCAGCGCGGCCACCGCGGCCCTGCTCGCCGAGACTCCGCGGAGGTACCACGCCGTGAGCACGGCGCTGCTCACCGACATCACCATCTTCGTGCTGGCGCTGCTGGTCGGGTTCGAGGTCATCAGCAAGGTGCCCGCGACCCTGCACACGCCGCTGATGTCCGCGGCGAACTCGATCCACGGCATCGTCCTGGCGGGCGCCATGCTCATCGCGGTCGACCGCGAACAACGCGCTCGGCTACATCCTCGCGTTCGTCGCCGCCGCGTTCGCCGCCATGAACGTGGTCGGCGGCTACGTCGTCACCGGGCGGATGCTCAAGATGTTCCGGCGGCAGCCGCGCCCCGGTGCGCCGCCGGGACACGCGGGCCGCGGTGGACGGGCGCGGGACCGGCGGCCAGGCATGAGCGCTTCGACTGGATCACCCAGCTGCTGTACGTCGCCGCGGCGGTCTGCTTCGTGCTCGGCCTGCACCTGATGAACTCCCCGGCGCTCGGCCCGGCGCGGCAACCAGGTGTCCACCGGCCGGCATGGTCGCTCGCCGATCGTCACCACGCTTCGCGCTGGTCGTGCACCTGGGCACGGTCAGCGCCACCGGCTGGATCGTCGATGCTCGCCGGCGCGCTGGTCGGCGCGCGGGCGCCGGGCTGTACATCGGCCCGCACCGTGCAGATGACCGCCATGCCGCAGCTGGTCAGCCTGTTCAACGCGGTCGGCGGCGGCGCGGCCGCGCTGGTCGCGATCAACGACTACGTCAAGCTGGCGGGCGCCACCGCCGGCCTGCCGGAGAGCCACCACGGTCACCACCATCCTCGACGTGCTCATCGGCGCGGTCACCTTCTCCGGGTCGATCATCGCGGCCGGCAAGCTGCAGGGCGCTGATCAACGGCGGCGCCGGTCACCTTCCCCGGCTCGCGCGCCGTCAACATCGCCGCGGCCGTGGTCGGGATCGGCGGCGGCATCTACCTGATCGCCACGCCGAGCGTGCCCGTGCTTGATCATCATCATCCTGGCCGCGCTGACGTTCGGCGTGACGATGGTGATGCCGATCGGCGGCGCCGACATGCCGGTGGTGATCTCGCTGCTCAACGCGTTCACCGGCACCGCGGTCGCGATGGCCGGGTTCGTCATCGGGAACTGGGCGCTGATCATCGCCGGCGCGCTGGTCGGCGCGTCCGGCAGCATCCTGACCAAGCTGATGGCCGACGCGATGAACCGGTCGCTGCGCAACATCATGATCGGCGGGTTCGGCACCGGGGACACGGCCCCGGCGGTGGCGGGGCCGGGCGGCGACGTCCGGTCGGTCGCCGCCGACGACGCCGCCATCCAGCTCGCCTACGCGCAGAAGGTCATCATCGTGCCCGGCTACGGCCTGGCCGCCGCCCAGGCGCAGCACCAGGTGGCCGAGCTGGCCGCGCTGCTGGAGGAACGCGGCGTCGAGGTCAGCTACGCCATCCACCCGGTCGCGGGCCGGATGCCCGGGCACATGAACGTGCTGCTGGCCGAGGCCAACGTGCCCTACCCGCTGCTCAAGGAGATGGACGAGATCAACCCCGAGTTCCCGCGGGCCGACGTGGCCCTGGTCATCGGCGCGAACGACGTCACCAACCCGGCCGCGCGCGCGGCCCGGCACCGCGATCTCGGGCATGCCCATCCTCGACGTGGACCAGGCCAAGAGCATCATCGTGATCAAGCGCTCGATGGGCCACGGCTACGCGGGCATCGACAACGAGCTGTACGTGAACCCGAAGACGAGCATGTACTTCGCCGACGCCAAGTCGGCGCTGACGCGAGCTGACCGCCGCCGTCAAGACCCTGGTCGGCTGACCTCGCCGGCCGGCGGCGAACTCCTCGAAGGCGGCGTAGGCGCGCGGCCCCCAGACCGTGCCCGGCCCGCCGTTCATGAGGATCGCCACGCCCATGGCCTCGGCCACCTCCGCGGCGGTCGACCCCGCGGCGGGCCGCCGCGCGGGCGTGCGCGGTGACGCAGCCGTCGCACTCCTTGGTCACCGCGATGGCCAGCGCGATCAGCTCCTTGACCCTGGCCGGCAGCGCACCGTCCCCCATGGCCGCCCCGTGCAGCGCGGCGTACCCGGCGTACACCCCGGGGATGGCGGCGCGCAGGTGGCGGCCCGACGCCTTCAGCTCGTCCTGGATCTCGCGGGCGGTGCTCACCCGGGGCCTCCTCGCTGGCAGTCGTGAACCCTCGCTGGGCTATGGTCGGTTCCGGGGATCATTGAACGCCAGCACCCGCGCCAACGGCCAACGAAAGCAGCAGCGGTGAGCACGGTCGATGCAGATCTGGAAGTCCCGGGCGCCGCGGGGGACGCCGGGGAACCGGGCACCGAGGTCACCGCCGCGCGGCTGGCCCGGGTCGGCGACCTGGACGTGCGCCGCCTGCTGCCGCTGCGGCGGCGGCGCAGCGTGGGCGCGTGGTGCTTCGTGGACCACTACGGCCCCGCGTCGGTGGACGGGGTGGCCGGGATGCAGGTCCCGCCGCACCCGCACATCGGGCTGCAGACCGTCACCTGGCTGATCGCGGGGACCGTGCTGCACCGGGACAGCCTGGGCAGCGAGCAGCTCATCAGGCCCGGCCAGCTCAACCTGATGACCGCGGGACGCGGCATCGCGCACGCCGAGCAATCCCCCGAAGACCACGACCCATGGCTGCACGGGTCCAGCTGTGGCTGGCCCTGCCCGATTCGTACCGCCAGGTGGCACCCGATTTCGAGCATCACGCGGAGCTGCCGGCGGTACGGGTCGGCGGCCTGGACGCATGCGTATTCGCCGGTTCGCTGGCCGGTGTCACCAGCCCGGCCAGGGTGTTCTCCGGCGTGGCCGGCGCGGAACTGGCCGCCCCGGCGGACGCCAGCGGCACCGTGCCCCTGGAGCCGGGGTACGAGCACGTCATCTTCGCGGCGTCCGGCGCGGCGGCGGCCGACGGGACCGGCCTGCGGCCAGGCAGCCTGATGTACCTGCCGCCCGGGCGCCACAGCGTGGCGATCATTGCGCGGGACGGCACCCGGCTTTTCCTGCTCGGCGGCGAGCCTCTGGGGGAGACCTTGCTGATGTGGTGGAACTTCGTGGGACGGACCCCGGACGACATCGCCGCGGCGGCGCGCGACTGGGCCGCCGGGGAGCGGTTCGGTGCGGTGGCCGGGTACCGGGGCGCCCCGCTGGCCGCCCCGCCGCTGGATCCGGCACGGCTGGCCAGGAAGGCCAGGTAGGGCGTGGACGCGGCGCTGCTCGACACCTGGCGGGACCGGCCCGTGGCACAGCAGCCGGACTGGCCCGACCCGGCGGCCGTCGAGGCCGTCACCAGCGAGATCGCCAGGATCCCGCCGCTGGTGTTCGCCGGCGAATGCGACAATCTGAAGGACCGGCTGGCCGCGGTGGCCCGCGGCGAGGCCTTCGTGCTGCAGGGCGGCGACTGCGCGGAGACCTTCGCCGGGTCCACGGCCGACGCGATCCGGGGCAAGCTGCGGACCCTGCTGCAGATGGCGGTCATCCTCACCTACGCCGGCAGCGTGCCGGTGGTCAAGATCGGGCGGCTGGCGGGCCAGTTCGCCAAGCCGCGCTCGGCGGCCACCGAGCACCGGGACGGGACCGAGCTGCCCACCTACCGCGGCGACGCGGTCAACGGGCTGGAGTTCACCGCCGCGGCCAGGACGCCGGACCCGCAGCGGATGCTGCGCGCCTGCCACTACTCGGCGGCCACGCTCAACCTGTGCCGGGCGTTCACCCAGGGCGGCTACGCCGACCTGCGCCAGGTGCACGCCTGGAACACCGACTTCGTGGCGGCCAGCCCGGCGGGGCGGCGGTACGAGGCGCTGGCCGGGGAGATCGACCGCGCGCTGACCTTCATGCACGCCAGCGGCATCGACCCGGCCGAGTTCCGCACGGTCGAGTTCTACTCCAGCCACGAGGCCCTGCTGCTGGAGTACGAGCGGGCCATGACCCGGATCGACTCGCGGACCGGGCTGCCCTACGACACCTCGGCCCACTTCCCGTGGATCGGCGAGCGGACCAGGGCGCTGGACGGGGCGCACATCGAGTTCTTCCGCCACGTCCGCAACCCGATCGGCGTCAAGCTGGGGCCGTCCACCACCCCGCAGGACGCGCTCGCCCTGGCGAACGGCTCAACCCGGACAACGAGCCCGGCCGGCTGACCTTCATCACCCGGATGGGCGCGTCCCGGATCCGGTCCGCGCTGCCGCCGGTGGTGGCGAAGGTCACGGCGAGCGGCGCCCAGGTCGCCTGGGTCTGCGATCCCATGCACGGCAACACGACCGAGACGCCGGGCGGCCGCAAGACGCGGCACGTGGAGGACATCCTCGCGGAGGTCACCGGCTTCTTCGAGGTCCACCACGCGCTGGGCACCCATCCCGGGGGGATCCACATCGAGTTCACCGGCGACGACGTGACCGAGTGCCTCGGCGGCAGCCACGGCGTCACCGAGGACGACCTCACCTGCCGGTACGAGACCGCGTGCGATCCCCGGCTCAACCGCGGCCAGTCCCTCGACCTCGCCTTCCGGGTCGCCGAACTCTACCGGGGCTGACCCCGGCCCGTCCCGCGCGCCCGACGGGCAGGGCCTGCTCGCGGATCGTATCCGCGGACTCATCGTAGCTTTGTACCGTGGGCACCGGCCGGTTGCCGCCGGAAGCTGAGCCGGATCGCCAGACCTCCCGTGCGCCGCGCTGGCCCCGCGGCGGCAGGTCGCCCGCGACCGCCTGATCCGCACCCTGCTGGCCAGCCCGATCGGCCTGATGGAGGCCGGCGCGGGATACGGCAAATCGGTTCTCGCCCGGCAGTACCAGCAGGAGCTTGGCGTCGCCACCGCGTTCGTGCCAGCCGGGCCGCCGGACGACGACCCCGCCGTGCTGATGGGCTCGGTCCGGCGGGCCCTGCTGGCGTCGCGGCTGTCCGACCTGACCTCGGCCACCGACGTCACCGACCCGGCGGCAGGCGTGGAGCGCCTGCTGGACGCCCTGGCCGCGCTCCCGGTGCCGCTGCTCGTGGTCCTCGACGACGCCCACCATCTGCGCGGCGCCGAGGCGGCGGGCCTGGTGCTGCGGCTGGCGCGCGGGCTGCCCGCCCCGCACCGCCTGCTAGTCGGCCGCGCGCCGGCTGGCACCCGGGCTCGAACCGCTGCGCACGCTGCCGCGGCGGCTGCCTGGACACCCGGGCGCTGGAGTTCACCGGGCCGGAGGCGGCGGCGCTGATTTCCGCGTGCCGCGGCGCGGAGCCCTCGGACTGGGAGGTGCGGGTGCTGCTGGAGGCGACCAGGGGCTGGGCCACCGCGCTGGTGCTGGCCGCGTCGTCCGGAGCGGGCCTTGCCGGGCTGGCTCCCGGGCGGCCAGCGCGGCGGCCGGGAGGAGCCGATCATCGCCCCGCTGCTCACCCCGATCCTCGGGCAGCTGGGGCCCGGGCGACCGCGGCGCGGTGGCCCAGCTCGCGCACCTCCCGCTGGTGTCGGCCGGGCTCGCCGATGCCGTCGGCGGCACCGAAGGGACGCTGCCGCGGATCATCGCGGCCGGCTTCCCGATGGCGCGGACCCCGGCCGGCTGGTGGGAGATGCCCGGCCCGGTCGTCGACCTACCTGACGGCCCAGGCTGCGCTGGCCCCGGGCACCGCGTCCGCCGCTGCCGCGCTGCTACAACGGGACGGGGACCTGCCCGCGGCGCTGCGCACGCTGCTCGCCGCGGGGCTCCACCGGCGCGGCCGCGCGGATGCTCGCCGGGGCATCGGTCACCAGCGTGGAGGACACCGGCTGGGCGACGGTCCGTGACATGGTCGCCGAGCTGCCGCGGCGCGGCGGTGGAGCAGCACCCACGGGTGCTGCTGCACCTCGCCCGGCTCGCCGAGACGGCGCACCGCAACGACATCCGCCGCGACGCGCTGGCCCGGGCCGGTGCGGATCCTCGGCCGGGCGCGAGGACCGCGCCGATCAGGCATTCCGGCGGGAGGTGGACGCCGAGCGGGCCAGGGACCTGATGTGGGACGAGCGCACCCGGGCGGCGGCGAACGAACTCGCCGCCTCGGTGGTGGCCGCGCGCAGGCCCCGAGCGAGCTGGCCGGCCGGGCCCGTGCCCTGGACGTGCTGGGCCGCCTGGCCTCGTGGTTCAGCGCCGACGGGGTGCGGCCCGAGGCCGAGGCGCTGCTGCTCGAACCCGGCCGGCTGGCGCGCCAGGATCGGCCAGCGCACCTGGGAGGCGCAGGCGCTGGTGGCCGCTGCGATGGGCTTCTACTTCGCGCTGTGCCGCAACGAGCAGGCGCTGGCCACCCTGGACGAGGTGCTCGCGCAGTTGCCCGCCCGCAGCACCTACCGGGCGCTGGTGCAGAGCTTCCGGTCCGACGTCCTCATCGAGCTCGGCCGGTTCGCGGAGGCGGAGGGCGGCATCGACGAGATGCGCGAGATGGGCACCGCCTACCGCGAGGAATGGATGATCGCCTACGCGGCGTGGAGCGAGGCGGCGATCGCCTCGTACTCCGGGGACCGCGCCCGGACGGTCCGGGCGGTGCATGGACGGCGAGGCGCACCGCGACGTCTGGTACGACCAGGCCTCGGGGGTGGAGTTCCTCGCCCGTGCCAGCGACTACCTCGACCGGGTGGGCGAGCACGAATGGCGCTGGAACGGCTGGCGCGGGCCCAGGCAGCGGATGGCCGGCTGCGAGCGCCCGGTGCGAGGTGTTCGGCGCGGCCATCGCTCGGGCGCTCCGGTGACCCGGAGGAGGCCGCCCGGATCATCGCCGCGACGCTCGCCGAATACGACCTCGAACCGCAGGAGCGGTGGCCGCTGCTGCTGCTGCGGGCCTACGCGGCCATACCGCCGCGGCGACCGGGCCGCGGGCAAGCTGGCCGCGGAGGCGTTCGACGCGTGCCTGGAACTCGGGCACCCGCACGGGCCGCTGTGGCGCGAGCGGAGCGTGGCGCAGACGCTGTTGCCGCTCGCCGCGGCCGCGGGGTCACGTTCGGCGCCCGCGCTCGCCGCCGGACGCGCCGCCGCTGTCCCTGACCCTGCTCGGCCGGTTCGAAGTGCGGCGGCACGGCGAGCCCGGTCGATCTGCCGCCCGGGCAGGCCCGCCAAGGCGGTGCGGGCGGTCGCCGCGGCGGGCGGCCGGCTGCACGCCGAGGAACTCATCGAGATCCTGTGGCCGGGCGTGGATCCGGAGCGCGGCCGCAACCGGCTGCGTAACCTGCTGAGCCGCCTGCGGATGGCCGCGGGCGACGTGCTCGTCCGGGAGGAAGAAACGATCACCGCGGCGCCGGGCACGGAATCGGACGCCGCGGTCTTCGAGACGCAGGCCCGCGCGGCTCTCATCGCCCGGTCGGCGGGCGAGGCCAGCCGGGCGCTCGGGCCTGGCCCGCGCGGCGGCGCCCGGTACGGCGGCGACTTCCTTCCCGGACGACCGCTACGAGGACTGGGCCGCCAGGGCTGCGGGACCGGCTGCGCGAGCCGCTACGTCGAACTACTCGACATGCTGGCCGACGACGCCGCCGCGCGCGGCGAGGTGGACGAGGCGGCCCGGCTGATCCGCCGGGGCTGCGAATGCGAGCCGCTCGACGAGGATCGCCATGTCCGGCTGGCGAGGATGCTGGCGTCGCAGGGCCGGGCGGGCTCGGCGCTGGCGGCCCTGGAGCGGGCCCGGGCGGCGCTGGCGGAACTGGGGCTGGCCCCGGCCCGCGCGCTCGAAGACCTGCGAAGCCGAACTGGCCCGCCGCAGCGCCGCACCCGGGCTGCGCTAGCCGCCCGGCGATGCGCCACGCCCGTTTAATGCTCGTTGGACGGCGCGTCCCTACCTTCGCCGGCGGCGGCCGGTTGCACTTGCGGCACGAGGTGCGCCTGGCCGCGCGCCCTCGCGGACGCCGAGGTTTCCGGGAGGAGCGAGGGGGAGCGCGATGAGGCAACGGAAACATCGCCGATGCTGGCGGGCCCGGCGCGCATCGCGGCCAGAGCGGGGGCCGCCGCGGTGGCGGCGGCCCTGGCGGTGCTCGGCGCTGCCCGGCGGCACCGCGCTGGCGGCCACGGCGGTGAGCCAGGCCACGATACAGGTCAGCTCGCTGTCCGCGGCGGCCACCGGGGTCGAGCTACACGGTGAACTTCGCCTCGCCCAGCGCCCTGACCGGCGGCACCTCGACGATCACCCTGGCCTGCCCCGGCCGGGACCACACTGCCGGCGCCGGGCGGCGCCTGCTACAGCGTCGCCGACGATGCGCGGCATCTTGTACCGCCGGATGCGGCGCCGTCACGGTGACCGGCACCACGGCGGTGATCACGCTGCCGGTGGACGTCAGCGTCGCCGCGGGCGACCCGGTCACGGTGACCGTGCCCGCCGTCAGCAACCCCGCCACGGCCGGCGGCAAGACGCTGAAGGTCGCCACCAGCGCGGAACCCACGCGGTCAGCCTGCACTACACGCTGGTCGCCAAGCGCGCGGTCACCAACGCGGCGCTGCACGTCTCCTCGTCCTCGGCGGGCGCGGGCCGGCGTCACCTACTCGGTCACCTTCGCCAGCCCGGACCGGATCACCCAGGCTCGCGTGGTCACCGTCGTGTTCCCACCGGGACCGTGCTGCCGGCCGGCGGCTGCGGGGTCGTCGACTGGACCGACGACACCAACGGGTCCAGCGGCTGCGCGACCTACAGCGCCACCGGCACCACGGCGACCATCATCAACCTGCTGACCAACCCCGGCGACATGATCACGCTCACGTTCGCGGGCGTGACCAGCCCAGCCGCCACGGGCAGCCACAACGTGACGCTGTCCACGACGCCGACCCCAAGCCGGTGACGCTCAGCTTCACGCTGGTGGCCAAGCGGGCGGTCACCAACCCGTTCCTCCAGCTCAGCTCCTACACCGGCGGGCACGGCCAGCGTACCTGGACCATCGGCTTCACCGCCCCGACCGCCTGATCGGCACCGGCAACGGCATCAGTTCGTCCACCGTGAAGCTCATGGCGCCCGGCCGGGACCATGTTCCCGCCCGGGGGCTGCGGCAACTACACGTTCATCGACGCCGTGCCCGGGCGCGGCGCAGGGCCCGCTGAACGGGTGCGCCGCCGCCACGGTGAGCGGCAGGACGGTCTCGGTCGCGGTGCCGTTCGACACCAACCCCGGCAACACGATCTTCCTGGTGATCAACGGGGTGAAGAACCCGGCGAGCATGAGCACCGTCAGCGTGTCGGCCAGTTCCGATCCCCAGGCCATCAGCCTGCCGCTGACCGGGCCCACGGCGATGACGGCTACCGACCAGGTCAGCTCGACCTCGGCCGCGGCCACGAAGGTGCTGTACGCGGAGACCTTCGCCTCGACCGGGCCGCTCACCAGCGGCACGTCCACGCTGAAGCTGACCTCGGCCGGGGCGACGTTCCCGCTGTGCGCGATCCACCGGCCAGTACATCCTGATCGACGACACCACCGGAGCCGACGCGGGCCTGTGCCAGTCGGGCGGCTCGCCGGGACCGTCCATCACGCTCGCGGTCAACGGGATCAACACGAACACCGGCGAGGAGATCACGATCCTCGCCTACGGCGTGGCCAATGCGGCCACGAGCGGCGGCAAGACGCTCGCGGTGACGACGATGCCGGGCGCAGGGGGCGCGTCCCTGCCCTTCACGCTGACCGCCAAGACGGGCATCGGCCCGCCCATCCTGGGCCTCGCCTCGACGTCGGCGTCCGCAACGGACGATGTCTACTCGGCCACGTTCACGGTGCCGAACGGGTTCACGGTCAGCGGCCTCGGTGACGACTTCTCCACGATCGCGGTCAAGGCGGCGACCGGCACGACCTTCCCGGCCAGCGGGGATGCCACGGTGATCAACGACAACACCGGCGAGGCGGCCGGGTCCAGCTTCACCGCGTCCGGGACCACGGCCACGGTGCTGCCCGGGTCCGGCGGCGGCCTCGGCGCGGGCCCCGGCGACGAGATCACCGTGATCGTCTTCGGTGCCACGAACCCGGGCACGGCCGGGGCCAAGACCGCGTCGCTGTCCACCACCTCGGACCCGAAGGCGGTCTCCGCCGGGTACACGGTCACCGCCAAGACCTCCGTTTCCCACGACATCCTGCAGCTCAGTTCGCGGACCGGCGGGGCGTCCAACGTGACCTGGTCCCTCACGTTCGCCACCACCAACGGGCTCGTATCGGCCACGGACCTGGGCTCGGCCATCACGGTGACGTTCCCGGCGGGCACCGGCATGCCGCCCAACCAGGACGTGACGCTGGCCAACGACACCGCGGGCACGAGCTGCGGCGGCGGCCTGACCAGCAGCGGGACGACGGCGACCGTGGCGGTCACCACGGGAAGCTGCCTGCAGGAAAACGGGGCGGGCGACGTGTTCACGCTCATCGTCACCGGGGTCACGAACCCGCCCAGCCTGAGCGGGAAGTCGGTGACGCTGGCGACGAGTTCCGACCCGCTGCCGGTGACCACGGCGGTGCCGTAACCGCCGCGCCGCCGGTCAGTGCTTCTTGCTGCCCTTCGCGTGCGCCCTGGGCCGGTACGGGCCCGGGGCGTGGCGGATGATCCCGGCGGGCGGCACCGCGGTGCACCCCCAGCAGGCGGGCTTGCCGATGAAGTACAGCGGGATCGACGGTGAGTCCGTCGGCGGGTTGGTGGGCAGCAGCAGCGGCGGGCGCGGCGCCTGGCTGAAGTTGAAGTCCTGCGTCAGGTTGCCGAGGATCGGCAGGTCTTCGCGGACGTCGGGGCGCCGGTCCGGCCGGTGGTCGGTCTTCGGGTTGAGCCGGGCGCCGGCCAGGAAGTCGTCCTCGATGAACTTCAGGTAGGCGTCGCTGCTCAGCGTCTGCGGGTCGATGTAGCCCTTCTTGGCGTACGGGGAGATCACGATGCCGGGAACCCGCAGGCCGTACCCGTTCTCGTCGACCGCCGGGGGGATCACGCCGTCGTAGAACCCGCCCCAGTCGTCCCAGCTCAGGAAGATCGCGGTGGAATCCCAGTCGGGGCTCTTCATGACGGCGTTGATCAGCGCCGTGACGTAGGCCTGGCCACGGTGGACGCTGGCCGGCGGATGCTCGCTGTCCGGGCCGGACGGGACGATCCAGCTCACCGCCGGCAGCGTGCCCGCGCCGGCGGCGTGGAAGAAGTCGTTGAGCGGCCGGATGTTGTGCAGCTGGTGGTCGGCCTGCACGTCGCCGAACAGCGGCAGCGGGTTCCAGATCCCCGGCGTCGAGGCGCTCTGCTTGATCACCTCGCACGTCTCGGCCGAGTCGTTGTCGCAGTCCGGCTGCGATCCGGTCTGCACGTAGTACGCCCAGCTCACGTGCTCGGCGTAGAGCAGCCAGGTGATATCGGTCCAGGCCAGGTCGATCGAGGTCCGGCCGGTGGTCAGCTCCTTGTGCACGGCCTCGCCGAACGTGTTGACCCCGTAGGGGCCGACGATGTCGTTGACGCAGCTCATCGGGGAGCGGTTCTTGCACCGCGCCGACCAGGCCGAGACCATGTACAGGTGGTCGGGCAGCGACCAGGACTTCACCGGCTCGAACATGTGGTCCTGCAGCACGAAGTCCTTGGCGTAGGTCCAGTAGTTCGGTATCTCCGCGGCGGTGTGGTAGCCCATGACGTCGGGCACGCCGCCGCCGCTGCAGGCCGGGTCGTCAGCGACCTTGCAGGACGCCTTCGCCGCGTCCCGCTGCCGGATGAAGCCGTCCATCTTGCCGTGGTCCATGTCGGCGACCGCGTTCGCCTCACCGTGCGGGCCGCCGCCGTTGACGTCGGCGGTGTCGTGGTAGGGGCGGTTGCAGCCGCCGGCCGGGTTCGGCACGCAGACCGTGGACACCCCATGGCGCATCGGGAGGCCGTCCGCCGCGGGGTAGGTGCCGAAGTAACTGTCGTACGACCGGTTCTCCTGCATGATGATGATCACGTGCTTGATCTTGTGGATGCCCTGCGGCACCACATAGCTGCCCAGCGCCCCGCCCGCCGCCGTCTCGGCCGGCTTGGGCGCGGTGCACGCGGCGAGGAGCGCGATCCCGAGCAGCCCAGCCAGCACCATGCGATACGGCCAGACGTGGCTGCGGCCGGCTCCCCTCACGCGCGGCTCCCCCGATCCCAGAAGCCAGCAGCCCGGTGCCGGGCACCCTTCGTGGCACGCAAACTGACCTCCGGAAAGGAAGCTACCGGGAACCGGTGACCTACCTGACTTCGCCCGCAACGCCGACGGCGACCGGAGCGGCCCTGAGCCGCTCCCGGTACCTCAACGAACAAACCGCCCGGATTGCGCCAGCGGGTAAGCCACCTACAGTACGGCAGCGCGGGCAGGCAGCGGGCACACGCGGGGTGCGGCGGGCGGGGCGGGCAAAGCCGGCTGCCGTGGGCCCATCGCCAGGCGGATCGAACAACAAGCCGTCCCGCCCCCCAGCGCGATGGGCCCACGGTAGCCGGAGCCACATCGGCAGCCACGCCAAGGCTGCCTGGTTCCCTGGCCGCTCTCCCCTGACGGCAGGTCACCGGAGATGATGTGAGGAGATTAGAGGCAGCGGCCTGGCCAGGGCATCGGCAGAACTATGTACGTAGTTATGTATTTGAATGCCGGCCGGATGCGCATGCGGGGCGCCAAGTCCGCCCCCGTACCGACAAAGCCGCGGTTATTCTGGTTTCACCCGGCTACATGCGTACACATACCCCGCTGGCGCCGGAGTGGCTGGCCGCATGGCGGGGCAAGCCGGACGACACGTAGCGAGGTAACCGAGATCCCGATCCAGGTGCCCCAGGAACCGAACAGCTTCGTGGGCCGCGAACGCGAGCTCACGGAGCTGTGCGAGCTGCTGGGCGTCACGCGGGCGCTGACGCTCTGCGGTCCTGGCGGCATCGGGAAGACCCGGCTGGCCCAGCAGGTCCTGCGTACCGTGGTGGCGGCGTTCCCCGACGGCGGCTGCTTCGTCGACCTGGGTGACCTGTGGCAGGCCGATCTGGTGGTGTCCCGGGTGGCGTCGGCGCTCGGCATCGGCGAGGAGCCAGGCCGGCCGCTGCTGGACACGCTCGCCGACGCGGTCGCGCCGCGCCGGCAGCTGCTGGTCCTGGACAACTGCGAGCACCTGATCGACGCGTGCGCGCAGGTCGCCCAGCGCCTGCTCGACTCCTCGCCGGGACTGAGCCTGGTCGCCACCAGCCGCGAGCCGCTGCGGGTGGCCGCGGAAACGGTGTGGCAGGTGCCCCCGCTGTCGGTCGCGCCGGACGGCCCGATGGAGGCCGCCGAGGACGCGACCCGGTACGAGGCGATCCGGCTGTTCGCCGACCGGGCGGCCGCGTCCCTGCCCGGTTTCGCCATCGGCCCGGCCAACGCCGGCGCGGTCGC
This sequence comes from uncultured Actinomycetes bacterium, assembly GCA_963730235.1. GTDB lineage: Bacteria > Actinomycetota > Actinomycetes > Streptosporangiales > Streptosporangiaceae > DASXKD01. The sequence continues at coordinate 484,148 of CAVSRH010000002.1, forward strand.
CGCGCTGTGCCGGGCGCTGGATGGCGTGCCGCTGGCGATCGAACTGGCGGCCGCGCGGGTGCGCGCGCTGTCGGTGGAGCAGATCGCCGAGCGGCTCACCGACCGGTTCGCTCTGCTCACCACCGGCCATCGGACCGCCCCGCCGCGGCACCGGACCCTGCGGGCCACCATCGACTGGAGCCACGACCTGCTCACGCCCGATGAGCAGGTGCTGCTGCGGCGGCTCTCGGTGTTCGCCGGGTGGTCGCTGGAGATGACCGAGCAGGTGTGCGCCGACGCGGAGATTCCGTCCCCCGCGATCCTCGACCTGATCGCCGCCCTGGTGGACAAGTCGCTGGTGGTCGTCGAGTCCGAGGTGCTCGGCCAGGCCCGGTACCGGCTGCTGGACACGATCAGGGAGTATGCGGCGGCACGCCTGGAGGCGGCGGGCGAGACCAGGGCCTTCCAGCTAAGGCTGCGCGACTACACGGTTGCCGTGGCCGAGCGCAACCTGGCGATCGGGCTGGCGCGGGTCGACGCGCCATGGTCGGCCCGGGTGGACGTGTTCCGCCGCTACGACGCGGAGATCGGCAACGTGTGGCTGGTGCTGAGCGGCTGCCTGGCCGACGGCGACGCGGAGACCGGGCTGCGGATCTGCACCGCCGTCCGGCCGTGCTGGATCGTCCGCGGCAGCTTCGCCGAGGGCAGCGAATGGCTGGCATCCTTCCTCGCCCTGGACGCGCCGGACGTGCCCGCGGATGTCCGCGGCGCCGGCCTGATCGGGCGGGCCCAGCTCACCCTGCCCAGCGACCCGGCCCTGGCCAGGTCCCTGGCGGAGGAGGGGCTGGCGCTGTGCCGGGCCGCCGGGGACGAGTTCTGGACCGCGTCCGGGCTCAACCTGCTGGCCGAGGTCGCGCTGCACACCGGGCAGGCCGCCGAGGCGGCGGCGCACGCCGACGAGGCGCTGTCCATCGCCCAGGCGTGCGGGCGATGGCTGGGACGAGGGATACGCGCTGGGCATCCGGGCCGCGATCGCCGGGGTGAAGGGCAACCTGCGCGAGGCACAGCAACTGGCCAAGGCGTCCATCGCGGTGATGCGCCGCATCGACCAGGAATGGGGCACCGCGCGGGCGCTGCTGGGCCTGGGTGATCTGGCCAGGGTGCGCAAGGACCCGGGGATGCGCGCCGCCAGTACCTGGAGGCGCTGGTCATCCTGCGGGAGATCGACGCCCGGCCGGAGATCGCCCGGTGCCTGGCGGGCCTGGGGCGGGTGGCCATGGACCTGGGCGCGCTGGCCCTGGCGCGGCAGCACCTGGCCGAGAGCCTGCGGCTGAGCCATTCCACCGGCTCGCGCATCGGCGTGGCCAGGGGACTGGAGGCCTTCGCGGCCCTGGCCACCCGGGAGGACCGGCCGCGAGGCCGCGGTGCGGCTGACCGCGGCGGCCACCGCGCTGCGCGAGGTGGCCGGGCTGCCCGCGCTGTCGGGCGCCCGCACCGAGCGGTACCTCGCGCCCGCGCGCCACCTCGGCGAGAACACCATCGCCCGGCTCTGGGCGCAGGGCCTGGCCTGCGGCAGCGACGAGGCGGTCGCGCTGGCACTGGACACCGGCCAGGCCGCGCAGAGCTTCGGCGGGGGGGACACCGTGGCGCTGACCGCGCTGGGCCCCGACCGGCGGCCACGATTCCGGCCTGCGCGCTCACCCCCAGGGAGCGCGAGGTCGTCGCGCTGGTCGCCAGCGGCCACAGCAACAAGGCCATCGCCGAGAAACTGTTCATCAGCCCGGCGACCGCCGCCCGGCACGTCGCCAACATCCTGGCCAAGCTGGGGTTCCGGTCCCGCGCCCAGATCGCCGCCTGGGCCGCCGACCACCAGCCGCACGCCGGCGACCCCGGCGACTCCCCGCCGTCGGTGCGCCAGGCGTAACCCCGGCTAGCATCTGGGCATGATCACTGGCCTGCATGCGATCGTGTTCTCCCCGGACGCCGAGAAGGTCCGGGCATTCTTCGCCGACGAGCTCGCCATGCCGTCGGTGGACGCGGGCGGCGGCTGGCTCATCTTCGCCATGCCACCGGCCGAGCTTGCCGTGCACCCCGCCGACGAGGACCGCCACGAGCTGTACCTGATGTGCGACGACATCCACGAGACGCTGGCCGGGCTCCAGGCCAAGGGCGTGACGGTGGCGCGGGAGGTCTCCGACCGGGGCTGGGGCCTGCTGGCCGCGATCCGGCTGCCCGACGGCGCGGAGTTTGGCATCTACCAGCCGAAGCACCCGTCTCCGCTGGAAACCTGACCGGCCACCGTCCGCCTCACTGGCCGGGCAGGCTCCGTACCAGCGCGGTGACCTGGTCTTCCAGCGTGCCGGCCGCGGCCGCGCGGTTGTCGATCGTGACGTGCGGGGCGGCGGGCTCGGTGCCGAGCCGCATGCTGGCGGTGAACGCCGCGAAGTCCGCCAGCTTCGCCGTGTCCCGGGCGGAGCCGCGGGCGGCGAGCCGGCGGTGCAGCGTCGCCGCGTCCGACCGGACCCAGGCCAGGCGCACCGTGCCACCGCCGAGGCCCGCCACCCAGGAGCGCCACCGGCCCAGATCGTGGATCTGCCCGGTGAACGGCCCGCACAGCAGCACCGGGCAGCCGTGCGCGCGGATCTCCCGCGCGGTCGCGGCCATCCCGGCGTACTCGTGCACCTTGACATGCTCGTCGTACCAGGGGCCCTCGCGCTCCCCCGGCGGGCGCCCGGCCGCGGCCAGGGCCGCGGCGACGAACGAGCCGTACATCGTGTCCTTGTCCAGCAGCGCCGGGACCGGCCGCAGCCGCCCCAGCAGCAGCCGGGCGACCATGCTCTTCCCGGCCCCCGGCGGGCCGGCCACCACCCACGCCGCCGCGCGGGCTCCGGACCCGGTCATCCGGGGCCCGGGCGCGGCGGGGGCAGGCGCAGCCCGTGCGCGGCGGCCAGCCTGGGGATCGACGCCAGGTCCACGTCGAGGCCGTACCGGCTGGCCAGGGCCGCCAGCGACGCGGGATTCCGGCGGGCCGGGGACGGCCAGGATCGCGCCGAGACCGGCGAAGTACCCCTCGAAGCCCGCGGGCGAGATGATCTCCAGCAGCCGCGCGGGCTGGTCCGCCGGATTCCAGAAGGCATGCGGCACGCCACGCGGCTTGACCAGGACCGTGCCCGGCCCGGCCTCGGCGGTCTGCTCGCCGATCTGCACGCCGACCCGGCCCGCCAGCACCACCGAATACTCGTCCTCGTCGCGGTGCGTGTGCACCGGCGAGCCCAGCGCCCGCGGCTCGAGCGGGTGCTCCACCAGCGACAGCCGGCCCGCCGTCCGGTCACCGCCCAGCATCAGCACCGCGCCCAGCGGCCCCTGCAGCAGAGTCTCCCGGTCGGCCGGGGTGAGCACGTATCCGCCGTCACCAGACATCGCCATCTCCTCCTGGTGCCCCCCGGTCCGCCGGGCACGCCGCCCGGCCTGCGCGTACGGTATCCCCTGATGCCCGGATACTTCGACCTCGGCGATTACACCCGGCCGGTGACGACCACCTCGGCGCAGGCGCAGGCCTGGTTCAGCCGCGGGCTGGTATGGGCCTACGCGTTCAACCACGAGGAGGCGGCGGCCTGCTTCGAACGGGCCGCCGCGGCCGACCCCGGCTGTGTCATGGCGTACTGGGGCCTGGCCTACGCGCTGGGCCCGAACTACAACAAGCCGTGGGAGGCGTTCAGTCAGGACGAGGCGCCGGCGGCGCTGTCCCGGGCGCTGGCCGCACTGGCCACCGCGGGCACGGCCGGGCCGGCGTCCCCGGTGGAGCGCGCGCTGGTACGCGCGGTGGCCGCGCGCTACCCCGGCACGGCGCCCGGCGGCGCCGGTGACTGGCATCCCGCGGGCGGCCCGGCGTGGAACGCCGGGTACGCCGCGGCGATGCGCGAGGTATACCAGGCCCACTCCGGCGACCTGGACGTGGCCGCGCTGTTCGCTGACGCGCTGATGAACCTGACCCCGTGGGCACTGTGGGACACCGCCACCGGGGAGCCCGCCGCGGGAGCGGCCACCCTGGAGGCCAAGGCCGTCCTGGAGCAGGCCCTGGCCGGCCCGGGCGGCCGGGAGCACCCCGGCGTCCTGCATATGTACATACACCTGATGGAGATGTCCGCCCGGCCGCAGGACGCGCTGCAGGCCGGAGACCTGCTCCGGGACCTGGTTCCCGACGCGGGCCACCTGCGGCACATGCCCACCCACCTCGACGTCCTGTGCGGCGACTACGCCCGCGTGGTGTCCGGCAACAGCGCCGCGATCGCGGCCGACGAGAAGTTCCGCGCACGGCACGGCGCGATGAACTTCTACACGCTGTACCGGGCGCACAACTACCACTTCAAGATCTACGGCGCGATGTTCCTCGGCCAGCAGCGGGCCGCGCTGGAGGCGGCGGGCCAGCTTGCCGCGGCGATCCCGGAGGACCTGCTCCGGGTGCCGGACCCGCCCATGGCGGACTGGCTGGAGGGGTTCGTGCCGATGCGGCTGCACGTGCTGATCCGGTTCGGGCGCTGGGCGGAGATCCTCGCCGCGCCGCTGCCCGCCGACCAGGACCTGTACTGCACCACCACGGCGCTGGCCCACTACGCGAAGGGCATCGCCCGCGCGGCCACCGGGCAGGTCGCCGAGGCCGCCGGGGAGCGTGACCTGTTCGCCGCGGCGGCCGGCCGGGTGCCCGGGTCGCGGACCATCTTCAACAACACCTGCCAGGACATCCTCGCGGTGGCCGGGGCGATGCTGGATGGCGAGGTTGAGTACCGGCGGGGCAACCACGACGAGGCCTTCCGCCTGCTGCGCCGCGCCGTCGAACTCGACGACGGCCTCCCCTACGACGAGCCATGGGGCTGGATGCAGCCGGCCAGGCACGCCTATGGCGCCCTGCTGCTGGAGCAGGGCCTGCTCCGCGAGGCGGAGGCCGTGTACCGCGCCGATCTGGGCCTGGACGACACGCTCGCCCGGGCGTGCCAGCACCCCGGCAACGTCTGGAGCCTGCACGGGTACCACGAATGCCTGACCCGGCTGGGCAAGACGGAGCAGGCGGGCATCGTAGGGCAACAACTCAAGATCGCCGCCGCGAGAGCGGACGTGCCGATCAGGTCCTCCTGCTGCTGCCGCCTGACCACAGCGGCGGACTGAAGCACCCGGGCGCCCCGAGGCAGGATGGGGGCATGCGTGCGCTGCTGGCGGCGATCCGGTGCGGCAAGGGTGACGTGGACGGCAACCTGGCCGTCCACCTGGGGCTGCTGGCGCGGGCCGCGGCGGAGGGCTGCGAGCTTGCCCTGTTCCCGGAGATGTCGCTGTCCGGGTCGGCCGACCCGGCGACCCACCCGGAACGGCTGATCGGCCTGGACCATCCCGCCGTCGCGGCGCTGGCCGGGGCGACGGCCGGGACCGGCGTCGGCGTGTGCTTCGGGGTGGCCGAGCGCGCGCCCGGCGGCAAGCCGCACATCACCCAGGTATTCGCGGCGGCCGGGCGCGTGGCGGGGGTGCAGCGCAAACGGCACCTCGGCGAGGACGAGGAGGCGTTCACCGCGGTCACCGGGGCGGTGGTCTTCGACCATGCCGGGGCCCGCTTCGGGGTGGCCATCTGCGCCGAGGCCGGGTTCGACGGCCCGTTCGACGCGGCCGCCGCGGCCGGGGCCCGCCTGGTGCTCTTCCCCGCGGCTCCCGGCCTTTACGGGCGGCGCACCGGCGAAAGCTCCTGGCGGAGCGGTTTCGCCTGGTGGGAGGGATCGGCCCTGGGCGACGCGCGCCGCCACGCGCGCCGCTTGGGCCTGTGGATCGCCCTGGCAGGGCAGGCCGGCTCCACGGTCGATGAGGACTTCCCCGGCCTGGCGGCGCTGGTCGGGCCGGACGGCGGCGTGGCGGCCCGCCTCCCCGACTGGCGGCCCGGGGTCCTCCTGGCAGACATCCCCGTCCCTCCGGGCTAGCGCCGCGGCCGGCGCGACGCGGTCGCGGGGGCCGCTAGGCACCGGGGGGTTCCGGGGGGCGCGCTCCCCCGGGCTAGCACCACTAGCTGACCTGTCCGGCGGCCACGGCGTAGACCACCACGTTCGACAGGTACGAGCGCAGCGCCGGGTCGAAGGTGCCGCCGCAGGTGATGAGGCGAAGCTGCGGGCCCGCGGCCGGGCCGTAGACGGTGGCGGTGGGAAAGCGGGTCTTGCGGTAGAGCCGGACGGCGGTGACCCGGAACACCACCTGGCTGCCGTCCGCGCGGCGGACGTAGGCACGGTCGCCGCGGTGCAGGCTGGACAGCCGGAAGAAGATTCCGGGCCCGAGATAGGAGTCGATGTGACCGGCGATGATCGCCGAGCCGGTCGCGCCCGGCCGGGGGCTGCGGTCATGCCAGCCGGCCACCTGGTAGCTGGACGGCACCTGCAGGGCGCCGGCCCGGGTGAGGCCGAGCCGGATCAGCCGGGTGCGGACGCCGATCGCCGGGATGGTCAGCCGGACCGGTGCCGCGACCGGGCCGGCGGCCGAGGGCCAGGGGATGCTGGCGGCCGGGCCGTCCGGGGCCGGCACCCGGGTCAGCGGCGGGCCGGGTATCGGCCCGCCACGGGCCAGGACCAGCCCAGCGCAGCCGACGGCGATCAGCGCCAGGCCGAGGGCGAGCGCGGCAAGCACGCCGCGCCCGCCGACGGCATGGCGGGTCATGGCGTCCGGATCCGGCCGTAGCGCCTGGCCGCGGTGCCGGCCAGCAGGACGCCGGTGCCGATCATGGCGAGCCACGGGACCGGGGGGAGGCCGGCCGGGGGGCGGTGCCGCCCATGCCGGTGTCCGCGCCGCCCGCAGGCCGGATCGCGCTGCCTGCCGCGTCCTCCAGGTCGGTGAGGCGCAGGCGGCCGGCGCCGTCGAGTACCACCAGCGTGTGAATCGTGTCGGGGCGCAGCGTCATGCCCAGGGACGCGTCCTCGGTGTCCCCGGCCACGTGCACGACCGTGCTCCCGGCGGGGACCGCCCGGTAGGGCGTGGTGCTGGCGAAGTCCAGCTTCCGCGCCAGCATCCGCCCGCTGAGCCGGACGCTCACCACATGCTCGCGCAGCGAGGCCTGGATGACCCGGATCAGCACCTGCCCGGCCGGCGCGGTCAGCGTGGCCTTGAGCACCTGCAGCCGCAGGCCGGCCGCGGGGCCCATGCCCGCCACCGTGTAGGCCTGGCCGGCGCTCACCAGGAACCCGGTGGACAGCAGCGGCTGCGCCGAGGCCGCGGCGCCCGCCGAGCGCATCGACACCGTGTAGTCCCCGGCCGGGACCTCCTCGTACGGCGAGACCATGCCGTAGCTGACGTGGTGCAGGACCAGCCGGGCCTGCGGGTTGCCGAACGAGTACAGGTACACGTCGACGGGCGGGGCGTTCGGCGACAGGTGCGCGAGGCGCACCCACCCGCCGCCGGCCGACGCGCCGGCCGGGACGGCGCCGAGCAGCGCCGCGAACACCATCATGGCGGCCACCGCGACCGCGCGGAGCGCCGTGCGCGGCGGTCTCATCGGTCCTCAGCTCTCCCCGGGCGCCCGGGGCGGCGTCCGGTCATCAGTGCGTGCCGTGTCATCGTCGTGGTTGTCCTTCCGGTGAGGGGTTTGCGCGTTTCGGGTGCCGGGCCGCCGGGGCCCGGGCCTGGTTCCGGCCCGCGCCCCCGTGGGCGGGCCGTGCGGGTCGTTGGTGCATTTCAGCCCGGGCCGCGCCGGGCCAGCGGCTGGCCCTCGATCAGCCCGGCGGGGCTGGGCGCGCCGAACGCCACGCTGAGCAGCGGCGCTCCCCCGGGCCCGGGGACGATCCCGGCCCGGGCGGGACGGTAGGGCGGCCGCTGCGCGCGCGCGAAGGCGAGCACCTTCCGCAGCGCGGCACCGGCGGCGGTGCCGGATCCATTGCCTGGCGTGGCACCTGGGCCGGCGGCGGACCCGGCGCCGGCCTGGGCCGGCACGCTCAGCTCGACCGCCCGCAGCGGCACGCCCGGGGCGGCCCCGGGCCCGGAGTCGGTGAACTCCGCGATCCGCACCGGCTCGACGCTGACCACGGCGGCCAGCATCAGCAGCAGCCGGGCGTCGACCCGGCCGCTGGCGAGGTCGCTCCGGGCGGCCGCCGAGACGCTGATCCGCGGGTTCCGCAGCAACTGCTGCCCGGCGCCCCGGCGCGCCGCCAGGTCGGCGGCGAACGCGGCGCGGTAGGCGGCCGCACCGTCCGGCGCCATGGCGCGCACATCGATGCGCAGGGCACCGGTGCCGAAGCTGGCGATGACCACGGGCGCGTACACGCTCGCCAGCCGGCGGCCGAACTGGCTGCGCACCGCGGGGGTCGCGATCACCACGTCCGAGCCGAGCGGGTCGCCGGACGACGGGCGCAGCACCAGGAGGTTCCCCGCCGCGATCCCGTGCGCCTGCAGCGCGGCGCACATCGCCGGGTCGCATGCCACGATCGCATCGCGGCTCACCTGCCGGGCCACCCAGGACGCCGCCTCGCCGCGCACGGCCGCCGACCGGCCGGCCAGCGGGTCCGCCGCGGCACCCGCCGGCGCCCCTGGCGGCGCGCCCGCCCCGGCGCCCGGTGTGCCCGCCGGTCCGGGCAACGCCCCCGTGGCCACGGCGGTCATGCCCGCCGCCAGCGCCGCCACCAGGGCGGCCGCGCCGAGCATGAGCAGCCGCTGCCGCGGCGTGCGCCGGGCCCGCAGCTGGCCGCGCCGGCCCTGATCGCCGGCCTGCAGCAGGTGATGGCTGGCCTCGTGCAGCGCGTGCCGGTCATGCGGCCAGGACGAGATGCGCCATCGCCAGTATTCGGCGGCCCGGCGGTGTGCGTCGGCGAGCTCCTCGCCGTGCCGCTCCCGCACCAGCCGGCGGTGGAGCTGGATGGCGGTCCACCGGTGCACGAAGACCGAGGGCAGCTCGCCGGTGTAGTCCGCGGTCAGCAGGCCGGCGGCCGCGCACTCGGCGACCAGGCCGGTGAGCCCGGCGGCCTGGCGGGGCTGGCCCGCCGGGAGCAGCAGCACATGGCTGCCGACCGGCTCCCGGTAGACGGACGCGCCGGTTAACAGGTCGCGGGCGTCCGGGCTGAGACGGGCGCACAGCTCGCCGAGCAGTTCGTCCCCGGCCACCCCGGCGACCTTCTCCGCGGCGGCCGGGCGGCCGGGGGCCGTGGCGCCGGGGTCCAGGCACAGCGCCACCCGGCCGGTCCCGGCCTCGATCGCCGCGGCGAGGCGCTCGGCCACCTCGATGAAGCTGGCCTGGCCGCCGGAAAGCAGCGCGTCGAGGTACTCCATGGTCCGGGGATGGCCGCCGGTCAGCCGCCACGCCAGGGCGGTCTCCCGCTCGTCCAGCAGGCCGAGCGCGGGCAGCGACGCCGCCAGCCGCGCGGCGCCGGACGCGGCGAGCGGGCCGACGTGCCTGAGCACCAGGGCCCGCCCAGCTGCCCCGGGCAGCACGACCGGGTCCCGGCAGGTGATCAGCAGCCTGGCCAGCCCGGGCGCGCCGGCCAGGGCCGCGAGCAGCCCGGCGAGAGCGGGGTCCTCGATGGCCGGCCCGGCCGCGCGCGCGGTCAGGTTGCCGTCGAAGTCGTCCAGGACGAGCAGGACCGGCACCTGACGCAGGATGTGATCGCGGAACAGGCCCAGCCGGTGCGCCCAGGACAGGTCGGTCCGGCAGGCCGCAGCCAGGGCCCGGGCACCGCCGCGGGACGCGGCCACCGGATGCCGCCGGAGTGCGCCGGCGAGACGGGCCAGGAACGTATCGGCGGAAACCTCTCCGCTGAAGGCCACGGTGAGGCGGCCGGGCTCCAGGCGCCCGGCCCGGCAGGCGATCTCCGCGGCCAGCGCGGACTTGCCGATGCCCCCCGCGCCGTACAGCACCACCCCGGCCGTGTCCGGGGCGAGCAGGTCGGCGCAGCAGCGCCGGCGCTCGGCGGACCTGATGGACGGGGCCGCCAGGTGCCGGCGCGGCCCGGCGGTCTCGGGTACGGCCGGCCGGGACCGCCAGCGCGGGGACAGCCGGCCGGGCGGCCGGAACAGCCGGGGCCGCCGGAACGGCCGGGACACCGGGAGCGGGCACGGCGCGGACCGGCGTGGTGGGAACTGGCGCGGTGGGAGCCGGCGCGAGGAAAACCGGGGCGGCGGGAATCGGTACCAGCGCGGCCGGCGGCGGCCCGGGCGCGGCCCGCCCGGCCGGGGATGGCCCGGACGGCACTCGCCTCGGAAGCGGCCGGGAGGGCACCGGCCCGGACGGCACCGGCCCGGATGGGATCGGCCCGGATGGGACCGGCCCAGCCGGGGGCGGCCCCGACCGCATCGGCCGGGCCGCGGGCACCCCGGATGGCACCGGCCCGGCCGGAGCCGACAGCGTATCCTCCACCGAAACCATTCCTGGGGCCTCCGGACCGGCGGGTGCCATTTCTCCCGGCAAGGCAATCTTTCCGGGCCGAATACTAAGTATCTTCGCTGCCACGACACCTCCCACCCCGGCTATCCAGACAGCGTAATAGAGATATTTAGCACGCCGGGAACGCCCACAGGCTCTCTTTCGTGATAGCTCCTTTTTGCCCGGCGGGAGGGCATCACGAATGATTAATTCATATAGCTTTGAATTTCATAGATTATTACGTAACGAGGCATTTGCTGGTATTCGTCCGGCCGGCGGGGCCCGGGAAGGACCGGCCGGCGCGGGGCTGGCGGGCGCCGGGCGGCGTAGGGTCGGTGCCATGACGCTGGCAGGACGGAAGGTCCTCCTGCTCGCCGCGAGCGAGTTCGAGGACATGGAGCTGCTGTACCCGCTGTACCGGCTGCGCGAGGAGGACGTCGCGGTGACCGTGGCCGGCCTGGACGGCCAGCCGGTGACGGGAAAGAAGGGCCACGGGCCGGTTGCCGTGGACACCACGGTGGACGGGCTTTCCGCAAACGATTTCGACGCGCTCGTCATTCCCGGCGGTTATGCGCCGGACAAACTGCGGCGTTCCGAGGCGGTGCTGGACCTGGTCCGGGCGTTCGACGGCGCGGGAAAGCCGATCGCCTTCATCTGCCATGCCGGCTGGGTACCGATCTCCGCCAAGATCGTCAAGGGGCGCCGGGCCACCAGCGTGACCGCGATCCGCGACGACATGGTCAATGCGGGGGTGGACTGGGTGGACCAGGCCACGGTCGTCGACGGCAACCTCATCTCGGCCAGGACCCCCGCCGATCTGGGGCCCTGGATGAAGGCGCTGCTGTCCGCGCTGGGCGGTCCCGCAAGCTGACACCGGCGCGGAATGATCCCCGGCGGGCCCGGGTTACCGGGTCCATGACAACTGTGGGACTGATCGGAAGCGGCCGCATCGGCGGCACCGTGGCGAGGCTCGCAGCGGCGGCCGGGCACCCGGTGATACTCAGCAACTCCCGCGGGCCGCAGACCCTGGCGGACCTGGCCGCCGAACTCGGCCCGCTGGCCCGGGCCGGGACGGCGCGGGAGGCGGCCGCGGCTGGCGACGTCGCCGTCGTGACGATCCCGTTGCGGGCCTTCCAGGCTGTGCCGGCCGGCCCGCTCGCCGGGAAGGTGGTCATGGACACCTGCAACTACTATCCGCAGCGCGACGGGCAGATCCCCGGCCTCGACAGCGGGGCGCTGACCAGCAGCGAGCTGATCCAGCGGCATCTGGCCGAGGCCGCCGTGGTGAAGGTCTTCAACAACATCTTCTTCAGGCACCTGGCATCGCTGGCCCGGCCGTCCGGCGCGCCGGACCGAAGCTTCCTCCCGATCGCGGGCGACGACCCGGAGGCGAAGGCGGCGGTGACCGCCTTCCTCGACGCCATCGGCTACGGGGCCGTCGATGCCGGGCCGCTCGCGGAGGGATGGCGCCAGCAGCCCGGCACCCCCGTCTACGGCGTCCCGTACGGGCCGTTCGACGACGAAAAGGGGACACCGGCGAGCGCCGGTACGGTGCGGGCGGCGCTGGCCGCGGCCACCCGCTGAGCGGCCGGCCGCCGCGCCCGGGCCTGCGCCCGCGGTGACGCGCCGGGCCACCGGACCCGGCTGACCAGCCCGGAGAACCGCCGGCCTGGTTAAGAAAGGCAGTTCAGCGGATAGGAACAGGGGAGGGGCAGGCGGCACATCCGGGGGGGCGATGGCCAAGGCCAAGACGGCGCCGCAGGGGGATCCAGACAGCGAGTCCGCGCGCGAGCTCAGGCTCACGTGCATGGCCAACCTCCTGTCCACGACCGAGGAGCGGGTGTATTTCAAGGACCTGGAGAGCAGGTTCCTTTTCGTCAGCGCAGGCTGGCTCGCCGCGTACGCGCCTGGCCGCACGGCGGATCAGCTGATCGGGAAGACGGACTTCGACGTCTTCAGCCACCAGCACGCCGCGGACGCCTTCGCGGACGAACAGCAGATCATTCACACCGGCAAGCCGATCGCGGGCCAGGTGGAGCGGGAGACCTATACCGGCCGCCCGGACGCCTGGGTATCCACCACGAAGATGCCGCTGCTGGATGACGAGGGCCAGATCATCGGCACGTTCGGGATCTCTCGTGACGTCACGGCCCAGGTCAGCGCGGAGAACATGCTCGCCAGGCAGGCGTCGGAACTGAGCGCACAGAACGAGCGGCTGCGCGAACTGGACCGGCTCAAGGACGACTTCATCGCCGCGGTCTCGCACGAGCTGAGGACGCCGCTGACCTCGATCATCGGCTACATCGAACTGCTGGAGGAAGAAGGCGTCGACGGCCCGAACACCGGGCGGTTCGCCGAGGTGATCGGGCGGAACGCGGAACAGTTGCTGCGGCTGGTCGGGGATCTGCTGTTCCTGTCCAGAATGCGGTCGGGGAACCTGGCGCTGGAACTGCAGGGCACGGATCTGGCCGGGGCCGCGGCCGAGGCGGTGGCGGAGGCGCGGCCCGATGCCCAGCGCAAGCACATCGACCTGGTGCTGTCCGCGGCCGAGGTGCCAGTGTTCGCCGCCGACCCGGGCCGGGTCAGCCAGTTGCTCGGCTGCCTGCTGTCCAACGCGGTGAAATTCACCGGGGACGGCGGGAGCGTGACGGTCGGCACCGGCGTGGCGGACGGCCAGGCCGTGCTCACGGTCACCGACACCGGCACGGGCATCGCCGCCGACGAACTGGGCCGGATATTCGAGCGCTTCTACCGGACCGCGGCCGCCACCCGGCAGGTGCTCCCCGGGACCGGGCTGGGGCTGGCCATCGCCAGGGCCATCGTGGAGGCGCACAACGGCAGCATCACCGTGGACAGCACCGAAGGCCAGGGCAGCACATTCACGGTCCGGCTGCCGCTGCGGCCGGTGCCCGGAGACACCGCGGGCCCGGCCGGCCCTGGCGGGTAACCGGCCGGCTGGCCGCAGAGCGCGGGAAGGTCAGTCCGCCGGCTCGCTGCCATCGGTGGCCTGCCCGGGCAGCGCCACCGGAGGGCGCAGGCCGATCGCGGGCATCACGGAGGTCAGCTCCGCACTGGCGGCGTCGGCCGCCTGACGTTTCGCCTGCTTTTCCTCGGCCCTGACGGTGGCGGCGGCGAGCCTTTCGCTCATCCTGCGCAACCGCCGCGCCCGCACCCGCGCCTGCACCGCCCGGTCGGCCGCGTACAGCAGGCAAATCGCCACGAGCACGCCGAGAACAAGCAGGCCAACCATGAAACCCCCGTTGCTGATCGAACATTCGCAGCCGCTTGCCAGGCTATGTGAGGCGCGACATGCGGCTCACCCCGCCTGAAGGCCGTCCCAGGACCACCGGGGCACCGCCAGGCCCGCGGGCACCTGGGAGCCCTGCGGCGAGCACGCCATCACCTGTGCGACCGCCACCTCACCCACTCTGCCACGGCCCCCGGACATCGGCCCCCGCGTTCCGGCGGCGGCGCCCGATGGGCACGGAGCGCGGGACCGGCCCTGCTCAGAGCCCGAGCAGCCGCACGGCGTTGTCGTGGCAGACCCCGCGCAGCCACGCCGGGCCGAGGTCCAGCCGGGCCAGCGCCTCCAGCTGGTGCAGGTAGGGATACGGGATGTTGGGGAAGTCGCTGCCCAGCAGGATTCGGTCGGCCGTGGCGGCCAGCCGTGGCAACAGTGCGGCCGGGAACGGCGCGATCCGTTCGAGGAACCCGGTGAACGCCATCGTGGTGTCCAGGTGAACACCGGGGTAGCGGCCGGCGAGGTCGAGGAAGTCCGCGTACTCGGGGGCGCCGAGGTGCGCGACGATCATGGTCAGCCGGGGATGACGGGCCAGGACCCCGGAGATCGGTCCGGGGCCGGTGAACCTCCCCGGGTAGGGCCCGGAGCCGCAGTGCACGACGACCGGCACGTGCGCCTCGGCCAGCATCCCCCAGACGGCGTCCAGCAGCTCATCCCGCGGATCGTAGGCGCCCACCTGCAGGTGCGCCTTGAACAGGCGGGCACCCGCGCCGATCGCGCCGGCCACGTAGCCGGCCGCCCCGGGTTCGGGGAAGAAGGTGGCACTGTGCAGGGCGTCCGGCGTCCTGGCCGCGAAGCCCGCGGCCCAGGAGTTGAGCCAGGCGGCCATGTCCGGTTTGTGGGGGTAGAGCAGCGCGCTGAACCTGCGCACGCCGAACTCCCGGAGCAGGGCGACCCGCTCCTCCTCCGGCCGCCGGTAGGCGATCGGCCAGGCGCGCCCGACACCGGCGTGACCGCCCTCGAAGAACGCCCAGACCTTGGCCAGCACGTTGGGCGGCATGAAGTGGGTGTGGATGTCCACCAGGCCCGGCAGCCCGAGATCACGCCAGAACGCGGCGACCTGCGCCGCCTCCTCTGCCGCCGCGGCGGGCGCGGTCGCGCCGGGCTCGGTCACGCGCTACACCTAGCGGGCCGCGACCGTGCGCCGCGGCGCCAGCTGGGTACCCGGATGGCTGTGCGCCGCCGAGGCCGCGTGACTGCCGCCGGTCACCGCCAGGCCGCCGGCCTGGCACGTACATGGCCTGGTGGAAGGTGGAGCCGGTGCGGGCGTGGGCGACGGGGAGCACGGGATAGGCATTGCCGCCCGCCACGATCGTGGTGGCGATGTAGTCACCGAACATCCGCCCCTGCGAGGTGTCCGGCAGCCAGGACAGCGACATCGGCCCGGCGAGCCTGGCCGGTGCGCTCCAGGTCGCGCCACCGTTCACCGAGGAGATGAACCCCGCGTCAAGCTGGCAGGCCGAGGCCGAGCAGGTGGCCTGCGGATAGTAGTAGTAGGCCAGGCCGATGCGGGCGGTGCCGCCGGAGGTGCTCGGGTCCACCGCCAGGCCGGGGACGAAATGATCCACGGTGCTGGTGACGGGGTCGATGGGCACCCGGACGGGCGCCGCCCAGGTGCCCGGGCCGGTGGACTTGGACAGGACGATGTCGTTGCTCGTGCAGCCGGTGCGGAACCGGCAGTCGGCCCACGCCACGTAGACCGTCCCGGCAGCGTCGACCGCGGCCGACGGCAGCGGTGATTCACGCAGCTAGCCTGGCCACCGTGTGGTGGCTGATATCGGAGATCAGCACGCTCCTGTCCCAGGAGGCGCCCCCGTTGGTGCTGTGGAACGAGCGGATCGCCTGCACCCCGGCAAACGACTCGTAGGGTACGGCCACACCGCCGCCGGGCCCGACCACGGGCTGCCCGCCGAGGCCGCGGGCGCCGCCACTCGGTCCCAGCGCCGGGCCCCAGGTGGCGCCGCCGTCGGTGGAGGTGCGCATCACGACCGAGTTGCTGGCACTGGTGATGTCGTATTCGGCGTAACAGTTCCCGTAGTGCGGGCTGGCCGGGTGGTTGTCGCAGACGATCCAGTCCTTGTCGTTCGAGCCGGTCGCCACGGTGACCGGCTTGCCCCAGGTCGTGCCGCCGTTGGTGGACCGGTTGACCAGCACGTCCACCGACGAGGTGCCCAGGCCCAGGGAGGAGATCAGCCACACCTTGTGCTTGGCGTCATAGGCCACCACGGCATCGCTGGCCTGGCCGAACGGGCCGCCGCCGTTGCCGGTGATGCCGGGCAGGTAGCCGTGCGACCAGGTCGATCCGCCGTTGCGTGAGGTGGCCCAGCCGATGTTGGAGGCACCGCCGGCGAAGACCCGGCCGACCTGGAAGGCCGAGACGATGGTGGCGCCGAACGCGAACACGTCCGGCTCGACCTCGGTGTGGTGCTGGGCCTGGGTGTCGGTGTAGATGTCGGTGCTCACCCTGGTCAGGCTCACGGCGGCGGAGGCAGCGGCACCCGTCACGAGGACCAGGACGAGCGCCGCCGGCACGGCCAGCGCGGCGAGGCGGGCGGATCGGGCCGGCCGTGCGGGCCGCAGTGCGCTCATAGCTGGCATCACCTTTCCTGGTCGCGGATGGGCCGGTCCCGGATCGCCTCATTCTCCACAGGGGCAACCATAAGCCGAGCCGCACCTGCCCGCCCGGCGGCCGGTGGCTCATCGCGGCCGGCGGCTCATCGGGGCCGACGGCTCATCCGGGCCGGGCAGCGCGCCGGAAGAGGCTGGACGGAGCCAAGCGGCACGAACCCGGCCGAGAGCAGGGCCCGGACGCTGGCCGCGTTGCCGGGCGCGACGGCGGCGACGGCCGTGCTGGCCGGCCGGGACCGCGGTCAGGGCGTCGGCGGCCAGCCGCGACCCGCCGCCCCGCCCGCGCCGCCCGGGTTCGAGCTCAAAGCTCACCTCGGTGAGGCCGGCGATCCCCCGGCTGATGATCGCGAGGGCGGACCGGCCCGGGTCCGGATAGCCCAGCACCCGGGGGTGGTCCCTGATGGTGGCGGCGAACGCGGCCCGCGAGTGGGCGGCAAGGTCGGGCCGCTCGGCCAGGCGCGGCGGTACGCCGGGCTGGCCGGTGCCACGGGCGGCCATCAGCATGTCCAGGCAGTCGATCCAGCCCTCCGGCCCGGCCAGGGCCGTGATCAGCCGCGGATCGTGGGCGCCGCCGAAACCGTCCGCCCCGAGTGCGGCGAGCCGGTCGTCCGGGATGTCCGGTGCCACGGCGAAGACGGCATGCCCGGTGAAGGAGAGGACCGCTTCCAGGCCCGGCCGCCAGGGCGGTACCCGCCGCCAGCCGCCGTCCGGGTCGGGGAATCGCCCCTGCGCCGCGGCGGTGATCAGCCCGGCCAGCGGGTGCACCCCACCGGGATCCTTGGACACGTGGCCCACCGTACCCACCCGGATACGGGCATACGAGCCAGGCCGCGGCTCAGCCCCGGCGGCTCGGGTCGGCGAGCAGGAGCAGCCCGCGCAGGCAAGCGTCCAGGGCCAGGCCGAGGATGGCGATCATGAGGATGCCGGAGAAGGCCAGCGACGTGTTGAGGTAGTCGCCCGCCTGCATGATCAGGTAGCCGAGCCCGCTGGTCGCGGCGATCAGTTCGACCGCCACGATGCTGGTCCAGGCGCCCGCCATGCAGATGCGCATGCCGGTGAGGATGCCAGGCAGCGCCGACCGCAACTGGACGTGCAGCAGCGCGTAACGGGACGACGCGCCCAGCGTCCGCGCGCACAGCCGCAGGTCATCCGGCACCTCGTCGAGCGCCGCGACGCAGGTGACCGCCATGATCGGGACGACGCCGAGGATGATCAGCACCTCCTTGGGCAGCTCGCCGATGCCGAGCCAGATGATGAACAGCGGGATGAAGGCCAGCGGCGGGAGCGGCCGGAGCACCTCGATCACCGGGTCGGCCAGGTGCCGCACCACCCGGCTGGCCGACATCGCCGCGCCGAGGGCAACCCCGCATGCGACACCCACGGCGAAACCGACCAGGATCCGCCGCAGGCTGACGGCCGCGTCGTACCAGAGCGGCCTGCCCTGCGACGCCGGGTACGGGCGGTCCAGGTAATGCACGAAGGTCCGCGCCGTCTCGGTGACCGAGGGCAGGAACACCTGATCCGAAATGATCATCGCGGCGATCTGCCAGCCGAGGGCGAGCACGGCCAGCCCGGCCGCTCCCGTCAGCAGGCGGCGGGTGCGGGCCCGGCGGACGGCCCGCCGGTAGGCGGCCAGCTCGGCCAGCTCGTCTCCGTCTCCCTGGAGGGGCCCGTCTGCGGGGAGGGGAACCAGTTCGGTCAGGATGGCGTCATCGTGTGGCGCCAGGGTGGGAAAACCGGGCATCTGCTCTCGCCTCTCGCCGCGGCCGCCGCCGGGCCGCTCAGCCAAGCAGGGACGCGTGGATCCGCCGCTTGGTCTTCAGGAAGGTCTCGGTATCGGTGTCAAGGGCATGCCGGGGACGGCCCAGCGGGACGTCGATCACCTCTTTGATGCCTGGCGGCCGCCCGCCCATCACGGCCACCCGGTCGCCGAGCATGACGGCCTCCTCGATGTCGTGAGTGACGAAGATGATCGTGGTCCGGTACCGCTCCCACATGCCGAGCAGGAAGTCGTGCATGCGCATCCGGGTGATCGCGTCCAGCGCGCCGAACGGCTCGTCCATCAGCAGCAGCGACGGCCGGGAGACGATGGCCCGCGCGAACGCGGCACGGTGCCGCATCCCGCCGGACAGCTCGTGCGGGAACGCGTCGCCGAACCCGGCGAGCCCGACCGTCTCCAGCACGGCCTCCGCCTCGGCTTGCAGCTCCGGGTCGTCGCGCTCGTGCAGCCCGGCGGACCGCTGTGCCCTGGGCCCGAACAGGACGTTCTTCCGCGTCGTGAGCCAGGGGAACAGCATCGGGGTCTGGAACAGCATGCCCCGGTCGGGGGAAGGCCCGCGGACGGGCTCCCCCCCGACGGTGACGGTGCCCTGATCGCTGTCCAGGGCACCGGCCACGATCCGCAGCAGGGTGGACTTGCCGCAGCCCGACGCGCCGAGCAGGCAGACCAGCTCACCGGCCCGGACCTCCAGGCTGACCCCGGCCAGCGCCACGGTGCGCCGGCCTGCCCGGCGGAAGGTCTTGCCCACCGCGTCGATCACCACGGTGGCCCCGCCGGGCCGGTCCCCGCCGGCCTGCGGGGGCCCGCCAGCCCCCGGCCCGGGGCCGGCGGCTGCCCCGCCGATCCCGGGCCCGGCGGTCACCACGCTGGCGGCGTCAGCTCTTGCAGCCACCGGCCAGCGCCTTCTTGAGGAAGCTCACGTCGATATGCGCGGCGATCTGGGCCGCGGACGGGACCGACGTGAGCCGTCCCTGGGCGACCAGGAACCTGGCGGTCTGCTCGTACGCCCGCACGATCCGGCTGCCCGTATCGTTCGGCGCGGACCCGAGCCAGTACAGCTGCTGGCTGGGCAGGATGAACGGGTAGTTCCTGGTCGCCGCCACGATCTCGGGGCCGGTCGCGCCCTGCACGCGGGCGCTCGCGGCGAGGTATCTGGCCGCCTGCGGGCCGGTCATGTCCCGGCTGCCCCGCAGTTCGGCGCACACATAGCCCTGGACCAGCGCCGGGTCGCTCTTGACCAGGTTGCTGGCGACCGCGATCACGTCCAGGCCCGGGATGCCGAGCCTGGCGATCTGCTCGGCATTGACCAGCGGGTGGTAGCCCTTCGCGATCAAGTTGGCCGCGGGCACGCCGTAGACGTACGCGGCGTTCACCGCGCCGGACAGGGCGGCCGCGCCCGCGGCGTTCTCGCTGCCGAACGGGACCACCTTCACCTTGCCGGTCAGGTGCTCCAGCCCCAGGTAGCCGAGAAGCTCGTAGTCCTCCGAGGAGCCGACGAGCACCGCGACGGACTTGCCCGCGAGCTGGGCCGCCGAGGTGACCGACTTCGGGACCAGAAGCTGGTCATCGTCGAAACCCCAGCCCATGACGACGGTGACCCCTGTGCCGGTGCCGATCGCCTCGGTAACCGGCGGGTTCCCCACCCCGCTGATGGCCTGCACCGAGCCGCTCTTCATCTCGGCGATCGCGGTGACCCCCGCGTCGAACGGCACGTAGTGCAGGTGCGCCGGGATCGTCCTGGCCAGCGAAGGCTGGCTCTCGATGATGCTGTCCGGGCTGGCGACGCTCCCCTGGCTGACCGAGATCGTGAACCCGGGCAGCGCCGCCGTGGTTCCCGAGCCCGTGCCGCGGCTGATTGCCCAGCCCGCCAGGGCGACGGCCACCGCCGCCAGCACCGCCACCCCGCCGTAGATCCGCCGCCGCCTGCGCTTGTAGACGGGGACTTGCCTGCGCCTCTCGGCGCGAACATCTGTGCTGCTCATGGTCCTGCTTTCGGATCAGGCACCCCGGGAGGTGCCAGTCAGTTCACCTGGCCCGCGTGGTAGATGGCCGCATCGCCCTTGAGTGCGACGCTCGGGCGGCCGTCGACGCCGACCGGCACGGGCCCGGCGACGGTGACCCGCTCGCCCCGCCGGTGCGCAGTGCCGTAGTCGAAGATCGCGTAGTGCTGGGTGGCCCGGTTGTCCCAGATGGCCAGGTCGCCCTCGCGCCAGTGCCAGCGGACCGTCTGCTCCGGGCGGGTCACGTACTCCTGGAGGATCCGGATCAGGTCCCGGGAGGCCTGCGGCGAGAACCCGACGACCGTGCGCGCGAACCCGCCGAGCACCAGCGAGCGCTCCTGCGTCTCCGGGTGCACCCGGACCGCGGGGTGCTCGGTCTCGTACACGGTCGAGACGAACTGCCGCTGCTGCGCTTCGACCGCCGCGTCCACGCGCTCGCCCCGCCCGTACACCAACGCGTAGTCGTGGTCGTTGGTGTGCACGATCCGCAGCCGGTCGGCCAGGTCGCGCAGTTCGGCGGGCAGGCTCTGGTAGGCGGTGACGGTGTTGGCCCACAGGGTGTCGCCGCCGACCGGGGGGATGACGATCGCGTGCAGCAGCGTGAAGGCCGGTGGCCGGTCCACGAACGTCACGTCGGTGTGCCAGTGGTTGGCGCGTACGCCCTTGTGCGAGTCGATCTCCTCAAGGAGCGGCTGCTCCGGTGGCGACTCGAGCGTCGGGTGGCCCAGCGTCAGCGGGCCGAGCCGCTGCGCGAACACCACCTGGCGGGTGTAGTCCAGGTGCTGGTCGCGCAGGAAGACGACCTTGTGCCGAAGCAGCGCCTGCCGGATGCCGGCCACGGTCTCTTCGGTGAGCGCGGCGCCGGTGTCCACGCCGCCGATCTCGGCGCCGATGTTCCCGGCCAGGGGTGTGACCTCGACGCTGGTCGAGGGGATCAGGGTCTGCGTCATGGTTCCTCTCCAGTTCGGTGCGGTGCCATAGCGGCGGCCACGTCGTCAGTGTCGCCACCGTTCCGCGGTATTGTCAATATTTCCTATCGAAAAAATAGATTTATGCGGTACGCAGGGCTTCGTTCGCCCATGCCGACCGTGACGGTGAAGCCGCAGCTAGCCAGCAGGACCTGGCCCGGGCCCGGTGCCGTGCGCCGGGCTGCCCATGATCGTGAACGTGGGCGCCGGGCAGGTCCGCAACCTTCCGCTCATCGCGGCCGACGCGCTAAGGCTGGAGCTTCCGGCAGGCCCGCTGTGCGGCCTGAAACTGCGGCGCATCGGGATTGGCTCCCTGGGCACCGATCGAAATCCTGCCACCGGTACCCACGCTGGCCTGGAAGTTCGCGATCCCGTGCGCGCGCATGCACGCCGCGAACCGCAGGGCCTGGCTGACGTTTTTCTGGAACTGCGCCGAGGTCATGCCGGGACCCTCCAGGTGCGCGCAGGATCTGTTCGCCGACAGGTACCCAGGCCCGGCAAAATCGCCCGCGTTTTGCTTGGTCGAATTGAAGGTTCCGTCGCTCTGCGGGTCCGGGAAGCCCGGCAGGCCGTGTGCGCGCATGCATTCGGCGTAGGCGAGTTCCCGCTGATAGGCCGTCTGGGGCAATGCCGATGCCGCCGGGGCGGGACCGCCGCAGCCGGCCAGCAGCGCGGTAGCGGCCAGCGCAGCCGCGGCCAGCGCGGCGGCGAGCAGGCCCGCTGCCCATCCGGCCAGGCCGGCCGCTGCCGTGCCCGGCCCCCGTACGGCCCGCCGGACTCCGGGAGTTTCTGTTTCCTGCTCGCATGAGGATCTCCATTGCCTGTGCGGTGCACCTGAGACCTGGTTATACGGCAGTCGCCATAACATGGCCGTCACGCCGTTACGCCACTGTTACCGCAGATCAGGCATGCTGGCAGTGGCTCCAGGGACTGGGGCGTGCCGGGCGCCGTGGGAGAACAACGTGAGAGTCCTGGTCGCGGAGGATCACGCCAAGCTGGCGCTGGCGGTGGCGGCCGTGCTACGGCGCGAGGGCATGGCCGTCGATGTCGCGTTCGACGGCGAGGACGTGCTGGCCAAGTCGGCCGTCAGCCGCTACGACGTGATCGTGCTCGACCGTGACCTGCCCGGCCGGCACGGCGACGACGTCTGCCAGGTGCTGGTGGCCGAGGGGACCGGCAGCAGGGTGCTGATGCTCACCGCGTCCGCCACGATCGAGGACCGGGTCGAGGGCCTGGGCCTTGGGGCCGATGATTACCTGCCCAAGCCGTTCGACATCGCCGAACTGGTGGCCAGGGTCCGCGCGCTCGCCCGCCGCTCCGGTCAGGCGGTGCCGCCCGTCCTGGTCCGCGGTGGCCTGCGACTGGACTCCGCCCGGCGGCTCGCCACCCGCGACGGGCGCGGCCTCGATCTCAGCCCCAAGGAATTCTCCGTCCTGGAGCTGCTGCTGGCCGCTCAGGGGACCGTGGTATCGGCGGAGGAGCTGCTGGAACGGGTGTGGGACGAGGCGGCCAACCCGTTCACCAGCGCCGTCAAGATGACGGTCAGCCGGCTGCGCAGCAAGCTGGGCGAGCCGCCGGTCATCACCACGGTGGCCCAGGCCGGCTACCGGATCTGAGGAGCCCCGATGCGCCTGCACCAAAGCTCCGCCGCGCTGCTGGCGCGCTTGCCCCGGCGCACCGTGCGGCTGCGGCTGACCGCCCTGTACGGCGGCCTGTTCCTGGCCTCGGGCGCCGGGCTGCTGGCCATCGTCATCACCAGTGTCCTGGCCCGTGGCTGGCCCCCGCGCGGCAGCGGTGAGACGATCGGCATCGCGCGGGGCACGAGCCCGGCCCGGATTCACCAGATAGTGGCCCAGGCGGCGGCCCTGGCGGTCCAGGCGGCCCACCAGCACGCGGCCGCGGTGCATCAGCTGCTGGCCACCTCGGCGGTCGCGCTGGCCGCCATGACCCTGGTGTCGGCCGCGCTGGGCTGGGCCGTCGCGGGCCGGGTGCTGCGGCCGCTGCGCGCGATGACCGCCGCCACCCGGCAGATCTCCGCGGACAGCCTGGCCAATCGGCTGGCCCTGACCGGCCCCGCCGATGAACTGAAGGACCTCGCCGACACCATCGACGGCCTGCTCGCCCGGCTGCAGGCCGCCTTCGACGCGCAGCGCCAGTTCGTCGCCCACGCCTCCCACGAGCTGCGCACACCGCTCACGCTCACCCGCACCCTGCTGCAGACCGTGCTCACCGACCCCCATCCGACCCTGGCCTCGTTCCGGGACACCTGCGAAGAGGTCCTGGACGCAGGCACCGAGCAAGAACGCACGATCGAGGCGTTGCTCACCCTGGCCCGCAGCCAGCGCGGCCTCGACCATCGCGACCCGGTGGACCTCGCGGTCATCACCGGCGAGGCGCTGCGCGCCCGCGAGCCAGACGCCGCACTGCGGGACATTGTCATCAGCACAGACCTCAGCACCGCGCCCGTGCTCGGCGACCCGCAACTGCTGCGGCGGCTGGCCGCCAACCTGATCGACAACGCGGTGCGGCACAACATTGACGGCGGGAGCATCCGCATCCAGGTGGCCGCCAGCGGCAGCCGCGTCACGCTGTCGATCGCCAACACCGGCCCGGTCATCCCGGCCGGCCAGGTCACCCGGCTGCTGCAGCCCTTCCAGCGCCTGGCTCCCGGCCGGCTATCCAGCGCTGAGGGTGCCGGCCTCGGCCTGTCCATCGCCACGGCCATCGTCAAGGCCCACGACGCCACCCTGGCCATCAGCCCCCGGCCGGGCGGCGGCCTGGACATCCACGCCGGGTTTCCCGCGGCCGCCACCGCCCCGGGCCGGGAAACAGCACTCGCCGCAACCGGAGGCGGGGGCTACCGATGACAGGCGGCCGCCTGGGCGGGCCAGCGGGCTGGCGGGCGGCCGCTGGAGATCGACGCCGCGTAGCGGTATCTGCGTGTTAAGTGATTCCGGCCCGGTGGCGGGCGGGTGTGGTGCAGCCTTGTGCATCAACAGCACCCGGCTGGGGTGCCTGCCTGCGACTTGGCCGCCGTCGAGCCCGCGCTGTGCCGGGGCTGTGGCGGCAGGCCGGGGACAGGTCGGCTGCCGCGTGGCAGCCGAGGGTGGCCCCAGTGCCAGAACGAAGGGGCGATCGTGTCCACCGCACGCGTCCGGCACTCGAAGCCCTCCCGGGCACGCCCCGGCGCGGAGGCTCAGCGCCGGGGGCGGTCACCGGGCGGGCGGCTGGGCACGCGTGCCCTGGCCGCTGCGATGGCCGTGGCGGGCGTGGTCGCGGTGGCCTGCAGCTGGGCTGGCGCGGTTCAGTTGCGGGCGCAGCCACAAGCCTGGGCGGGGGCATGGCTGGCGAAGGCGGTCGGCGGCCTGCCGGCATGGCCGACTGCCTCGGCCGGCCGCCCCGAGATCGTCGGTGCCTCCGTCGGGGACCGTCCCGGGGGCAACTACCGTAACCCGCTGCGCGCGGTCAAAGGGCTGGTTCGCGAGCGCATCGACGAGGGCGTCGACTTCGCCGGGGCGGGCCCGGTCTATGCCCTCGGCGACGCGGTCGTCACCAGCGCGGCCGCGGACAACTACGGCTGGCCCGGCGGAGGATGGATCACCTACCGGCTCACCGACGGCCCGGGGGTGGGGCTGATGGTCTATGTGGCCGAAGACATCGTCCCGGCCGTCACGGTCGGCCAGCGCGTGTCGCCCGCCACCGTGATCGGCACCATGTTCAACGGCGGCGACGGCATCGAAACCGGGTGGGCGCAGCCAACCGGCCTGTCCGCCGAATCGCAACTCCCGCAGGCCGGCGCCATCGGTGGGCTCGGCCCGTACCCCACCCGGGTCGGGCTCGACTTCGAAGAACTGCTCCAGTCGGTGGGGGTGCCCGCCGCGCCCAACCGCAACCAGCCCCCGAACGGGCTTCTCCCGGCCGGCTACCCCGCGAGCTGGGGATAGCCGGCGGTCAGGGCCAGCCGGCTCCCGGCACGTCGACCTCGGTCGCGAGGACCTGGCCGCTGCCAGGCCGGCACCATCTCGGACTCGGTCATCCCGCGCCATTCGGCGGCCACGATGAACAGCGTGGTCTTGCCGGGGCCGCCCAGGGTGCAGGCGAAACCGCCGCGGTCCAGTGCGACGGTCTGCAGCACCGCGCCGCCCTCGGCGACCCGCACACAGCACCGGCCGGGCACGTCGGCGTACCAGATGGCGTTCTGCGCGTCGGTGCAGATGCCGTCCGGGACGCCCGTGCCGAGGTCCGCCCAGACGCGGCGGCCCGACAGCCCGCCGTCCGCGCCGATGTCGAAGGCCACCAGGCTGTGGGAGTAGGAGTCCGCGACGATCAGCGTGGAGCTGTCCTGGGTGACCGCCATCCCGTTGGGGAACGCGATGTCACCGGCCACCTGGCGCACCGAGCCGTCCGCGGTGACCAGGAAGACGAAACCCGGCTGGAACGGCTCCCCCGCCATCGGGTTGAAGCCGGCCCGGTTGACGTAGGCGTTGCCCCGGCCGTCCACCACGATGTCGTTCCAGCCGGGGCTGCCGAGGTCGGCGTGCGTGACCAGGGATCCGTCCGGTTCCCGGCACAGCAGCCGCCCGTCCGGGGAGGAGACGATCACCAGGCGGCCGTCCGGCAGCCAGGCGGTGCACAGCGGCAGCGAGTCCACCCGCGCGATCACCTCGCTGTGGCCGGCCAGATCAACGGCGACCACCTCGCCCGCGGACCAGTCGGAGAAGTACAGCCGGTCACCGTGCCAGCGCGGCGACTCGACCAGGCCGCGCCCGGTGAGCAGCGTCCTTACCTCGTTCATCGTCACCCTCAGCCTCCTCGCCGTCGCGCGGCGGACGAGCCGGAAGGTCCGGCCCGGAGCGTTGTCTCGACACCTATACGAACGGCCGCCAGCCGGATCGACAGGCCTGGCCGGCGGGCCGGATAAGCCGTGGCGGGGCGGGGACAGGTGCGGCGATACTGGCCCGATGGAGCCACGGGTTGTCCGCTACAGCGAGCGGCCGGAACTCTGGGACGCCATCAGCGGCCTGTCGGGCGAGGTCTGGCCCGAGTACAACCAGCACGGTGACGAACTCAACCGCTACTGGGGACGGCTCTATGACGACTTCCCCGAGTGGCAGTTCGTGCTGTACGACCCGGACGGGGAACTGGTGCTGGCCGAGGGCCACACGATTCCGCTGGACTGGGACGGCACCGACGCGGGCCTCGGGCCGGGCATCGACGCGACCGTTGCCGCCGCCTTCGCGCTGCGGGAGGCCGGGGGGAAGCCCACCGCGGCCAGCGCCCTGGCGGCCAAGGTATGGCCGCGCTATCAGGGCCGGCGCCTGTCCGGCGTGCTGCTGGCGGCTATGTCCGCAATGGCGCACGACGCGGGGCTGAGCCATCTCATCGCGCCGGTGCGGCCGAGCCTCAAGGACCGCTACCCCACCATTCCCATCGAGCGCTACGCGCACTGGACCCGCCCCGGCGGGGAGCCGTTCGACCCATGGATCCGAGTGCACACCCGCATGGGTGCCCGGATCGGCCCGGCGATCCCGCACTCGCTGCACATCACCGGCACCGTCGGAGAGTGGGAGTCCTGGACGGGGATGGACTTTCCCGAGACGGGCGACTACGTGTTCCCGGCCGGCCTCGCCACGGTGCACATCGACCGCGAGGCGGACGCAGGCGAGTACTGGGAGCCGAACGTCTGGATCATCCACGAGGCCCGCGCCGCCGCTCCGCCCTGACCGCGCCGGTGCTGGCTGCGGCGCCCGGTTAGCCCTTGCGGGCGGCGACGTAGGTCCCCCGGGTCGGGACCGTCTCCACCAGGCCCTGCTCGCGCAGCCAGGCCATCGATCGCCGGACGGTGGAGCGCCCCAGCTCGTATTCCTGCATCAGCTCGGCCTCACTGGGCAGGCCTCATGTCCGGCGGATACTCGCCGGACTCGATTCTGGCCGCGATGATGTCGGCAAGCTGGCGGTAGGGCGGCTTGCGGGCTGTCGGGTCGATTCGGCCCATGACCAGCAGGTTAGCCGTATCAGGATCATCTCAAACGAGTCGAGATAAGTCCGATACGAGTCGGCTAGCATTGGGCCATGCTGGAGGACGACGTGGCCAGGTTGCGGCGCGAGCATCCCGGATGGCAGATCGGGACGGTGTGGGCAACGGCGGCCAGCGGACCGACGCCCGGCGCCTCACGGCGACCAGCGAGGGGATCCTGCTGACCGCCTGGACCGCGGCCGAGCTTGCCCGCGACATCCGCTGGGAGGAACAGCCTCCGTGAGTTGCGGGGTCAGTTCAGCCGGCGGGCACCGCCTTATCCGCGGCAGGGTCAGAGCGCGGGCTGGTTGTGGACCGCGGCCTCCGCCGCGGGCGGCGTGCCCGGGAGGACAGGTTCGGCCGCCCGCGCGGCATGGGCGGAGAGCCTGTCGGTGCCCTTGCCGCCCTGTTGCGGGGCGGTTACCTCGCCCCGGCCCCGGGCGACGGCCACCACGCTGAGCAGCGCGGCCAGCGGCGAGACCAGGGCGATGAAGTCGGAGGAGGACAGGTTGCCCAGCGCGTCGAGTGCCGCGGCGAAACCGGCGATCAGCACGGTGACCGCCACCAGGCCCCACCCGTTCAGGAACAGCCGCAGCGTGAACGGCGCGGGGGCGGTCACCTCCGGCACGGCCGTGACGGCCTTCGTGCCGCGGCGCTCGGTCATGCCGTCCCGCACCCGGACGATGATCGTCAGGCTGCCCGGCTGGTCGGCGATCAGCAGCAATTCGTCGGGATGCGCCGGATCCGGGGCCTGCGAGACCGAGCCGCCACCGGCCGCCCACGCCACCACCTTGCGGCTGCCCGAGGGCCGCACCCGGTAACGCGCCTGCTCGCCGGCGACCACGGTGTCCGGCCCTTCGATCACGACCGGTGGCGACTGCCCCAGCGCCGGCCACCGCCGGCTGGCCCGCGGCCACCTGCACACTGCCCGCATGCCCTGCGCCCGAATACCCTGCGCCCGAATGCGCGCTGCCCCCGTGCCCCGCGCCGCCATGCGCCGCGTCGCCATACCCGGCGCCGCCGTGCCCAGCGCCACCATGCCCACCGCCGCCACGCCCGGTGCCGCCATTCCCCGTGCCCGCATGCCCGGTACCGCCGGCCGGTGGCAGCGCCCCGTTGGACACCGGCCCGGTGCCGTTGACCTGCCCGGCCGTTTCGCCGGGTGCCGCGGCACCGTGCTGTCCCGGAGCGCCTGGCTGCGCGAGCACCAGGAACTGGCGGCGGGCCAGATGCTCGGCGAGCCGGATCTGGCGGACGTGCACGGCCCAGGCCATGGCCACCACGGCCCCGGCGAGCCCGGCCGCGCCCAGGCCCAGCAGGGCGGCGACCGCTGGATGACCGGCGTTGGCGGCGAGGGCTGCGTACATGTCCCCTCCCGGGGGATGAGGGCTGCGGCTTACCGGTAACGGCAAGTGAGTCCGCGTGTTGATGCTGTACCAGCATAGTATTCAAACATATGATCGAACAAGCGGAAGCCTGCACTCACCCGCATCGCGCTGACCGCTGCCCCGTGCCCGCCCGGTGGCGTAAGCCCCGCGGGCGCAATTGCGTGGGTGATCGCGTGGGTGCTTGCGTGTGGTCTCTATCCGGGCCGCTGACCAGGGTGGAGATAGCGGCGGCGAACCGGCCGCCCGCTCCCCCGAAGGACCCCGGCGCACCGGCCTGCTCCTGATCATCAGGCCGCAGCGCCGGCGGGGGCGAGGTTTGCGAAGGGAACCAGCCGTGAACATGCACGCAACCGCCGCCGTGATGAGGCACAGCCTCCGGCACCGCGCCACGAAGCTGCTGCTCTGCGCCGCCGGGGCGGCCACCCTCGCCGTGACGGTCATGGGCCCGGCGGCCGCCAGCATGGGCCCCCCGGGCACCGGGACGCCGCTCTGCAATGCCGGGTACGCCGGCACGATGACCTTCACCCCGCCACTGGCGAATACCGGCACGGCCGGCAGCGAGACGGTCGCGCTGAATATGGCCTT
This sequence comes from uncultured Actinomycetes bacterium, assembly GCA_963730235.1. Lineage (GTDB taxonomy): Bacteria > Actinomycetota > Actinomycetes > Streptosporangiales > Streptosporangiaceae > DASXKD01. The sequence continues at coordinate 513,159 of CAVSRH010000002.1, forward strand.
CAGCGGCTGCTCCGGCGGCGTTCCCCGGCCGAGGTCAGGCTCCTACACCGCCACGGGCACCGTGACCATGCCCAGCGCGAACGCCTGCGCGAACTGGCTCGTCCCGCCGCCGGGTACCTCTCCGCTGGTCAATTTCGCCCCCGCGCTGTCGGGCAATGTGACCTGGTCCCCCGCCACGATCAGCTCCTCGACCGTGAGCTTCTCCAGGTTGCGCTTCGGGACCGGCGGGCCCGGCCGCATCGTCGCCAAACTGCCGGGGGGCGTGGTGACCGGTTCCTACACGCCGACGGCCAGCCTCCTGCTCCGCATCCAGCAGAAGTGGGCAGCAGTGGTCAGCGCCTGCGCCAATTCGAACGTGCCCTCCCTGACCATCATCCAGTCAACCTCCGCCACCGCCATCTCGCACGGCACCTGGTAGCGCGGCACGGCCCTGGGGGCCAGCACTCCTGGCATGGCATCCCGTGATCGTGAGCACCGGGGCGGCCGGCGGCACCTGGCCGACCGCCCCGGTGCCGTGCGGGCATGATCGGGCAGACTGACCAGGTGACTGTGCTGGCAACGGTGGACCTTGGCTCGTCGGCGGCGATCATCCGCCGGGCGGAGGCGGCGGACGTCCCCGCGATCGTGGACCTGCTCGCCGCCGACCAGCTGGGGGCCACCAGGGACGGGGTGCGGACGGCCGAGGACCTGGCCGCCTACCAGCGGGCCTTCCAGGCGATCGACGGGGACGGGGCCCACCTGCTGGTGGTCGCCAAGGCCGGCCCGGACATCGTCGCCACCCTGCAGTTGTCGTTCCTGCCGGGGCTGGCCCGCCGCGGCGCACTGCGGGCCCAGATCGAGGCCGTCCGGGTCCGCGCGGACTACCGCGGCCGCCGCCTGGGCGAGGCCCTGGTGACCTGGGCGATCGACGAGGCCCGGCGGCGGGGCTGCGCCCTGGTGCAGCTGACCAGCGACAAGTCCCGGCTGGGCGCGCACCGCTTCTACGAAAGGCTCGGCTTCGTCGCGTCCCACGAGGGCATGAAGCTCGCCCTGTGAGCCGGGCCGGCCGCGGTCACAGTGAGAATCCCGGCGGGGAGGCAAGCCGCGGGTTGGCCGCCTCGAAGGCGACCGCGTCCGCCAGGGTACGGGCCCAGTCGTAGTAGGCGCCCTTGCAGTGGACCAGCTCGACGCCCTGGTCGCGCAGCCGCCGCAGGCCCGGCGGGTGCGCGCCGAACGGCGAGTAGACGGCGTCCTCAGCCACCACGACCCGGTAGCCGGATTCGCTGAGGCCCACGGCGGAGTGGGTCACGCACACGTCGGTCTCGTATCCGGCCAGCACCGCGGTGCGGCGCCCGGTGGCGCGGATCGCCGCCATGATGTCCGGGCACGCGGCAAGCCCGAACACCGGTTTGGTGAGGACCGGGGTGCCGGGCGGCAGGCCGGTCAGCACAGCCTCGCTGGTCGGCCCCTTCCGGTCCGGTGCCTCCTCGGTGACCACCGCGGGGATGCCCCACGCGGTGGCGGCCGCGGCAAGCCAGGCCGCCCGCGCCGCGGCGTCCGCCGCGCACTGCCGGTCCTGCGCATCCAGGCGGTCTCCCCAGAACCGCGGCTGCAGATCGATCACGACAAGCACCGAATCGTCACGGTCAAGCAGAGGCATGGCCGGTCCCCGGATCCTCCGGCTTGGCCGCGGCGGTGACATTCTCCGGCTGGTCGCCGCCCGTGCGGTGCGGGCCGTCGTCCGCCGCCCGGTGGATCATCGAGGCCAGCGTGGTCACCAGGCCGAACTCCCGCGCGCCGACGAGCTGCCAGGATCTGGCGATACCGAACAGGAAAAACGCGATGCCCAGCTCACCCTGGTTGACGACCAGGCCGACCCGGTGCGGCGCGTGCTCCAGTTGCACGGCGTTGGCCAGTTGCAGGCCGTACAGCACGAGCAGGATCAGGAACATGACGAGGTCGCCGCGGCCGATCCTCCTGTCCTCCCGGGCCAGGGCGAAGATCAGGGCGGCCGTGGTAGCGAGCCCGGCGGCGGCCAGGCTGATGCCCACGGTCCCGAGGTCGGTGCCGGGCAGCAGCGCGAACAGGGCGATCACCAGGGTGTTGACCAGCGCCGAGAACGCCGCCCCGGCCCGGACCTGGTGGTCGGTGCGGGCGTTCTCGCCTCTCAGGTACTCGGAGGAGACCGAGAGGGCAACGAACAGCAGCCCGATGAGCGCGCCCGCGATGGTGGCGCAGCCGCTGAAGAAGTCATGGAAGCTGACCGGGACCACCGGCTAAAGGTACCCGTCCGCACCAGGGGGTACCGGTGCGCCCGGCGCAACGCCGCGCGCACGGGGCCGGCCCAGATGATTGACGGGCCGCCTGTGACGCAAGACGCTGGCTGCTGTGACCGGGACACCTGACCATGTGCTCCGCAACCGGGCCGAGTGGGACCAGCTGGCCGCGGATTACGCGGAGGCCGGACTGCACGGCTGGGCGGCGGCCGAGCCAAGCTGGGGCATCTGGAGCGTGCCCGAGGAGCAGGCCCGGGTGCTGCCCACGACCCTGGACGGGGCCGACAGCCTGGAACTGGGCTGTGGCACCGGTTACGTGTCGGCATGGCTGGCCCGGCGCGGAGCCCGGCCCGTCGGCCTGGACAACTCCGCGGCGCAGCTGGCCACCGCCGCCGCCCTGCAGGACCGCTTCGGGCTGCGGTTCCCGCTGATCCATGCCAGCGCCGAGCAGGTGCCGCTCGGCGATGCCGCGTTCGACCTGGTGATCTCCGAATACGGCGCGAGCATCTGGTGCGACCCGTACGCATGGATCCCCGAGGCGGCCCGGGTGCTGCGGCCCGGCGGGCAGCTGATCTTCCTGGTCAACTCGGTCCAGCTCATCCTCACCGTGCCGGAGCAGGAAGACCTGCCCGCCACTGAATCGCTGCAGCGGCCCTACTTCGGCATGCACCGCTTCCAGTGGCTGGGCACCGACTCGGTGGAGTTCCACATCGGCCACGGCGACATGATCCGGCTACTGCGCCGCTGCGGCTTCGAGGTCGAGGATCTCATCGAGATCCAGCCACCGCCCGGTGCGACCACCCGGCACCCGCTGGCCAGCCTGGAATGGGCCAGGCAATGGCCCTGCGAGGAGGTCTGGAAAGCCCGCAAGACGCGGCTGTGACCGCGCGGTGGGCAGGTCACCAGCAGCTCGCCGTCCCGTCGGGGATCTCGCGGATGGCGTCCAGGTGCCCGGCATGCCCGGCGCGGGCCGGCGGGCGGGAACCGGTGCGCGCCGAATGGCCGGGGTGGACGCTCGCGTGGTCTGGGCAGCATGCTTGTCTCGCCGCCATGCCACCGGGACGCAGCCGCCGGGGGCTTGCGCGCACGCCTCCTTCCGGGGGCAGAAGACGAAGCACCGAGGCCGGGGACATCATGGCGGGTAACAACGGCGGGCCACAGCAGCCTGGCGGGATTCGCGAGGTCGCCAGGCTGGCGGGCGTCTCGGTGGCCTCGGCCAGCTTCGCGCTGAACGGCCTGCCGGGGGTGGCCGAGCACACCAGGCAGCGCATCCTGGCCGCCGCCGAGCAGCTCGGCTACCGCGCCAACCCGCAGGCTCAGGCGCTGCGCCGGGGCCGCACCACCACCTACGGCTTCGTGGTCAGGAACTTCGCCAACCCGTTCTTCCTTGACGTGCTCAGCGGGGCCGAGGAGGTCGCCCAGGCGGCGGGGGCCACCGTGCTCATCCTGGACTCGCGCTACTCGCTGGAGCGCGAGTCCCGGCACGTACGGGAGATCTGCGCGCAGCGCCTGGCCGGGGTGGCCATCGCGCCCGTCGGGAACGGCGAGTCGATCCGGCTCTGGCAGGAACTGCGGGGCGACGCACCGGTGGTCGCGCTGAACGCGACCGCCGACAACATCAGCGGCGTGTCCCGGGTCGGCCCGGACAACACCGCGGCGGTCAGCCTGCCCATGCACCGCCTGGCCGAACTCGGCCACTCGTCGGTCGCGTTCGTGTCGGCCCCGCGTGACCTGATGGCCGACCCGGACCGGCTGAGCCACTTCCGGCGGCTGGCCCGCGCCCTGGGCCTGCGGCCGAGGGTGATGTACACGCCGCTCACGCTCGCCGACGTGCAGCTTGCCGCCCGCACGCTGCTGTCCGGCCCGGCCCCGCCGACCGCGATCATCACTAACTCCGACTACACCGCGCACGCGATCTACAAGGCCGCCCGGGAACTCCGCCTCCGGGTGGGCCCGTCGGTCTCCGTCGTGGGCCACGACGATCTGCCCACGTCCGAGCTGCTCGACCCGCCGCTGGCGACCATCCGGCTGGACCGCAGGGAGATGGGCCGCGCGGCGATGCGGCGGCTGCTGGAACAGGTCCCGGCGGGGGATTACGTGGCGCCGGTCGAACTGGTCGAGCGGGCCTCCCTGCAGCCGCCGGCGGCTGCCCTGGCACCCGCCGGAAACGCCGGAGTTGACGCCCAGGTGATCACCGGGCGTCAACTCGGTAACGGGTCTTGACACCCCGCCCATGCTGGGCAAGCATTCGCAGCACTAAACGTTTAAGGTCTTTGCCGGGTGCCCTCGCCAAGACGGGAAGCCCCAGCAAACCTCCTGACAAAAGGCAAGGCCGGGGCTTGCGGGCAGGGCAAGTCAGGATGGGGATGGGAAGCTAGCAGGAGGCATGCACATGAGATCCACACCACGGCTTGCGCTGGCGGGTGCCGCCGCCCTTGCGTTGCTGGTAGCGGCGTGCTCGTCGAGTTCCTCGAATACCTCCAGCGGGGGGACCAACTGGGCCACCGTCACGTCCGCGACGGCGGGCGGCGGGATGAGCAAGCTGATCGCCGCCGCCAAGTCGGAAGGCACGCTCAACGTCATCGCGCTCCCGCCGACCTGGGCCAACTACGGCGCCATCCTCAAGGCCTTCGGCACAGAAGTATGGCATCAAGATCAACTCGGCCAACCCGGACGGCAGCAGCCAGGACGAGATCAACGCCGTCAATCGGGAGCACGGCACCGCCAACGCCCCCGACGTGCTGGACGTCGGCCAGGCGGTGGCCCTGGCCAACACCAAGCTGTTCGCGCCGTACAAGGTCGCGACCTGGTCGTCGATCCCGGCCGCGCAGAAGGATCCCAACGGGCTCTGGTACAACGACTACGGCGGCTACATGTCGGTCGGCTACTCCTCCAAGTTCGGCACGATCACGTCGCTTAGCCAGCTGCTCGGGCCCAAGTTCAAGAACGCGGTCGCGCTGAACGGAAACCCGACGCAGGCAAACGCCGCGCTCAACGGGGTGATGATGGCGAGCCTGGCCAACGGCGGCAGCGCTAGCAGCATCGCCGCAGGCGTGAACTTCTTCCACAAGCTCAAGGCGGCCGGCAACTTCTCGCCCACCCAGGCCACCGGCGCCACCATCAAGGCCGGCAGCACGCCGGTCGTGTTCAACTGGGACTATCTCAACCTGCCCAGCTACGTCGGCGTGTCGAACTGGAAGGTGTTCATCCCGTCCGGCGCGGTGCTCGGCGGCTACTACAACCAGGCCATCAACAAGCAGGCGCCGCACCCGGCGGCGGCCCGGCTGTGGGAGGAGTTCCTCTACTCCCAGGCGGCGACCGGTGGGCAGAACCTGTGGCTGGCCGGCGGAGCCCGGCCGGTCGAGCAGCTGGCCATGGCCAACAACGGCACGCTCAACAAGGCGGACGCGGCGAAGCTGCCCGCGGTGCCGGGTACCCCGGTGTTCCTGAGCGGGGCGCAGAACACCAGCGCCGCCAACTACCTCGCCGCCAACTGGACCAAGGCCGTCAGCTAGCGAGGGCCTGTGGCAGCAAACACTGACGCCGGCGTCGGGCCCGCCAGGGCCTGGCGCCGGCCTCATATACCCGCCTGGGCCGGGGTCACGCCGTTCCTTGCCTATGTCGCGGTGTTCCTGCTCTGGCCGCTCGGGATCGTGGTCTGGAGCGCGCTGCACAACACCAGCGGCAGCTGGCAGCTTTCCAGCCTCTCGTTCCTCGGCCAGTCGCAGGTACGCACGGCCTTCGTCAACTCATTCGAGCTGTCGCTGGGCTCGGCCGTGTTCGGCGCGGTGCTCGGGGCGGTGGTCGCCTACGCCATCGCGACCGGAGATCCGGACGGAGCGGTGCGCCGCGTCTACACGGCGGCGGCGGGCGTGCTCGCCCAGTTCGGCGGGGTCACCCTGGCCTTCGCCTTCCTCGTCCTCATCGGCCCGATCGGGCTGCTGTTCCATGCGAGCTGGTATCTCAGCTTTCCGTGGGGCATCGGCCTGATCTACGGGTACTTCCAGGTGCCGTTGATGGCGCTGGTATTCGTCCCGGCACTGGATGGGCTGAAGGTCCAGTGGCGCGAGGCGTCGGAGAACCTCGGCGCCTCCGCCTGGCAGTACTGGCGCTACGTCGCCGCGCCGTTGCTGGCGCCGGCGTTCTTCGGGTCGCTGCTGCTGTTGTTCGCCAACGCCCTGTCGGCCTACGCGACGGTCGAGGCGTGGGAGAACCAGATCCCTTACGTCGTCCCGCAGCTGATCGGCACGGCGATGAGCAGTGAGGTCGGCCTGAGCAGCGCCAACCAGGCCCAGGTGCTCGCCGTCGGCCTGATCATTATGGTGGCGATCGTCATGACCGGTTACGCCCTGCTACAGCGGAGGGCCGCACGATGGCTTCAGTAGGCGCGGGCGGGGTGCCCGCCGCGCTGGCACCGGCCATCCCCAGCGAACTGGCCGGTGCCGGGACCGCCAGGACACGGCGGGGCCTGCATGGCCGCCGCCGGCGGCGGCTGAACCTGTTCCGGTACATCGTCTTCACCGTCTTCGGCGTCTTCCTTGTGCTGCCGATGCTGGCCCTGCTGCGGATGTCGCTGGAGCCCGCCGCCGGCGAGGGGGGGTGGTCGCTCGCGGCGTGGAAACAGATTGTCTCCTACACCGTTGTGGGCACGCCGTCGCTGATCAGCCGGGTGGAGGTCACCCTCGAACTCGGGGTGCTCACGGCCGCGGCCGTGCTGGTGCTGCTCGTGCCGACGATGATCTGGATCAAGCTCAGGGTGCCGTGGATCAGCCGGACGGTGGAGTTCCTGTGCCTGCTGCCGCTCACCATCCCGGCGATCGTCCTGGTCGTCGGCCTGGTGCCGATCTACAACTGGATCCAGCAGCGCAACGTCTCCACGCTCATGCTGTTCTGGGTCTACGTCATCCTGGTGCTGCCCTACGCGTACCGGGCGCTGGCCGCCGGGCTGAACGCCGTGGACGTGAAAACGCTGTCCGAGGCCGCGCGCGGGCTGGGCGCGAGCTGGTTCACGGTCATGTTCCGGATCATCGCGCCCAACATGCGGCAGGGCATTCTGAACGCCTCGCTGCTGGGGTTCGCGCTGGTGCTCGGCGAGTTCCCCATCGCCTACCTGCTGCTGTACGTGAACATGCAGGTGGAGCTGTACTCCATCAGCCGGAACACGCCGAACGCGAGCGTGCTGTTCTCGACCTCGTTCGCCGCGCTGTTCTTCACCTTCCTGCTGCTGCTGATCCTGTCCTACGTCGGCCGCCCACGGCGCGGCCGGAGATGAGAGGGGCACCGTGAGCCTGCCAGCCACCGGCGTCAGCTCCGCCGCCACGAGATCCGGGGTCGAGGTGCGGCTCGAAGGGCTGTCCCGGCACTACGGGGACGTGAAGGCGCTGGACGAGCTCGACCTGACGCTACACCCGGGCGAGCTCGTGGTGCTGCTCGGCCCGTCCGGCTGCGGGAAGACCACCACCCTGCGGCTGCTCGCCGGGCTGGAGGACGCCGATACCGGGCGGGTCATGGTGGGCGGCGAAGATGTAACCCGCCGGCCGGCGAGCAAGCGCGACATGGGCATGGTCTTCCAGGCGTACTCGCTGTTCCCCCACATGACGGTCAAAGACAACGTCGCCTTCGGGCTCAAGCTGCGCCGGAAGAGCAAGGCCGAGCGGGACAAGCGGGCCATGGAGATGCTCGAACTGGTCGGGCTGACCGAGCAGGCCGGCCGCTACGCCCATCAGCTCTCCGGCGGGCAGCAGCAGCGGGTCGCGCTGGCCCGCGCCCTGGCCATCCAGCCGAGGGTGCTGCTGCTCGACGAGCCGCTGTCCGCGCTGGACGCCAAGGTCCGGGCGCAGTTGCGGGACGAGATCCGCCGGATCCAGCTCGAGGTGGGCACGACCACGCTGTTCGTCACCCACGACCAGGAAGAGGCACTGGCCATTGCCGACCGGGTCGGCGTGATGCGCGGGGGCCGGATCGAGCAACTCGGCTCGCCGGTCGATGTCTACTCCCGGCCGGCCACCCCCTTCGTCGCGGAATTCGTCGGCCTGTCCAACCGGATGGCGGGCGAGGCCACCGGCTCGGGCATGGTCGTCGTCCGCGGCGTCACGCTGCCACTGGTGGATGCCGACATGCCGGCCGGCCCGGTGGTGGCCCAGGTGCGGCCGGAAGCGGTGACCGTGGCCTCCGGCGGGTCCGCCGAAGCGGGCCCGCTGACCGGAACGGTGATCGCCATCACGTTCCTCGGGGCGACCAGCCGCGTCACGGTCGACCTCGGCGACACGACGGTCATGGCCGCGATGGCCACCGCCGAGGCCACCTCGCTGGCCGCCGGGCAGCGCGTCACGCTGACGATCCGGCTCAACCCGGTGCTCGTCTCCGCCGACTCGCCGGCCGCGGGCACCGGGTGAGCGGCGGGCAACCGCCGCTGACCACCCATCGCCGGCTCGGCCCCGGAGCCGTGTTGCGCAGCGGGGCCAGCGCGGACTACCACGCCGTCCAGGTCATCGACGGCGAGCCGCACGTGGTGCGCGGGCCCATGGGCATGCCCGGCGCACCGCCGGCCGCCGGCCCCGGCCGCCCGCTGCTCTGCCTGGCCCACGTGACCGACCTGCAGATCGCCGACGTCCAGTCGCCGACCAGGTTCGAGTTCCTCAACCGCCTGTTCGCCGACCCGCGGTACGCCCAGATCGTGCCGGTGCAGCGGCCGCAGGAAGCGCTCACCCTGCAGGCGGTCGATGCCACGGTCCGCACTCTCAACAGGGTGCGCGGGCCGGCCACCGGCCAGCCCCCGGAGATCGCCGTGACCACGGGCGACGCCATCGACAACGCGCAATGGAACGAGCTGCAGAACTTCTTCGCGCTCTTCGACGGCGGCATGGCGGCACCCGATTCCGGCGGCCCCCGTTACGAGGGGGTTCAGGCGCTCGACTGGCCGGACGACATCTTCTGGAAGCCGGACGGCGAGGCCGCGGGCGGCCCCGACGTGTTCCGGCGCGAGTTCGGGTTCCCGGATCATCCCGGCCTGCTGGCGCGGGCACTGCGGGAGTTCCAGGCGGGCGGGCTGGCGATCCCCTGGCTGTCGTGCTTCGGCAACCACGAGGCGCTCAACCAGGGCGTCGGCATCCAGAGCGGGGACCTGGCCCGGGCGCTTACCGGCGACCGCAAGCCACTGGGGCTGCGTGCCGACTTCGACCACGACCAGGCGCTCGATCTGTTCACCATGCGCCCCGAGGTGTTCATGGCGGGCCCGTCGCGCACCGTCACCGCCGACCCCGGCCGCCGGCCGATCACCCGGCAGGAGTTCGTGGCAGCCCACTTCCGGCCGGGGGCGCGGCCCGGCGGGCACGGCTTCGGCGAGCGCAACCGGCGGGACGGCACCGCCTACTACGTCTACGACACCCCGGCGGTACGGCTGATCGCGCTGGACACCACCTGCCTGGCCGGCGGCGCGGCCGGCTGCCTGGACCGTGACCAGGCCGCCTGGCTGGAGGAACGGCTGGCGGAGGTGCACGCGGACTACGCCGCCGCCGACGGGAGCCAGGTGCGCACCGGCAACGAGAACCGCCTGGTCGTGATCTTCTCCCACCACGGCATCGACACGCTGACCAACACCAGCCACGCGGGCCCGGCCGGGCCGCTGCTCGGCGCCGCGGAGATCCTCGCCCAGCTGCACCGGTTCCCGAACGTAGTGCTGTGGCTCAACGGCCACACCCACCTGAACGCGGTGCGCCGCCGGATCCACCCGGACAACCCGGCGCAGGGGTTCTGGGAGGTCACCACCTGCGCCGTGATCGACTGGCCCTGCCAGACCCGGCTGGTCGAACTCGTGGACCGCGGCAGTTGGCTGTCCATCGTCTGCACCATGGTGGACCACGACACCCCGGCGGTGCCCCCTGCCCTGGAGACCCGCGACGACCTCGCCTCGCTGCACCGGGAACTGGCGGCCAATGTGCCGTTCCGGGGGGCCCGCTCGGGCGCGGCAGGCACCCCGGCCGACCGGAACGTGGACCTGCGCAGCACCCCGCCGTTCCCGCTCGCCTGCCTCTAAGCCGCACCGCTCTTTACCTTTCCATTGCCTTTTCATGGTCTTTTGGCAGACGATGTATCAGGAGCCGTGACCGCCGCTCTTACTGGTAGGGCGCACCATGCCAGCGGTGCTCCCGCGGTGCCGTGGCGCCGCGACGGGGAAGGGGGCCGTGCCGGTGACGATCCAGCCGGGCGCAGCCGTTCCGCGCCTTGTCCTGCTCGCTCCCGAAGCCCTGCGCGGCCGCCAGATCGAGCTCTGCACCGACTACCTGACCGTGGGCCGTGAGCCCACCTGTGACGTGCGCCTGGACGACCCCCATGTGAGCCGCACCCACGCGGCGCTGCAGCGGCGCGGCGGCACGGTGTATGTCCAGGACCTCGGTTCCTCGGGCGGCACGTTCGTCAACGGCAGCCCGGCGGCGAGCACGGAACTGCATCAGGGCGACGTCGTCGCGTTCGCCTCCGTGCGGGCGCGGTTCGAGGCGGCGCTCCCGGTCACCCCGGAGACCCAGGCCATGCCGGCGCAGGCCGGGCCGTGGGCGGGCGGGCCTGCCCCGGGCAGGGCGGAGCGGCCAGAGCCGAACCCGACCGAGATCAGGCAGGCCGGGCAGGTGCGGTACGAGGTCGGCCAGCAGGAAGCGCAAGTGATCAGCAACGTCGGCCGGGATCAGTACAACGCGCACGTCCAGCAGGTCATCCAGCGGCGGGACAGCTTCATGCGCGAGATCGCCGGGACCAAGACCAAGGCGCGCTGGCTGGTCTGGCTGGGCCTGCTGCTGTTCGTGGCGGGTTTTGCCCTGTTCGCCGCCGCGGACCTGAACCTGCTCAAGCAGATATCCAGCGATTTCCAGAGCAACAGCACGGCGCCACCGGCCAACCCGTTCGGCCGCCCCATCCTCGGCCTCCCGTCCGGGCTGCTGGGCTGGGCCATGGCCGCGGTCGGCTCGCTGATGCTCGTCATCGGGATCGTGCTGCACATCGTGGCCACCTCGCGGCGCAGGCGGGTCGAGCGTGATTACCCGCTGCCGATGCCCTGGCCGCCCACTGCGCCCCCGGGGAGGGCACGATGACGTTCAACATCGGCAGCCAGAGCGGTGGCGTGATCAACAACGTCGCCGGCGACCAGCACATCAGCGGAGGCCAGCACGGTGCCCTGGTCAGCACGGCGGACGCGCGCCGCGCCCTGGGCGAGCTTGGCCACGCCGTCGCGGCCGCCCGCCTCGACGGTGCCGCGGCCACCCATGCGCAGGCCCAGGTCACCGAGATGGGCGACGCGCTGCACGCCGGAACCCCGGACCGGCCCCGGTTCGCCCGGGCGCTGGAGCGGCTCACCCGGCTGCTTACCGCGGCCGGGTCGCTGGCCAGCGGCGGCGCGGCGCTGCTCGCCCCGCTGCACGCCCTGGCCGGGTGGCTGGGAGCCCTGGGCGCGCCCATCCTCGCCCTGCTGCCCGCGCTGGCCTGACGGGCAGCGTCCCGCCACCCAGAACCGCGCCGCTGCCCGTGATCATGGCGTTTGGGGCCGCTCCAGGGTGGCGGTGCCCGGCAGGCGTGTTATGTCCTGATGTAGACCTTGATGGGCCTGCCACGGTCGTGCAGCAGGTGCCATGCGCCAGGGCCGGGCCGCTGGGCCAGCAGGGTGGACAGGTGCTGGTCGGCCCAGGCGGGCGTGCATCCCAGGTAGTAGGCGACAGGCAGGTGCCCGGGGCCGGTGATGCAGGGCGGGCGGACGCCCAGGCGGTGCAGGTATTCGGCCTGGGCGACCCAGCGCGCGTCAAGGTGGCCCGTGCGGGCGGCCTGGCCGCGCAGCACGTAATGCTGAGTGATCAGCCCAGCCAGCAGGAACACCGCCACCAGCGGCAGCGCGGCGGCTTGCCAGCGGCGGGGGGCAACGAGCCAGGCGATGGCATCAGCGGCGGGGATGGCCGCCAGGACGATGACCGGGAGCAGGTAGCGGGGGATTGCGTAGTTGTCGAAGACGCTGTAGGCAGCCAGCAGCGTCACCGCGCAGGCGGCTGGGACCGCGGCGGTGGCCCGGGTGGCCGGGACCGCCGCAGGAGCGGCGGGTGTGTCCGGGGCGGCCGGCCTGGTCCGCCAGGCGGTGAGGATCCCGAGGATGGCCAGCACCAGCAGGGCGGTCCACCAGACGCCGAGCCAGGGGTGGACCCAGCGCGGGCAGTCCCGGGGTGCACCGGTCAGGTTGCGAAGCAGGTGGAAGAGGGAGAAGTACAGGCCGAATGTCGGCGGCTCGCGGGCGGCCAGGCGCACCCGGCCGGCTGGGCCGCCGTAGAAGAGCCAGGCCTCCCCGGCCCATTCGGCGGCCCCGGCGGCCAGGCCGGCGGCGAGAGCGGCCAGCGTCCCGCGGCACCGCCACGCCGGGACCACCACCGCCCCGGCGACCAGCGGCACGGTCAGGAACACCGCGTCCTGCCAGCGCACCAGCATCAGGAAGAACACGCCCGCGGCAAGCAGCACCGCCACCAGCCGGGTCAGGCCGGTAGTGACGGCTTGCAGGAAGAGCCCGGTCACGGCCAGCGCACCGATCGCTTCCCACCAGTCAGGCATCACCTCCACCGCACTCAGCTGGGTAACCGCCAGGCCGCCGATGATCACGACGGTGAGCGCGAGCACCGGCCCGGGCCGCAGCCGGCGCCAGGCCAGCAGGGCCAGGAACAGCCCCGCCCCCGACAGCAGCGCCAGCCACGCCCGCAGGACCACGACCGAGGTAGTAAGCAGGGTGACCGGCGCAGCCAGCAGCCCCGGCCCGCGGCTGTGTATCGGGGGCATCACCACCGGGGAGGCGTGGGCGCTGGTCTGCGCGATGTAGGTGATCTCGTCCCAGCCCAGCGGCAGCCGCAGCGGAGCCACCGCAAACTCCGCTGCGGTGAACAGCACGGCGGCGGCCAGCAGCCAGCCGGGCCCGGGCAGCGATCTCACGTACCGGATTGATGCCACGAGTGGACGGGCGGACCTTGACATCGTCAGCGCGCCCCCTCCCTATCTGATCCGGCGCCACCCGCCGCACCATCGACTGAACCATCTCCAGTGGTGCCAAATGCGGCTTTCGGCCGGGTGATGCCCCCACCCCTGGGACGGCTGAGCAGCCCGATCCGTTGCCTGGGCGAACAGGCCCGCTGAAGGAGCCCGGCCACAGGTGCACGGACAGGCACCCATCCCCAGGCCACGCGGCACTCCCGTGGCGGCGCTGGATACTGGTCGGATGCAGGTCCCGGTAGCGGTCGCGCAGGTGCCGGTGTGCTGGTCGGTGCCGCGCAACACCGAGACCATCCTGGCGGCCATCGGCGCGGCGCGGTCCGGCACGGTGCTTGTCCTGCCCGAGGCCGCACTGTCCGGCTACGACGACCAGCTATCCGGCCTGGACGACCTCAGCCCCGGTGAGCTTGCGCAAGCCAGGGAGGTCATCGCCGCGGCGGCCCGCGACACCGGCGTCCACGTCTTCTTCGGCACCCTGCTGGCCGAGCGCGGGCAGTGGTGGAACGCGGCGGTCTACTGCTCCCCGGCGGGCCGGTCCTGGGTCTACCGCAAGGTCAACCTGGCCACGCACGAGCGCGGGCGGCTCGCGGCGGGGGCGGCGCTGCCCGTGCTGCGGATGACGCTGCCGGGCGGGCCGGCGCTGGCCCGGCGTCCAGTTGTGCCGGGAGATCCGGTTCCCCGAGCAGTGGCACTGCCTGGCCCGCCAGGGAGCCCAGATGCTGATCTACCTGACCTACGCCGCCAACCCCGCCGAGCCGCCGGGCGTATGGCGGGCGCACCTGATCAGCCGGGCGGCCGAGACACAGCGGTTCGTGCTGGCCGCCAACGTGGCCGACGGCCGCCAGCACTGCCCCACCATGGTGGTGTCCCCGCGCGGCCAGGTGCTGGCCGAGGCGCCGGACGGTGGGGCCGCGACCCTGGAACTCACCATCGACCTGGCCGACATCCGGAACGGCTATCTGAGCCAGCAACGCGGCGATGTGGTCGGCGTCACCGTGCACAGGTGAATCGTTTGACTGCCGAACATCTTGTGTTCACCTCTCATTCATCTTCGTGTCGGTGATGCGTCGTTTGTGCTCGATAACTTCGGGCTTGGGGGAACGGGGCCGGGCTGGCGCAGAACGGGCAGGTGGTGTCGCGGTGACCGAGATCCGGTCCAGGGACCTGATCGCAGCTCTGGATGAGGCTTCGCTGAGCAGGTTCCACTTCCGCGCCGTCCTGGCGTCCGGGATGGGATTCTTCACCGACGCCTACGACCTGTTCGTCATCGGGATCGCCTCCGCGCTGATAACCAAGGACTGGGACCTGAGCTCGGGCAAGCTGGCGGTGCTCAACAGCACGATGCTGGCGGCGGCGTTCCTCGGGGCGTTCGTGTTCGGGCGCATCGCCGACCGGGCCGGGCGCAAGGTCGTGTACTGGATGGTCGCGGCGATCATGATAGTGGGCGCGCTGGGGTCGGCGCTGTCACCGTCGTTCTGGGTGCTGATCGGCTTCCGGTTCGTGCTCGGCTTCGGCGTCGGCGGCGACTACCCGGTGAGCGCCGTGATGATGAGCGAGTACGCCAACCGGAAGGACCGCGGCAAGCTGGTCGGGATGGTGTTCGGCACCCAGGCGCTCGGGCTCATCATCGGGCCGCTCATCGCACTGGCGCTGCTCGGCTCCGGGGCCAGCGACGACGTGGCGTGGCGGATCCTGCTCGCGCTCGGCGCGGTGCCCGCGGCTGCCGTGATCTACCTGCGCACCCGGATGCCGGAGTCGCCGCGCTACCAGGCCCAGGTGCAGGGCCGGGCACAGCAGGCGGCGACCCGGATGTCCGACTTCACCGGCGGCACGATCAGCGGAAGCGAGGCAGGCACCGAGCGGCGCGAGATGGGCCTGCGAGCGTTCCTCAGCAACCGGCGATGGCTGGTCATGCTGGCGGGGACCGCGGGCTGCTGGTTCCTGCTCGACTACGCCTACTACGGGAACACCATCTCCACCCCGCAGATCCTCAGCCTGATCTCGCCCACCGCCTCGACCATGACCAAGATCGCCATCCAGCTGGCCATCTTCGTGGTGGCCGCCGTGCCCGGGTACGTGCTGGCCATCGCGCGGCTGGACAAGATGGGGCACCGGCGGCTGCAGCTGACCGGGTTCGCGATGATGGCCCTCTGCTTCCTGGTCATCGCGGCCATCCCCGGCATGACCACCGCGGTCGTGCCGTTCCTGCTGGTGTACGGGGTGAGCTACTTCTTCACCGAGTTCGGGCCGAACATGACCACGTTCGTCATGCCGAGCGAGCTGTACCCGGTGTCCATGCGCGCCACCGGGCACGGGATCTCGGCGGGCATCGGCAAGCTCGGCGCGTTCATCGGGGTCTTCCTGTTCCCGGTGCTGCAGACCCACCTGGGCCTGCGGGGCACCCTGCTCCTCACCGCCGGGGTGTCCGTGGCCGGGCTGCTGCTCACCCTGGTGCTCCCCGAGCCCGCCGGGCGCAGCCTCGACGAGATCGCCACGGGCACCAGCGACGCGGGCACCCCCGCCCTGCGGGTGGCCGGCCAGGCCCCTGCCGTATAGGGGATCCGGTCAACTGTCATTCACCTTCTCGTTGATTTGGCGTCGTGTTTGCGTTGACTTGGCGGTTTTGCGAGCCCCAGACTGGCGCGAGGACAAGGGGTTGCGGCCCTGGCCGCGCGCCGTCGGACTAAAACGTTTTAGCCCGTCCGGGGCGCGCGGCGGCGATCTCGGGGGTTGCGGCTTCACACGACGACATGGAGGTGTGCGGTGACGCGACAGATCTGGTCCTCGGCCAAGCGGATGTCTCGCTTGCCGACCTGGGCCGTGGCGGTGGCGGTGGCGTTTCTGCTCGGGGCGATCGCCGGGCCGCTCGCGGTGAGTGCCCGGCCGGTGGCGGGCTCCGCCCGGGACGGCGCCGTGTCAGCTGCGGCTCGGTGGCACCATCCCTACCTGAGTCACGTTTTCGTGATCATGCTGGAGAACACCTCGTACAAGGATCTGCTCACGCCAAGCAACAAGTACACGCGGTACATCCAGCACCTGGCGGGGACGTACGGGCTGGCGACCCACTACTTCGGTGTCACCCACACCAGCCTGCCCGACTACATTGCCGCAACCAGCGGATCAACCTGGGGTTCCAACGACGACGACACGGCCCAGGCACCGTACTTCAACCACGAGAACGTGGTCGACCAGTTCGAGGCCGCGCATGTGAGCTGGAAGGCCTACATGCAGAACCTGCCGTACCCCGGGGACCTGACCGACGAGACGTCGAACGGGCTCTACGTGCGCAAGCACAACCCGTTCCTGATGTACCCGGATGTCTACCAGGACCCGTCCCGGGCCGACCTGGTGGTCCCGCTGAAGCAACTGCGCACGGACCTGGCGGGCGGCAACGTGCCGCAGTACGCCTGGATCACCCCGAACATCTGCGACGACATGCACGGCGGGGCGCCCGCCTGCCCGTATCCCAGCTCACCGACCGACCCCAACCAGGTCAGGCTCTACAAGAACGCCAACGCCTTCCTGCGCACCTGGGTAGGGCTGATCATGCACAGCAGCGCCTGGACCAGCCATTCGGCCATCTTCATCACCTGGGACGAGGGCAGCTACTCCGACAGCAGCCCCTTCGGGCCGCTGGACAACCGCGGCGGGCCCGACTCCCCCGTCCTGCCCGCGACACCCCCCGACCCCACCACCGGGTCCGGTGGCGACCTGGCCGGCGGCACCATCTACGGTGGCGGCCGCATTCCGCTGATCGCGGTGGTCCAGGGCGTGGGCACCGCGTTGACCCGGTCTTCTCCGACCACTACTCGCTGCTTCAGACCATCGAGGAGAACTTCGGCCTTCCGTTCCTGGGCAACGCCAGCGACACCGTCCAGGTCAAGTCGCTCGACGCCCTGCTCCACTAGCCCGATGGGTGGCGGTCCTGGAACTGTGACCGCGACTCAGCCGGCCCGCTGAGGTTCTGCGGACGGAACTGACCGGCGGCCCGGGGCGGAGCATCCCGCCCCGGGCCGCTGCCCGTTGCGGCGCGGCCGGCGCGCCGGTCAGGCAGTGATCAAAACGATGCCCGCGGCGATCACGACCGCGGCCGCAACCCGGCGCGTGCCGAAGCGCTCCTTGAGGAAGACCATCCCGATCACCGCCGCGAAGATCACGCTGGTCTCCCTGATCGCGGCGACCTCCGCCAGCGGGGCACGGGACTGGGCCCACAGCACGATGCCGTACGCCACGACGGACAGCGCCCCGGCGAGCAGCCCGCGGCTCAGCAGCGTGGTGTCCCGCCAGTCGGCGAACGGGCGCCGGAACAGCGCTATCAGCGGGAACACCGGGCCCTGGAGGGCGAACATCAGGCCCGTGTAGGCGTACGGATCGTGCGCCGCGCGCACGCCCAGGCCGTCCACGACGGTGTAGGTGGCGATGGTGAGCCCGGTCAGCACGGCCACCCCGACCGCGGGAAACTCGCCACGGGTGAGCCGGCCAGCCGACAGCGCGAGGCCGATCAGCCCGAACGCGAGCACGGCGATCCCGGCCAGCGGGACCGCGCCCAGGTGCTCGCCGGCGAAGAAGTAGGCACCCGCGGCGACCACCAGCGGCGAGGTCCCCCGGGCGATCGGGTAGACCTGGTTGAACGCGCCGAGCCGGTAGGAGTTCATCAGCGCCAGCTCGTAGCCGACGTGGATCACGGCGGACGCTATGGCGAAGAACACGGCCGTCCGGGCGGGCAGCCCGGTCACCGCCACCATGAGCCCGCCACATGCGGTCAGGGCGACCCCCATCACGGCGAAGGCCATGAGCCGGTCGTCGAGATGCTTGGCGATGGCGTTCCAGACCGCGTGCAGTGCACCCGCGCCGATCACGGCCACCACAATCAGCGTGGTCAGGTGCGGCTGCGCGGTCATGCCGGCGTCCGCACGGCCGTGCAGGAGTCTGCTGCCTGGAAGTGTGGTCCTCGCACCGACGGCTCCCTCTGCCTGTCCCGGATATCCGGGCATGCCGACAAGAGCCCTCAGGGCTTTTATCCCGTCAGGTGTGGGGGCCGGTGCGCCCCTGGCGCCGCTCGGTCCAGGCCGCCGCAGTGCTAGTTGTCTTCGCTGCGTTACGCACGCGGCGCGGAACCCTAGACGCAACCACTAACTGGCTTCACGCTATCAGTGCGGATCCACCGGAATCGGCCGCCCGCCCGCCGCGCCTTCGCCGCAGGCCGGGCTGCCAGCGGTAGCGTTCGTGCCCATCAAGGGAGGGGAGATTGTGATGACAAATCCGGAACCGGTGCACCCAGAGTCCGAGGCGCATCCATGGTCGATCAACGTGCCCAACCATCCGACGCGCGCGGATTCCCCGGAATACGTGGCGGCACGGGCCAAGATGAACCAGATCGCCGGGCAGGCACAGGGGATGATCTACGGGCAGGGGCCCTACCAGGACCACCACGGTGGCGCCCTGTGGCTGCAGGACGCCCAGGGCTGGTTCCTGGTCCGCAACCAGGCCGGGATCGAATGGTCCGCCCAATTTTGCGCAGAACCCTCCAAAGTAGATCTTTTGCGGCAAAACGCCCAGCGGCTCTATAACCTCGTCTCGCCCCAGATCAAGCAGCAACTGGACCCCGGCGGGCTGCTGGACACCCCGATCACGGATGCCGCCGGGGTGGCCACGTGGACCGACTCGATCTTCAACGCCGGTGTGCCGCTGCACCCCAACTTCCACACCGGCGTGCTGCCCAGCGGCGGGACACAGGGCGGCGGGGCACAGGGCCCGCCGGCGCCGCGGACCCCGAGCCCGGCGGGGTGCACCACTACCCGACGCCCATCGCCGACATCCAGCTGTTCAAGTACGACGACTTCCAGTTGTGGGTCACCGACCAGCAGGGCAACCCGGCCGCGGTCGCTCCGGTGGACCAGCGGGGCAGCGGCAACGCCAGCGTCCACGTCCTGTACGCGACGCCCGGCTCGCAGCTGGCCCAGCAGAAGCACGAAGCGGAAAGCGCCGGCGCCCCGCTGATCCTCGGCCCGGACCATCCGCTGTCCGTGCAGGCGTATCAGAACCAGCAGGCCCCGGGCTCCGCCAGCGCGGCGGGTGACGGGGGCGCGCAGCCTGCGTAGCGTCCCGTTACCCGGCCCGCGGGCAAGACGGCGCCCGGCGCCCGGCGGCCCTTCGGTCCGTCCGGGTGCCGATGGTCACGGCCAGCCCGGTGAAGGCGAGCAGGACGAGGATGAGGAAGCCGCCGTAGTGGGTGAGGAAGGCGGCCCACACCGCGGGCAGCGCGACGATCACGCAGGCGGCCCACACGGCCGCCTTTGCGCCGGCCTGCATCCGGCCCGGCGGGATCGGCGCGCAGCCTGCGGGATCGGCCAGGCGGGCGGGGCGGGGCGGCGGCGGGGGCCGCAACGCCGGGCCCGGGATGTCGGCGATGGTGGCGATCAGCTCGGCGTAGGTCCGCGACCCCAGCGCGTGGCCCGCCCGCAGGCCCAGCTCGTCGAGGCTCAGCCGGCCCTGCACGAAGGCGGCCGTGAGGATCTCGACCACCTGTTCGCGGTCGGCGTCCGAGGCGCGCAAGTGACCATGAGCCCGCGCCCTCGGATCCCATGACCATGCCACTACTGGCACCTCCCGCCAGCTCAACGCACCAAAACACTAACCCGGAGGTCCGCTGGCCGTCATCCCCCTGGTAGGCCAGGACGGCGTAAAGAGCTGGCGTGCGACGGCGAGGAGGTTTCGCGGGGACCAGGCACACGATGTGGGTGGCGGACGGCGCACCGGAACCGGCCGCCGGGGCGCCGGATCAGTGCAGCGCCACCCAGGTCTGCTTGCCGTCCTCGTCGCCGCCTTCCGCGCCCGGGCTGTCCTGCCCGCCGTGGCCGGCGTGCTCCTGGTAGCAGCCCAGCACGATCGGCCAGCCATGATCGTAGTTGGCCCGCGCGGCGGCCGGGTCGGCGAAGGACTCCCAGCCACTGTGAACCAGCGTGACCAGGGTCTGCGCGCCAGCGGCGGCGAAGGTGACCTCGACATGGCTCTTCCGCTCCGGCGCCTGCCCGGGATGCCAGGTGAACGCGACCGCCGCCGGTGGCTCCCAGCGGGTCACCGTTCCCCAGACGGCCCGCTGCCCGGTGGCCGATTCCTCGACAAGCTGCCCGCCGGTGAACACGACCGTGCCGCCCTCGCCGTGCACGCTATGCTCCGCGACCGGCCACCACCGGCCGATGCCCGCGGTGAACACGTCGAACGCGGCCGCGGGGCCGGCGTCGACCAGAACTTCCTTGCGGATGGGCGGGATGGTGGTCACGGCCGCTCCTTGGCTGTCTCGGCATTCGGTGGGGCTGGCGGCGGGACCGGATGCCCGGCCTGCTCGCGGCCGGCGGCGGTCCGGCTGACCTCGGCCGCATAGGCGGCCAGCGCGGTGTCCCAGGTCCGGGCCAGCCACTGCTGCGCGACCGCCATCCCGCCGGGCGCCAGCAGGTACAGGTTGCGGGTGCCGACGCTGCGGTGGGAGATCAGCCCGGCGTTGCTGAGCACGCGCAGGTGCTTGCTCACCGCCGGGCGGCCCACCGGCAGCCGCGCCGCGAGCCGCCCGACCGGCGTCGGCCCCTCGTGCAGAAGTTCCAGGATGCGGCGGCGCACCGGCTCGCCGAGCGCATCGAACACCGCGTCCACCGTTTGGTTACTCATAAGCAACGGTTACTCTAGAGCAACCAATGAGCCGGCGCAACCGTGCGCTCACCGGACGTGGACCTGGCGTGGATGCGCGGCGGTTCCGGCGCGCGGCGCCGGGCTACCGCGGCGCTTCCAGCTCCGCATAGGAGGGCGGCTGAGTATTCGGTTTGGCGAGCGTGAAGGAAAATTGCCGGATCCGCGGCGCCCACCGCTGGAACACGCTGAGATCCGGCAGCGTTATCAGCGCGTCCAGGCCAGCCGCGGCCGTCGCGAACTGCCGCCATTCCGGGACCTCGCCAGTGGGGATCTTCCCGATGATCGGGTTGAACCAGGTGCCGTCCGCCTGCCGCACCGGTTCGAGGTCGCAGGCGAATCCCTGCCAGTGGTCATTGGTGTGCCGCCAGGCAAGGCCGCCGGCCGTCTCCGGGTCCGCCTGCGGCGGAGTGTCGATCACCTTCTCCAGCAACTGGGCGTTGGCGGTCAGCATGCCGAGCAGCGTTGCCACGGCCTGGTATTCGCCCGGCGTGTACTGGTCGCCGAGAAAGCTGGAAGCGTAGGAGAGATCGCGGGTGGAGCGCAGCATCCGGTACAGGTTGAACAGGCGCTTGGCCTCGCGTGGCGTGCCGATGAACGACTCCAGCGCACCCAGGAGTTCGAGTTCCTGCTCGGCCAGTGGCTGCGGCGGGTCGTCGGTGCCCCCGTCGCGGCCCTCGGCCAACTCGGAGCGTTCCTCGATCGGCACGGCCGCAGCCGGCTCTGGTGCCGGTACGGCGTCCCTGGCTTCGCCGGCGTCAGCCGGGCCCGGTTCCGCGGTCATCGGCGCGGCGCCGGCCTGGTTGCCAATTCCATCGGCGCCGGACATGCCGCGCAAGACACGCCCCAGTCCGCCGACCGGGATTCCAGGCAGCGCGAACGGGATGTTGAAGATCTTCTCCAGGTAGTTGTGCGGGGTGACGTTCCACGGTTCGCCCGCCGCGTCCGCGGGCCCGGATTCGGCATCGATGGTGTCGTGGAACTGGTGCTGCAGGGACCGCACCAGCCAGCGGGGATCGACACCGACCACTACCACGAAAAGGTCCAGCGCCAGCAGCAGGTGCACCGCCTGCAGCACCTCGACTACCTGCCGCGGCCGGCACCTGTCAAGGTCGTCGATGTAGAGCACGATCCGGTCGATCGGGCGCGGCGCTTCCTCCGTGCCCCCTTCACGGCGCCAGGCCTGGAGCAGTTCCACCAGGTGCTCGAAGTCCTTGCGGATGGTCGAGATGAGCCCGAGTTGCCCGGCGTAGGGACCGCTGGCCGCCCGCTCGGCGAGGAAGGCGTAGAGCCGCTGGCCCGGCATCAGGTCGGACAACTGCCGCGCGAGCTGGCCCACCTGCGTGACCACCTCGTCGAGTTGCGCCTGCGCCACCTTTTCCGCGGCCTCCGCCTCGCGCAGCCGGCCGACCGCGTCCCGGACACCGGCCGGTGCCTGCTCGTCAGGTGAAGCCAGGTCATTGCTGAGTTCTGTGGCAATGGCCTTCAGCTGGCTGAGCCCCTGACCGGCCTGAGTGAGCAGGGCTACCACGTTGGTCACGGCGGCCACCAGGGCGGCCGCGCCAGCGCCTGCCAGCCAGTTGGTCCAGCTCGCCGGGAGCCACGCCGCCGCGATGATGGCCACCAGCGCGACCAGGCCGATCCCGGCGAATATCCAGGTGCGCGGCCGCGCCAGCAGGCTGCGCAGCGGGCTGGGCGCCGCCGCCGCGCCGCGGACCTCGTCGGCCAGCAGCCGTGCCTGCCGCGCCTGGTCATGAATGCCGATCCGCTGCCAGACCTTGTTCAGCCGCTTGCCGAAGCCCGCGGACTCCGCCGCCGCGAGCAGGCCCACCGCCCCGGAGTTACGCTCGGCCGTCGCAGTTTCCAGCTCCGCCTGCAGCCGTACGGTCTCCGCCCTCGCCTGCGCGGTGCGTGCCTCCAGCGCCTGGCGCTCGGCCGTGCCCTTGGCCAGGTCCTCCCGCAGCTTGCGGCGCCTCGCATCGGCTGTCTCCCCCGGGCCTGCGAGCTGCCGGAATATCTCGTCGCCAAGGCTCGCCCAGAGATTGGCGTCGGCGTAATGCCAGGCGTTGAACCCGATCTGCACCACGTCACGCAGGTAGGGCTCCCGGCCGCTCCCCGACAGGCGCTTGATCTCCGATCGGAGCAGCCCCATGAAGTAGCTCTTGCCCGAGCCCCACTCGCCGAAGATGCCCACCGAGAGGGGCGTGGGCGTCCGGCCATCCACGACGACCGCGGCCAGCATGGACGCCCAGACCCCGACACCCAGATCGTCCTTGTCGAGCGGAATGTCGCGGGTCGGGTCGACGAGGTCAGCGTCCATGCCCCCGGCCAGTCCCGACGCCGGCGGTGCCGCCGAGAGCAGCTCATTCCACGCCGCGCCGGAATCACCGGACTGGGACGAGTCCGTTCTCGCTGCCCGGCGGACCACGGCGCGCAGTTCCGCGGGAGAGACTGCCATGGCCGCCAGCAACGCGGTGCGAAGCGGTGGGTTGCTGGCGAGAACCGTGGCAAGTACCAGATGCCGCAGATGGACTTCACGTTCGCCCGAGGTGCGCTCGGCCGCATAGGCCGCGTGGGCAAGCAGGTATGACAGCGGCGGCGCTTGCATCACGGCGGTAACGGCGGCCTCATCCAGGGCCACCTGCCCCAGCGGATCGGCGCCCAGCGCACGGGCAAGGCGATCGAGGAACTCGGTGCCGCGGATACCCACCGCGCGGGCCACCAAAGCCTGGTACAGATCGCCGGGAATCCCCCCGTGGTCTTGGTCGCGGACGTACCGGAGCACGGCCAGCAGCACCACGGAGGCATCTACCGGGCGAGGGCCCGCCATTGCCCCGGCTAGGGCAACCGCGCTTCGCGCCGACGCGCTCAGCCGGTAAGCCGCCTGCCGTCTGGCCCGGCCAAAAGAATCGGGGAAGGGAAGGACGTTGTCCGGCTCAGGCTCCGGAGCCGGGACAGCGCTGCGCGGCGGCAGGTCCGGGCGCAGGCCCAGCGGCGGCTCGACTTCCTGCGACTGGCCCGTCAGCACCCGCAGCAGCGGCTCTGCGCCCGCCACCGTGAACTCCTGCACCGTGAAGTACGTCGCCGCCGCAGGGGCCAGCCATTCGGGGATGTCCGCCGGCGAGCATCCGGGCAGTACCACCGGAAGCACCACACGCATCCCGGAGTCCTGGTCGGCGTAGACGCGATCCCGGATCAGCCAGCCTTCCGACTGGATGCCCCGGCCCTCATCCGGCTCGACGTCGCCCTCCGTCCGCCGGCGATACTCCGGCGAGGCGATTACCAACACATAGCCCGCGTCCCTTACCTGCTCGCTCGTCCACCGTGCCCAGTCCGTGCGGCGGTCGGCACCGGCCAGGTCCAGCACCGCGTCGATGCCGTTCTCCCGCAGGAACAGCCAGAACTCGCGCACCTGCTGCTCATGTGTGGGGTCACCGTGGGCATAGGAGATGAATACTCGCGGATTCTCGACCCCGGCCGTTGTCACACGCCACCCCCGCCAACCCGAACGCGGCGGGAAATGGCATAACCCGGCGATCGGGCACGACTGGTGAATGACCCTGCCGCGCCCACGGGAATGCCGCCCGCCAAGGCACACCATTATCCGCGTCGGCGTCGTTAGTGACGAGGTGCCGCGCTCAGCCGGGGGCCCGGCGCGGCGGGCGGGGGTAGCGGTGCCATCGGTCCCGCATGGCGGCCGCGGTGAGCAGCAGCGCGGCGGCGGCGGCCGCGTACCACGCGATCGTCACGGCATGCGCGGTCGCGGGCGGGGAGACCAGCAGGTGGTCGATCCTGGGGGCGTACCAGGCGAGGGCGATGACCCCGAGGCTCACCGGTGCGGCGACCGCCCCGCCGAGGTCGGCGTAGCGGGACCGGTCACAGCAGGCGGCTGCGGCCACGGCGACCGCGCACCAGCCGGTCAGCTGGGCCAGCAGCGGGTAGACGGCGGGGCGGGGCGACAGCGGGGCAGCGGTGTGGTCCATGAGAAGAAGCTGTGCCCAGCAGGTCGCGGCCAGGACGGGGACGGCGAGCAGGGTCTGGGCGGCGGAGGTAAGCCAGCCGGGGGCCGGGGCAGCCTGGGTGAGCGGCCGGAGCGGGTCCCGGGGCACGAAGGCCAGCGCGGCGACGGCGGGGAGGAAGGTAAGCCGGACGGCGCCCTGGCTGAGTGCCTGATGGGAATGTCGGGCGACGTAGGCGAGGAGGACGAGCAGGGCGGTGCCGGTCAGGCAGCCGGCGATCAGGGTGACCCAGGGCATGGCCGCCACGGCGTGCCGGGCCAGCGCGGGCAGCGTCCTGGGCCAGAACCCGCCCGGCCGTGACCGTCGCCGTACGGCGGTCCTCAGGTGCACAGCGGGCTCGGTGGCGGCTGCGGGGCACCCGGCTGGCCCGCCCCGGGCGGGGTGGCGACGGCGGGCATCGGGATGCCGAGCGCGGCGGCGAGCCGGGCGTCGGGGGTGTGCCAGTTCAGCCAGGCTGGCCAGGCCGCACGCAGGACGGTTTCGACCTTGTGCTGCGGCAGGTTCGTCATCGCCCTGGCCAGCAGGAAGCCGGCGGCGGTGAGCTGCGGTGCCGTCGGGGAGAGGGTGAAGTCGGCGGCCGGTTCAGTCCACAGCGTGATGGGCGAGTGCCGCACGATCGCGACCGACCCGAACCCGGGCCCGCCGTTCAGGGCCTGCCCGGACTCCAGCTGCGCCGGGGAGGCGTGGGCGGCGGCGACGGCCAGCCAGATCGCGATGGCTTCCCTGGCCTGATCGGCCGGCACGCAGCCAAGTCCGCCGATGCCGCCGGCCGGGATTCCCACCGCCCACTCGGCGGCGCGCACCGCCAGCCCGAAGTCCGGCAGCACCCGCTGTCCCAGCGCAACATAGACCACCGGCGCGGCGCCGACGCCGGCGTTGGCCGGCGCCGCCCGCAGTTCGGCCTGCCACCGGGCCAGTTGCTGCCTGGTGTGCCCGTGGAACAGCGGTGGGTCGTCGAGGGCCAGCGAGGTGGCCTGCGCGATGGTCAGCACCCGGCCGGGCGGCGCGGGCAGCCGGGCGAACACCGCGCGTACCGGCGCCTGCCGCAGTGCCGGCAGCAGGCTCCCGAAGCCGGGGTACACGCAGTAGCGGACCTGGCCGGCCGTGCTGCAGTGCTCGGCCGGCAGCGGCACGGTGACCCCGCTGACCAGACGGTTCACGGCGGCGGCAGGGATGGGCCGCAACTGCACGGCACCGCTGACGCAGACCGCTGCCGCGGCCGCGACGGCGGTGGCCGCCAGCGCCGCCCGGTGCCGGCCCCGGCCGGGGACCGCGGCGAGCGCCCCGGCGCCGGCCAGGACCGCGAGGCCGGCCAGTTCCACGGCGTGCGCCGCGCCCGGCGGGTACCGGCCAGCGGCCCGGGCAGCGCGCCGAGCTGGTCCGGGGCGGTCCACGGGAACAGCCAGGGCGCCCCGCCCAGGGCCGGGTAGGCCAGCAGCCGGTAGGACTGCGTGAACACGACGAGCAGGACCATGGCCGCGAGGATGCCGGCCAGCGGATGCGGGAACCGCGTCCCCACCGCGACGCCCGCCGCGCCGGCCGCGACCACCAGGAGCACCCCGGCGGCCAGCACCCCGGCACTGGGCACGCCGACCGCGCCGCGGGCCTGTCCCACCACGGCGGCGGCACCGGCCAGCATCACGCTGGCGGGCAGCACTCCCGCCAGGCCCCCCAGGTGGCCGAGGGTGCGGGTGGCGGCGGAGACGGGGAAGCTGTCGTACAGGTCCCGCATGCCGTCCCGCCGCGCCCGGCCGGTGGCCAGTTGCGCGGCGGCCAGCACGACCACGGCAAGGATGACCTGGCCGTAGCCGATCTGCCAGGCGGTGTTCCACCACAGCGGCTCCGCCGACCAGACAGAGCGCCAGATCGCGGCGGCACCGCCCGCCAGCCCGGCCAGCACCAGCACGCTGCGCAGCAGCAGCAACGCCTCGGTGCGCGCGAGACTCAGCACGGTCCGCAGCGGACCGGACGGCGTGCCGCCGCCGAGCGCCGGGCCGCCGCTGCCCTCGGTGCGGATGGCGGCAGGCACGCTCATCGCGAGCCCGCAGCCGCGGACAGCAGCAGGTAGCCGTCCTCGACGGTCGGCGCGACGACCTGGGCGCCGTCCGGCGGCTGGTCGCCGATGTTGCGCCACAGGCTGTCGCCACCGCGCCAGGACAGGTAGACGCCCCCGTCACGCTGATGTGCGGTCCACACCCGCCCGGCCGCGGTGGCGGCCAGTTCGGCCGGGGTACCGGTGAAGCGGACCCGCCCGTCCAGCAGCACCACGACCCGGGGGCAGATCGCGGCGATGTCATCGGCCTGATGCGTGGACAGCACGATCGCCGGATCGCCCGGCAGGTCCGACAGCAGCTCCCGGAACCGCAGCCGCTGCTCCGGGTCCAGCCCGGCGGTCGGCTCGTCGAGGATCAGCAGGTCCGGGCCGCCGAGCAGGGCCTGAGCGATCCCCAGACGCTGCCGCATCCCGCCGGACAGCGTGCGCACCGGCCGGCCGGCCAGCCCTTCCAGGCCGGTGGCGGCCAGCACCTGGGCCACCTCCCCGGCGCGGCGGCGCCGGTCGGTGATCTCCTTCAGGATCGCGACATAGTCGAGGAACCCGGCAACGGTGAAATGCCGGTGGTACCGCAGTTCCTGGGGCAGGTAGCCGAGGCGGCGCCGGATCGCCGTCCGCTCGGCCCGGTCGGCGGGGTCCAGGCCGAAGACAGACACCGTGCCCGCATCGGGTTCGGCGACGGTGGCCAGCACCGTCAGCAGGGTGGTCTTCCCGGCGCCGTTCGGGCCCAGCAGGCCGGTGATGCCCCGGCCGAACGTGAGGCCGACGTCCGCAAGCGCCTGGGTCCGCCCGTACCACCGCGACAGGCCGTCGACGCGGATCGCCACGGGGTGACCGTTTCGCATCATTGCCCCCATCCGGACTCGAAGCGGTCCCGGCGCAGGAACAGCACCGCCGCCGCGGCGAGCAGCACCGCCGCGCAGGCGGCCTGGCCGTGCCAGTCCACGGCCGTCAGCGGCAGGCGCGCACCGGCCAGCAGCAGCACCGGCAGCACCCACAGGGCGCCCGCCGCGACGGCCGCGGGAAGCGGGCCCAGCACGCTGACCGCGGCGAGCGCGAGCGCGCACACCGCGAGCGAGGGCAGCAGGAACGCCGCGGGCAGCCAGCCGGGCCCGGGCAGGGCGAACGCGGCGCAGGCGACCGGGATCAGCGCGGCGGCCAGCGCGGAGACGGCGCGGACCAGCAGCAGCGTGAAGCCGGAGAACGGCGCCGCGACCGTCAGCCGGTAGGCGGGGTCGAACAGCGGCAGGAACGCGGCCGCGACGCTGGCCAGCACCAGCAGCGGTGCCACCAGCAGGAACGGCACGATGCCCTGCCCGGCCGGGAAGCTGCCCGCCGGGCCGCGCCCGCCGAACCTGACGAGCACGGTTTCGCCGGCCACCACGGCCAGCACCGCGGCGACGGACAGCAGCCAGGAGCGGCGCAGCGACGGGGTGGCCGCGATCAGCCGGACCAGGTGGTCAGGGACACCGCAACGGCGCAGCAGGCGGTGCGCCGGCCCGCCGTCACCGATGGCGGCGCGCACCAGCAGCGCCGAGCGGTTCCGCGCGAGGCGCCCGGCGTCGGCCCGCGTCCCGAGCGCCGACCTGCACGCGGCGCAGGCCATCAGGTGCGCCTCGACCGACCAGGCGGCGGGCTCGCCGACCGTGCCCGCCGCGTACCCGGCCAGCAGGTCCTGGCTGGCATGCCCGCCGGCGCCGGCCAGCGCAGCAGATCCGTTGGTCATGGTGTCCCCCAGGCTTGGCGGCGGTGTGCCTGCATCCCGCCGGCTTGCGGGTCGGCGAGCGCGGCGCGCAGCGCCTGCCGGGCCCGATGGCAGCGGGATTTGACGGTGCCCTCCGGGACGCCCAGCAGCACCGCCGCCTCCGCGCAGGTCAGGCCGTCCAGCACGGTGGCCTCGATCGCGGCGCGCAGTTCCGGCGACAGGCCCGCGAGGGCCTGCCCCAGCCGGCCGTGCTCGATGCCGGCCAGCACCTGGTCCTCGGCCGAGACGACCACCTGCGGCTGCGCCGCGCGCCACGGCCGGCGGCGCCGCGAGGCGTCCTCCCGGCGGATCAGATCGATCAGCCTCCGGATGCCGATGCCCCAGATGAACGCGGCCACGTCCCCGGTGCCGCGGTAGGCACCGGCTTCCCGCCACAGCGCGAGAAAGGTGTCCTGGACGGCGTGATCGACCATGTCCGCCGCCCCGCACCGCCGGGTCATCCGGACGGTCAGCCAGCCGGCGTGCCGGTCGTACAGCGCGGCGAGTGCGTCTTCGTCCCCGCGCGCCACGCCGCGCAGCAGCGCCATGTCATCAGGCCCGCCGGGCCCTGGTGTCATGGTGCGGGCCGATCAGGTACTTCCATGCACTCCCTGTCGCAGCGCGCGGCCCTCCCGGTTCCCCATCATCGCGCGCGGCCGGCTAGGCGCGACCTTTCGGCTGGTCAAGGGCGGCGAACAGGAGCCCGCCGATCATGGCCAGGTTCTTGTGGAACTGGATCCGCTGGACCTTGCGCACGGCCGGATCCTCGACCTTCCAGTAGGAGTGCCCGGCCAGGGTCGTCGGGACCAGCGAGCCGGCCAGGGCCAGCGCGGACAGCCGCGGTGCCCGGCCGGCCGCCAGCAGCGCACCGGCCACCACCATCACGGCCGCGTTGCCGCGCACCACCAACTCGTCATCGGCGGGAAGCGGAACCCAGCCGCGGATCGCGGCCAGCACCGGGGCGGCCTGGTCAACACGCCCGCCCGGCTCCCGCAGCGCGTCGAAGCCGAGCAGGACGTAGGTGGAGCCGCTGAGCACGCGGGCGGCAGGGCGCAACGGCGCCAGCACGCGCTGGTTCATGGTCATGGCACCTCGATGCTGTTGAGAACCTCGGGCACTGGAGTTGTACGACCGAGATTTACCATTCTCGGCGAGGGCAAGTGAACGGAGTGCGGATGGCGCCGGTCGATCGCCGGGTGCGGCTGTGGGCATGGCTGGTGAAGCAGAACTCGGTCGGCGCGAAGACCGAGGCCGAGATCATCGCCATGCAGTCCCGGCACGCTCCGGCCAACCCGATCTTCAATCACATCTTCGGCACGGTCCTGCCGGGGACCGAGGTGCGCGACCGGGCCATCGACGGGCCTGCCGGGGACATCCCGGTGCGGGTCTACCGGCCCGCCCGCGGGGCTGCGGGTGCCCGGCCGCTGATCCTGAACTTCCACGGCGGCGGGTTCGTCTTCGGTGACCTGCGGCTGTCCGACTGGATGTGCAGTTCGGCCGCGATGACCGTGGGCGCCGTCGTGGTTTCCGTGGACTACCGGCTGGCGCCGGCGCACCGGTTCCCCGCCGCCGTGGACGACTGTTACGCGGCCCTGGTGTGGGCGGCGGGGAACGCCGCGAGCCTGGGCGCGAGCGGCCACGGGGAGGCGGCGGCGCCGATCGGGGTGATGGGGGAAAGCGCCGGGGGCAACCTCGCGGCGGTGATGTGCCTGCTGGCCCGTGACCGCCGCGGCCCGAAGATCAGCCATCAGGCGCTGCTCTACCCGCCAACCGACATGACCCGCCCATCGCCGGCCGCGGCGAAATCGCTCATCATCAACGAGCAGGAGATGGCCGTGTACCGGCGGTGCTACCTGGGCGACGCCGACCCGGCCGACCCGCAGGTGTCCCCGCTGCTCGCCGCGGACCACCGCGGCTTGCCGCCGGCGCTGATCCAGGTGGCCGAGCACGATCCGCTGCGCGAGGACGGCGCCCGCTACGCGGCGGCGCTGCGGTCCGCCGGGGTGCCGGTCCGGTTCACCGAATATGTCGGCATGCCGCACGGCTACCTCAACTTCCCCGGCGTGTGCCGCAGCGCGTCGCAGGCCATGGCCGAGATATGCACGGAGCAGGCGGCCGCGCTCGCCATCCGGGGGGTGCCCGGCTGACGGCCCGGCGGGCGTGCCGCGCCGGGGGTTACTGGGGTGGCGACTCCCGCGACCTGCGGCGGTACCAGCGAACGAGGCGGACGATCCCGGTGACGACGAGCACCTGGCTGGCGAAGCTGACGGCGAGTACCGGGTAGTCCGCCGAGCCGCCCGGCGGGAAGACGTTGAGCAGCACGAGGCCGCTGGCCCAGACGACCACGGCCGCGGCAATGAGGACGACGCCATCGGGAAGCGAGGGCCGTTCCAGGGGCCGGCGCTGCGACCTGCTGGCCCACGCGGCGGGCGCTGCTCTGCGGGGCTGACCGGCCGACCGGCCCACCCGCCGGGCACCGCGGTAGACGCCGGCCGCGTACCGGAGCGCACGGACCTGGCGCAGCGCTGGGCCATGGATCCCGGGGTCACCCAGGATGGCCGGCAGTTCGGCGGCCCATTCCCGGCAGCGCTCGGCGCGCACGCCGGCCGGCGGCCTGCGGCCGGCCCGGCGGATCACGAACTCGGCGATGCGCCGGGCGCGCTGATCCCCGGTCATGGCGTGCCCTCGCCGACTGGCCGCGGCGTGCCGTGCCGCGCACCGCGGCGGCTGGGACGCGCTGCCGCCACGGTGGCCTGCGCGACTTCGAGCCGGGCGACCCGGGCACCCTCGCCGGTGAGCAGGTAGTACTTGCGTGGCGGCCGCCCGCCGGCCTCGTCGGTCCGGGGTTCCCACTGGGAGCTGACCAGGCCCTCGCTTTCCAGCCGGGCCAGCATCGGGTACAGCGTGCCGCTGGCCAGCCTGGCCGCCTTCATCAGGTCATAGCCATAGTGGTGCGCCGATGTGTCGGCCAGGAACACCCGCAGGACGCGCTCCACCGGCCCGGTGAGCTTCACGGAAGCTAGCCTACATATATAGGCTACATATGTCGACTTGCACGCCCGAGTGGTCAGCATGCGCTACGCGGCCATCGCCGGCGGCCCCCTCATGGCGCCACCGGCGCCATGCATACCGGTTTAATTGGGACAACGGCCATCGGGTAGCGGAAGCAGGCGCGCACGCGGCGGGCCGCGGCGGGCAGGGAGCCCGCGCGCACGGAGCCCGCACGCAGGAGGCAGACATGGGCGAGCCAGCCATCGAGGTGCACGCGCTGCGCAAGAGTTTCGGCACGAAGGAGGCGGTGGCCGGGATCGATCTGCGGATCGCCGCGGGGTCCTGCGCCGGGCTTGTCGGCCCGAACGGGGCCGGGAAGACGACGTCGCTGTCCATGATGACCGGCCTGCTGCGGCCGGACGGCGGCCGGGTTCTGATCAACGGGGTGGACGTGTGGGCGGACCCGCCCGCCGCCAAGGCGCTGATCGGGGTGGTGCCGGCGGAGGCCCAGTTGTTCGAGCGGCTCAGCGGCGAGGAACAGCTGGAGTACGCCGGGCGGCTGCGCGGCCTGGCGGCCGGGCAGGCCCGGGAGCGGGCCGCCCAGTTGCTGGACGTGCTGGACCTGACCGCGGACGCCAAGCGCCTGGTCGCCGACTACTCCACCGGCATGCGGAAGAAGGCCGCGCTCGGCTGCGCCTTGATCCACAACCCGGGGGTGCTGTTCCTGGACGAGCCGCTCGAGGGCGTGGATCCGGTTTCCGCCGACGTGATCAGGCGGCTGCTGACCCGCCTCACCGGCTCCGGCTCGACCGTGCTGTTCTCCAGCCACGTGATGGAACTGGTCGAGCAGGTCTGCGACCATGTCTCGATCATCGACAAGGGCCACATCGTGGCCACCGGCACCACCGACCAGGTACGGGGCGGCAAGACCCTGCAGCGGGCGTTCATCGACCTGGTCGGTGCCGGGGCCGGCGGACAGGAGGGCCTGTCGTGGCTCGGCTCCTCGTCGAACTGAAGCTGCGCCTGCTGCGCAACGCGCTGCGCTCGTCCACGCGGGCCAGGGCCTCGTTCCTGCTCAGCACCGCCTTCGCCGCAGTGGTGGCGATCGGCACCTTCACCGGCCTGGCCCTGCTGCGCGGCCAGGGCACGTCGGTGGACGTGACGGCGGTGGTCTTCACGCTGTTCGCGTTCGGCTGGCTGATCCTGCCGCTGCTCGCGTTCGGCCTCGACGGCACCCTGGACCCGGCCACGCTGGCCCTCTACCCGCTGCGCACCCGGCCGCTCGCCGTCGGCCTGCTGGCCGCCTCGGCCACCGGCGCCTGGCCGCTGGCGAACGTGCTGGGCCTGCTCGGGGTGACGGTGGGGCTGGCCAGCGGCCCGCTCGGACTGCTCATCGCACTGGTCGCGGTGCTGCTGGAGGTGCTGTTCTGCATCACGCTGGCCCGGTTCGTGACCACCAGCATGGCCAGCCTGCTGCGCTCCCGCCGGGGCAAGGATTTCGCCGCCTTCCTGTTCATCCCGATCTTCGCCCTCTACGAGACGTTCACCCAGGTGGTGCCGCGGCTGGCCGCCAGCGGCAAGCTGACCACGTCGAGCTTCTCCGGCATCGACGCGTGGCTGCGCTGGCTGCCACCGGGCCTGGCCGCCCATGCGATCCAGGACGCCTCGGCCGGGCGCCCCGGCACCGCCCTGGCGCGCCTGGCGCTGCTGGCCGCCGTCATCGTGGCGCTGGGCTGGCTGTGGATACGGTCGCTCGGCCGCGCCCTGGTGACCGCCGACACGTCGACCCAGTCGTCGCGGGTGCGCGGCAGGCCGCTGCCGCTCGCCCGGTACGGCCTGCGCGGCACGGTGGCCGCCCGGTTCTGGATCTACCAGCGCCGCGAGCCGAGCTCGCTCATCTTCTGGGGCATCACCGCGGTGATCATGGCGGCCGTGTCGGTCAGCGCGATCCTGGGCCGGAACGTGCATCCGGGCGTCCTGATCGCGAGCGCGGTCTTCGGCGCCGTGTTCACCGGCATCTTCCACGCGAACACGGTCGGGTGGACCGGCCCGCCGTTCGTTCTGGAGGCCACGGCGCTGAGCGGCCGCCGCATGCTGCGCGCCTACCTCTCCGGCCAGAACATCGCGCTGGCCGTGATCGCGGTGCCGCTGCTCGCCGCGGTCTCGTTCGCGCTGGCGTTCCTGGCCAAGAGCCCGCAGTTCGGGTTCCTCGGCACGGCGGTGGACCTGGCCGGCATCGGCGCGGCGCTGGCCCTGGGCAACATTTTCTCGGTCACGATGCCGTTCCCGATCGAGAAGCGGGCCGGCAGCCCGATGCGCACGGCCGCGGCCGGATACAGCTCGTACGGGATCGCGGGCACCTTCGGCAACTTCTTCGGCGTCGGGATCGCGGTCAGCCCGGTGATCGTCGCCGTCGCGCTCACCGGCCACGCAACCGCGGCGGTCCGGATGCCGGTACTCCTGCTGTGCTCCGCCGGGTACGGCCTCGCGCTGGCCTGGATCGGCGTCCGGATCGCCGCCCAGGTAGCCGAGCGGAAGCTGCCGGAACTCTGCCAGGTCGCCATCCGCAGCAAGCTGTAACGGTTCCTGGCGGCCCGGGGGCTGCGTTCGCGGCTTGTGGTCAGCTGTAGCTGCGCAGCCGCGGCCACATCTGGCCCCATGGGTGGCGGGCGCCGGTGCACAGGTAGACGTGACCGCCGAACTCCTGGTTGTGGATGCGGTAGGGGTTGGTCAGCGTGGCCACGGCCCGCACACTGGTGAAGAACTGCCGCAGGTAGGCGGCGTCCCCGCCGCCGTCAAGGGGCCCCGGCGTGACGGCCACCACGGTGCTGGCGTGCGGGTTGCCCGGCCCCCACCACCAGTAGGTGTTGTGCCCGCTGACGGCCTGCGGCAGGCCGGTTCCCCGGCCCAGCATGTTGATCGCGCTGGCCTCGCCGTAGTTGGAGGCGAAGATCACGGCACTGGCCCGCTGCCCGGGTGGCAGGGCGGTCCAGACCCGGTGGACGGTGCTGACGAGCTGGGGCCAGCCGATGGATTCGGCCGGCACCGTGTTCAGCTTGGCGGTCGGGCCGACGTCGGCGGCGGGCAGCACCGGCAGGACGAACGGCAGCGTCAGGGCGGTGGTGATCCCGGTGGCCACCAGCAGGCTGCGGAACTGGCCCGGCCGGGCCGCGAGCCACCCGTCGATGGCCACGGCCCCGGCGGCGAGCAGGTAGACATAAGCGCCGGCCAGGTAGTAGATCTTCGCGCCGGTGGTCAGCGCGAAGAATATGAACAGCAGCCCGTACGCCCAGGCCAGCGCGCGCCACAGCGGGCGCCCGGACCGCCACAGGAAGCGCAGCCCGGCGGCCCAGACCCACACCAGCACCACGGCGGTCATGAGCAACTGGCCGATCACCCAGGTGGCGATGTTGCCCAGGCCGCCGTTTTCCTGGTTCAGCACGTGGGTCATGGCGATCGTCGCCCACTGGTGCTGTGCCTGCCACCAGATGTCGGGAACGGTGAAGGCCGCCGCGATCACCGCGCCCGCCGCGAACCAGCGGTTCCAGACCAGCCGCCATCCGCCGGACAGCAGGACGCCGGCGACCAGCGCGACGGCGAACAGGCCCACGCTGTGCTTGTTGGCCAGCCCCAGGCCCAGGACCACCCCGCCTGCCAGCCACCAGCGGACCTCACCGGTGCGCCCGATCCTGGCGGCGACCAGCGCCAGCCCGGCCCACGCCAGGATGTCGAAGGCCGTCGTGCCGAGCACGTGGCCCGCCCCGAGCACGGCAGGCATCGTGGCGGTCGCGATCGCGGCCAGCAGTTGCGCACGCCGGCCCGCGCCGAACTCGCGGGCGGTCAGCGCGCCGGCCACCACCGTCGCCCCCGCCGCAAGCGCGGGCCACAGCCGGAGGCCGGGCAGCGACAGGCCGAAGATCTTCAGCGACACCCACGCCAGCAGCGGCGTCAGCACCGGCTGATCGACGTAACTGGCCTGCAGATGCTGGGCACAGACCAGGAAGTACAGCTCGTCCCGGTGAAACCCGTACCGCCCGGACAGCGCCATCAGCACCGCGAAGACGACGCCGCCGACCACGATCACGCGCCGGTCGAAGGGGCCGATGTCCAGGTCTGGCGCGGCGACGGCGGTACCTGCCCCGGGCTGGACGGTGCCATCTGCGGGCGTGGCCGGTTTCACGCCCCCAGTCTGGCCGGCCACGAACGCGTGCGCATGGCCCGGCTGGCCGGCGCCCCGGTCAGCGTCCGCTGGGCACGTCCGCGTGCGTCGACGACACGCTATGGAACTACCTGATCCACCCGCTGGCCCCGCGCCGAAGGTCACGCGCTGCCGCGGCAACGTCCAGCCCTTCGCCCCGTCGCCGTCCACCCACTGAGCGAGGATGCCCCGTAATCGTGCGCCACCGCACACATGAGGAATGGCATGTTCGTGCATTCCCATTAGGTGCCAGGGGCCGCCAAGTGCACCAGGCATGCGGCGTTATAGTGCTTCAAGGTCAGCTTCTCCCGGGAATACGCCCACGAGCAGGTACAGGAATTAGGTACGCGGTCGGAAGTTATGACTTCGGCGGGCACGCCGCTACGCCGCTCGGCTCGGCCCGGCTGGTACGGCAGCGGCTGTCCGACGAGAACAAGAGCAGGCCCCTCGGTCCTGGCTTCCTGGACAGCTCCGTCGGCTAGCGCCAGCCATTCCCGTGGCCTGGCATCTGATGAGAACTGGCCTGGTACGGGCTTGAAGCGCACCCTGGCGCCGGGGATTTTGTCACTCGCCCGGCTGTCCATGTCATCCAGAATATCCGCTAAGCGGGCCGAGAGCTCGGCGCGGGTCTAATGCGAAGGATCGGCGGATTCGATGGCCGCCTTGATTCTTTCCAGGGTGACGCGCATGCCGTTCAGGTTGGTGCGCCGGCGCGCGGGCCCGGCAAGCATCCAGTACAACCGCAGCAGCGGGGTGTCTGCCAGCTCAAATGACTCGGTCACATCGGTACCGCCCGCAGTGGGCGCGAGCTGATAGCGCCAGGTGTTCACCGTGGCGCCGCCCGGCCCGGCCACGGTGAAGGCGAACTCGCGGCCAGGTTCGCTCGCCACGACCGTGCAGGCGGTCCAGTAGACCGGCCCCCGGCCGTTACGCCGGACATGACCGCGGAAACGGGCGCCGACCGCCGGCCCGCGATAGCCGGCGAGCCACTGCGCCTCGAAGGTCTCCGGGCTGAACTCCCCGACCCGGGTGACGTCACTCACCAGATCCCAGACCCGGTCAGCAGGCGCCGCGATATGGACGGTCACCGAACCACGCACCGCACGAGCATAAAGCCACCCAGGCGCAACGGGCACCGCCAGGGTTGACAGACTCACTCGGCGGGGATTCTCGAAATTTGTTCGTTCCCGGTGTCGATGGCGCGGTTCGCCAACCGTCTCCCAGGTGTCTGAACCACCGAACGAAGGGAAGGGCCAGCGTGAAGTACATGCTGCTGATCATGGGTTTCCGCAAAGGCGAGGGCATGCCCCAGCCGCCGAGCGGCGGAGCACCCTCGGCGGAGGAGTTCATGCGGTACCAGCAAGAGCTCGGGCAGGCCGGTGTGCACGTTGACTCCGGGCTGCTCCACTCCTTTGAGGACGCCACCCAGGTGCAGGTCAACGATGCGGGCGAGCGGCTGGTGACCAACGGGCCGTTCGCAGAGTCCCGCGAGTACCTGGGCGGCTATCAGATCATCGACGTCCCCGACCTCGACGCAGCGCTTGACTGGGCAGCCAGGTGCCCGGGCGCGAAATACGGGCGCGTCGAGGTGCGCCCGCTCGCCGAGTTCTGAGGACCAGAGCGATGGGGCCGGCAGGCGAGCCGATCGAGGCAGTGTTCCGGGAGGAACGCGGCCGTCTGCTGGCCCTGCTCGCGGCCCGGTTCGGCGACCTCGATCTCGCCGAGGAGGTTACCGCTGAGGCCCTGCTGGCAGCGGTGGAGACCTGGCCACGCTCCGGGGTCCCGCGCGAGCCGCTGGCCTGGCTGGCGACCACGGCCCGGCGCAAGGCCCTCGACCGGATCCGGCGGGACGCCACGCTGGCCACGAAGCTCGCCACGCTGCACGCCGATGCCGATCCGGCGCGCCGCGCAGAGCCGGTCCCAGAGCACGAGCACATCCCCGACGACCGGTTGCAGCTCATGTTCGCGTGCTGTCACCCCGCTCTCGACCTGGACGTGCAGACCGGGCTCACGCTGCGCTACATCGCGGGCCTCAGCACCGCTGAGATCGCACAGGCCTTCCTCGTCCCGCCGGCGACCATGGCCCAGCGCCTCACCCGCGGCAAGCGCAAGATCCAGCAGAGCCGCATCCCCTTCCGCGTGCCCGGCCCGGACGAGCTCGACGGCCGTCTGGGCCTGGTCCTGCACGTCGTCTACCTCATCTTCACCGAGGGCTACGCGGCCACCGACCACCACGATCTGGTCCGGTGCGATCTGGTGGACGAGGCCATCCGGCTCGCCCGTATCCTCCACCGGCTGATGCCCGGCGAGCCCCGGGTCACCGGCCTGCTCGCACTCATGCTGCTCACCGATGCCAGACGCCAGGCCAGGGTCGACGACCGTGGCTTCGCCGTCTCGCTGGAAGACCAGGACCGCGGCCTGTGGAATACCTCGA
Organism: uncultured Actinomycetes bacterium; assembly: GCA_963730235.1. Lineage (GTDB taxonomy): Bacteria > Actinomycetota > Actinomycetes > Streptosporangiales > Streptosporangiaceae > DASXKD01. The sequence goes on from CAVSRH010000002.1 coordinate 551,540, forward strand.
TGATCGACGAGGGCGCCCGGCTGACAGCACAAGCCCTCCGCCACCACCCACCCAACAGCTGGTCCGTCCAGGCCGCCATCGCCGCGCTGCACGACGAGGCGCCATCTGCCCAGGAGACCGACTGGCGCCAGGTGCACCTGCTCTACGACGAGCTGTTCGCCCTGACCCCGACCCCCGTCGTCGCCCTCAACCGGGCCATCGCGATCTCCTGGCATGAGGGCCCCCAGGCCGGCCTCGACCACCTCGAAGCCCTCGCCGGCGAACCCGGCCTGGCCCGCCAGCACCATTGGCACGCCGCCCGCGGCCACACACTCGCGAGACTCGGACGTCACACCGCCGCCGCAGCGGCCTACCGGCGGGCCAGCGAACTCGCCCAGACACCCGCCGAGATCGGCTACCTCTCGGCACGCGCCGAGGAGTACACCACGCCCGGCTGATCCGGTACCGCGGGGCAGGGACATAACGACTAGTGTTTTGCATGCCGATGCCACCATCGGCGGAGGAGGATCGGCCATGATCCGCCGTTTCCCTTGGGGACATGCCCGAAGACTGGTGGTGCTGCTAGCCGGTGCTGGCTCCGTCCTCGCAGCCGCCGTCTTGGTCGCGCCGGTGGCCGGCGCCGGGGTCACCCCGGCGGCCCCGGCTTGGACAATCGAGCCCAGCCCCGTTCCCACCGGGGCGTTCGCCAGCCAGCTCGCCGCGGTCAGCTGCTCGGGTCCGGGCAGCTGTGTAGCCGTCGGTTCCGGGTCCTATCCGTCGGGCCACCAGCTAGCCCACCAGCTCGCGCTGATCGAGCGGCTCTCGGGCGGCACGTGGGCCATCGCGGCCAACCCCGCGGTCCGTGGTGCGACCGCCAGCCCGCTGGACGGGGTGTCCTGCCCGGTCGCCAATTTCTGTGTAGCGGTCGGCTATGCAAGGTACGCGCACCCGCAGGCCGCGTTCGACGCGCTGGCCGAGACGTGGAACGGGACGTCGTGGACCCGGGATTTGCTCCGGATGCCCGCTGGCGCCTCGGAACCGAGCCTGGCTGCTGTGTCCTGCCCGGCCGAGGGCGCCTGCGTCGCCGTCGGCAACTACATCGACTCGAAAACCGGCCAGTACCGGCCGCTGGCGGAGCGATTGACTGGCCATACCTGGTCGGTGGTTCCCGCACCCGATCCGCGCGGCGCGAGCGGCAACAGCGAATTCACCGGCATCGACTGCGCCGCGCTGGCGTCGTGCGAGGCGGTCGGCAACGTCGCCTACAACGACACCCTCCAGAGCGTCTTCGCCTACGGCCTGAGCGGCTCCACCTGGGCCCGCCAGAGCCAGGTCAACCCGGGGCCGGACCCCGGGAACACCGACGGTGCGGTGTCGTGCAGCGCCGCCAGCGCCTGCACGTCGGTCGGCTCGGTGTACGTCGTCTCACAGGGCGCCTTGGCGGAGCGCTGGAACGGATCCGCGTGGCTCCGGCAGGCCACCCCCGCCCCAGTCCACCGGCCCGAGAACGCGCTCTACGACGTTTCCTGTGCCACCGGCACATCCTGCGTCGCGGTGGGTGCGTCAGCCGCCACGGTCACGTCGGCGAAACAGGCGATGGCCGAGGTCTGGAACGGTGCCTCCTGGTCCCAGTCACCGCTGGCAGGCGTCAAGGGAATGACCGTCGGACTGTCGGGAGTCTCCTGCACGTCACCCACCGCGTGCATCGCGGCCGGCGATTCCTACACAACGTCGAGCGAGAGCACGCTCATCGAGGCCTACACGGGCTGACCCGGACCCCGCACGCCATTGTTCGGGAGAACTAGCGGGCCGGGCGCCTCCCGGGCCGCCGGCGCATGCGCAGGGCGGCGAAGATGAGCGCGGCGAGGAACACGGCAATGCCGATGAACAGCAGGTACAGCAGGCCTTTCGCGGCGACGCCGACGATGCCCAGCACGATCGCCACGATCACCAGCAGCAGGAAGAAAGCAATCATCAACCCTCCGATCCGTTCGGCTGCTCAGCGGCGGGCCAGCCGCCGCTCACCGCCAGCACCGGGCTGGTACGCGAAGCCGTAGTGCTCAAAGACCGCCTGTTCGTCGCCCGCCGGCAGCTCGCCATCGGTGTCGATCGAGGGGGCGTTCTGGACCTGCTTCTTGGCGTAGCAGACCTTGACGTAGCCCGGGCCCACTGTCGCCTCGTTAAGAGGTACGAACACGAGCCGGTGCCGGGTCGGCAACCCCACCTTGACCGTGCCGAACGACGGCTGGTCGGTGCCGGTGTCGACGTAGACGGCCTCCAGCTCACCGATCTTGTGACCCTCGGCGTCAACCACATCGTGGCCGCGCCACTCCCGGATGTTGGCAGCCTCGAACATGCTGCCCTCCTTCCCCACGGCACCACCCCGCACGGCGGGAATGGCTTGTGCGAGTTCGGCGTCTCCCGGCGACGGTCTGTGCCGCGCTGAATCCTCCGGCTGGTGCCGGCTAGCTGCCCGCTGAGGTCAGCACCAAACATTTCACGTTGGCCAGCGCGCCTGAGGTGCGCCACGTGCTCTTTTGCTCAGTCCAAGCGTGTCGGGATACGCCAATCGATATCTTCCTTGTGGACTTTCCAGTATTCGATTGCGGCGGTGGGCAGCTGCCGCAGTTCTGATCTAGCTCCCCTAGCCCAATGGTTACCCGCACTGTCGGTGAAACTGATAAATACCATCACGCGGGACATGGCGGGTGAGCCCCCAGTTTGACATTCACGATAGCGCCGCCGCTTTTAGGCACGCTGATTGTCGCTGCAACGGTCCCGGCCCCGGTCACCCAGAAAGCAACGCTGCCCCATTGCACGGCGCTGCTTGCCTGTCCAAGGACCAGCAGGCATCGGAGCCCGCCCGTCACCATTGGCTGCCGCTGCCACTTGCTCCGTCTCCCCGAAGGCGAGGTGTTCCCGGTGGTTTCTGGGCAGCTATCAGCCCGTGCCGCGGACGCGGTATCGCAGGTGCGTCACGCCGGGACCCTCCAGTCGCCGAACCAGTTCGAGTTCGATGTGGCCGGGGCCAAGCGAGCCGAACAGGGGCCGGCCTCCACCGAGCAGTACCGGGACGAGGTGGATCTCCATCTCGTCGAGCAGCCCGGCCCGCAGCAGCGCCTGCGCCGCGCCGGCACCGTGCACCATCACGGCACGGTCGCCCGCTGCAGCCCGAGCCTGACCGGCGCAGTCTTCGACGTCGGTGACGAACCGCGCGCTGCCCGGCGGAACATCCCCCTCGTCGATGTGATGGGTAAGGACGAAGATCGGCACGCCGTCGTGGTGATCACCCTGCCAGCGGCCGCCCAGCTCGAAGGTGCGCCGGCCGGAGATCACCGCGCCTGTGGCCGTGGCCTCGCGGAACACCTGCCCGTTCGGGCCATCGGACATCCGGTCGTCGAGCCAGTTGAACAGCCTCCCGCCGCCGCGGCCAAGCTCCTGGCCCGCACGGTCGTCCGGTCCGGTGATGAAGCCGTCGAGGGACATCGACATATAGAGACGGATCGGCGTCGTCATCGATTCAGTCATGAGCGTCGCACCCGGTAGCGCAGATGAAGTAGTACGGGCATGGTTGACGGGGGCTGTGGATGGCCAGGCTGAAGGCGAGACGCCTCGGGCCGCCATCCATCGGGCTCGGGCCGGTGCGACACCACGACCGTGTGTTCGCCTGCCGGCGGCGACCCCTCCCAGCCGTTGGTGATGTCGAACAGGTGACGTCCGATCACCATCGACCCGATGCCCGCCCACATCGGCCGGAGGTACCCGGCCGAGGCCGGCGAGACCTTCATCACGCCGCCCTCGACCAGTTCGGCGTCGCCGTTGGAGTACCAGTCGAACAGCGGGCCGACCTGATCCTGCGCGTCGGCGATGAAGCCGTCCACCGAGGCGGCATTGTGCATTACCACGGTGCTCATCACATCTCCTAGATGCCGGACCAGCGGTTCATGCGTACTGCACCTGGTAACGAAGGTGCAGGGCGCTGGGCGACTCGAGCGTCCGGACCGGCTGGAGCTCGATGTGGCCGGGCCCGAGATCGTCGAAAAGCCGTCGTCCCTGGCCGAACAGGACCGGGACCAGCTGGATCTCCAGCACGTCCAGCAGGCGGGCCCGCAGGCATTCCCGTGCGGTGTAGGCACCGTGCAGCATGACGTCGCGGTCCCCGGCGGCGGCCTTCGCCTGCTCGGCGCACGATTCGATGCCGTCGGTCACGAAACGGACGTCGCCGGGGGGCGCGCTCGTGGGTGCTTGATGCGTCGGGACGAATATCGGCACGCCATCGTGATGGTCGCCGCCCCAGTAGCCGACGAAGTCTCCCGTGCGTCTGCCGGTGATCACGGCACCGGTCGACATCATCTCGTCGAACACGGTCCGGCTTGGTTCATCGCCCGGCCGGAAGCCGCTGGGGTCTTCTCCGCCATCGCCGAGCCACTTGTGCAGCCGGTGCCCTTTGGTACCAAACGGATTGTCCTTATCGTCCCCGGGGCCGGCGATGAAGCCGTCGAGGGACATGGACATGTAGAGCACGAGCCTGCCCATCGGTCCACTCCGTCCGTGCGATCGTCGTAACGAGATAATCCAGGTGAGGTCGCCGGCGCGGGTTCCTGGGTGGTCACCGCCGCGCCGGGTTTGCCGTCCATGCAGACGTGCCGGACCGGAAAGCTCATCGGTCCGTGGCCGGACAGTCCGGCCCGGAATCTCGCCCTTGTTCGGGGCGCGCTGGGCACGGACATGCGCGGGTACTGTGATCTACCGGTCAGCGCGGACGCGAAGGGGTGCACGGGCGTGGCAGGACGTGACGAGGAAGCCGGACGCGCTACGCCCGCCGGCGCTGACGCCGCTCGCGCGCAGCGTTGGCCCGGGGTGGGGGACTTCGACGACCTGGTCCGCCGGTACCGGCGCGAACTGCACGTGTACTGCTACCGGATGCTCGGGTCCTTTGATGAGGCCGAAGATCACGTGCAGGAGGTACTCCTGCGTGCCTGGCGCAGCCGGGACCGCTTCCAGGGCCAGTCGAGCCCACGTACCTGGCTGTACCGGATCGCCACCAACGCCTGCCTGGACACGCTGCGCCGTAACACCCGCCGGGCCGCGCCCGCGGCGTCCAGCGCACCGGCCGGCACAACATCGGCCAGCGCTGGGCCATCGATCACCGCGACACCGTGGGTACAGCCGTACCCGGACTCGCTGCTGGACGAACTGGCCGCCGACCAGCCAGGCCCGGAGGCGGTAGCGGTGGGCCGAGAGACGATCTCGCTTGCCTTTCTGGCGACGATTCAGCTACTGCCACCGCGCCAGCGGGCCGTGCTGATCCTGCGCGACGTGGTCAGCTGGCCCGCCGCCGAGGTCGCCGAACTGCTCGGCACGAGCATCCCGGCAGTCAACAGCGCGCTCCAGCGCGCCCGCGCAACGCTGCGCGATCACTGGCCGGACGGGCGGCTGGACTGGGCACCGGCCGCCGAACCCGATCCTGGGCAACGCCGCCTGCTCCAGCAATTCATCGCCGCGCATGAACAAGCCGATCCCGAGGCACTTATCGCCGTGCTGCACCAGGACATACGACTGGCGATCTCCCCCCAGGTCGGGGAATGGAACGGCCGGCAGCAGGTGGGCGACGCGCTCCGCGATGGCATGACCTCCCTCGGCCAATGGCGGCTGCTGCCGATCATGGCTAACCGGCAGCCGGGCGCGGCCGGGTACATCCGCCGGCCCGGCGAGACCGCATACTCTCCGTTCGTTCTCGCCGTACTGCGCTTCGACCACGACCAGCTGATCGACATCGCCGCCTTCGAGCAGCCATCGATGTTCACCGCCTTCGGCCTGCCCGCCAGCCTGCGGGAGCGCTGACAGGCCGGTCGTGCCGGGCCTGGATTCGCGGCGTGGCCGGCTTTCCCGTGTGCCGGCCTGGGTCATGTGGCTCTGGTGGCCTGGGTCTTTGGGCCTGGGCTGTGGCGATGGGCGGGGGCTGGTCTGTGGGCCGAATGGCCGGGTGAACCTTCCTGGCTGAAAGGGGGCTTGCTCCTCTGGGGACTGGCGGCTGGAAATTCAAGACTGGGGTTATGCGAAACAGCCCACTAACGCCTCACCCACTAGGAGCCGTCATGAACGCCACGCAGAACACCCAGGACACCCAGGCCAGCCGCACCGACCGCCGCCGGGGCCGCCGGGCCCGGGGCAGGGTCCTGGGGCTGGCCGCCGCGGCCGCGGTCACCGCCTGTGCCGTGCTGGGCCCGGTGCTCGGCGCCGCGGGCGCCGCGTCCGCCGCCACCACGCCCAGCTGGCTGATGGGCGCCGGCACCCTGGCCGGGATCGACGCGGCCGCCCCGGCCACCGCCGCGGTGCTGAACGCGCCGACCACCTACGGCGCCGGATCCTCACTGACCGGCAACCCGATCCAGCCCGGCCTGGCCGCCACCCCCGTGCTCACCTACACCTCCTACGCCCAGTTCGCCGCCGACCTCACCGCCGGCCGGATCCACTTCCACTACCAGTGGGTCATGTACGACCCGGAGAAGTGGGCCGCCACCCCGCTCAACGAGCAGCAGAACCCCGCCCGGTACATGGCCCTCTTCGGCCAGCTCGCCCACACCCACGGCCTCAAGGTGATCATGGCCCCGGCGATGGACCTGGGCTACGTCCCCGGCGCCGCCAGCCCCTGGCACTACGGCGAGACCATCGTCCAGTGGTACCTCAACTCCGGCCTGGTGGCCGCCGCCGCCACCGACGGCGACATCGTCAACATCCAGGCCGAATCACAAACCACCAACATCACCGCCTACGACACCCTCTTCAACGGCGCCGCCGCCCAGGCCCGCACCGCCAACCCCACCATCCAGGTCTTCGCCGAAGTCTCCACCGTCAACGGCACCGTCGCCCAGATGACCGCCGCCGCCCAATCCATCACCCCCGACGGCTACTACCTCGCCGCACCCGGCGCCACCACCCAAGCCGCCCAATTCATCCAGACCATGAGCACCGCCGGCCACTAACCGACAGGACAACAGATGGCACCACCCACACCCACCACCACCGATACGGGTCCGCCGGTCCACGGCGGACCCGTACCCACGTGCTACCGCAACACCGACGGGGTTGAAGCCGCCTCCCCCGCGAACCCCCGGCCCCCCGCACAGATCTCACCCCGGGCCATCTTCCTGCTTGCCTTCGTTGCCAACCGCCGCCGGCTGGGAGAAGATCGCGATGGTCGTCCGACATCGGATGATCAGTCCCGCTGCGTCCTGTTGATCTTGTCGAGGGCGCGCGATGGCTGCGGCAGTCACGACACACGGTTCTGTGACGCGAGTGCAAGGAGGGGATTCGTAAGGACGTTTCATCCGGCGGTGGCCAAGACCGTTCGGTCAGGCAGATCGGCACAAAGACGTGCCCCGCAGGCACCGCCGGGCGGTCTCGTCGTTGGACGAAAGGGTAGACGATTGAAGCGCTTCAAACTGGTGACGATCAGCCTCACAAGCCTTCTCCTGGTCATCGCGGCCGTCGCTGTACCGGCGAGCGCCGCGAGCCATGGCAACCCAGGCACCCGGGCCGAGCGGGCCCTCTCGTACACGCACGCAAGGCCCTACTGCCAGAATTACAAGTCGACGTGCGTCGATATCTACCACCACCCCAAGGGACAGTACGTAGGCCACGACGAGCCGTCGGTCCTGTTCAATTCCAACGTCCCCGGCTCCGGCAACGACATGACCTACACGGTCACGCTGCCCAGTGACCCGGCGAAGCAGCCGACCGCGAGCGGCATCGCCGGCACGACCTGGAACTTCGAACTGCGGCCCACGTTCTGGTTCGGGCTCACGATGTGCGACAACCAGTCCGCACCCGAGTACACCAAGAAGTGCACCGCGGACTCCGACAGCAACAACCTGGTGAGCGCCAACCCCAAGTCCCCGGACTATGTCGGCAGGCACCCCGGCACCGCCTTCATGGAGCTGCAGTTCTACGGGCCTGGGTACGTTCCGCAGTTCCTGGGGTTCGGCTGCGCCGCACACCAGTACTGCGCCGCGATGACGATCGACAGTTACAACAACAACATGAACACGGGCGTCGCCAACACGTCCGCGTGCAACCAGTACCTGCTCGGCGGCATCGAGCCGATCAACTGGGCGTACGTCACCAAGAGCGGGAAGTCACAGGGCCGGCGAACCCGCTGGGCAGCGGCACCGCGACAAACCCGATCTTCACGTCGGTGAACCCCAACCTCAAGAAGGACCTGCTGATGAGCCCGGGTGATGTGGTCCGGATCCACATGCACGACACGCCCGCCGGGTTCCAGGTCAACCTCGCCGACCTGACCACGGGCCAGAGCGGCTCGATGACGGCGTCGGTGGCTAACGGTTTCGGCCACATCCTGTACACGCCGAACTCCACGACCTGCCAAGAGGCGCCGTACGCGTTCCACCCCGCGTACTCGACGGCGAGTGTGCGCGGCAACGTGTGGACGGCGCACACCTACAACGTGGCCTACTCCGACGAACTCGGCCACTTCGAGAACTGCCTGGCGGTCAACGCGGCCGGCGACTGCACCAAGAGTGCCGAGACGCTGGACGGAGACGACTTCGGCTGCGTCTCGGGCAAGTTCTCGACCGTGGTGAAGATCGACGGATGCTTCGCCGCCGACGAGGACTTTGACGGGCAGTCCTACCGGCTGGACTGGCCGGGGACGAACCCGCACCCCGCCATCGACCGGGCACTGCACCCCACGCCGGTCGTCTTCACCAGCCCGACGACAAACGGCAAGAACTACTCGTCCATGGCGTTCGAGACCGACATGCCGGCCTTCGAGGTCCAGGGCGCGCAGCTCAACCCGCCGTTCTGCAACACGCTCACCGGCGCGCACTGCGTGAACCCGCCGCCCGGCGCGAAGTTCTACCCGATCTTCTCGACCGCGAAGGTGAACGGGTCGTGCGTGTGGCGGGAGGGCGGCACGTTCCTTCCGGGCACCATCAACGACTTCGGCGGTAGCTCGAAGACGGAGTACGGCTCGCTGCTGAAGATCGTCTACCCGAACACCGGCTTCAAGACGCTCAAAACGTTCGAAGACTTCAACAGCGGTCCCATGAACAATCCCTGCCCGGCTAGCACGCACTAAGCCAGGGTCAAGCCCGGGGGCGGCCGCGCTGGCCGCCCCCGGCGCTTCTCTGTTCGGTTGGCCTATACGAGATTCTCTATTCGCCTCCGGCAATTACTGGCGAACATTCAGCAAAACAACCGCGAGGGTGAGCCAGCGATACACCGGGCCGGCGAAGGTGCCACTGGCGGCCTCATGGACGGGTTCGGTTGAATGAGAGGGAAGACATGACCACGGTGCTTGACCGCTTCCGCCTCGACGGCAAGGTCGCGATTGTGACCGGGGCGTCTTCGGGCCTTGGCGTCGCCTTCGCTAAGGCGCTTGCCGAGGCCGGGGCAGACCTCGTGCTGGCCGCGCGCCGCGTGGAGCGCCTCGAAGCGACGCGCGCGACAGTCGAGCAGGCCGGCCGGCGTGCCATTACCGTCGCCGCCGACGTGGCACTGCCGGAGAACGCTGCGGCCGTCGTCGGGGCAGCGATGACGGAGTTCGGGCATGTCGATGTCCTGGTCAACAACGCGGGAAAGGGGACAGCGGTGCCGGCCACGCGCGAGACGCCCGCGCAGTTCCGCGAGGTCATCGACATCAACCTGAACGGCTGTTACTGGATGGCTCAGGCCTGCGGCCGGGTCATGCAGCCGGGCAGCGCGATCATCAACATTGCCAGCGTCGCCGGGCTCACCAGCGGCGGCCTCCCGCAGGCGGCCTATTCAGCGAGCAAGGCCGGTTTGATCGGCTTGACGCGTGACCTCGCCGTCCAATGGACCGGGCGCAAGGGCATTCGCGTGACAGCCGTCGCGCCCGGCTACTTCCCCTCGGAGATGACCGACCAGTTCCCCGACGGGTACATCGACAGCCAGCTGCCGCGCGTACCCGCCGGCAGGCCCGGCGACCCAGAGGAACTCGCAGCTACCGTCGTGTTCCTGGCCAGCGCGGCCGCTGGCTACATCACCGGAACCACTGTGATCGTTGACGGCGGCCTGACAGCGCTCTGATGTCAGATGTCACTGGCGTGATCGCCGCGGTCATCTTCGTCGCTACTGGCGGGACGGCAGGAACGGCAGTGCTGGGCGCCCTGCTTCCCGGCGTGCTGAAGTTCGCCGCCGCTTTGCTGATAACTCAGGCGATCGCAGGGTCTGGCTCAACGGAGCTCGCGAGATGCCCGCGCCGTTGCCGAATGCCACGCTCCCGCCGTGATGAGGCAGGCCGACGCCGCAACGTTGGCAGTGATCGCAAGGCGGGTCGCGGGCGACCATGTGCGTGGGCGCCGCGTCACGGGTTCGGCGAGCGTCCCTGCTATGCACCCCAGGCCAAGCCGGCTACTGCCGTTCAGACCGGACTTCCGAGGGCGGACGCAGTGACGTCACGCTGACAGTGCCAGCACGCACGGGTCTCGCTCTTGATCGACTCGGCGCAATGCGGACAGGCGACCAGCCCCCGGCCGCGGGCGACGCAGTCAATTTCCGCCTGCCTGGGTTTGGCCAGAACGAGGATGCTCACGCCGAGGCACCCAGCAGGCTGCCGGCCAGGAACCCGCCACCCGGCCGACCGCCCTTGCGTGCCCGGACTGTCATCTCGGCGTCTCCCGGCAAGCCGCGTGCGGTTCCCGCAAAGCGCGCCGATTCGGCGCTCGGGAGCGTTGGCCAGCGAATCGATGTGGCTCGATGAGTGTCGGCGGCGACCCGGTGTGACTGCGGTCTCCGATTCACCGTGAGGTTCTCTTGCCCTGCCACGGGCGGCTGCCACTTCGCCGGGGGTGCGCCCTTGCGGTGCGGAAGGCCGGGGCCGATGCTGTTAGTGTTCCCCGCCCGGAAATAAAGCCCCGCCCCACGCCCACCATCATGTGCGGGCAGTTGCTCACCGCCCGCGGAACGAAAGAAGACCCCTATGCTCCAGTCATTCCGGCCTGCCGCCAGGAGGGCGGCCCTCAGCGCCGCGCTCGTCCTGCTGGCTGGCGCGGGCATAGCCGGGGGTGTGGCCGCCGCGTCCGCCGCCGAACTCGCCGCGCCGCCGCTCAGCCACCAGCTCTGCTATCTGGCCAGCGGCACCGGTTTCAAGGTCCCTGCCGCAGTCACGCTGAAGAACGCGCTCAACCCGGCCGGCTTCACGCCGACGATCGGCAAGGTCGCGCTGCACTGCAACCCCGTGGCCAAGACGCTGCCGAGTGGGCAGACCTTCCCCATCACCAACCCGGCCGCCCACCTTGCGTGCCTGGCGATCACTGCCCCGCCGCAGCCCGTCCACAGCCTGGCCGTCACCAACCAGTTCGGCATCGCCGATGTGACCACGAGCCAGCCCAACCTGCTCTGCCTGCCGTCATGGAAGAGCCTGACCGGCCCACCCCACCGGACGCCCGTTCAGCCGCCGGGCCTGGACCACTTCACCTGTTACCCGGTGAAGATCAGCCAGGGCGCCTACAACCCGCCCCCCGTGCTGCTGCAAGACGAGTTCACCAGCAAGCCTGTCTCAGCGAGGGTCACCGCTGTCCCGGCGGAACTGTGCATGCCGACCGAGAAAATCGCCGGCGGCACGACCTTCCCCATCATCCATCCGGCCGGGAGCCTGCTGTGCTTCCCGGTGACAGCGACACCGCGCCCCCCAGCGGTGTTCGACCAGAACCAGTTCGGCACCGCCAAACTGGCAATAGGGCCCACACACTGGCTGTGCCCGCCCTCGAAGTGGCACATCAACTTCTAGTTACGCCCAGCGCACCGGCCCGGCCCGCCTTGCGGCGGGTCGCGGCCGTGTGCGGCTGAGTCTGGCCTTTCCGCCGGGTACGCCGGGACGCTTGGCGCGGGCTCGCGTGGTCCTCTGGCTGGATTGTGGCCGGGTCTTGTGCTGGCACGGCATATGTCTGCTGGGCGCCACGCGTCTTAAGGGGTGAAAGGCAGGAGGCCGGCGTGGACGATAGTGCCCGGCGAGAGTTCGCCGAGTTCGCTGCGGGCCGCGCCAGCGCGCTGATCCGCGTCGCCTACGTGCTCGCCGGTGACCAGCATGCCGCCGAGGACCTGCTCCAGACCGCCTTGACCAAGGCTGCCGCGTGTGGACCGGGAAAGTCATGGTGGCATGGGGTTTCTTCGGGCACGGCGGCGGCGCGCATGGTGGCGGATCGCTGGCCGCTGCGACCTACGACCCGGCGGCGAACTCGTGGACGACCGGGACGGTGGCGCCAGCGCAGGCTCCTTTGTTCGGTGACGCCTTCTGGACCGGCAAGGAGATGATCGTCTGGGGATCGTCCCCCGTCTCCCCTGGTCAGCTCGAGGGCATCGCCTACGATCCGGCCACGAAGAGATGGTCGACGCTGCCGGCCTCGCCCTTCGGGCGGGCCGGGCGCCAATCGATGCTGGCCGTGTGGACAGGCAGGTACCTGGTCGTTGGTGGGGGAGACAGCTCAACCGGACTCCAGAAGGACGCCGCCACGTACGATCCCGTGACCAACAGCTGGACGCGCCTCCCCGATGCCCCCGTGGGGTTCGAGGGAAACGGAACCGCTCCGGACATCTGGACTGGAGCCTCCGTCATCACGATCGAAGACGGAGTCCGGGGTGGCCGCCCGCTCAGCCTGGACCTCACCACCAGGAGCTGGTCTCTTGGGCCGAAGGCGCCGGTGCCCGGACGGCAAGAAGCCAACGAATTCTGGACCGGGTCAGAAGTGCTCGTCTGGGGCGGCGGGGTTCCCGTCGGCAACTCCTGCTGCCGGGCCGTCAAGCCGGGATACAGCTACACGCCGTAGGCCCTCGGCGGTCACTCCCGCCCGCCACCAGCCCAGAACCCCGGCGGCCTACGGCCACTAGCTGTCGAGGAGGGCTACCAGCCTGGCTGGGGCGACGGCCCGGTAGGCGTCCTGGCACAGCTCGCCAAGCTCGGCAGGCTCCAGGCCGCGGTCGAGCCGGATGCCGATCCACCCACGATGACCGACATACGGCGGGCGGAAGAACCGGCCGGGCTCGGCGGTGACGAGTTCCTGCTGGGCTCCCGGCAGGCCCGCACACCACAGATGGGGAAAATCGTGATCGTGATGGCCGCGGTGCCAGAGCGTGACGAATGCCTTTCCCCGCACGAACCAGGTCGGCGCGCCATGGCTGGGCCGCTCGGTCACCTCGGGCAGCGCCAGGCAGATGTCCCGCAGCTGCCTAGCCAGATCGCAGATATCGGTCGCCGGCACGCACTCAATGTAAGCGCACAGCCCTCAGACGCCGCGAGGAGGAGCTGCGTGGAGATGGCCGTCCTGGCCTAACAATCCGCAGGCCACAGTGCCCCAGATCCGCTGCGCTGAGATCACACGCCCAGCAGGTCGGCGACGTCTCGGCGGCGGAGCTGATCGATGCACCAGGCGAAATGCCCGTCGCTGCCATCAGAGGTGAAGGCGTTGCTCGTCGCCACGGCATAGGCGGCCTGATAAATCACCAGTACGTCAGCCGGGTACCCTAGCTTGTCGGCGAATCGCCTGGTGAGTGCCTGGGTGATCGCAGCAGCGTGCGGGCCGTACATGTTCATGACGGTGGCGGTGATCGCGGCATCCAGCCGCGGGTCGCCGGCCGTGGTGAGGAACCCGAAGTCCAGCACTGCGAGCGGCTGGGCGTCCTGGTCAACGAGGATGTTCCCGCCGAGCAGATCCCCGTGGATGACGGCATCCGGGCCCATGGCGAGGGCCGCGATCCGCTGCCGCAAGGCAGCGTAGCGGCGGTCGAAGTCCGGCAGGCGCCGCAGGATCACCGCCCCGGAACGGGCCACCCGGCGGCCGAGCAGGGCGAGCAGGGCGCCCTGGAAGCTGTCCGCCCCTGCCCACAGCGGCTGGGCCTCGCCGAGTACCGGCAGCTGCCGCATACTGCTGGCCGCCGGGACCGCGGCCAGGGCACCGAGCACGTCGGCGACGCAGCGGACAGCCGCCGGGCCAATCTCGCGATCATCGCGTCCGAGGCGGTCCTGCAGCGGCGTGCCCGGCAGCTTGCGCTCATACGTGACAGACCTGCCGCCGGATTGCTCGACCGCCAGGATCTCCGGCGTCCTGAACGGCAGCCCGGCCGCAGCAACGTCGGCGTAGAAGCTCTGCATCGCCTCGAGTTCCGCTGCCCGCCGCTGACGCCAGACCTTAGCGATCAGGCCGCGGCCCAGATCGTAGATAGCGCCTTCAACCCCGGCGGCCAATGGCGTCACGTCATGGCCCCGCCTGGCGAAGTGATCGATCCACTCACGGGTGTGGGCTTGCACGAACTCCGGCATGCGCTCCTCTCGGCCCCAGGCCGGCCAGCGTACCGGCGCGCGCCATTCATCGTTGTGCCGTGAGTCCGTCGATCTGTTCCGCTAGCGCGGCCATGCCCAGCCGGTGCGCGGTCGCGCTCGCCTGCGTGAGCAATGGCCGGGCTCTGGTGTGGTCGCCGCGGCGGTGCAGCGCGCGGCCCCACCAGTGCTGGGTGCGCGCTTGCAGTGGTAGTGACCGCATGGCGCGTTCCTGGCTGAGCGCGGCCGCGAACAGGCGGTCGGCCTCGTCATGGTCACTCTCCAGGCCGGCGAGGCCGGCGAGCAGGCGGTCGACCGAGCACATGACGTGCGTGCCCTCGGCGATCACGGCCATCTGCCCCCGATAGCCGACAAGGAGCCGGCGCAGCTCCGGGGCGTGGTGCTGGGCGTCGATGGTGATCGCTGCCCAGGCGAGGTTGCCAGCAGCCATGACCGTCATCCACTGGCCACCCGCATCCTTATAACCCTCGGCGGCGAGCCGGTCGAGTTGCGCGCGGGCGATCTGCGGGTGCCCGGCCTCGGTGGTGTCGGCAGCGAGGATCGCCTGCGGCAGCAGCAGGCCCGGCATCATGGCGGCTATCTCGGACATGATCCGGTAGTTCTGATCGACGGCGCCGGTCTCCCGCCGCAGCCAGCTTGCCTGCGCCTCGCAGGCAAGGAGCATGTTCGGGTCGCGGGCGCCACGTGCGCGCAGCTCGGTGATCTCGGCCGACGCGCCGGCCATCGCCCGTCCAGAAGGTGCCACAGCACCTGCCGTTGGCGTACCTGGCAGTCGAATACCCAGTAGTGGCGCAGCGGATGGGCCGACGCGATGCTGAAGTACCGGTTGGCAACCGCGCGGTCGCCGAGGTGCAGCCACATCGTGGCGAGCCCCAGCTCGACCGGCAGCCCTTCGCTGTCCACACCTTGACAGCCCGCCTCGAACCGCTCGACGATCCGGGCCGCATCGCGCGGCAGGCTCAGGCTGGTCAGGCATCTGGCGCAGCGCATGGCGATCTGGCACGCCAGCGGGTCGGCCGGGTTGAGGTGGCCGATCACGTCGAGCATCTCGCGGCTTTGCGCCGCCGCGTCCGCAGATGGCATCATCACTTTCCGCAGGCACAGCTCGGCCGCCACGTTCCACCGGCTTACCTGCGCGGCGTCGGTCAGGTGCGCGAGGCCGTCGGCGAGGAACGGGATGTGGTCGGAGAAGTCGTGGTTGATCGACCGGACGCTGAGCGTCAGCAGCGCGCTGGCGATCCGTTCTTCGTCGCCGAGCGCGATCGCTGCACCGGCGGCGGCCCCCGCGTCGGCGATGTTCTCCGTACCGGCCAGGTCAAGGCCGACGGCGCGGGTGATGAGCAGGTCGCACCGCAACTCCGGATCGGGCTGATCCGCGGTGGCCAGCAGGTCAAGACCGCGATCGGCGAGGCCGATGGCGCTCACGTCGAACGATCCGGCCGCCGCCCTGGCCGCGCGCTCGTACCAGCGTGGCGCGTCCGGGCTACCTGCCCGGTCGTGGTGGTAGGCCAGTTCCTGGAGGTGCCCGTCCAGGGACGAGGCCCGGACCCGTTCGATGACGGCGCCGATGTCGCGGTGCAGCCGCCGCCGGCGTGCCGTGGACAGGTGTGCCAGCAGCGCGCTCCTGATGACCGCGTGCCGGAACTCCATGCCCTCGCCGTCATCGATGATCACGCCGGCGTCGCGGGCCCGTTCGAGCTGCCCCAGCACATCGGTGGCCGGCCTGGGCGCGCGGCCACGGCCGGCGCGGTCAAGTTCGGCGGCCGCTTCGACGACGGCGACGTCGAAGCGGCGCCCGGCCGTTGCCGCGACGCGCAGCACACCCAGCGCGTCTTCCCCGAGCCGCGAGACGCGGTGGTCGATCAGTTCGGCCAGGCCCTCGGGAAGGCCGGGCGCATCCGGCCGGGGGTCACCGGCAGGGCCTGCCGCCTGGTCGGCGAGATGAGAGATCAGCTCCAGGACGAACAGGGGGTTGCCCGCCGTCCGGGCGTGGATCGTCCGCGCCCTGGAGATGGCATCCGCCTCTGGCACCTGCGCGGGGGAGGATCTGATCAGCTCCGCGACGGCGGTGTCGTCGATGCCGCCGACGGTCAGGCGGTGCACACCCGCGGCCCGCCGGAGATCGGCGAGCACCGCGGCCAGCGGGTCGAGCCGGCCGACCTCGGTGTCCTGGTACGCGCCGAGGATCGTCACGCCGGGAAGGGTGGCCGTCACGACCCGGCGGAGCACCCGCAGCGACGGCTGATCGATCCAGTGGATGTCGTCGAGCACCAGCACGACGGGGCTGACGGCCCGCAGCAGTGCGGTGATCGCATCCACGAGCAGGATGCGCCGGGCGTCCGCGTCGCCGGAGAAGGGTACCGGGGTGATGCCCCGGCAGCGCGCCAGCGATGGCACGATCAGGCACAGTTCACGCAGGTGTTCCGGCCCGAGCGCGGCCTCGGCCGGCCCGCTCAGGGAGTGCAGTTCCGACGGTGGGACGGCGATCTCGGGATGCCAGTCGGTCGCGTTGAGCGGCGGGCAGGCGACCTGCCCGCAGACCTACACGGGCGCCGGGTCGCACCAGATCACGGCGGCCTACAGCGGTGATACCGGCTTCGGCGGATCGGCCTCGACCGCTCTCGACCAGGTCGTCAGCAGTTCGGTGACCACCACGACGACGACGCTCACCTCGTCCGCGAACCCGTCGACGGCCGGCCAACCGTCACCTACACGGCGACGGTGAGCCCGAGCGACAACAGCGGGACGGTCACTTTCACCGACGGAGGGACGCCGATCCCCGGCTGTCAGTCCCTATCCCCCACCAACGGGCAGGCGGGCTGCCCGCAGACGTATGCGACCCCCGGCAAGCACCCGATCGTCGCGACATACAGCGGGGACACCAACTTCGCCGAATCGGCCTCGACCACCGTCAACCAGGTCGTTAACAGCTCGGTGACGGCGACGACGACGACGCTCACCTCCTCGGCGAACCCGTCGGCCGTGAATCAGCAGGTGACGTACACGGCCACGGTCAGCCCGACCGACAACGGCGGGACGGTCTCGTTCACCGACGGCGGCAAGACAATATCCGGGTGCCAGTCGGCAAACGTGAGCGCCGGGACGGCCGCATGCCCGCAGACCTACAGCGCCAAGGGATCGCACTCGATCGTGGCCGCCTACAGCGGTGACACGAGCTACGGCGCGTCAACGTCCGCAGCGCTCACTCAAACGGTCAGCAGTTCCACCAAGGCCACCACGACCAAGCTGGTGACCTCCGCCAACCCGGCGCCGCTGAATAAGGACATGACCTACACGGCGACGGTCAGCCCAACCGACGGCGGCGGCACGGTCACCTTTACCTACGGCGGAACGGACCTGCCCGGCTGCAAGGCGGTGGCGGTCAACAGCTCCGGAGTGGCGACCTGTCCCATCAAGTGGGTCAGCGGCGGGACCACCACGATCGTGGCCACCTACAGCGGCGACTCCGCTTACACCGCCTCGACCTCGAACACCATCGTCCAGATCGTCGGCGCAGGCAAATACTCGACAACGACGAAGCTGGTGTCCTCCGCCAACCCGGCGACGGTGGGCAAGACCATGGTCTACACGGCCACCGTGAGCCCGGTCCTTTACACCGGGACGGTCACCTTCACCTACGACGGGGGAACGGACCTGCCCGGCTGCCGGGCGGTGGCGCTCAACAGCTCCGCGCAGGCGACCTGCCCGATCGTCTGGATCACCGGCGGCACCGCCACGATCGTGGCGACATACAACGGCACCACCAACTACGCCAAGTCGACCTCGACCACCATCGACCAGGTCGTCGACGTCGTGCTCACGGCAACGGCAGCACCGGTGTCGATCGCCTACGGCCACGCCGACACGCTGTCCGCGGCCGGGCTGCAATCCGGGTCCACCGGGACCGTGACCTTCACCGCGAGCCAGGGCAGCCTGTGCAAGGGGACGGTGTCCGGCACCAAGGCCAAGTGCGTGACGACAGCGACCCTGAAGCCGGGCGTCTACAACGTCACCGCCAAGTACACCGGCAACAAGGCCGCCGAGACGGCCAAGACCAGCTTCCTGATAACAAAGGCTCTGCCGCCGATGACGGCGAAGGCGTCGCCCACATCCACGACGTCCGGCCACGCCGTCACCCTGTCGGTGAGCGGCCTGCCGACCGCCGCCACCGGTAGCGTCACCTTCACCTATTCGGGCGGCACGCTGTGCAAGGCGACGGTCTCCAAGGGCAAGGCGAGCTGCGCGTCGCCGAAGACCGTTCCAGTCGGCAAGCACCCGGTCACGGCGACCTACTCAGGCAACACCGACTACTACGGCACCACAGCGAAGACCAATTTCGCCATTACGGGAGGCACAAGTCTCTAAGAGGCGCGGATTTAGTCACCGGGGCCCACCTTAGCGATCGATAGCTGGCGTCGGGCAGGACCGTGCGCGAAGGGGCGCCCGCTCGCGGGACTGGAGGTGATGTCATCGTCAAGGACATCTTCGAGCAACGTGGGCAATCCATTGAACTCAGAACCAAACAAGCATGTCGCCATGGCGGCGCGCGAAGAAATTTGTAGCTTGACGAAGATGCGGCGCAGGTGCGAGGCAACGGTCCATGAACTGATCTCAAGGACCGAGGCGATTGTCTTGTTCGGATAGCCCTGGGCCACCATCCGGGCGATCTCCTGCTCGCGGGGGCTGAGCAGCGAGATCGGAGATGGCCGCACTTGCCTCAGGGCAAGCAGCCGCACTTCGCCGATCTCCACGTCGAGCAGGACGGTGTCTCCCACGATCGCACCGGTGCCCTGCTGCCTAGAGTCGTGCATCACGGCGTGGAGCTTGTCAGCCAGCGATCGCAGTGCCGCCTCGATCTCGCTGGGCAGCACCTCAGGCGGCGCCTGTTCGTCTTGAACTTGGTTCACCACCGTCGAGCCTCCTCCCCGGGAGCGACGGCTGCCACCTTCTCCTTCTTGCTAGTCAAGAGGCGTTAGCTACAGCAGGAAATACATCCGGATGACCGATTGGGCTATGGCGTTGGAGCAGGATGGCACCGATGGTGTGATCGATGCAGATGAGAACACTGAGCATTGCCCGGTTCTCACCATATTCGCTGTCTAGCAAGCCTTCCGCGGATAGGCACGTAGCACGTTCGAGCCACGCTCTCCCTGGCTCGCCTATCTGCGCTCGCCTATCTGCGCTCGCCCATACATGTGACTGGCGCCGGGGGCACCCCGCCGCGCATGGTGCAACTGTCCGAACCCGCGAGGGGAGGCACTCATGCCACTACGCGAGACCGAGTTTGAGTCCGAGTTTGAGGTCCGAGTTCGAGGGCGAAGGGGAGCTCGAAGGCGAGGAAGAGGGCGAGGAGTTCGACCTCGGCGGCGTCATCAGCGGGCTCCTCGGCGAGGGCGAGTTCGAAGAGGAGTACGAGGGCGAGGAAGAGGGCGAGGAGTTCGACCTCGGCGGCGTCATCGGCGGGCTCCTCGGCGAGGGCGAGTACGAGGACGAGTCGGAGGAGTTCTTCGGCAACATCGCCCGCTTCGTCCGGAAGAACGCGCCGCTGCTCAAGCAGGTAGCAAGGATCGCCGCTCCCATGGTGGGCACCGCTTTCGGCGGGCCACTTGGTGGCGCGCTCGCCAGCAAGGCGGTGAGTGCGCTCGGCGAGGGCGAATACGAGCTCGAGTACGAGGACGAGTTCGAAGGCGAGGAAGAGGGCGAGGAGTTCGACCTCGGCGGCGTCATCGGCGGGCTCCTCGGCGAGGGTGAGTACGAGGACGAGTACGAGGACGAGGCATCTCACTCGATGAACCAGGCCGAGGCGATGGCGGAGATGATGGCCGCGATAGCCGCCGGGGCCGAGTCCGAGGCCGAGGCCGAGGCCATGATCGGCGCGGCCACAGTGACCGTGCTGTCCGCCCGGGACCGCGCTGAGCTGCGCCGCCTGCTGCCCCACCTGGTGCGCGCGTCATGCGTGCTCACTCGCATCCTGCGGCGGCGGCGCGGAACGCGGCCTGCCGTCGCCGCGGTGCCGTCCATCGTCAAGGGCACGGCACGCGACCTGGCCAGGCGCGCCTCAGCCGGCCGCCCGGTCAACCGCCGCGTGGCTGCTCAGGTGATGAGCCGCCGGACACGTGGAGTGCTTGGCAGCCCGCGGCGCACTGCCGCCGCGCTCCAGCGCAACGCACGGGCAGCTGGCACCGTGCGCCGTACCGGTGCAGCGCCGCGCCGCTACGCCCGGCGCCCGCACCGGCATCCGCACCGCCGTCGCGCCAACAGCTACCGCTGACGCCCGCCAGCCAAGGAAGGACAGGACGTCATGACCGCGAGCACTGTGCAACACAGCGCACTTGGTGAGTTCGAGGACGAACTCGAAGACGAGTACGAGGGCGAGGAGTTCGACCTCGGCGGCGTCATCAGCGGGCTGCTCGGTGAGGGCGAGTTCGAGGACGAAGAGGAGTACGAGGACGAGTACGAGTTCGAGGACGAATGGGAGGGCGAGTACGAGGACGAGGCGATGGCCAACCCGCTGCGCCGTGTGTACCCGGACGCGATGATGGAGCATCTCGGCCATGCCGCCGCGGAGGCGGAGACCGAAGCCGAGGCTGAGGCCTTCGTCGGGGCCCTCGTTCCGCTCGCGGCCGGGCTGGTCAAGTCGGCGGCACCGCACGTCGCACGGGCCACCCCGCACCTCGTCCGTGGCCTTTCCAAGGTGACCCACTCGCTGCGCGGCAAGCCGGCCACCCGGCCGCTCGTCCAGGCGATACCGACCATCGCCGCCCGCACCACCCGCAGTCTTGCGCGGCAGGTTGCCCATGGCCGTCCCATCACGGCCCGCCGGGCGATCCGGACCCTGGCCGGGCAGACCGCAGCCGTCCTGCGCGACCCCCGGACGCGCCACCGCGTGGTCCGCCACGCACGGGCACTGGACCGCAACTATCACCACGCCACCCGCACCGGCCAGTGGTGGCGGGGTGCCCCAACTGGAAGCGCGGCCGCAGTCCGGGCGCTTGCCCCCCGGCCGGCCAGCTACGGCGTTCCCGCGCCGGTGAGGTACGGGACGCCGGTCAGGCGCGGCACGCCGGTCAGGTACGGGACGCCGGCCAGGGCCCGGACACCGGCCAGGGCCCGGCGCCGGTCCGGGTATGGGGTGCCGCCGCGGGCCGGGGTCACGGTCCGGCGGGCCCCCGCACAGCGGGCACGCGGTCGCGGTTACCCGCGCCAGCGGCGCCTTCCGGCGGGCCTTTCCATCGCCTGGGTTCCGGTGCCGGCCTGGCGCGGCAGCCAGCCGCCACCGGGCGCCTACCGGTACTAGCGGGCGTGCGACCACGATGGCCACGTCCACCGGGGCAGCTTCCCTGTCCCGCACCGACCCGGGTACCGCCCGGGCGCAGGTCCCCTTGGTCCGGCGCAGTACCGGCGAGATCAGCAGCGCCATGGATCCGCTCGCAGGGAATCAGCGTCACGCGGCACGCCGCCGCGCTGCGGCCCTTCCGGGCCAAGGAGTTCGGCTCCGGGCCCGGCAGCGCCCAGCGAGGGGCACCTGCAAGCGGTCAACGCACTGCTGGCGACGGCTCCGGCAGGAACTGCTCGCGGTCAGCGAGCAGGTGCGCGGCAATGCGGCCAGGGCCGCCGCACAGCCCAGCACCGCACGGCTACAGGCGCTGGTCATCGCCAAGGAACGGGCGCACGACTGGGTGCGGGCCATCGAGCGGATCTGGGACTTCTACTTCGAGCTGTTCGGGCAGCGGCAGTCGATGTTCGCGGACTGGCTGCTGTCCTGCGACCGCATCGCGCTGTCCTGCTACCAGGCGGCCTACCTGGGGGTCGGCGAGCCGAAGCCGCTGCCTGCGCCCCCGCCGTTCTGTTACGCGCGGACGGGCTTCTCGCCCGCGACGTTCCGCCGCGGCATCCCGCTGCGGCGCCTGGGCCGCCAGATCAACCCCTTCCCACTGGTCCAGCTGCCCTATCACCGGCTGGTCAACCCGTGGACCCTGGGTGCGGTGCTGCACGAGGTCAGCCACAACCTGCAAAGCGACCTTGGGCTGAACAAGGCGGTACCGGTGGCCCTGGGCAGGCGGCTCCTGGAGGAGGACTGCCCGCCCGCGGTGGTCCAGGTGTGGGTGCGCTGGAACCGGGAGATCTTCGCCGATCTGAGCGCCGTGCTGCTCGGCGGCCCCGCGGTCGTCGGCTCGCTGCTTGACGTGGTCGGCCGGTCTCCCCGGGCGGTTGTCGCCTACAACCCGCGCGGCCCCCATCCCACGCCATGGTTCCGCGTGTACATCTCGACCGAACTGCTGCGCAGGCTGGGTTCGCGCGAGGAGGCGGAACGCTACGAGTCGCTGTGGTCGAAGATCTACCCGGACCCGCGGGCCGGGACCCTGCCCAGGGCGCTGGTGGACACGTTCGCCCGCGCCAATCCCGCCGTCGTGGATGCCCTGTGTTTCCGCGAGTTCGCCCAGCTCGGCAGGCGCAGCCTCGCCAACACCATCAAGTTCGGTGCCAAGGAACACCAGATGACGCTCGAGGCCGCCGAGCGGCTCGCGGCCGGCACCGACCCCGGCATCATCCCGGCCCGCTTCCTGATCGGCTCGGCCCGGTTCGCCCTCGACCACAAGCTGGCCCGCCCCGGCATCATCACCAAGAACTTCTATACCGAACTGGCAAGGCGATGACAGTGACCGTCCAGTCCGCGCTGGGCGAGGTGCAGGCCTCCGCCCGGCGGCTTCGTGAACTCGCGCGGGAGCTGGTCCTGACCGCCGTCGAAGACCAGCCGCGTAACTGCCGAGGTGCACCTGGTCACGGTCGTGCACGACGCCGCGCTGGACGTCGCCGCCGAGGCAGAGCAGGCAGCGACGGCACTAGGCCTGGAGCAGACGGCGGACATCAGCCCGCCGCAGGCAGTCGCCGCCACAGGACGTCGCCCACTGTCAGCACTACGCCAGCTTGCTGGGCGCCGTGCTGGTCCGTGAGCTTGCGGCACCAGAGCTGCTTTACGACCTAGCGGCACTGGGCCGGGAGCGCGGCCGCGAAGTGAGTGCGTGGTCCGCCGAAATAATGCGGCGCGTCCAGGCCTGTCAGATTGCCCTATGGACAGACCTTCTACCGGCCATCTTTGCCTATTGGCAAGAGATCGCCGATACCTACCGTGACGCTACCAGAGCGCCCAGCTGAATTGCGCGGAAGGACAAGCAAAAATGACCAAGCTTGCGATTCAGGTACTGATGTACCCGCACGACAGCAGGCCGAGCAGCTTCCAGCAATTCAGCTGGCACCGGCCAGCCAACATCAAACTCCACTTGACGCCCGCGGGCCCGGGCCCGGCCATCGACCTTGTCACCGGCCCCAAGGGCGTCGCGAGAGGCAACGTTCCTCCCGATAACTACACCGTCAGCCTGCCTGACCTCACGCTGGCGGCCGGTGGCCAGGAATTCTTTTATGTACTTGCGCTCGCGGCGCCTCCCATCGCGAAGCCCGCGGCACTACCGGCCATCAATGTGGGCGCCGCGCAAACGGCGGTGGAACTTTACCTTTTCCCCGACAACGGGAACTGGCTGGTGCCATTGTGGCTGAAGCTTGGTACACCGGCCGCGCGAAAGCCCACAGGGGTGGCCGGCGCGAAGGTGGAAGTGACCGATGCGGGCGGCTCCAAGTCGTTCACCAGCTTGAGCGATGGCCATGTCTTCGCGACAGCCGCCGCAGGCGACGTGACGGTGCAGCCCGCGACGTTCCCGAACCTTGCGCCGGTGCCAGCGGAGTTCATCATGCGGGCCGGTCAGGAGCAGGAATCCGTCGAGGTCGAGTACCGGCCCAGGCGCGCCCGCATCACCGTCACGCCCAGGCTGAAATCGGGCGAAGCCATCCCGGGCGTCACGTTCGATCTCAGCCGCCCCGGCCAGGGGATTCCGCTCAGCCAGGTCAGCCAGGGATCACAGGCTTGCGTGTTCGGCGACCTCATGCCGGGCCAGGTAACCGTCAAGGTCATTCCGCCAGCCCAGTTCAACGGCAGCCCAATAGTTCTGATCGGGCAACCCGACTGCGTGTCGGTGAGCCTGGCCGCCGGCGACGATCTGGACCTATCCCAGCGTTTCCGGTTTAAGTACACGACAGGGAGTATTAGCGGCCGCGTTGTCAACGCAGAAGATCAGCCCATCCGCGGCGTCGCTATCGTGGCGACCTCAAATGGGCAATCGAAGAGCGACACTTCCGGAAGGAACGGGAGATATTCCATCCGGAAGCTCCGGTCAGGGCAATGGACCGTCATGCTGGAGCAGTCGACCGTGCGGCATGGCGGCGAGACACTCGCCGCTCAGCAGGGCCCCCAGACCCTCACGGTTCAAACTGGTAAGACGGCCAAAGCAACCGACTTCAAATTGGAACCAGATGACCACGGCATCCGGGGACAAGTCACGGATAGCAATGGAATGCCGTTCCCCAATGCCATCGTGGAGATACGCGACCAGCGCATGCGGGTCCTCGACACAGTGGTGACGAATGCTCAAGGAAACTATGAGTGGCGAAGCCCGTCCTCAGGCATGTTCGTGGTGAATCTTCTCACCCGCGACGGAAGGACTGTGCAGCGCCAGGCGGTTACCGTCAACTCCTGGTCGACCGTGAACATGCGCGGGACCGACAGTCCGGACGGCTCGGGGCCGCAAGGCTCGGGGCCGAACGGTTCTGGGACTAATCAGCCCGGTAACGGTGCATCTTCCGCAGGCCCGGCGGTGCGCGAGGCGGTGACCGACCTGGCCGCTTATCCCGTGCTGACCGAGGAGGTCAGCACCACCGGGGCTCCGGCACCGGTCGCCGGCGGAGGCGGTACTGCCGGTGCCGGTTACGGGCAGATCGTCGACCAGGCCATGCGCGACGTGCTCGGCTGGCGGCCCGGAGGTGACCTGAGCGGATTCCAGGCGGCGCTGACCGGAGCGTTCCAGCTTCGCGAGGTGGAGGGTCACACCGCGTGGACCTGGCAGCAGCGCGGCTACGCCGTGCAGGCGGACATGGGCGCGCTGACCGGGGCCCAGGCAAGCATCTACGCGCGGGCCAGGAGCGCGCTCGACCAGCTTCTGCCCCTGCTGGCCGGCCTCACGTCACTCAACCCAGCACTGTTCCCGGAGCAGGACCGCGAGGCGATACGAACCGTCGTCACCGCCGAGCTTCAGGAACTCGTCAGTGAACTCGCGCTCGAGGGAGGCCCGCGGATTCAGCGGGTGGACGAACTGTTCGGCCTGCTGCTCGGCGAAAGCATCGGTTCGACCAACCTGAACCCGGACATGGTCCAGGGCCAGCTCGGCATCCTGCGCCAACGCTTCGCCCTGACAGCGGACTGGATCGAGACGGTCGACGACGAGCGCGTGGCCACCAACTTCCGCGTAGTCGTGGAGCAGATCCTGGCCCTGCAAGCGAGCTGGAGCAGCGATCGCACGCTGCTGTCCGTGGTCGATTCGAGGACCTCACTGGGAACCAGTATTGATCTGGCTCTCCCGTGGGCTGGAGGCGGTGTGCGAATCGGTCAGTGATCTCACCTTCGCCTTGGACTCTGTCTACATCGACGCGGCCCAACGTCAGGTGATAGAGCTCAGCTTCGGCCCAGGTCAGCCGCCTCTGCTGCTGTCCGACCTGCTGGACTGGGTCGTCCGGGCCAGCCGGGACGAGGGCCCGCGCCTCATCCAGGACGCCGGAAAAGACGGTGTGCGCGCCTTCGCGCCGGTGCTGCGCAGACTCCGCGGTCTCATCCAGCAGACCATCCAGGCTGCCCAAGATCCCACATTGCCTCCGGGCATGCGGACGCCTCGCGTCACGCGCGCACTGCAAGTGCTGTACGACCAGCTGCGTGAAGCGACCCGGCTCGCCGGGCTGGTGCAGCTCGACCAGGCGCCGCTGATCACTAACTACACAGTGACGACCGACGAGGACACGGGGCTGACTCAGTTCACCCTGACCGGTGCCAACTTCCGGAATCCTGCCTCAGCGGCCCTGCTGGTAGCAGACCGCGAGGACATTCCCGACGTGCCTTCGAGGTACGCCGCGGCATCGGGCCCAACCTCGGCGAGCGCCTCGTTCCGCATTCCGAGACAGGAACCTGGCGCCGACCGGATGAACTGGCAACTGGTGTTCATCAACGGCGACGGCACGCAGAACTACCCCATTCGCGGTCCAGATCTAGCGCTGACTCATCAAGCCGGCTTTCTTGACGGAGGAGATCCACGATGGCGACGGAACAGGAGTACCAGGCGTTCCTCGACCGGGTCGCGGCGCTGGAGGAGACGGTCGCGGACCGCCTGTCGTCGCGGCTGGTGTCCGACCCGCAGCTGGCTGACGTCCTGGTCAAGCAGATCGACGACCTGCTGCAAAAGGCCGCAGACGCGGACATGGCAATACCGCCCCCGCCGGACAAGGGGCTCGCGCAACTGGTGGGGGTCGGGCCCGAGGCCTCCGACGCCCTCGGGAAGACCAGAATCCCGCAGGCGATCACCCCCTACGACGAGACCGTTTCGTCCGAGCGCCTCGTGGCCATGGGCGACCTTTACTACATCTACCAGCACGAGAAGATCGGCGTTTTCCGCGCGGTGCGCAAGCTGCAGGAACTGTTCCGTGCGGGTGCCGTCTACCTGTCCAGCGGATCCGGTGCCTATGCGCTGTACCAGTTCGACCGGCGTGAGGTACTGCGTTACACCGGACGGGACCGGCTGGCAGCCTACCGGCGTGCCTTCGGTTACGGCCGCTCCCCGGTGCCCACCGGATCCCGGGCGAACAGTGATTTCCATGGGCTGTTCGGCCATTTCGCCAACCAGGTGGCGCTGTTCTGGCGGGACAAGCGGATCTCCGACGTGATGCGGGAGCGCGCGTACGACCCCAGCTTCGGCAGCATCGCCGTCGTCCGCCGGGCCGGCCTGGACCTGCGGAACAACCTGAAGTTCACCTCGTATGGCCACGTCAACGTGCTCCGCGTCGAGGTCATGCAGTTGCTGGATGAGGCGTACCGCATCCTGGGGTCCGACGACATCAAGCGGATCTTCGGTGCCGACACCGCATGGGACGTCATCGAAATCATCCTCGCTCAGTACTTCGGCGAGCGCCTGGTCACCTCGCCACGGCAGCGCATGGCGATCGCGGGCCGCGAACTGTTCCGCTGGCTCGCCCAGCCACACGTGCTGCAGACGCAGCGGACGCAGTTCGAGACGCTGCTCCTGGAGATCGCCGAGTACGCCGAGGAGTGGCTCACCAGCGCTCAGTCGATGGGGATCGCGGTCCGCCAGGAAGATCGCCGCGTCATGCCATGGGACAGGTCCAACCTGCCCGCCGGCGGCGGCGAGCGGGTCGCCCGGCCACCGCTGCCGCGCAGGCCATTGCCACCGGCAGCCCGCACCGGCGGCACGCGGGGCAGGGTCCCGGCGGCGAACGGCACCCGGCCGTGAGGAACCTGGCCGTCCCCCGCTGACCGGCGCCGGTACCGGCCGCCATGGATGAGGTCACCGCCGCCATCCGGTATGCCCGTTCCCGCCAGGCATCGACCCTGCGGCGTCTGGTAACACTGCTGCGCTTCCCGACGGTGAGCGCTGAACCGCCGCATTCCCCGGACATGAACGCTTGTGCGGCCTGGCTGGCCCGCGCGCTCGGCCGCATCGGGCTCACCGACGTTCGGGTCTGGCGCGGTCAGGTGGCCCCGGTCGTCACGGCTGGCTGGCATGGGTCGCGACAAGGGCCCACCGTCCTGGTCTACGGCCACTACGACGTCCAGCCGGTAGAGCCGCTGGCTGCCTGGGCTACCGATCCGTTCCGGCCAGTACGGGACGGCCCGTACCTGTATGCCCGTGGCGCCAGCGACGATAAGGGCCAGCTCATGGCACATTTGGCGGCCATCGAGGCATGGCTCGCCACCTCGGCGCGGTTGCCGGTCAACTTGCGGCTGGTTCTCGACGGCGAGGAAGAGATCGGCAGTCCGACCCTGGTGGCGGCAGTAGCTGCCGGGTGGCGCCCGCTGGCCGCCGATGTTGCGCTCGTATCCGACACGTGGATGCTCGCACCCGGCGTGCCGGTCCTGATTACCGGGCTCCGCGGTGTGCTGGGAACCAGCCTCGAAGTCTCCGGGCCGCTGCGAGACCTGCACGCGGGGGCGTTCGGGGGGGCTGTCACCAATCCGGCAGAGGTGCTGGCCAGCCCTCATCGCGAGCCTGTACGACAAGACCGGGCGGGTCTCGGCCGCAGGTTTCTATGACCAGGTGCGCCCCATGACCGAGAAGGAACGGCATCACCTGGCCCGGGCGGGCCCGCCGGATTCGGCAGATGCTCGCGCCAGCGGGCACGGCGCTCGGCCATGGCGAGCCCGGCTTCTCAGCATTCGAGCGCGTCACCCGCCGACCCGCCGTGGTACTGACGGATCTGCGGACATCAGGCCGGGGGCGCACGGTGATCCCCGCGTGCGCCGCTGCTGACCTCAACGTCCGGCTAGCGGTCGGCCAGGAGCCCGGAAGGATCGCTGAAGTACTGCGGCGGCATCTTCAGGCACGAATCCCGCCCGGGATGCGCGGCCGGCTGCTCATCCGGAGCGGTTGCCCGCCCTTTGCCCTGAATCAGCGTGCCCCATTGCTGCGCGCCGTCCGTTCAGCCTGCCGCAACGTTTTCGGCTGTGAGCCCACGATGCTGCCATCGGGCGGCACCATCCCTTTCGTCAGCACCCTCGCGGCGGCCTGCGGCATCGACGTCGCACTATTGGGATTCGGTCTGCCGGATGATGCAATTCATGCGCCGAACGAGCGCTTCTATCTCACGAATCTGTTCCGCGGAACGGAAACCTGCATTGAACTCTACAAGCATCTGGGCAATTCTGGCTTCCGATAGGTTCGATTCACCTTGGTGGCAATATCAGCCTGCTCCCGGCATGCTGCCCTGCTGACGGAATCAAGCAGGACGGGTCCTCAGCGTGGCGGTCACGCGGCTCGTCCTGGGATGCAGGACGGGACCCGCAACATGCGCAGCATCGTCGTCTGCAGGGCTTCGCGCAGTTCCTCGTCGGTCAGGTCGGCCAGATCGGGCAGGTACTCCGGGATGAAGAACAGGACGCCGAAGGCGAGCCGCTCGGCGCCGGTGGGGTTGTCGCCGAACAGCAGGGTGCGGGCACGCTGGCGCAGCGTCATTGCCTCGTGGTCCAGCCTTGTTCCGTTTCGCCGCCGGGTCGGTGGACGCCATCGCCGCGTAGTGGCGGTTCTGGACGAGGAAGTCGGCGAAGCCGTTGACTCAGGTGCTCGATCCGGGCACGTCGCCTGCGGATCCCGGCCGCTTCGTCCAGGAGAGACTCGAGCCGCTGGATTCCGGGCAGCATGGCCGCGTGCAGGATGTCGCTCTTGGCGCGGAAGTGGTAGTAGACGGCGGCCTTGGTCAGCCCCATCTCGTCGGCGATCATCTGCAGCGAGGTGGCGTCGTAGCCGAGTTCGGCAAACAGCCGCTGCGCAGTGTCCAGGATCTGCTGCCTGGTCTGCTCGGCCTGTACTGCGCGGGTGGACATGCCCCTAACCGGCGTCGCCATAGATGTGCTCCTCGTTCGTGACCCGCATCTCAGCATACTAGCTGCCGGCAAGTGGCTCACTAGCTGATCGTCAAGTCATTCACTAGACGATCGGCTAGTGATTCACTTGACGTACGGCTAGTGAATGGCTTAGCGTCGGAAGCCGATACCCGTACTCCAGCTGTGGAGCTCTCCTCATGTCGAACTATCTGTACCGACTCGCCCGCTTCGCGTTCCGGCGACGGCGGCTGGTCCTGGCGGTCTGGCTGGCCGCGGCCATCGTCGCCATCGCCATCGCCCAGTCGCCAGCGGCGGCAAGACCAACGACACCTTCACCATCCCGGGCACCGAGGCGCAGAACGCCGCGGCCGTCCTGTCCACCAGGCTGCCGGCGTTCAGCGGCGGCCAGACCACGATCGTCTTCGCCACCACCAACGGCACCGCGAAGGTCACCGATCCGGCCGCCAAGGCAGCGATCGAGACGGCCATGGCCAAGCTCACGTCGATACCGCAGGTCTCCGCGGTCACCAATCCCTTCCAGAGCCACCTGGTGTCGCCGAACGGCAAGATCGCCCTCGGGCAGGTGCAGTGGTCGGCACCGGCGACCAACGTGACGGACGCTAGCCTCAATGCCGTCACCGACGCGATGAAGCCGGTGCAGGCCGGCGGCGTGCAGGTCGCCTACAACGGCAGCGTCTACCCGGGCTGGCGCACGGTACATCTCCGAGGCGCCCGAGCTGGTCGGCCTGATCATCGCGTTCGGCATCCTGATGATCACCTTCGGCGCCTTCGTGGCCGCGGGCATGCCCATCCTGGGCGCGATCATCGGCGTGGTCACCACCTTGATGGGCATCACCGCCTTCGCGTCAGTGCTGACGATCGCCTCGGCGTCGACCACCGTCGCGCTGATGCTCGGGCTGTCCTGCGGCATCGACTACGGCCTGTTCATCTTGTCCAGGCACCGGACCAACCTGCTCAACGGCATGACACCGGAGGAGTCGGTGCCGCTGGCCATGGGCACGGCCGGCAGCTCCGTCGTCTTCGCCGCCCTCACCGTGATCATCGCGCTGTGCGGCCTGACCGTCGTCGGCATCCCGTTCCTGACCGTCATGGGCCTGGCCGCCGCCGCGTCCGTCACCGTCGCGCTGCTGATCGCCTTGACGCTGCTGCCGGCGATGCTGGGCTTCGCCGGCACCAAGGTCGCCACGTTCACCCGGCTGCCGCTGCTCGGCGCGCGCGCGGAGCGGGTCGCCCGCCGCTCCGCCGCCGACCCGGACAGCCCCGCCGGCGCCGGGTGGGCCCGGTTCGTCGTCCGCCACCGGGTGCTCATGCTGATCGGCGGGATCGCCATGCTCGGCGTGCTCGCGATTCCGGCGCTGTCCATCCAGCTGGGCCTGCCCAGCGGGGCCTCGCAGCCCGCCGGCAACACCCAGCGCCAGGCCTACGACCTCACCACCGAAGGCTTCGGCGCCGGCTTCAACGGCCCGCTGCTGATCGTCGCCCAAGACGTCCGCAGCCCCGCGGACACCCAGCAGATCGCGGCGGCACTCACCAAGCTGCCCGACGTCGCCAAGGTAACCCCGGTGACCACGCAGAACGGCATCTCGCTGATCAAGCTGATCCCGCAGTCCGGGCCGAGCGACCCGGCCACCGCCACCCTCGTGCACACGATCCGCGACGACCGGGCGGCGATCGAAGGCCGGACCGGCGCGCACATCCTGGTCGGCGGCACCACGGCGTCCAACATCGACGTCTCGGCCAAGCTGTCCGCCGCCCTGCCGATCTTCCTGATCGTCGTGGTCGGCCTGGCGTTCATCCTGCTGACGTTCGCCTTCCGGACCATCCTGGTGCCGGCCAAGTCGATCCTGGGCTTCCTGCTCTCGATGGCCGCGGCGCTCGGCGCGCAG
This sequence comes from uncultured Actinomycetes bacterium, assembly GCA_963730235.1. GTDB lineage: Bacteria > Actinomycetota > Actinomycetes > Streptosporangiales > Streptosporangiaceae > DASXKD01. Next base: position 583,230 of record CAVSRH010000002.1, read on the forward strand.
GTCGCGATGTTCCAGTGGGGCTGGGGCCAGCACCTGCTTCGGCATCACCCCGGCGCAGACGATCAGCTTCCTGCCGATCATCATGCTGGCGATCATCTTCGGCCTGTCCAGCGACTACGAGATGTTCGTCGTATCGCGGATCAAGGAGGACTACACCAGGAACGGCGACGCCCGCCGCGCGGTGCAACGCGGCACCGGGCTGTCGGCCCGCGTGGTCACCGCGGCGGCGCTGATCATGTTCTCCATCTTCGTGGCCTTCATGTTCACCAACGACCCGACCATCAAGGCGATCGGCTTCAGCTTCGCCGCCGGCGTCTTCCTGGACGCCTTCGTCGTACGGCTCACGCTGGTGCCGGCCGTCATGGCGATCGTCGGGTCAAGGATCTGGTACCACCCGCAGTGGTTCGCCAGGCACATCCCCGACCCCGACATCGAGGGGCAACGACTCGCGCACAAGCCCGCCGAGCGAGAGCTCGCCGCCGCCGGCACCCCAGCCCGGCAGGGATAAGGGCCTGATCGCAGTGATCTACGCCAAGACACGGCCCGATCGGCCCGGCTGCGGACATTGCTGCGCGCGCTGTGCCGCCGTTCGGTGCGGCTCCGGCTGCCTCGCCGGGTCGGCCCGGGTGTGGTGCCATATCGGGGTCATCCGCCTGCCGCCCCGCGTGCGGTCGCCGCTGATCTTCGGCGCTTGGTCGTAGCCGGTGTGCGGTCGCTGGATTGGTGCTGTGCGCGGCGGCCCGCTGTCATCGTTTACCCGCGGTCGTGATGCACGATTTCGGCGAGTGGCTGGCGGTACGCCGGCTTGAAGTCGCGGTCGGCCGCATACGCCGTGGGGATCAGGGAGACCTGCATCATCTCCGGCGTCAGGCCCAGTACCTGGTTGGCGTCTTTGGCGTCGCCGGGCAGCAGGTGCAGGTTCGCCCAGGCCGTCGCCAGCCTCAGGGGAACGCGCGGCGAGCATGAGCCGCCACGCCGCCGGGAGCACCGATCCCATCAGGACCGCCGGGCGGAACCGGATGGTCCGAGCTGTCACACGCTGGCTCACACGCCGTCCGGGGACCGTCTTCATGGCAGCTGGGGTTCCCATGGAAAGGGGCCGGTAATGACTGATGTCGCGTGCTTTTGCGGCTGTTTCTACTCCTTCGGCGGCGGTGCAGGTGACTGTCCGAGGTGCGGTAGGCGCGCAGCGGTGTCTGCTGGGTCGGCGGCCGCGCGCGCCCAGCGCGGCCAGCCGTGCGAGCAGCCCGTCTGTGCCGCCGGCGAAGACCGGCGAAACGGGCACAGGGCCGGGAGCCTTCGCAGCCGGGAGCTCGTCAGGAATCTTCTGGCCGCTGTGCCCCACCTGTCCTTCCTGGCCTGGGGCCGCAAACCCCAGGCCAGGCAGCCGTGAGCACACGGCCCAGGCGCCACCCACAGCACGCCGCCATCACGACAAGGAGACCATCCATGCCCAGTATCAAGCACCTCCACCGGCACGCCCTGGCCCGCGCCACCGCGGCGCTGGGGGCCACCGCCGTAATACGCCGCCGCCGTGTCCGTTGGGCTGACCCCGGTATCAGCGTCAGCGTCCGGTCCCGGCACCCGCCACGACGCCTCGTTCTCGTTCAATCTGGTGCCGTCGCCCAACATCGCGGCCTGCCTGCCCAAAGCCGGCGGCCAGGTCACCATCACACCCGGGAAGCTCAACGACATCATGAAGGTCTCGATCCACGGCATGCCCGCCAACGCCGGCTTCGACCTGTTCGTGATCCAGCAGCCCCTCGCGCCGTTCGGCGTGTCCTGGTACCAGACCGACGTCGACGCCAGCCAGTACGGCAGCGGCAGCGCCACGGTCCAAGGCGTGTTCGACGTCGAAACCTTCTCGGTGTCGCCGGGCGGCACCACCACCTTCTCCCCCACGCACCAGTACCACCTGGGACTTTGGTTCAACAACCCCAGCACCCCGTTCAACCTCGGCTGCGAGCCAGGAGCCACCACCCCGACCGTGACACCCTTCAACGGCGAGCAGCACGCCGGCGTCCAGGTACTCAACACCTCCGAGTTCCCGGCCGGTGCCGGGCCGCTGTCCCACGTACACCGCTGACCAGCCGCCGCACCCGGGCCCCCCGGCCCGCCATGACGGTGCCCCCAGCCCACAGCGCCGGCCGCCGGCACGCCCACAGCGTGCCGGCGGCCGCGCCACACCGGGCGGCAAGTAGCCGCCGATCTGGGCCGCGATGAAGGTGTCAGGCCAGCTCGCCTGTGCTGCGCCGTAATGGATGATCTGCGCGGGCGGCTCGCCCTGATAGTTGTTGCTCGTGCTGGCCGACCAGTGGCAGCTGCGTACCGGTAAGCCAACCGCCCTGCCGGATGCGGGAGCTAACCTGCCGCCATGTCACCTGTGTCGTCGAGTAAGTGATCGACCCTGCAAAAATCGACGCCTTCGAGCGTTTCGCCCGCGAGCGCTGGCCGCGTCACTGGACCTTTTTCACCCGAAAGCCCGGGCCAGGTGGCTCAGCCCTGGCCACCGGACTGCTGTTCCTCCCGAAGACCAGCCTCGTCGCCCTGACCAACCCCCTGGTCACCAAGGCGCTAACCGGGATACGGACCATCGCAGCCGGGATGTACGGGGCATTCATTCGGCGGCGGCTATAAGGTTTCCGCTCGATGCCGCTGCCGATGCTCACGATTTCGCAGAACGAACCCACCTCCTCGGCAAGATCACCCTCATCCCGTGACGCCCCACACCTCGCGCTGCCGACGGCCTCGGCCTCGCGGCCGCCCACCACCCAGGTCTCCGCCGTGCTCAAGCGGCCCCGGCGCCGCGACGACTACCGCCATCCGGGCCGCGCTGCGATCGCCGCCGCCGGCTCAGCCGCCGCAGGTGACGGCCGGGGGCGCAGCGGTGGTGCGGGCGCTGGCCGCGGTACTCACCGCGCCGAGTCGCCGAAGCGCGGGAGCATCCGCCGGAAACTGCCGTCCTGCGGCCCGGCCAGCTCGGCGAGGGTGAGCCCGAAGTCGCCGTCGAGGTCGGTCCAGAACCTCAGTGTCCGGAAGCCGGCTCCGGCTAGCTCGGCTCTGATACCGGCCGGACGGAATTTCGCCGACACCTCGGTCCGCATCTCTTCGCCCGCGTCGAAGGACACCGTCAGGCCGAGGTCGCCGACGGTCACGACCTGCGCGCCGACCGAGCGCAGCCGCATCTCTATCCACTCGCGCTCGGCGTCCCAGATCGCGACGTGCTCGAACTCCTCGACATCGAAGTCGGCCCGCAGCTCCCGGTTGATGACCTTCAGGACGTTGCGGTTGAACTCCGCCGTGACCCCGGCCGAGTCGTTGTAGGCGCGCAGCAGCAGGCCGGTGTCTTTCACCAGGTCGGTGCCGAGCAGGAACATATCCCGCCGGCCAGCACGCCGGCGACGTTCCGGTACAGGCTGGCGCGCGCGGGCAGCTCGAGATTTCCGATGGTCGAGCCTAGGAAGGCAATCATGCGGCGAACTCTTCGCCGCGGGAATCTCCCTCAGGTCGCGCTCGAAGTCTCCGACGAACGGGACGATTCGCAGCCCCGGGTACTGCGTTGTCAGCGCCTCGGTCGCCTCGGCTAGGACCGCGGGATCGACATCCAACGGCATGAACTCGCGCAAGGTGCCACTTTTGCGGAGCGCCCGCAGCAGCAGGCCGGTCTTGGCCGAGGTGCCGCTGCCAAGCTCGACCAGCGACTCGCACCGCGAGAGTTCGGCGATCTCGCCCGCGCGCGCTCGCAGGATCGCGGTCTCGGCCCTGGTCGGGTAGTACTCGGGCAGCCTGGTGATCTCCTCGAACAGCTCGCTGCCGCGCTCGTCGTAGAAGTACTTGGGCGGCAGTGACTTCGGACTCGAGCTGAGGCCCGCGCGGACGTCCGCGCGCAACTCGGCCAGATAGGAGTCCGGATGCTCTTGGACGCGGTCGTGTGCTGGCATTCGGTCATGCCTCCAGATCGGTGACGGTCACCACGCCGTCGGTCACGTCGACAAGGTGATGCGCCAGGTCCCACACCAGCGGGCTCATCAGCGGGTCGTGTTGCGTGACCAGCGTCGGGTCGTCCAGGTCCGTCAGCCCCAGCGTCCGGTTCCTGGCCTGCTCAAGGTCGCGGACGACAAGATCATGCATATGCCATCTCTCCCAGTGCGGCGAGCGGCCCGATCTCGCCCACGCGCTCGGCCAGCAAGTCGCCGGGACAGCGACCCGACTCAACAAGATCAGCGAGGTCGGCCACGGCAGGCCTGAGCTCGGCCGGAACACGGCCGGCGGCGATCGCCAGACAGCGGCCCGCGCACATAGCCAGCGTGGCGTTGGCGAGCCCGTCCCTGGCCGCCTCAGTCCACAACTGCGCCGCCGGCTCGGTCGCCTCGGTCGCGAGGTCGGCCGCGACCGGGTCGTCCATCAGAGTGGCGGTGACCGCCGCGATCGCCGGCCACCACCGTGGCGCGGACATGTCCAGGTAGCGCACTTCCAGGTAGCCACGGAGCCGGACCGGCGGGAACAGCGTGCTCAGGTGCGTCTCGAGATCCGCGGCCGTGGGCGGCCGGTTACCCAGCTTGACCGCACCGCTGGCCCACTGCGAGAACGGGACCGAGCAGCCCACCGCCAGGACATCGTCGCCGGCGCGCACGAACGTGACCGGGGCGCGCATCGCGAACCGGGCCCAGGCTGAGGCGGGATCGAGCGACTCGTCGCGGCCGGGCCTCGGAGCGCAGCCCGGCACCGGGCCGCACGTGCGCGCGTTGAGCCCGCCCCAGGCCCGCTGCCGGACCGACTTCCAGCCCGTATCGCGGCCGTGCAGCCAGGGCGAGCTCGCCGCGATCGCCACCAGCGTCGGGCCGAGCCGGTAGGCCCGCGCGACCCTGGCCGGCCACTCGCCCCTGGGGCCGGCCTGAAGGTTGACCTGCAGCGCGGCGGTCGAGTTCATCATGACCTGCCCGGCCGCGGCCCGGCCGGTGGCCGCGAAGTGCTGCTCCATGGCGCGGTAACGCGGCCGCGGGTTGACCCGCCGGGACGGGCGCGCCGGATCAGCCCCGGCGTAAGCCAGCCCGAGACGGCGATCAGCCAGGGCCAGCCGGGCGCCGGTGCCCTCGAACCTGAGCCGGGCCACCGCAGGCGCGACTCCGGCTTCCGGCGGCCCTGATAGCTCGATCTGCCCGCCGGGCTCGACGGTCACCGCGCTGCCCGGCGCGACCTTCCCGACCACGGCCGCGATCGCCTCAACGCGCTTCCAGGGAACGGGGTCAGCGACGTGGTCGAGGTCGACCAGATGTGACTCGATCTCCAGGCCGACGGCGCCGATCACAGACTCGGCCAGCGCCGCGGCGCGACACTGTGCATAGGCGGCAGCGATGGTAAGAGGTTCGGCCCGATCAAAGGCATCCTCCGCGAAAGCATGGATAACGGCCATAAATGACCCCTCCGGGTAGGAGTAGGCGGTATACGGCGTCTCAGCCATCGTCGCCCTCCCGGCTCGCGAGCCGGTCCGGGCCGTCGGCCAGCAGCCGCCACAGCTCCTCCCAGGCCCGCATCCCCTCGCGCAGCCTGCGGATGCGGAAGAACTCGTTCGGCGTGCAGCCTCTCCATGGCCCGGAGCTGGCTATCGGCTCGGGAGTGAGCGCGGCAGCCCGAACCACGGCAGCACGCTGGCCTCGAAGCGGGTTATGGCGCAGATCTGGCCGCCGGCGAGGGTGAGCACGTAGAAGGCGGTCGCATGGCGGACGCCGGCCGGGCCGCGCAGGTAGGCTCCGAACGCCGGCTGGCCGTTGGCTCGCGCCGGGACGAGGTCGAACCTGCGGCCCGCGGCGAACAGGCTGGCGCAGTAGCGGGTCACGACGTCTCGGCCCTCGTATCCGAAGGGTATCGGCGGCATCGCGATGAAGACGTCGTCGGTCAGCAGGGCCACCAGCGCGTCGAGGTCGGCCGACTCCCACGCGCGGGCGAACTTGGCCACGATCGCGTCCTCGGCGGGTGAGCCAGCGGCAGGCGGCGGCTGGTGGCCAGCGGCAGGCTGCTGCCGGCGCTGGAGGCTGGCGCGGGCTCGTTTGAGGGCACTGTTGGCCGATTGGAGGGTCACCTCCAGCATGCCGGCCACCTCGCTGGCGTGGAATCCGAGGACGTCGCGCAAGATCAGGACGGCGACCTGGCGCGGCGGCAGCGTCTGCAGGGCGGTCACGAAGGCCAGCGAGATGGCTTCGGTCTGCTCGTAGCGGGCCTCCGGCCCGGGCGGCCCGCCGACGGCACCCTCGAGGAGGGCGTCAGGAAACGGCTGCAGCCAGACGGCCTCGTCGCGCGGCGTCGGCACGAGCGGTTCGTACTGCGACACGTCCCACTCCCTGGCCGGGCGCCGGCTCGCTGCGCGGCGCGCGTTGAGGCACCGGTTGGTGGCGATCTTGTACAGCCAGGTGCGCAGCGAGGCGCGTTCCTCAGTGAACCCGCCGATGCCTTGCCAGGCGGCCAGCATCGTCTCCTGGACGGCGTCCTCGGCGTCCTGGAAGGAGCCAAGCATCCGGTAGCAGTGCACCTGCAGCTCCCGCCGGTGCGGCCCGGTCAGCTCCCGGAACGCCTCGCCATCTCCGGCCCGTGCCCGTGAGAGCAGATCGGCTGTCACCATCCTGCGCGCCTTCCTTCCACATCACCTGGCGCTTCCACCGGTATATACACCGCCCCGGGGGCGAACTGGGCGGCTCGCGGGCGCCCAGTTTCCCGGCGCCGCGGTGTATGCACTACCGACCGCCCGGACGATCCGAGCGCCGGATCGTACCGCGGCAGCTGGGAACGACCCTGGAAGGTTGACGATGGAATCGTCCGCATCGGCCGGGCGCGTGGTGTCCGCCGTTCTCGATCCGCGCCGCTGGTGGGCGCTCGCGCTGCTATGCGGCGCGTTTTTCATGGTGCTCCTGGACGGAACGATCACGATCTTGGCGCTGCCCTCGATCGGGTCGGCCTGCACTTTTCTGAGCGGGGCTTGCGATGGGTGCTGAGCGCATCGGGCGCCAGCGGGTGTGCGCGGCAGGTGTCGTGATCTTCACGGCTGCGTCGCTGCAAAGTTAATTAACTATATGCCATATTAGCTATGTTCCAATACCTCGTCGACGCCTGCAGCGCTGCCCCGCTCCATGACCGGGAACGTCGCGCCAGTCGCCGCCGGAGTCCGTGGTGTGGACCTGACGAGGTCGGCAGCCGAGGAGGTCAGTTGATATGCACCGGTACCTGTCGCGGGCGCTGATGAACGCGCGAGTCTCAGGCATGCACGGGAAAGCAGCCAACCGCAGGAAGCAAGTGAGCAGGACGCTCGCTCGTGTGTTCACCGGCTGGCGGACGGGCCTGTCGGGGCCTGTCATCGTTCTTCAGGCTGGGACCGCGGTCAACTACTTCGGCACTGGACTGGTCCTTCCCTTCGAGATCATCTACCTGCACCAGGCCCGCGGCTTCTCGACGGCGACTGCGGGGCTGGTGCTGGCGGCAGTCATGGGCACGGCGGCGGTCGTAACGCCCTCTTCGGGTGCGCTGCTCGATCGTTTCCGTGCGAAGCCGATCCTGATCACCGGCAATCTCGCGAGCGCACTGGGCTACGCGGGCTTCGCATTCGTCGACCGTCCCTGGCAAGCCTTCGTCTGCGCGGCCGTCGGCGGCGCCGGGTTCGGAGTCGCGGGAACCGCGAACCAAGTTCTGACCCTGACCCTGGTCTCAGCGGAGCAGCGCGCCTCCTCGATCGCGCTCCGCCGAGTCGCAGGCAACTTCGGTCTCGGCAGCGGCGCGACGGTTGCGGGCTTCATCGTCGCTTCCGCCAATGACCTCCGCGCGTTCCAGGCGCTCTACCTCTTCGACGGCGTCACCTTCGCTGTCTTCGCGCTGGTTGTGCTCGTGGGGATCCCGAATCCTCGCCTTGCGAATGCTGCGCCGGCGAGCGACAGGGGAACAGGCTTCCGAGCAGTTGCTCACGATCGGATCTTCCTCATCCTGATCGCCGCCAACATCGTGCTCGTGATGACCGGCGGCGCGCTCTTTTCCAACATCCTCGCGCCGTTTGCGAAGGCGCACACGCCTGTCGGGCCGGGCGAGATCGGCGTCGTCTTCTTCATCAACACCTTCTTCATCGTCGTCGCCCAGATTCCAGCCACACGGGTCGTCAAGCGGATGCGCCGCACACACGCTCTTGCCGCGACCAGCGCGCTATTTGCAATCGGCCTGCTCGCGGTCCTGCTCGCAACGCTAACGAGCTCGACGTTCACCGCTACCACCGTCTTGGCTGGGGTCGCGATCGTGATCGCGATCGGTGAGTGCGCGCAGTTCATCGTGCTCGGCCCAATCGTCGCCGACCTCGCACCGCCGCATCTGCTCGGCCGCTACATGTCGCTCTACGGCCTCAGTTTCACGGCAGGCGTGGCCCTCGGCCCCGCGGTCGGCGGCGCGCTGCTCGCAACGTCACCCGACGCCGTCTGGTGGGGCGGCGCCTTGGCGACAGCACTGATCGGAGCCGGCTTGCTGCGACTCGGCGACCGGATACCCGACCCGCTCTTGCAGACGCAATGCCCTCCGCCGCAAGCGGCACCAGAGGCGCTGCAGGATTCCCCTGAAAGTGTGGAGACCTGAATAAGGCTGATCTTGGTTGTTCCTGGTTCTCCGTAGCTGCCATGACACCGCCGGAGCGCACGCGCGGTCAAGGTGGAGACGCCCGCAGCAAAGCGAGGACGTACGACCTTGACCGCGGCGAGCTCCAGCCGATGCTGGGCGGCGGAGAAGCAGGCTCGTCATGCCTCGTGATAGGCCTCCGGCTTACCCGCGCGAGTGGCGATCGCCCGAATCCCGGCGCTCATCCGCCGCAGAGACGCCCCCGTGCCAGGCCACTGCTGGGCGCGCTTGCCGACCCCGCCGAGGCTGGCAAGCGGTGGTGGGGGGTGCAGACCTCCCGCGCATAGACAGCAAATTAGCTATCTGACATACTAGCTCTGCTAGCTGTCGCGAAATACCGTTCCCCGGCAAACCCGCCGCCGCTGAGCCGTCAACGCAGCCGATATGGACTCCGCCTGCCACAGCCGGATGAATAGCACGGAGATGGAATGTCACTGGCCTACGTGATCGTCGATGTATTTACTGACACGCCACTGCAGGGGAACCAGCTGGCGGTGTTCGAAGACGGGTCGGCGCTCAGCGACGACCAGATGCAGCGCCTGGCCCGGGAGATGAACTTGTCCGAGACCGTCTTCCTGCTTCCGGCGGAGGACGGCGGCGATGCCCGCATGCGCATCTTCACCCCCGCCGCTGAGCTGGCATTTGCCGGTCATCCAGTCCTTGGCACAGCGTTCGTCGCAGGCGAGGCACGGCAGCTGACGAGCGTGCAGCTTGAGACTGCCGCCGCGGCTGTGCCGCTGAAGCTCACTCGCTCCCCTCGGGGTCCCGGCATCTGGCTTGCCGGTCGAGTCGTACACCAACGGGCCGACGCACGTGTACGTCGCGCTGCCCGACGAGGCGGCCGTTACCGCTCTGAAGCCAGATATCAGCGCGCTGGCTGGGTTCGCGGGAGCGTCCGCGTACTGTTTCGCGGGCTCTGGCCGGCACTGGCGGAGCCGGATGTTGGCGCCGGCGGCCCTTGGCGTCACGGAAGACCCGGCGACCGGATCTGCGGCCGGCCCGCTGGCCATTCACCTGGCCCGCCACGGCCGGATCGGGTTCGGCGAGGAGATCGAGATCAGGCAGGGCGCTGAAATCGGCCGGCCCTCGGTCTTGCATGCGCGGGTGAATGGTTCGCCGGCAGGCATTGAGAGCGTTGAGGTGGGCGGGGCGGCGGTGATCGTGGCGCGGGGTGAATTCTGCCGGTGGTAGATGCCGACCCCCGGCTCTGTTCGACAGACGTTTAGCTACATGCCATACTTCAGGCATGCTCGACCCTGATCTGTTCAAGGCGCTTGCCAGCGACAAGCGGCTGCAGATCCTCGAGTGGCTGCGCGACCCGGAGGCGCATTTCCCACCGCAGCAGGACGGTGACCTGGTCGAGGACGGCGTCTGCTCGTGCTTCATAGCCGACAAGCTGGCAGTCAGCCAGCCGACCTGCGGCGAGCATCTGAAAATCCTGAGCCGGGCCGGGCTGCTACGGAGCAAGAAGATTAAGCAGTGGGTCTTCTATCAGCGCGACGAGGATCGCATCGCGACGTTCAAGGAGCTGCTGGGCGCTGACTGGTGAGACCCGAGACGAGCTGTGTCCGGCCCGCGTGCTGCCCGTGCCGCGCTTACTGACCCGTCAAGAGCATCGCATACGTCGAAGCGCTCCGAGTTGACCACCCGCCAGCCGGCCGCCGCATCGTGTCAGATGAGCCTGACCGCATCCTCATGGCACCCATTCGGCTCGGTCCCGATGGGATTGTCAGTCATTGTCCGCGACGCGCTGCGGTGCGAACGCTGTGCATTGGGCTCCTTCATGCTGCGGTACTTTGCCGGCCGGCAATCGCGATGCCGTCCGCAAGGTCGGGCTCGGGGCCCGACGGCAGGCGAGCCTGACCCGCCCGTTCAGGGCCACGCTGCCGCACCTGTCCGGTGTCTCTACCGCGTGCTCATGTCAGCTCGATCACGACCTTGCCGAGTGCGCGGCCTTCAACGGCCTCATGCGCGGCGGCGATGTCCTCGAGCCGGAAACGGTGCACTGGCAACTCGGTCAGCGCCCCGTCTGCCAGGGCGTCGGTGATGTCGCGGATCGCGTGCCGTCGGGCCGCCTCGGGCACGCCGTAGAGCAGCATGAACCGCAGCGTCACGTTCGCGGTCATGCAGGCACGGACAGGCAAGACAGGATCAGGACCATCGGCGGCGTAGGTCACGATGATCGTCTCCGGTCCCGACACGGCCAGGTCAAGCTGCAGGTTCGCACCGAGCGCAACCTCGATGATCCGGTGGACCGGCCGGGAGAGTGCCCTGACCTGATCGACCGCATCGGCGTCGGTGTAGTTCACCACCAGGTCGGCGCCGGCCCGCGCAGCGAGGTCAGCCTTTTCCTGGCTGCTCACAGTAGCGATGACCGTAGCGCCCGCGCGCTTGGCGAGTTCGATCGCGAAGTGGCCGACCGCGCCCGCGCCGCCCGCGACGAGGACGAGCTTGCCGTCAACGGGCCCGTCGGCGAACAGGCAGTAGTGCGCTGTCATGGCCGGGACGCCCAGGCTGGCGCCGAGTTCCATGGATGCCGTGTCCGGCAGCGAGACGGCGCGCTCGGCGGGCACGATGGTCCATTCAGCGGCTGTTCCCCACCGCTGCCCGGCGGCGGCGAACCAGACCCATACCCGCTCGCCGAGCCGGGCAGGATCTACGGCTGCCCCAACCGCGTCGATGACACCGGCGCCATCCTGATTCGGGATCTGGAACTGCGCGACCGGACCGGGCGTGACACCTGCGCGGGTCTTCCAGTCGGTCGGATTGATGCCGGAGACGTGGATCCGCACGCGGACCTCGCGGGGACCGGGCTCCGGCAGGTCCACGTCCTCAATCCGCATGACGTCCCGGGCCGGGCCGATGCGGTGGTACACGGCAGCTCTCATCGCGGCCTGCTCTCGCGTCCGGTTCTCACGATGTCCATCTCAGCCGAGGACCGCGATGGCCTCCACTTCAACCAGGTAGTCCGGCCGAACGAGCGCTGCACGCCGATCAGGATGCTGGCCGGGCGATGATCGCCCAGGACCTCGGCGCGGGCCGCGGCCAAATCGGGGAGCATCTCGGGCCTGTACCCGACCACATACCACGTGATCTTGGCCACGTCGCATACCGATGCTCCAGCGGCATTCAGCGCGGCCAGCAGGTTGCGAAATGCCTGCCTGGCCTGAGCGGGCACGTCGCCCGGTGCGACCGCATTCCCGCCGGAGTCAACGGCCACCTGGCGGCCACGAATGCGATACGGCTGCCGGGCTCCGCTACGACGATCTGGCTGTACCCGCGCGGAGCCGGCAGCGCCGGCGGGTCGAGGCTGGTCAGAGGCACCTGATTCTCCTGACAAGTGTCACCGGGTCCGCTATCCGGCGGACTCGGTGCCTGGTGGCCGCGGGCAGGTGAGCACTGGGTTCTCCCGGGTCCTGAGGTGCCGGTGCGGCTGTTCCGGCCTCCTGCACCGATGACTGAAGACCGGCACCCGCTACGACGAGGCCGCAGCATGAGGTCACTGGGAAAACCGCCCTCAGCCTTCCGTCGCGGCTTGACAGACATTCAAGCTCCCGCGATGTCTGTTCGGCAGCCGGGCATCACCCTGGGCGAGACCTGGGCCGCCGGCGATGACTCACCCGACGACGGCGTCCATTTCCACGGCCGCACCCAGCGGCAGCGCCGCCACGCAGATCGCCGTGCGGGCCGGATAGGGCGACCGGAAATGCTTCTCGTACACCTCGTTCATTGCCCCGTACGTGCTCATGTCAGTCAGGTACACCCCGACGCGGATAACGTCGTCGAGTGTCTTGCCCGCCGCATCGAGCACAGCGCTGAGGTTGCGCAGCACCCTGTCGGTCTGCGTCCCGATGTCACCGCTCACGAGGATGCCGGTAGCCGGGTCCTGGGCCACGAGCCCGCTGAGGTAGGTCAGGCCGTGCCCGCGGACGGCCGGCGAGAACGGCCCGGCCCGCGGAGCGCTTCTATCAGGGAAGACCGCATCTCTAGTCATGCAGATAGTATGTCAGATAGCTAATTACCTGTCTATGACGACCGGCCCGGCGGCCCCGCGTCTACGGCACCAGACAGCCATCACCGGGTCTGCCGATGTACTGAAGGTCCTGGCCTGAGCCAGACGCGAAGACCCCGCGATCACCGACACCGTCCCGGGGCCAGGCGCGGCCGGCCAGCGGACCCGGAGCGGTACTCCTCCAGCGCACCCGGATCACGCGGATCGCGCGGCTGCACTGAGCGACCTGCTCCGCCGGGATGTTCATGTCGCAGCGCACGGATTCCTTCACCGCTGCGGCCAGTTCCTCTACGTTCATGACCGGGCCTCCTACTGTTCGCACTCAGCCGGGGTGAGCTTCGCACGGCAAACCTCTACCCGATAGATCTCGCGGAGGTGCACGGCGGTGTCGACATCGGGGCAGTGGACCTTCAGGTCCCGCGAGATGGGAACGGCAGCCGATCGTGCCGGCGAGGCCGTCCCGGTCGCGCGAGTGATTGCCGGTGCGGGCGGTCAGCACCAGCCGCCATGAGCGCGGGTACGCGGCGCCGCAGTGGCCACTCGCGCCATGGCCAGTGGGCCGTCGTAGATCGGCTCGTCAGCGCGCTCAGAGAAGTCCTCGATCGGGCAGCCGGCCAGCCCTGCGTCGATCGCCGCGGCCACGGTGCTGCGCCACCCCTCCGGCTCATCGGCGAACCCGTTTTCCAGATCGGCCGACACCGGCAGCGGCGCGGCCCCGACGATTCCGGTCGGCGTGCCCGATGGCCTGATCCCGGGTCACCGATCCGGGCAGGCCGAGAGTCGCGGCGAAGCCGCTGCTGGTCGTGGCGGGGGCTTCGAACCCAAGCCAGGCCAGCGCCCACGCCGACCCCGCATCCCGCTGTTGGGCAGCAACAGCGGCTGCCCGGGGCGATGCAGCCGGAGGATGTGGCCGACGGTGTCTGAAGGCTACGTCATCGTGGGCGAGTCCTGTCGAAGCTGGTAGGAGCCTGGAAGCCAGGCGTGGGTGCTGACCGAGAGCGCGTTCCAGGCATTGATCGTGACGATCAGGCTGAGCAGCGCGGCAACCTCGTCGGGGGTGAACTCGGCGGCCACCGCATCGTAGTCCGCAGCGGGCACGTGAGAATCCGCGACCAGAGTCACCGCTTCGGTGAACGCCAGCGCCGCCCGCTCCCGCGCGGTGAAATACGGGGTCTCGCGCCAGACGGACAAGGCGTAAAGCCGCTGCTCGGTCTCGCCGATCGCGCGGGCGTCCTTAGTGTTCGCGTCGACGCAGTACCCGCAGCCGTTGAGCAGCGAGGCCCGCAGGCGCACCAGTTCGCGGAGCTTGCGATCGAAGTCGACCCGGTCAAGTTCCTTGGTGGAGGTGCGGTCCAGGTGAGTCATCGCCTTGGAAAACTCCGCAGCGTGCACGTCGAAGTCGAGCCGGGCCGGGAACGAGGTTGGTGTCGTCATGGGGCCCACCTCTCGGCCTGCGTCCCGACATCACCCACATCTCTAGTCATGCAGGTAGTATGTCAGATAGCTAATTACCTGTCTACGACGACCGGCCCGGCGGCCCCGCGTCTACGGCACCAGACAGCCATCACCGGGTCTGCCGATGTACTGAAGGTCCTGGCCTGACCCAGACGCGAAACCCCCGCGATCACCGACACCGTCCCGGGGCCAGGCGCGGCCGGCCAGCGGACCCGGAGCGGTACTCCTCCAGCGCGCCCCGGATCACGCGGATCGCGCGGCTGCACTGAGCGACCCGCCCTGCCGGGATGTTCATGGTCACAGCTCAGCTTGTACGCGTAGGGCTTCGGTGCGGGCAGCGGCCCGGCGCAGAGCAGTCGACGGCAGCGCGGCCAGCGCCGCGTCGAACAGCTGCCACGACTTGATCGAGACGATCAGGCTGAGCCTGGAAGCCAGGCGTGGGTGCTGACCGAGAGCGCGTTCCAGGCATTGATCGTGACGATCAGGCTGAGCAGCGCGGCAACCTCGTCGGGGGTGAACTCGGCGGCCACCGCATCGTAGTCCGCAGCGGGCACGTGAGAATCCGCGACCAGAGTCACCGCTTCGGTGAACGCCAGCGCCGCCCGCTCCCGCGCGGTGAAATACGGGGTCTCGCGCCAGACGGACAAGGCGTAAAGCCGCTGCTCGGTCTCGCCGATCGCGCGGGCGTCCTTAGTGTTCGCGTCGACGCAGTACCCGCAGCCGTTGAGCAGCGAGGCCCGCAGGCGCACCAGTTCGCGGAGCTTGCGATCGAAGTCGACCCGGTCAAGTTCCTTGGTGGAGGTGCGGTCCAGGTGAGTCATCGCCTTGGAAAACTCCGCAGCGTGCACGTCGAAGTCGAGCCGGGCCGGGAACGAGGTTGGTGTCGTCATGGGGCCCACCTCTCGGCCTGCGTCCCGATATCACCGCCACATCTCTAGTCATGCAGGTAGTATGTCAGATAGCTAATTACCTGTCTATGAGCGGCCCATTCCCGGGCCAGATCGTCCCAGGACTGGGACCCAAATGGTCAAGTGACCGGCTCGACGGGCACATAAGCGCCGCTCAGCAGCGCGGCCGGGGCGGCTGCCCCGCCCGCTTCCAGGCCCACGCGCAGATCTTCCCATGCTCTGCAGCTGCGCCGGCCCCTCTCATAACTCCGGCCCGCACCAGTGGCGGTCGCCCGCACACCGCCTCCGAAAACACCCAGGGGCAGATGCGCGGTTGGCCTGCTCCCGGTGCAGGGCGTGCCTGCTTCAGGCGGGGTGATGGCCGGGAGGGATTCCCGGCCGCCGGATGCGCCGGCGGCCGGGGAGTCGCCGCTGCTCGATGCCAGCCGGGGTTGCGACGCGCCATCTGGGTCCGCTGCTCAGCGGATGTACAGTTCGTCCGCGTCGTACTCGGTGAACTTCATGTTCGACGCCACATCGGTCATGCCGAGCGACTGGAACGCGGGGAAGAGCTGCTCGGCGGTCCACCGGTCCATATGGGCTTTGGACTGCCACACGGTCACCACGTGGAGCCCGTTCTCGTCCGTGCCGGCCGCCCAGGCGAGCAGGCCGTCGATGTCCTGGGGCGGGCTGTGCTTGGCGGAAACCGCGCGGAAGCCGTCGATCGTTACCCCCGGCGTCGCCGCGATGTGGATGTGTGCCATGTTCGTCCTGCCTTTCCGGAGTTTGTGCTGGCAGGAAGGACGCTACGGGAAAGCCCGGATCCGGCCATCCGGGGAATCACTCACTGGAGTACTCATTCACCGTCGGCCTGGGTACTCATAACGGCTCGCGTCATGCTCTCCGCTGGCCCAGGCGGCGATCTGGCTGCGGTTGCGGAGCCCGAGCTTGGTCAGGATGTGCTGGACGTGGTTCTCGGCCGTCCGCTCGGAGACGTACAGGGTCTGGCCGATCTGCTTGTTGGTCAGTCCCTGCCCGACCAGCCGGGCCACCTCGAGCTCGCGGGGGCTGAGGGGTGAGCCGCCGGCCGGCGCGGCCGTCAGCTGGGCTTGCAGCTGTCCGATCCACTCGGTGAACGGGACCATCCCGAGCTGTTCGGCCTCGCGCGCGGCGGCGGCCAGCGCGGCCAGCGCCTCGTCCCGGTCGCCGGGCGCCTGCCGGCGGGTGAGCGCGGCGGCGAGTTCGACGCGGGCTTGCACGGCGCAGCCGCGGGCGCCGTTGGCGTCGCAGATCGAGGCCGCCGTCTGCAGGTCTTCAACCGCCGGGTCGAGATGGCCCAGCGCGGCGGCCGCCTGTCCGAGCGGCAGCT
This sequence comes from uncultured Actinomycetes bacterium, assembly GCA_963730235.1. GTDB lineage: Bacteria > Actinomycetota > Actinomycetes > Streptosporangiales > Streptosporangiaceae > DASXKD01. The sequence goes on from CAVSRH010000002.1 coordinate 599,590, forward strand.
CGACCGGGCCCATGTAGACCCCGGGCCCGGCACCGTTCGCGACGTGCTGGCCGCGGAACGGCTCGAACCGCGCCGCCAGGAACTCGATGTCCTCCATCCGGCCGAGGCGGATGGCGACCGCAAGCCCGTGCGCCCAGGCCGCCATGCGCATCGCCGGTACCGGCGTCCAGGACCGGACCGGGCCGGCCTGCGCATAGGCGGCCTCAGCGGCGGCGCGGTCACCCTGGTGCAGGCGGATCAGCGCGAGGGTAAGCGCGGGGAAGACGGTGCCGACGCCGCGGGTGGTGTCCACGGCATCCGGCCGCAGGTGCGCGGGGATCTGGTCCCATAGCTCGATCAGACCGGATCTGCCGAACCCGATGTGCAGGCCCGCCTGGCCGAGGATCACTGAGCAGCCGCCGAACGCGACCGGGTGTCCCATGTCGCTGAACACCTTGAACGCCTCCCAGGCCAGCTGTGTCGCCTCGGTGAAGCGCCCGGTCGCCAGCGCGAGCGTCGCCGAGGTCTCCAAGAAGTGCCATCGGGCGAGCGGCCCGGGGAGCCGTTCCACGCAGCCTTCGAGGTCGGCGAGCTCACGCCGGACGCTCCTCAGCTGACCGGTCTCAAACAGGGTGTCGATCCGCCACAGCCGGCCCCACATCTCGAGCCAGGCGCTGCCCGCGGCGTCAGCGGCCTCCAGCATCCGGCTCGCCAGCACGGCCCGTTCGGCGACTCCGTCGGGGGCGCAGCAGGCCAGCTGCCGGGCCCGGAGCGCGTCCACGAGCGCGACCGGGTCCCCCGCCGATCCGGCAGCGGCCAGCGCGTCCCGGCTGACCTGTCCCGCCCGGTCGTACTCGCCGCGGTACACCAGCGCCTGCGCGTACCGCGAGGAGACCCGGGTCCGCAGACCATCAGGAAGGTCTTCCCCGGCCAGGGCCTGCTCGCAGATGCGGCAGATCTCCCCGTCCCATTCCGGTACGCCGGTGGCCTCCATCACCAGCGCCGTGCGGGCCAGCAAGCCCCGGTCACGGCGGCGCTCGGCCCGCCGGCCGACTCCGGCCGCCGTCTCCTGCGATCCGGGCAGGTCGCCGCTGCGGTGCAGGGCCGCCGCCAGGGCGAGCTCGAGCCGGGAGCGGTCGTCCTCGCCGATCTCCCCTTCGCCGACCGACAGCGCCTGCCGGTACAGGCGCACGGCCTCCTCGAACGCCAGCGACTGCGCCGCCACGCCGGCGGCCGCCTCGCACGCCGCTACCGCCTCCATCCGGTCACCGGGCAGCGATGCCTCGACCCGGTGCCGGGCGACCTCAGTCAGGTGCAGATCCAGCTGCCCCTCGTATAGAGCCTCGATCGCGTCCGCCGCGGCGGCGTGCAGCCGCCGTTGCTCCGCGGCGCTCAGCCGGGCGGCCACCGCCGAGCGGACCAGCGCGTGCGAGAACCGGTGATCACCGGGACGGTCCCCGGCCACCAGGAACCCGGCGGCCCGGCACTCGTCCAGCGGGCCGAGCAGGGCAAGCACAGGTACGTCCAGGATCCTGGCCACTACGCCGGCCGAGAAGCTGTTGCCTGCCACGGCGGCGGTCTGCACCAGCGCCCGGGCGGGATCCGACAGCTGCGCGAGCCGGTGGGCCGTCGCCTCCGCCACCCGTCCCGGCACCGGCACCGGCCCGCCGCGCCGCTGCTCGGCGAGCATGCGGGCCAGCTCGCGGACCAGGAACGGGTTGCCTCCCGTTTCGGAGTGCACCTGGCCGGCCTGGTCCGCCGATGCCGCGCAGCCCGGCGGCGAGCAGCATATCCCCGACCGCGCCGGCGGCCAGGCCACGAAGGTCCACACGTTCGGTGTTGGCATCCGCCGACAGACGCGGCAGCAGCCCGGCGCTCGTATCATCATCGGAGGCCGCCGACTCCCGGTAGGTCGCCAACACCAAGATGAGCGTCCCTCGCAGCTGGCGCACGACATCTGCGAGCAAGACCGCCGACGCCTCGTCCGCCCACTGCAGATCATCGAGCACCAGCAGCAACCCGCTCGGCCTAGCCGCCTGCGCCAGCCGCCTGCGAACCTCCGCGAACATCGCGAACCGCTGGTCGCTGCCGGAATCGGCGCCATCAGCCAGCGCCGGGCGTTCGGCGTCACCGAAGACGCGCGACCACAGGCCCACACCGGAAGGGTCATCATCGGCCGCCCGGACGGCGGGCTCATCCAGCACCAGCCGCCACAGGCCGTACGGCGGCAGGCTGTCCCGGTCGGCCGCCCGGGCCCACGCCACCGGCACGCCCCTCGCGGCGGCCGACGCGGCGGCCTCCTCCGCCAGCCGGGTCTTCCCGATCCCCGCCTCACCCGTGCACAGCACCAGACGGCCGCCACCCGCCAGGGCATCATCCAGCAGCAGCATGACCCGAGCCAGCTCGCGGTCACGGCCCACCATCGGCCCAGAGGCCCCGCCCTGCGCACCCCCCACCAGGCAACCATAAAGCCGGAGGCCATCGGTGCCCTAGAGGTGAACAACATCGTCAGTGGGCCGTATGACCGCAGACAGGCCCGAAGGTGGTGGCGACATGGCAGAGGCGAGCTCCAGGGCCTAGTGGACGACGGTGGCCAGGTCATCTCGGATCGAGTCCAAGTCCACCGCGTCCTTGAACCCTGCCGCGAACGCGGCCAGTGCTGCGTCAGCGTCATACCAGGCCCGGTTGAAACGCGGTCCACTGGCCCGACACAGAATTGGCCAATATGCGCATCACCAGCAATGCGCCCCCTGAGAGGCCTCGCGCGCAGACTCGGCGATATGAGCAGATCTTCCTGTTATGTTCTCGCCCGGATTGGGTGCTTCGCAGGTGAACGGATTCTTGTCGTTACTCACGATCATTAACGGCAGGGTTACGAGTTCGGCTGGCGGTGCTGAGACGCTGTATGTATCGGCCCATTCATGGCGCCAGTCACTGGCTCAGTCAATCTTTCCGTTCTCGCTGGCCAGCCCGCTTGCGTCCCTCCCGGCAGGTATCGGGCCGTCCCTGGCGTGGGGGATGCGCCGCCTGATATCCCCCCGCGCCAGGGCGGCGAAGATGGCTCGCCAGAGTGACGACTGGGCGGCTGGGACTTCCTTACCGTGGCGGGCATGGAAGCAACCACGGGGTCAGATGCCTGGCTCCCGGCAAGGCCGGCAGGTCCGCCTTGCGGGTGATCAGCTGGGCATCCCGCTGGAGCGGAAGGCTGTAAGGCGTCCGGCGGGCAGCGGGCGCAGCCGGCGCTGACACCGGCGTTGGGCCGACCGGCCGCGGCTGCTCGACGAGCCGCTGCCGGATCTCGATCCGGTGGCACGGCGCGACTTCATGGCCACGGTGATGACCGTGCCGCCCGCCGCGGACGATCACCGGGGCGCGCCGGGCCTGGCGAGGAGTTCCTCGAACGCGAGCGGCTTGCCCAGGTAGTTGCCGGAGCCGAGGGCTGAGGCACTGCACCCGGTCGCCGGCCGTGGCGGCCACGGTCAGCACCGGAACAACGAAGCAGGGATGGGATGGGCAAGCATCGGATCCGAGTCGCCGTGGTGGTCGTCGCGCTCGCTGCGGTTGTGGCGACGGTTGTCACGGTGGTTGGGCGGCACGGCCAGCCGCAGCCGGAGTTCCGTTCCCTTTACGTTCGTATGCCCGGTGGAGTACGGCTCGCCGTCGATCTTTGGCTTCCAGCGGGGACGACGGGCCGGGACCGCTTCCAGGCCGTCCTCGAGGGAGATCGCTACTGGCGGGCCCGGGCGTACCAAGGTGGTGTCACGGACAACCCGAACTATTGGGCCGTCGAGCCCTGGCTCACCCGAGGGTACGCTTACGTCTTCGCCGATCTTCCGGGAACAGGCGCGTCGTTCGGGACTCTCCATGCCGAGCTCGGCCCGGCCATGGTCGCGGACATCGGCACGATCGCTAACTGGGTGGCTGCCCGGTCCTGGTCTGACGGACGGATCGGGCTTACCGGCGTCTCCTACAGCGCTGATGTCGCGATGCTGGCTCTCGGGCTTGGCAATCCCCATATTGTTGCGGCTGCTCCCGTTTCGTACGACTTCGATCCGTACGAGGACCTGCTTCGCCCCGGCGGCATCTTCGTCGAGCCTCTCGTCGCGCGCTATGCAACGCTGCTTCGCATCCTCGATGATGCCGGCGGCACCACCTGCGCGACAAGCGCCGAGACCCGTCGCATCTGCAGCGAGATTGGCTTCACCGGCGCGGCACCCGAGCCCGTCCAGGGCAAAGAAGGCGAAGCGCTCTTGAAGGCTGCCCGCGCCCAGCACTACAGAACATCAACCTGGTCGACTTCGCGCGCGCGGCCCTCTTCCGCGACTCCACCTACGGCCAGCAGAGCTGGACCGAGACAAGTGCCGGCGACCACGTGACGGCCATCGAAGCCAGCCGCACCCCGATCCTGACCTTTGCGGGCTGGCTCGACGCGGCGACAGCTCAGGGCGTCCTCTCCCAATTCACCGGCATGTCCAACACCCAGGAGGACTGGATTGGCCCTTGGAGTCACGGGCCCTGCTGCAGCCCCGGTGAGGGGGACATCGCCGACCCCTTCAAGCCATTCACGCCGATGACCTCCGCACAGCACGAACAGCTTGACAACCTCGTCTACGCCTTCTTCAACCGCTACGTCAAGAAAGGCGAGCCACCAGGCGGCACCCGGATTCTCCACTACTACACGCTCAACGCAGGTACATGGCACACGACAACAAGGTGGCCCGTCGCGGGCACCAAGACCCGTCCCCTCTACCTGTCCGCCGGCCACGCCCTCAGCAACCGGCAATCGCCCGGCAGCGGGGCGGACACCCTCAACCTCAACCGGACCGCAGGCACTGGCGACCTTGACCGCTGGCACGCGAATTTCACCGGCGGCCCCGACTACCCCAACCGCGCGGCGGTGGACCGCAAACTTCTCACCTACACAAGCGCGCCGCTCCGGGCCGCGACACTCGTGACCGGCAACCCCAAAGTGACGCTTTGGGTGACTGGAGTGAAAGGCGCCAGCGTCGGCGCCCTGTACGGCTACCTGGAGGACGTCTCGCCCTCTGGCCGCGTCACCTACATCACCGAAGGGGAACTCGCCCTCGAAAACCGGGCGGAAATACCGGCCCGGGACAACCCGTCATGGCGCAAACTCCTGGTGCCGCGTACCTACGACCGCGCTCAGGCCTCTCCCTTCCCCGAAGGCAAAGCCGAGCCGATCACGTTCGACCTGATCGCCACCTCGGTCCGCTTCCGCGCGGGAGACCGAATACGGCTCACGATCGCCGCCGCCGACCCGAGCTCGTTCCAGCTGCTCCCCCCAGACGGTAAGGCCACCTACCGGATCGGTTACGGTGCCGGCACCCCATCCGTGCTCCAGCTCCCGGTAGTTGGGCCGTGTAACGTCTGCGGCACCTGATCGACCCAACGGAGCGCGGCGCCCACGCCCGCACCTAACCGCCACCTCTGCGCCTCTCACGGCGCTCCGCGGAAGGTTCCGTATGCCGAGCAGAGCGCCGGGTTGGTGCGTGAGCCAGAGCAGGGCTGATCACGGAAGGTGGCTTGAGCGGCACAGTCTCACGGCGGAGGGCTTGCCGCAGGCCGGTGATGGCCATCCCGAGTGTGAGCGGGCCGGGGGCGGCGGTCATGCCGCAGAACGACGGCAACAGGCGACCTGAGGCTGATGACCCCCGGTGCGCCCGCTCGGCATGCTGGGACCGTGCTGCCACGAGCTCGTGGCTGCTTCCACGCCGAACGGACACGCCTGGGCTCACGCTGGAAGGGATCTGCACCGATGACGGCGCTTGCGGGGACCCCCGATGTTGCCCGGCCGACGGCCAGGACCGGGTGGGACGTCGTTGAGGCGTGCCTGGCCGTGGCCGCTTTCGCGGTGTTGTGCGTGCTGGTGCTCAGGGCCTCGCCGTATCTCCCCGAGCCGGACGATTATGCCTATCGTGCCTCGATCGTGGCGATGACCGACGGGCACTTCTTCACCTTGACCGGGGCGCAGGCGCACACGCTCGCCGTGCAACTGTCACCCGTGATTGGCGGCAACAGGCTGGGCCCGGGCCCGGGTGGCGGCCCCATCCAGTGGGTGCAGTTGCCGGGCGGCGGGTGGATCAGCGAGAAGGATCCGGGCTACCCCTACCTGGCAGTGGTGTTCCAGGTGCTCGGCGTGATCCGGCTGGCGCCGCTTTTCTATGCCGCGCTGGGCTGCCTGGGCCTGTATTTCGGCGGCAGGTGCTGGCTGGGCAGGTTCGGCGGCGCGGCCGCGGTCGGCCTGTATTGCTCCGGCGGCGCGGCGATCCTGTTCGCCTGGCGGGATTACATGCCGACCTTCACCGAAGCGTCGCTGATCGCGGCGGGTACCGGGGCCCTGCTGTGGGCCGTGCTCGCGGCCGAGGCGAGCGCGAGGCGCAGGACCTGGGTGGGGCTGGCTGGCTTCGTGGCGCTGGAGGCGGCCACGTTCAGCAGGTACACCAACATCGTGGTGCTGGGCTGCGCGGTCATCGCGGTGCTGGCGGCGTGGCGGCTGCGGGCCGCGCGGCTGCCCGGCCGCGTGGTCGCCTGGTGGCTCGCGTCGGCCTGCGTGTTTGGCACCGGTGTCGCGACCTTCAACACGCTCATCTACGGCGGCCCGCTGCGGTCGGGCTACCGGCCTGGGGAGATCACCTTCAGCCTCGGTGCCATCGGCGACAACCTCCGCTACATGCCGGCCCACCTGATCCAGGCCATGCCCATGCTGGTCCTCGGCCTTGGCGCGCTGGTGGGCATCGCCGTTGTCTGGCTGCGCGCCCGCCGGGCGGGTGGCGAACGAACCGCGCTGGCCAGGCGGGACCTGGCGGTCGCGGTTGCGCTGGCCGCCTGCTGGGCTGCCGTCTGGGCCTTGTACGCCACCTATGCGTGGACCGCAGTTCCATTCCTGAGCACGCTGCAAGCGGTCCGGTTCTACGTGCCGGCCCTGGGCGCGATCTCGCTGCTCGGCGCCTGGCTGCTGGTCCGCGTGCCGCGCGGGCAGCCGCTTGCCGCGATCACCACGCTCACCGTGGCCGCAGCGCTGTTCGGGCTTGGCGGCTGGGCCTTCCATGAGATGTACCAGTTCCCGATGGGGGCGCAGCTGCAGGTGGTGCACGGGCCGGGCGGCACGATCCAGCTCAGGCCGGGCCCGGGGGTCAGGATCGGCGGCCCGCGCGGCGTGCAGCAAGGCGGCCCCGGCCCGCCCGTCCGCACCGGGCCGCCTGGCAACCCCGGCGCCAGCCCGGCATCATCACGCCTCCGCTAGCTCTACCCGACAGGCCGGAGTTGGGACATTGTGACAAGCTCATGCGGACAGGCTGAGCAGAACTAGCCGACCTCGGAACAGCACATCGGCCGGCTGACACGCAGAACGCCCGATCGGCGCGCTCACCAGCTTCGTCGATCTTCGCTGCACCGCCGACCATATCGGCGGGCTCGGTGGGCGCTTGCTGGGCTGGCGCGGGGTGTGCTGCCCGACGGGCTGACGGCTCCACGTGGCGCATGGGACCGAGGTATGAGGCGCCACGTGGATTTTGTCGTTCAGGCGATGCGGCCCGCGTAGCGGCGGCGGAAGCCGTCGGCGGTGTTGGTGGTGATCACCACGTCGTAGTAGCCGTACCGATCGGCCGGCCAGCTAATGGTCTTGGGGCTGCCACGCTTCACGGTGACCCTCTGGGTGTAACCCTCGTAGTCATTCGGGGTCAGGGTGTAGTGAATCTCCTCGCGGCCCTGGTTGGCTAGGGTGAGCTCGACGGTCTTGCAGGCCCCCGGCCGCAGGGCGGCGGTGACGACCGGGACCGGGCTGGCGTTCTGGCTGGCGGGCACGACCTCACCGGCGAAGCTGGTCAAGAACCCGTCAGGACCGTAGACCGAGAAGGCGTATTTCCCGGCTGTAAGGGTCGCGTCCCAGACGTAGGAGCCCGGAGCGGACTGAAGCACCGTGACGGGCGTGGGAGCGGCGGCCAGGAAGTCATCAGGGTAGATGGCGAAGGAGACGCCGACCTTGCCGCTGTTGGTGAGGGCGGCGGTGACCTGGCTGGTGCTGCGGTCCACTGTCACGTCGGCGAAGGGCTGGTGGTTGGTCGGGCGGTGCGGCCGGGTGCCGGGCTCCTGGGCTGGCATCTTCTGGTGGCCCTCGGCCGGAGGCGTCGTCGAGCCGCCTTTGAGCTGGGTCAGTTTCCAGGTCTGCTCGAGGGTCGGGATGTTGCCCGGGATCGAGAAGTCGGGGTGCTGGAAATCGAACGCGGAGGTCAGGTCACCGGTCACCGACTCCCGCCACGAGGTGATGTTGACCGGCTGCACCCCCGTCCAGGCGGCCAGGAACCGGAGCATCGAGGTGTGGTCGTAGACGTTGGAGTCCACATAGCCGCCCCGGGTCCACGGCGAGCAGATGAGCATCGGGACCCGGGTCCCGGGGCCGATCGGCAAGCCCGAGATGTACTCGCCGGTGACGCTCGCTTCAGGGTAGGGCGGGAGCTGGTGGTCGAAGAACCCGTCGTGCTCGTCGTAGGTGATGAACAGCGCCGTGCTCTTCCACAGTTCGCGGTTGGAGAACAGCGTCTGGAGCACGGTGTTGACATAGTGGGCGCCGTAGTCGGGGGTGTAGGAGGGGTGTTCGCAGTAGCCGGCGGGGGCGACGATCCACGACACCTGGGGGAGGGTGTTGCTGTTGACGGCATTGATGAACGAGGACAGCACGTACGCGGCGTGGGTCTTGCTCATGTGCGGTGCCCCCGCGTGGGGTTGCCAGGGCGTGACCGCCCCGCGGATCGCGAGCTCGCTGGTCCCGCCCTTGCGGCTGTTGGTGCTGTTGTACTGCTGGTAGAACCAGAGCGGGTTGTCGCCGTAGTCCCCCAGGAAGAAACCGGGGAAGTAGCCGACGTCGCCCAGCTGGTCGTTGGTGTAAACCTGCCAGTCGATCCCGGCGGCCTGCAGCAGTTCGGGGTAGGTCGTGACTTCGGCCGTCCCCGCGTCGGGCCCGAAGTCGACCTCGTAGTCGTTCGGGTTGCTGGTCCAGCCCGACGACGTCCCTGTCCAGAAGTACATCCGGTTGGGGCTGGTGGGTGCCATGATCCCCTGGTGGTAGCCATCGCAGATGGTGAAGGCGTCGGCGACCGCGTACTGGAACGGGATCTCGTCCCGGGTGAAGTAGCCCATCGTCTCTTCGGTCTTGGCCGGAACCCAGCTGTTCCACAGCCCGCCGTTCCAGGCCTCGTGGTCGCCGTCCCAGCTGTGGTCGAGGTCACCGTCGACCTGGTCGGTGAGGTTGTAGGGGAGCAGGTACCCGAGGTCGGTGCGAGCCGTGTCAGGCTGCTGGAAGATGCTGTTCCCGTTCTGCCAGGTGAGGGCCTGCTTGTCGGCGAAGCCCCGGACCCCCCGCAGCGTCCCGAAGTAGTGGTCGAAGGACCGGTTCTCCTGCATGAGGATCACCACGTGCTTCAGGTCGGCGAAGGTCCCGGTCCAGCCCTTGGGCAGGGCGTGGGCCGCCGCCGACCTGCCGACCGTACTGGCCGCCGCAGTTCCGCCGCCCAGGCCCGCGGCCGCGGCCGCCGCGGCGCCGAGCCCTGTAGCTTGCAGGAAACGGCGCCGGCTGACGCCCGGCACGACCGGCCGGCCGGGCTGCCACACTGATCCGGCCGCGCCGTACGGATACTCACGTGAATTTCCCGAGTTGGTCATGCTGCTCCATCCTCCTCGTGCAAGCGTCGCCTTGCAGGCGGCACCAGTGCCAGGCCGGGCACCAGGCAAAGCCGGCCGCGGCACATACGACCGGCTAGGCGGTCAAGCCCGCGAGGTCGGCGAAGACCGTCCTGGTCGCCGTCCCGAGCCCATCGGTCTGTCAGCCGCCGCCGTCCAGCACCCTCCGTGACCCGACCCGCGCTTCCAGCGGGGGCCCCCTCACTTATTGTGACAAGTCATGGTTATGTCACAAGTGCCCAGTATGCGCGCCGCAGGCGCCCGGAGGATGAATGCGCTATGTCGATCTCCGGACCTAACCATGGCGCACCGGCAGCCAGCCCGAACGGCCGCACCTCGACCAGCACGCCCAACGGCAGCCAACGATGCCACGGCGCCAGCGTGGGGCCGCTCTCGCAAGGCGAAGCAAAGGAACGGTTCAAAGCCGCATTAGCTGACATCGTCGTGGATCGCCGACATTGGCGAGGTCGTGGACAGCCACCGGACTAGGCAAGCCTCTGTGCCGTATGTTTATGCGTCGCTAGTTCTGAACTTGAACGTCCGCTCTTGTTTGATATGGAGGTGATCGTCGAGGCGCCAGGACCAAGAACACTGCGCCTCGATCGCCTGCATGATCAGGCATTATGTGGCCCGCAGGGCGCAGGTGATCGAAGATCACCCACATAATGCCGCATTCCGCGCGTCTATCAGCCGGGTGGTGGCTGCTGCGGGCCGCGACTGCAGGGGAACGGGGCTACTTCGGCGGCAGGCCTGCCACGTAGCTGCGGGCCTGCCCGATCCAGCGGTCTAGCGCCTTGTCATCCAGCACGGCGCTATCGATCACGACGATGCCGCGCATCGGCCGGCCAGCCATGTCGAAGGGCCGCACACCCGGCCCGGCAGTCGCCGCGTCCATGTCATGCGCGCCGATCCGCGCGATGAGCCCATTGCCATACACGCCCACGGTCAAGTGGCCACCGGTCAGGAAGGCCAGGCCGCCGAACATCTTCTTCTCGCTGACCCCGGCGACCTGCTGAAGGCTGGCGCGGACCCGGTCCGCCAGCAGTTCGTCAAACCCCATGCCCTGGATCGTAGAGCCCGGCGAAGCCAGCCAGGGCCCATGGGCGTGCCCGAGGGCGGCATCTGGAACGCCTGGCCGCGAGGCAGTTGCGGCGCTGTCATCACCGCCCGGGCAGCCAGGAGAAATCACCGGCCAGTGGCCACACCGAAGCTGACCCGCGCCTTACCACCGAACGTAGTCACTCACCGCACACTGCGATCACGCTGGCGGCCCATCGCACGTCTTGCTGTGCGGCGTGGCCGGTTAGCGCATCGGGCCGTAGCTGTTTTTCCAGGTGTCGGTGAACTTGTTGCCGGATGTCAGCGCGGAGGGTGAGGCCAGCGCGTAGCCGCTGTCACCGACCATGGTGAGCTGGTAGGTCGGCGTGAAGGTGGCGACGTCGCCGGTCTTGGCCGTGGTCGCGAACACGATGGAGCCGGGTGTCCACGGCGCGAAGTCTGGCAGCGGGTATTCGCCGCGTTCGCCGCCGGGTGCCTCGCCGATGACCTCATCGCTGGCGTTCGCGCACGCCGAAGCCGCGCACGTCTCGGTCTCGGACACGTTGTTCCCGCTGGTGGTCGAGTCGGTGACCGTCAGCGCGTAGCTCGTGCCGGTGCGGACCACCGACGCGGCGATCTTGTCACCGGGCTTGACCGTGGTGCCCACGGCCTGGATGTCGTTGGTGGGATACATCTCCCACCACGTGTAGTAGAAGGCCGTGCCCTTGTAGCACTCCGCGAGCGTGCCGTCCTGTTCCACGGTGCCATTACCCCAGCCGTCGATCCCGACCCAGAACGCGGCGAGTTGCAGTTCCTTCGTCGGGCAGGTGATCTTGGGCTGGGTCCAGGTGGCGAGGGATTTGGTGAAATTCTTCCCGGTGTCGGCGTAGCCGGACCAGTTGGTGGACGTGCCCGGCGTCGCCCCCCTGATGTTGTTGCCGTGCGGAGTTTCGGCATAGACGCCGCGCAGCGCGGCCCTGGCTGCCGCCGCTTTGGCGGCCGCCGCGGTGCCTGGGTGCGCGGTGGCGCTGGCCGCCGCGGGCAGGCCAGCGGCTCCGAGTGCGCCCGCCGCGACGACAACAGCGGCGAGCAAAAATACCCGTTGGATCACCGGAGGATCCCCCCTTTCGCTGGAGCCCGGGCCGGTTTCCGGGCGCCTGGTGATAAATGCTAGAGCTTGCCCGAGTTTCTGTCCGGGCGTTCACGGCGGATATACCAGATCAGGGGCACAACGGCGCAGATGACAAACGTGAACGGAAGAAACCCACCGCGATCACCATGGCGCCGCCGAAGGCAAGCCCAGGCCCAGGCCCAGGCCCAGGGCCCAGGGCCCAGGGCCGACGCATCGCACGCAACTGGTGGTCTATTCCCTGTGTACCGGATAGCCGGCAGCTGGCCACTGACTGCAGCGGAGTCTGGGCGCCTGCGTGCACGCCGGCCCGCCGATCGGTGCGACTTCGGCAGGTCTTCGGTCAAGACGCGGGCCGCCAGGATCGGGGACATGTGTGGCCTTGGGCGGGTTGTCCCGTGGGGTGGTGGCCGTTTCGCGGGCTGGTTATGGTCTTGGCCTTTAGACTTGCGGTTGTGGGGGGGACGGTTGGTGTCGCGGGGGTTGTTGCGGCGCTGTCTGTTGCGAGCGATCTGACGCGTGGGCATCCGCCGGGGGAGGCGATGCGGGCGTGTTTGCTGGCGACGGAGCTGGCGCGGCGTGCCGGGTGTGATGGGCCTGGCCAGGGTGAGGTCTATTACGCGGCGCTGCTGCGTTTCGCGGGGTGTTCCGCGACGTCGCATGAGATCGCCGCCGCGTTCGGCGGGGATGACATCGTGGTGCGTGCCCGGGGGGATCTGATCGATCCGGCCGAGCCGGCGGAGGCGATGGGGTTCCTGGCGGGCCTGGGTGTGGATGCGGCCCGGCTGCGGCTGCTGGGGGGCCCCGCGGGTGTCGCGCGGCTGAAGGCGGAGGGGGCGCGGGCGGACTGTGAGGTCGGCGCTGACCTGGTGGCCCGGTTGCGGCTGCCGGAGGCGGTGCGGCGCGCGGTGCTGGACAGCTTCGAGCGTTTCGACGGCCGCGGTGTCCCGGCTGGGCGGGCGGGCGCGGAGGTGGCCGGGGCGTCCCGGTTCGCCGCGGTGGGTTACGCCGCGGTGATGTTCGACGCCGTCGGCGGCGGCGATGCGGCGGCCCAGGCTGTGGGCCGCTGGTCGGGGCGGGCGCTGGATCCGGCGATCGTGGCGGTCTTTCAGGATGCGCCGGGGGAGCTGCTGGATGTCTGCAGCCCGCATGATCTGTGGGCGGCGGTGGTCGATGCCGAGCCGCCGCCGCGGCGTGTGTTCGGCGATGAGGCGGCCTTGGAGGAGGCCCTGGCCGGGTTCGGTGACGCCGCCGACCTGAAAAGCCCGTGGTTCACCGGCCACTCGCGCGGCGTCGCCGCGCTGGCACGGGCCGCGGCGCAGCGGCTTTCGCTGGCGGACGCGGCGGCTGTCTACCGCGCGGGGCTTGTGCATGACCTCGGCCGGGTGGCGGTCCCGGCCGGCGTCTGGGAGCGGCCGGGGCCGTTGCGGCCCGAAGAATGGGAGCTGGTCCGCCTGCACCCCTACCACACCGGCCGGGTGCTGGCGCGGTCGCCGGTGCTCGCGCCGCTGGGCCTGATCGCGAGCCGTCACCACGAACGCGCCGACGGCTCGGGTTACCCCGCTGGCATGCGCGGGCCCGAGCTGGACGCCGCGGCCTGCCTGCTGGCCGCAGCCGACGCGTTCCATGCTCTCGGCGAGCCGCGGCCACATCGCGCTGCCCTGGATCCCGCCGCCGCGTCGCGGGTCCTGGCCGGCCTTCCGCTGGACCGTGACGCGATCCGTGCCGTGCTCGACGCTGCCGGTGCACCGCCCGCGGTACTGCCCCGGCCGCCGGCCGGCCTGACCGAGCGCGAACTGGAGGTCCTGCGCCGGCTCGCCGCAGGCTCCACGAAACGGCAGATCGCCGCCGAGCTGGTGATCTCGCCATCAACGGTGCACACGCACACGGTTCACATCTACGGCAAGTGCGGCGTCTCGACGCGGGCGGGCCTGGCGATGTTCGCGATGCAGCACGGGCTAGCAGCCAGGACCGGGCCAGCCGCCGGCGCCAAAATCGACTGAACAGTCGATGGTGGCGGCGGCACGCCCCCGCCTACGGTTCCTTGCAGGCACTCAGCAAAGGAGCCGCCATGACCGCCAGCACCGCACCCCTCACCGGCACCGACGTCGCCCGGGTGCACAGCGCCGGCCAGTCCGCCGGCGGCCCAGCCGCAGTGACCGGCTTCTGCGCCTAACCCATCCCACCTCAGCTCGCAGCGCAAGACCACACCCACCGCTGCGGCAGCAACACCAGCCGCGCACAGGCGGCTTGACCGTCAGAAATGGAGCAAGACATGAACGCCGAACAGAACATCAACACAACCAAGGAGATGTACGAAGCGCTGGGCCGCGGAGACGTCCAGGCCATCCTCGACCGCGTCACGGGCGACATCGACTGGTCCACCGACGCCGCGATCACATCGGCACCCTGGTACGGCCCCCGGCACGGAAAAGACGAGGTCCGCAGCTTCTTCGAGGCCATCGTCGAGACCGGCCCGATCACCGAGTTCACGCCACTGAGCTTCACCAGCAACAACGACGGCGACGTCATGGTATTCATCCGCTACGCGTTCACCGTCACCGCCACCGGCAAAACCGCCGCCATGAACATGCACCACTACTGGAAATTCCGCGACGGAAAAGCATGCTACGTCCGCAGCTCCGAAGACACCGCCCAGGTCGCCGCCGCACTGACACCCTGACCCCGGCCCCGACCCCGGCCCTGGCCCCCAGGGCAACCGTTCCGGCCGACCACCGGATCACCTGGGCTCCCCCGGCGGGGGAGAGCCCAGGCCCCCCGGGCCCAAGACCGGATCACGCTCAGTCACTGGCGCCAGTCGCGCACATGCGCGCTGAGCCGCCGTTATGCGCTGGCTGCGGTCAGCGTGTGCGTCGCGGCGGGACGCGCTCAGATGGAACGCTCGGTCGCGATGCTAAGCATTTGCCAGACGCCTATCGCTGCCGATCTTCCGGCAGCGATAGGGCACAGTCAGCTTGGCCTGCTGCCCCCGGATAGGCGATGACCCGGCATGTCCTCACCTGCTGCTGGGGACTCAGGGGCTGCGGGAGCCGGGGTGGTCCGGCAGCGGGTCCGCGGGTGCCGATCCCAGGTAGCGGAGGACGGCGAGTACGCGGCGGTGGTCGGTGTCTGACGGCGTGAGGCTGAACTTGCTGAAGATGTTGGCTACGTGTTTCTCGACGGCCCGTTCGGAGATCACGAGCGTGTCGGCTATCGCGCCATTCGATCTTCCCTCGGCCATCAGGGCGAGTACATTGTGCTCTCTGGCCGTGAGGGCACCGAGGCCGTCAGCCCGGCGGCTGGCGCGAAGCAGGTGGGTTACGACCTCTGGATCGAGAGCGGTGCCGCCGGCTGCCACCCGGCTCAACGCCTCCACGAACTCGCTGACATCGCCGACCCGGTCCTTGAGCAGGTATCCGACGCCGGCGGCGCCGCTGCCAGATGCCGCGCCAAGAAGGTTGGCCGCGTGGCGGGTCTCGATGTACTGGGAGAAGACCAGCACGCCAGTGCCAGGATGGTCGCGGCGGATGGCGATCGCAGCACGGATGCCCTCGTCGCTGTAACCGGGCGGCATCCGTACGTCCACGACGGCGGCGTCCGGGTGGTGTTCGTCTACCGCGGATTGCAGGTCCTCGGCGTTGCCCACGGCGGCTACCACCACGTGTCCCCGGTCGGCCAGGATCTCGGCGAGGCCCGCCCGGATGACTGCAGCGTCTTCCGCGATCACGATGCGCATTTTCGGGCTCCGGTTCGGTCAGGCGTGGGAGGGCAGCTCGATGGTGATGACCGTAGGGCCCCCGGCCGGGCTGGCGACGTGCAGTCTGCCATCGACGGTCTTGACCCGGTCGGCGAGCCCGGCCAGGCCGCGGCCGGCCTCGATGCGGGCGCCGCCGCTGCCATCGTCGCTGACCCGCAGCCTTACCAGGCCGGGATGGTGCGTCGTCTCCAGCGTGACATGCCGGGCGCCGCTGTGCTTGGCCGCGTTGGTGAGCAGCTCTGCCGCGCAGAAGTAGGCAATGACTTCGATCGCGGCAGACGGGCGCTCGGGCAGGTCGAGGACCAGGTCGACCGGGAAGTCGCTGCGGGCGGCGAGGGCGGCGAGGGCGGCACCGAGGCCCTCGGCCAGGGCCGGCGGATGGATGCCATGGGCCAGGTCGCGGAGCTCGGTGATCGCCTCCATCGCTCCGCGGTGGGCAGCGTCGACCAGCTCGAGGACCCGCTCCAGGTCGCCCTGCCCGCTCTCAGCGACCGCGCTTCCGAGACGGTCCCTGGCGAGCCCCAGCTTCATGACGACGGCGACCATCTGAGCCTGCGCCCCGTCGTGCAGATCCTGCTCGATACGGCGCAGCCGCGCGGCCGCGTCGTCGACGACCAGCGCCCGAGATCGTTCCAGCTCACGAACGCGCGGGCCGCTCTTCAAATCATCGAGAGCCCGCTTCCACCGTGGCATCAGGTACACGAACCAGCCGTTTAGTGCCGCCGGAACGAACAGGAGCGCTCCCCACCAGTGCCCGGAAACGCAGAAGATGGACCCCACGGTCACCGCTGCGATAGCAACAAGCAGACGCGTGATCGCCACGCCCTTGACGTGACGCCGGCCAAACTCCGTGGAGACGCTGCGGGCGATCCAGGGAGCTGGCCTGGTCGGTGGTTGCATGGTCGCCGCCTTGCTGGCGCTCAGGCCGTCCGGGTTAGGGTTGGGCGCTCTCAGCATCGAGAGCCCGCTTCCAGCTTGGCATCAGGTAGGCGAACCAGAGGTTCAGTGCCGCCGGAACGAACAGGAGCGCTCCCCACCAGTGCCCGGAAACGCAGAAGATGGACCCCACGGTCACCGCTGCGATAGCAACAAGCAGACGCGTGATCGCCACGCCCTTGACATGACGCCGGCCAAACTCCGTGGAGACGCTGCGGGCGATCCAGGGAGCTGGCCTGGTCGGTGGTTGCATGGTCTCGTCGCCTTGCTGGCGTCCAGACCGTCCGGTTAGCTTGCGCATCGGGATGCCTCCTGTGCTCGTCGGCGCCGGCGTACTCCGGCCGCCTGCATCTCGATCCTGACCCCCGGTGAGCGAGAAATCGATCGTGGCCGCACCCGGATTCTGAGGTACGGCTAGCACGGCCCCTGCCGGGTACCAGCACGCGGCCGAGCGCTTGACCAGGCACGACGCGTTGAATCGCCATCCGGGTCGTCCTGCCGGACGACGCATCGCCAGCTGGCGACCGGCCGTCGGCGACAGGGCAGCGGGCACCGCGATGAGAGCAGGCAGATCCGTCGCCACCCGCCCTCTCAATGCCCCAGCAGCTCTGGCGCTGGCGCCGCGTTCGTCAACCAGGACATCGGACTCTGCGGTAGGCGTTGCCGCCGCGGCCGGCACCGGCGAGACCCGCAGATCTGGGTCTTCTGGGTGGCATGCGACCAATGCATACCGGCACTGCGGTCGCATTCATAGTCGGCGATCCGCGCGGCGCTGGTCCAGGAGCGGAATCACATTCTGTAACCGCGCTGGTCAACGTCACCGCACAAGTTTTGCCCAGTTACGTCCGCCAAGGTGGTGTACTGACCGGCCCGGTGATGGGCGTGGCGTAGATGCGTAAGGCGGCCACCGCGCGTGATCCTTTGGAAGACCTTCCACAGTGCTTCTGAAGGAGACACGACGGTGACCGCTCCCAGCAGTATCGACCCTGCCCGATTTCTTCATGACCAGCTGTCGTCCGCGTCGCCGGACCTGCTGCGCTCGATGCTGACCACGTTCATCAACGCGCTGATGTCGGCGGAGGCCGACGCGGTCTGCGGTGCCCCGTATGGCATGCCTGACCCCGGCCGGGTCAACGTCCGCAACGGCTACCGGCACCGGGACTTCGACACCCGCGCGGGCACCCTGGACGTGGCCATCCCGAAGCTCCGCTCGGGGTCGTACTTCCCGGACTGGCTGCTGGAGCGCCGCCGCCGCGCCGAGGCGGCCCTGACGTCGGTGGTCGCGACCTGTTACCTGCTCGGGGTGTCCACGCGGCGGATGGAGAAGCTGGTGGAGTCCCTGGGGATCACGAGGCTGTCCCGGTCGCAGGTCAGCGAGATGGCCCGGGACCTTGATGAGCAGGTGGAGGCGTTCCGGACCCGGCCGCTGGACGCTGGGCCCTATACGTTCCTGGCGGCGGACGCGCTGGTGCTGAAGGTCCGCGAGGGCGGCCGCGTGGTGAACGTGCACGCGCTGCTGGCAGTGGGCGTGAACGGCGACGGGCACCGGGAGATCCTGGGCCTGCAGGTCACCAGCGCCGAGGACGGCGCGGGGTGGCTGGGGTTCTTCCGGGACCTGACCGCCCGCGGCCTGACCGGCGTCGCCCTGGTCACCTCCGACGCGCACCGCGGCCTGGTCGAAGCCATCGGCGCGACCCTGCCGGGCGCCGCCTGGCAGCGGTGCCGGACTCACTACGCCGCCAATCTCATGTCGGCGACGCCCAAAGCGTCCTGGCCGTGGGTCAAGACGCTGCTGCACTCGGTCTATGACCAGCCCGACGCTGCGTCCGTGCACGCCCAGTACGACCGGCTCATCGACGCCATCGCCGGCAAGCTCCCCCAGGTCGCCGCGCACCTCGACGCCGCCCGGCCCGACGTCCTGGCCTTCACCACCTTCCCCAAGGAACTGTGGCGCCAGATCTGGTCCAACAACCCCCAGGAGCGGCTGAACCGCGAGATCCGCAGGCGCACCGACGTCGTCGGGATCTTCCCCGCCCGTGACTCCCTGATCCGCCTCGTCGGCGCCGTCCTGGCCGAACAACACGACGAATGGGCCGAAGGCCGCCGCTACCTCGGCCTCGACGTCCTCGCCCGATCCCGCATCACCCACACACCCAGCAACCCGGAGGTGACCCCCGACAGCGCCCTCCAGCAACTCAGCGCCTAACCCACAACTAAAGGATCACGCGCCAGCCGCGAAACACCACGCCCGGGGACTTGACCAGTTGCCCCGCCGCGCGGGAGCCGGTCTGAGCAGCAGGGCACCTAATAAATCTGCCGGAGGCGCGCTCGAGTTGCGGCGCTGGCTGCGTCCCGGGTCGATGTCCGGCCTCAGGAATACCGTCAGAGCATGCGCTATTTGATGCTGATGTGGGCCGATGCAGATGCGGCCAGCGGCGACGAGTCCGACTTCCAGGCCTGGGCCGATTTCGACGAGCAGGTGAAGGCCAACGGCGCGTTCGTGCTCAACGGGGCACTCGCTCCAGCCTCGACCGGCGCTCGTCTGGTTCAGACCGCGATAGCTGGGCACGCGCTCGACGGAGCTGTGGAGCGCCGGCCGTTCGCCGAGGGCGAGCAGCAGATTCAGGCCTTCTACATCATGGATCTCCCTAGCATGGATGCCGCCCTCGAGTGGGCAAACCGGTTGCCAACCTACGGCTGCGTTGAGGTCCGCGAGCTGCTGCAGTTCTGACCTTCTTCGCCTCGGCGAGGCAGCAACCCCCTCCTATATCCAGCATGGCCACATCAGGGAACGACCACCCTGCTCGATGATGGACCACCCTGCTCGATGGTCTGCGGGACGCGCGCCGAGCCGCCGTTCTGGGCGGGAATGCCGGTGAGCTGCTGTCCGGCCAAGTTCAGCAGATGCGGTCGATCTGTGCGGGCTATTTGTCCGGGTGCGCGATTACGCTCTTGCCGTGGCAGCGGGAGCGAGCAGGCGGCCGGTCCTGACGGCCGGTGATGAAGCGCGGCTGTGGGAGCTGGTAGAGGCGGCGTGGGCGCCGCTGGGAACGGGAGTCAACCGGGCGCGGCACGCACTGGCGGCCCGGCCCCCAGGCGGACAGGTGGACGGCTTGCCCGTAGTCCTGGGTGCGCGTGCGGCGTTCGTGGCCAGCCTGACCGGCCAGTGCCGCGGGCTGACCAGCGGAGAACTGACTGCCCTGGACCGGGTGGTGGAACTCAAGCTGTATGACCTCGACAGCGCAAGCCTGCACGTGGTCACCGGCGGCTCAGACGACGGGTTCCTGTACACCCGGGGCTTCATCGTGGCCATGGGCCGCGGGTTCTATTACGCGGTCGCCGCGGACGTGCTGATGGCGGTGCCCTGGGCCGAACTGGAGGAGATGTGCTACTTCTTCGCGCACCTCTACCACGAGCGCTACGGCAGCTTCCCCGATACCGGCTCTGGCCTCTCCCGCGAATCATGCGCCAACCCGGCAGGATGGCCTGCTGGTCAGCCGTAGCCGAGCCATAGCCGGTCACCGGCGAAGCCCCATCTGGCGCACTCGCCAGTACCCGAATCCAGCCTTTCCAGGCGACAGCAAGCGCACACACCCGCCGATACGGGCGGCATGCAAGACGGCAAGGGACAAGGGCTTGACCGCTCAGACTATGCGGATCTGATCACCCGGGCGGTTGCTGGTACCGCCGCCCGGTCAGATGAGCGGAGGGACCTGGGGGGAGATCGGGATTTCCAGTACGGTCGGGGTCTGCCTGGTCCACGCTGTCGCGACTGCTTGCTTGAGCGCGTCGAGATCGCTAACCCGGGCGGCGTGGCAGCCGTATCCTCTGGCGATCGACACGACATCTAGACCGGGAATGTCAAGACCGGGCGCCCGTTCGAAGGCGGCGAACGACTTAAGGATGGCGTATTCCTGGTTCTGCATGATCACGATCAGCATCGGGAGCCGCAGCCATGCCGCGGTCCAGATCGACTGAACCGAGGAGGTTAGATTGGCTCTCCTCGACCAGGACGGCATGATCGGGCCGGAGCCGGTTCAGCGCCGCGAAGAGTTGCGTGGCGGACAGGACGCTTTCTTGCGGTCCGGTCGCCGTCGCCGCCGGGTGCGGCGCCATCCGGTGCGGCAGCCGCTCATGCGGCGGGGCGGGGGGCGGGGTGTGGCCGCCGGGCATGCTGGTCAGGGCAGCCAGGGATATGACGGCGTCGCCGACCAGGCTGTCGCCGACCGACGCGCGGCCGGTCTCGGCGGGGTCGTCGGAGGTGTGCAGTAGCCGCAGGCCGGGGGGCTGGGGTCACCCGTCGAGCCTCGACCGTCCAGCGGCCAACCGGCCATGGGGAACAGGCGAACTCCAGCCGCAGCTACCAATTCCGCTCCGGTTAAGTGAATACCCCCAAAGTCTGGCGATGTCCATGGCGCAGCGCGAGGAGTATTGTTAGAGAGCACAGCTGGAACAGAGACAGATAATGGACCGTGCTGGGCTGGGTGAGGGCGCAAGTACAGAACGTGGAGGACAACCCCCGACCCCGGGAGCTGGCCACGATTTCGGTGATCGCAATCGGCGCTGTGTCGCTGGCGTGCTGGCCTCCCGGCTGGCCGCCGGTGAGGCATTTCGTGCAACGAATGGGCAGGAGGACAGGTGAAGATCCAGCTATCGCATCGGTTCCAGAGGCATGCTCGCATCACACGCAAACTGGCCGTACCGGCCGGTGTAGCCTTAGTGTTCTCACTGGTGATCACCCCTGCCGGCGCCGTCTCAACGCCGCTGCATTGCAACTCGTCCTTCGATCCCTACGCCTATACGCAGGCAGCTGTCAGCGCCTGCGGCTATCGGACCTTCCCGCTGCTCGCGGTGAACGCACTGCCTGGCGGCGGCTCAAGCTACGACTACCGAGTGAACGGTGCCAGGGTTCGCTTCTACGTGGCCCCGAAAGGTTTCGATCCCAGCACAGCCACCGCCGCCAAGCTCAACGAGTACGGCTTTCCCCCGCGCCCGACACACGCCGACGCCGCTGCACTTTCCCGATGGCAGGCGCAAATGGAGGCCTGGAAAGGCGCGGTGACGCCTCCGCCGTTCCTTTCCGAAACCCATGTGTCCAACGACAGCGTCACCAGCCCGAACTGGTCGGGCTACGCGGTCACCGGCAGTGCCGGTACCTACACGCACGCCGAAGCCTGGTTCATCGAGCCCCAGTACTACAGCAGCCGCTGCTCTACGAATGCTGAGAGTACATGGGCCGGGCTCGGTGGTTATTACGGGGACGACCTCGGCCAAGACGGCACCGCGCATAACGAACCGGGCTTGGGGGATGGCCAAGCGTGGTGGGAGATTGTGCCGGGCTACAACGCCGTGCCAGTGAACCTTTACGGCCACTACCCTTATCAGTTCGATGCATCAGTGCGCTGGCTGGGTAATGCCTACAGGTTTTACATGTACGACTACGACTCGGGCACGACCGTGGCCTTGGATGTCGGCTCCTCCACCTACAGCGGCGACAGCGCCGAAGCGATCGCCGAACGGCCGACCATCAATAAGTCGTATTCCAACCTGAGCAATTTCGAGACTCTCGTATTTACGCAGACCGAAGCAAACGACGTCTATTTCAACAACTATTCCCCGAGTGGAATCCGGCACGGAATACACATGACCAACGGCGACGATCTGGCTGACCCCAACACAATCAGCAGCTACGGCTACTTCACCGATACGCAGCGCAACTGCAATTAGAGGCACGGGAGTAAGACGGGAACTGTACTGCGACCAGGCACATCCAAAGGTGAATTCCTAGCTGACCCGCCGGTGTTTTACTACAAGTTAACAAGCCAGGCCGAGCCAGTGCCCGGTCCGGTGCATCACCCGGGCCGCGACCTGGGCCCCACTCGGCAGACCCCGTCTCCCGGACGCCGCGACGCTATGACGGCCGGCACCCCCGCAGCCCTTTCAGCTCGCCTGATCACCCGTCGTGGAGACGAGTAGCTGGTCGGTCGAGCCACTGGGCACTAGTCGATAATGCCGGCTCCCGTCGCGCACGTGATCACCCTGGCCGCAGCCGACGCCGGCTTCGGCGCGTGGGCGCAAGGAGACCCGCACTGGCGCTCGCGGCTGGAGATCGCCGTCGCGATCCGGCCGACGGCGTGCTGCCGCCGCTGTTCACCGCCGCCGCAGCGGCGGAGTCTCAGGCCGTGAACACCAGCGGCGGAGCCTGACGCCAGACATCCCGGCATCGCGGCCTGCCACCGCTCCAATCAGCACGACTGCCGCTCCGGCTGCGGCAACGCCGTCCGCACCGACGGGCACGCACACGACCTGCGCGAGCGCGCCTTGCGGTCCGATCAGCTCGTTGCACACGCCCCTAGGCCTATCGCCAGGCGGCTCCGCGCTGCCGCCGACAGGGATCGGGCCACAGCCGGCGCCCACGACACCACCGCCCAGCCCGCCGAGGCCCTGGCATGAACCAGCAGCACCAGGATGAGCGGATCCGCACCCGCGCCGCCACCGAGCGCCTCCTGGCAGGCCAGTCCGTCGCCTCCGACGGCGCCCTCACCATCGTCGCGCTGGCCGCCGAGGCCGACGTTCACCGCATGGCCCTGATGAAACGCCACGCGGACCTGAAGAACGAGTTCTACCAGCGGGTCCGCACGGAAACGGCGCAGGAACCGGAAACCGAGACACGCCTGCGGGAGACGGTCACCCAGCCCAAGGCGAGCATCGCCAGCCAGCGAGCCGAGCCTAAGGAACTCCGCCGCCTAGTCACCAATCTGACGCTCGCAAGCGCGGTCCTCACACACAACGACCGGGACATGCCAGCTCCGCAAGCGCGGGAGAACGTCGTCCCGATACGCCCGGCCAGCAGTTGAACATGACAGAACCCGGCCAGTGGCACGAAGATCACGGTTTCGATCCCCGGAAGGACAAGTAGAGCAGGGGCTGGTATGCGGTGACCTCCCCGGATGCGGTGGCTGTCCGGAGGCGTTACGACCCGGCCAACCTAAGCTACTTTCTGGGAGAATACTCTTAGGGTATTCTCCCGGTTATGAGCGTTCCGCTGACGCTGCTTGGCCTGCTTGAGCGGGGGCCAAGCCACGGGTATGACCTGAAACGGGACTACGACGCGTACTTCGGGCGGGGCAGGCCGGTGCGCTACAGCCAGGTGTACGCGACCTTGTCCCGGCTGGCCAGGGACGGGAAAACGATCCCCGGGCCCGTCGAGCAAGGGGCCGGGCCGGAACGGCGGCGCTACGTCATCACCGAGGCGGGCATCGCCGACGTGGAACGGTGGCTGGCCGAGCCGGCCCCGCCGGAGCCGGACCTGCACAGCGAGCTGTTCGCCAAGGTGGTGCTCGCCCTGATGCTCGGCCGTCCGGCCGGCACGTACCTGGATGCCCAGCGGGCTGCGCACCTGCAGCGGATGCGCGAGCTCACCGACCTCAAACGCGGCTCCGACCAGATCGGCGTGCTGCTCGCCGACCACTCTCTTTACCGCCTGGAGGCTGACCTGCGATGGATCGACCACACCGCGGCCCGGCTGGACCTGCTCTCCCGGGCGGTGCGCCCGTGACCGCAGACCTCGCCGCTGTCACAGCATCCCCCGGGACCGCGACGATCATCGAGGCGCGGAACCTGGTGAAGTCGTTCGGCGAAACACCGGCGCTGCGGGGCGCCTCGCTGGCAGTCCGGCGGGGCGAGATCGTCGCGGTGATGGGGCCGAGCGGATCCGGCAAGTCCACCCTGCTGCACTGCCTGGCCGGCATCCTGGTCCCCGAGCAGGGCCAGGTGTGGTTCGGCGGGCAGCGGCTGGACACCCTGGGCGACGAGCGGCGCAGCGCGCTGCGCCGGGACCGGTTCGGGTTCGTGTTCCAGTCCGGCCAGCTGGTCCCCGAGCTGACCGCGGAAGAGAACGTCGCGCTGCCCTTGCTGCTGTCCGGCACCCGCCGCGGCCCGGCGATGGCGGCGGCCAGGAAGTGGTTTGGCGCGCTCGGCCTGGACGGGCTGCAGGGCCGCAGGTCCGGGGAGCTGTCCGGCGGGCAGGCGCAGCGGGTCGCGCTGGCCCGCGGCCTGGTCGCCGAACCGGAGGTGCTGTTCGCCGACGAGCCGACCGGGTCGCTGGACTCGGTGTCCGGCGAACTGGTGATGGACCTGCTGACCGCCGCGGCCCGAGAGCACGGCACGACCGTCGTCCTGGTCACCCACGACGCCCGGGTCGCCGCCTACGCTGACCGCGAAGTCATCGTCCGAGACGGGACCGTCGGCACGCTCACCGGGGCCCAGCCATGATCGGGCTCGGGCTGCGGCTGGCGGTCAGCGGCGGCCGCGAGGCGATCACCCGGCTGGTCATCCTGGCGGTCGCGGTCGGCCTGGGCGTCGGCCTGCTGCTGACCGCCGTGGCCGGGACCAACGCGGCTGTCACCTGGAACAACCGCCACGCCTGGTTCTGGACCGGCAGCTCGTCCGTGCCCGCCAGCCTGGCGGCGGCGGGCGTCGCCCCGCTGTGGTGGCACCCCATCAGTGACATGTTCAACGGGCAGGGCATCAGCCGGTTCGACGTGGCCGCCACCGGCGCCTCGTCCCCGGTACCGCCGGGCATCCCCCGCGACCCGGCGCCGGGCCAGTACTACGCCTCGCCCGCACTGATCGCGCTGCTGCACAGCACCCCGGCAAACCAGCTAGCCGGACGCTACCCAGGCCGCCTGGCCGGCGCGATCGGCGAGACCGCGCTGCCGTCGCCGGACTCGCTGGTCATCATCGTCGGACGCACCCCGGCGCAGCTCGCGCACACCCCGAACAGCGCGCGGGTGACATCAATCAACACGGCGGTGCCCGGCGACTTCGGGGGCCAGGTGAACCCCGGGGGGCTGGACTACAGCCCAGCCGACCCGGGAGGCGGAGCGAGGGCCATAGACCTCATCTTGTCCGTTGTGGCGCTGGCCATCCTGACCCCGGTGCTGCTCTTCATCGCCACCGCGACCCGGCTGTCGGCCGCCCGTCGTGAGGAACGGTTCGCGGCGATGCGCCTGGCCGGCGCGACCCGCCGCCAGGTCTCCCTGCTCGCCGCGACCGAATCGACGGTCGCCGCGGTCCTCGGGGTGGCCGCCGGGTTCGGGATCTTCTTCCTGCTACGCATCCCGGTCGCTGGTCTCCCGTTCATCGGCGAGCCGTTCTTCCCCGCCGAACTGTCGCTCAGCCTGCCGGACATCCTCGCGGTCGCGATCGGCGTGCCGGCGGCCGCCGCCGTGGCCGCCCGGCTGGCGCTGCGCCGGGTGCACATCTCCCCGCTCGGCGTCGCGCGCCGGGCGACACCGGAGCCGCCGCGCGCCTGGCGGGTGGTGCCGCTGCTGGCAGGCCTGGCCGAACTCGGCTTCTGGACCGTGCACGGCGCGCCGGCCTCCACTCCCGGGCAGATCCTGGCGTTCGTGTCCAGCTTCGCGCTCATCCTCGTCGGCCTGTTCATCGCGGGCCCGTGGCTCACCATGGCCGCCGCCAGGGCCATGGCCCGGTGGACCAGCCGCCCAAGCACCCTGATCGCGGCCCGCCGCCTAGCCGATGACCCGAGGGCCGCCTTCCGCGCGGTCAGCGGCCTGGTCCTCGCGTTGTTCATCACCACCGTGGCGGTGGTGGCGATCAGTACGCAGGAAGCCAAGAACTTCACCCGGTGGGGCACCGTGGCGGAATCAAACGTGCTGAATGACCAGATAGCGAATGAGTCGCCCGGCGGCCAGGCCGTGTCGGGCCCGGGGCCAGCCGCGCCCGTCGAGCCGCTCACCGCGCAGCTGCGCGCGATTCCCGGCGTCCAAGGGGTGGTCCTGGTCCGTGCTGACCGGGGGCTGACCATCCCCGGCACATTCCGCGGCTTCGGCGGCAATGGGTTCGGCCAGCCCAGCCCGGTCCCGGCGGGCGTGATCTCCTGCGCCCAGCTCGCGACCGTTCCCGTGCTCGGCCGCTGCCCAGCCGGGGCGGCAGCGGCGGCATTCCCCGCAGGCGCGTTCGGCCCCAATGGCGTGCTGAACTCCACGAACACCACCGGGATAACCTGGCCGGCCGCGAATGTCCCGGCCTCGGGGATTGACAGCCTCGGCGTGGCCGCCATCGACGTGGCGACGGACGGTTCCGTCCCGACGATCGAGCAGGCGAGGACTCTGCTTGAGTCCGTGAACGCCTACCCGGTCGTCAACGCGCCGCTCACCACGAGCGACATTATCAAGAGGGACAATTCCAAGCAGAGCGACGAAGGGCAGCTCGCGACCGTGGTGATCCTGATCAGCCTGGTGATCGCCGGCTGCACGCTCGCCACGGGCATCGCGGCCGGGCTCGCGGACCGCAAGCGGCCGTTCAGCCTGCTGCGGCTCACCGGCGCCCGGCTCGCCATGCTGCGCCGCGTCGTCGCACTCGAAGGCGCCGTACCGCTGCTCGCCAGCGCCACGGTCGCGATCGGCACCGGGTTCGGTGCCGCCGCGATGTACGCCTCCAAGGCGCAACAGCACCCGATGGTCGCGCCCGGCGCCGCCTACTACCTCCTCACCGCAGGCGGGATCCTGGCGTCCCTCGGCATCATCGCCGCCACCTTCCCGCTGCTGGCCCGCATCACCGGACCCGAGGTCGCAAGAAACGAATGACCGGCAAGCCGGAAAACCGGCCGCTGATCCTCACTCATCAGTCACGCGGCCAGAAGGATGGCCGCGTCAAGGTCGGCTGGGGCCAACCCGATGTCCTGCGGTCGTGCGGTGTCACGATTGGGAGGTGGCGGGATCATGGGGTGGGGAGCCCGGCCCCGGGGCGGCGGGTTTCGCTGAGCGGCTGCTTGAGGTCATCGATTCGGGGCGCCGCACCGCGACCTACAAGCTCGCGCTGCTGATGGCCTTGCTCGACCTGTGCGCCCGGCGCGGCGGCCTGGATGGGCGCGCCCCCCGTGTTTTGTACACCCGCGAGATCGCCGAGCGGGTCGCCGCCATTTACTGGCCGCAGATGATGCCCTACCGGCGCGGGCCGGCCGTGATCGAGCTGCGGCAGATCACCGCGCCGCGCTCGGCGATCACCGGGGCGGTGCTGGAGTTCCGGCGGGCGGCCGAGGCCACCGGGGTGACCTCGCTGAGCCAGGCGCGCCAGCGGCTGCCCGGTGCGTACGCGCAGATGCTGGACCAGGTGGAGGTGGCGGTCGCCGAGCAGCCGCTGCCGCGGCTGCAGACGGTCGGCTCGGCCGAGCAGGCGTTGCCGTTCCTCTACGACATCGACTGGGAGCCGCGCGACTCGATATCGCTGGCCCGGCTGCGCCGCGCCGGTCCGGCCGGACTCCCGGTCCGGCTGCGGCCGGGCGCGGGCGATCAGCTGGTGCGCCTGGCCCCACTGATCCGCCCGCTGGTCGAACTGCACTGGACCCGGATGGTTGCCACTCTCAACCACGTCGCGACCGAAGAGCAGGATCTGCACAGGCACCTGTTCGGGCGGGATCGGCTGACCCCGCCCAGGACGCTGCGCGAGGGCCTTGCCAGTCTGCAAGCGGGACGCTGTTTCTATTGCGGCACGCCGTTCCACCGGGCGCCGGAGGCCGACCACTTCATCCCACGGGTCCGCTGCAGCATCGACGCCGTGGAGAACCTCGTGCTCGCCGACCGTTCATGCAACAACGACAAACGCGATCTGCTACCCGCGCCTCCGCTGGTCGACGCCTGGGCCTGCCGCAACCGCGACCACCAAGACACCCTGGCCAATCTCGCCCGCGTCTGCGGTTGGGACTCCGACCCCGAGGGCACCCTAGCGGTCGCCCGCTCGATCTACCGTCACCTCCCGGCGGGCCTTGCGCCCTTCTGGAGCGGCACGGGGCACGTGGACATCACGCACGCCCGTCCTGGCATTGTCATCGAGATCATCTGAGCAGCCGACCGCAGAACCAGGGCAGAAGGCGTGAGACGGGACAGGAAGCTGCCGAAGGTCGATCCCGCCGATCCCGTGCCATCCGGTGTCCCCTGATGGCGGCCGATGACTGTCTTGGCCTGCCCACATTCTGCCCGTCGGGTAGCCGGGAGGAGTCTCACCTCCCGGCCCCCACAGATCCGTACGTGAACCTCTCGATTCATACGGCTCTTGTCATCCTGGTCACATCCAGGCTGAGGCGATCCATTGCCAGTGCGCGAACAGGCGGGGGTAGCGCGTGGCGATCTCCCGCAGCTTGCGGTTGGCGTTGTGGGCGCCTTGGAGCCGTCTGTATTTCTTGCGGATCCATCGCACCAGGTAGGCGTTGATGCGCGCCAGGAGCGGATACGTCGCTGACCGCCGGAAGCGGCCGTAATACTGCATCCAGCCCGCCACGATGGGGTTGATCATCGCGGCGAGCCCGGCGAAGGTGTAGTTGACCTTGCGGTGCAGCCGCCAGCTGCGGACCTCACCGCTGATCTTCTTCAAGGCGTCCCTGCTGATCGCGGGCAGGAACCGGGTATACATGCTCCCGTCCTTGCGCCGCGCCGCGCGTGGCCGGAACGTGAACCCCAAGAACGTGAACGAGGTGTGCTCGTACGTTGCGCGCCTCATGCTGTCCTTGCAGTACACGATCTTGGTCTTGGCCGGGTGCAGCCGCAGCCCGACCTGTTCCATCCTGTCCCCCAGCGCGGCCAGGACCTCCCGGGCCTGCCGCTGGGTCACACAATGCACGACCGGGTGAGTGGCCGGGGGAATCGCACCCCCCGGCTCTCGCAGAACCGGACGTGAACCTCTCGACTCATCCGGCTCCCATTGCCCAGCCGTCAGGACGTGCGCCGAGCCGCCAGTGCGCGAACAGCCGGGGAGACCGTCGTGCGGCTCCGGCCAGTAGTTCCATCGCGCGGCGTTCGCGGTTGCGCAGCCGTTTTTCGTATTTCCGGCAGGCCCAGCGGACCAGGTGGTCGTTGAGCCGGCGGAGGAAGTAGAGCAACCGGGAGCGGTAGAAGCGCCCGTAGTAGTTGATCCACCCTTGCACGATGCTGTTGGTTATCCGTGCAAGGTCGCCGAGGGACTTGTCGCTGCGCTTGGCCCAGTGCCAGGAGCGGATCTCCTTGCCCATGGCCTTCATCGCCTCGGTGCTGACCGCGGGCAGGAACGACACGAAATGCTTGCCGTGCCTGTTCTTGGCCAGCCGGGGCCGGAACTCATACCCCAAGAACACAAACGACGTGGCCTCATGATCGCCGCGCCGGTCGGCGTCCTTGCAATACACGATCCGGGTCTTCTCCGGATGCAGTTCCAGGCCCACTTCCGCGAGGCGGCCAGCGATGGCATCCCGCACGTGGCGGGCTTGCTGTTCGCTGGCGCAGTGCACCACCGCGTCATCGCATACCGCTCGAACCGGACCCCCGGGCACTCCCGGGCCAGCCAGGTATCGAACGCATAGTGCATGAACAGGTTGGCGATCAACGGTGAGATCGCTGACCCTTGGGGGGTCCCGCGATCCCGGGTGACCAGCGTGCCGTCCGGCAGTTGCAGCGGCGCCTTCAGCCACCGCTGCACATACAACAAGATCCACTGCTGGCCCGGTGCGAGGTGGCGGGCGACCGCCTTGAGGACCAGGTCCCAGGGAACGGTGTCGAAGAACGCCCGGATGTCCATATCGATCACCCAGTCCGCCCGCCAGCACCGCTGACGGCACGCGGCGACCGCATCCAGCGCCGACCTGCCGGGCCGGTACCCGTAGGAGTCCGGATGGAAGATCGGCTCCACCTGCGGCTCCAGATACAACCTGGCTACCGTCTGGGCGACCCGGTCCGCCACGGTCGGGACGGATGCTTTCATACTGCCCCTCCTGCAACCGCGTGTCGGGATTCTGGTGCTGCGCGGATCTTGCTGGCCAGGCGACTGGCGGGTCTGGTGAGGTGAGCATGCCTGGCGGCACCGACGTTCGTGGTCATCGGTGCGGGGCTTCCTGGCGGCGGGCGGCGGGCTGAGGTGGCCGGATCCGGTGATGCGCTGGCGGCATGCCGCTTCGGCCCTGGCGGTCCAGGGGATGCACAGCCGGTTGCCCGGTCCGCGGCGGGCGTCGAGCTGGGCGGCTTCGATCCAGTAGTAGATGACGCCGGTGCTGCAGCCGAGCCGGCGGGCGGCCTCGGCGACGGAGACCTCGCCGTCTGCATACGGTGCTGGCGCCGGGATGTGGTATGCGTGGCGGATCCACTGGACTGCCTTGACGTCGAACGGGCGGCCGGTACCGGTGGTCAGCCCGGCGGCGTTCAGCTGCTCGGCCAGCTCATCGGCCGGTGTCATCGGGCCGAGCTGGCGGACCATCTCGACGGCCGGGGAGGGGCTGCGCCTGGCGGTGCCGGGATGGACGGCGCGTGCGACGGTGAGCTCGTCGGTGGCGCCGGTGTGCCAGCGGATCCCGATGCGGGCCTTGCCCGGGTCGGGTTCGGGCAGCAGGGTGACGTCGGCGATCAGGGTGCGCAGCAGCCGCTTGCGGTCCTTGCTGCTGGTGGTGGGGGCGTGCCAGAGCGCGGGCAGGTCGGCGGCGAGTTTCTCCAGGTCGGCCCGGCTCGGCAGCGGCGGCAGCGAATCCTGGGCGGATTCCAGCGCTTGCCCGGCCTCGGCGAGGGCGGCGAGCCTGGCTTCCCAGCGGGCTTCGAGGTTTCGCGCCACCAGCCGGTTCTCCGGCTCGACCTGGCAGAAGGCGCGCTCGGCCCGGTCGGCCTCGTAGCGGGCGCGCTCCACGGCGAGCTCGGCGGCCCGGCTGACCCGCTGGTGCCGGTCGCTGACCTGGTCGGCAGCCGACAGCGCGAGGGCGACTTGCTCGGGGGTGAGCGCGTCCAGCAGGGCGGCGGCGACCGCGTCATCGACCGTGGCCGCCGCGATCGACCGGCATGTCGGCGTGGTCAGCCGGTCCGCGCGGGAACTGCACTCATACGACGGCCGCTGGTCGGTGTGGTAGTTGGCCCGCATCGGCTTGCCGCAGCTGCCGCAGGCGATGATGCCCTGGCACAAGGCGCGGCCCTCCCGCGGCGGCCGGGCCCCGGCGTTAGTCCGGTTTGCCGCCAGCCTCGCCTCGTTATCCAGGTAGCCGGCCCAGGTGATGTATCCGTCGTGGTGGTCTTTGATCAGCACCGGCCATTCGGCGCGTGGCCGCTCGACCAGCGCGGTGCGCACGGCGCCGTCCTCATCGACGCTGCGGCGGGAGGCATACCGGCCGTGCACGTACGCCCCGGCGTAAGCCGGGTTCTTCAGCACGCCCACCACGCGGGCATGGGTGAGATGGCCCCAGCGCAGCTGCCCGGCCCACGCGCCGCCGTAGGCGCGCAGCGGGAACCGCCGGCCAGCGAACACCGCGACGACGCCATAGGCCGAGCCGGTCGCCGCGAAGCCGGCGAACACGTCGGTTATCGCGGCCTGCACCTCGGCATCGGGGTCGATGACCACCTCGCCAGCGTCGTCGTGGACGTAGCCGACGGGCAGCGGAGTACGCAGCTCGCCACGTGCCGCCGCGGCCCGCTTGGCCTCCTGCAGGCGGCCGGCCATCACATGGAGTTCCACCTCGCCCATGGTGCCCTTCAAACCCAGCAGCATCCGGTCGTTGACATCGGCAGGGTCGTAGATGCCGTCGCTGTCGATCAGCAGGGTGTCGGTGATCCGGGCGAACTCGATCAGCCTGGCCACATCGGCGTTGCTGCGGGCCAGCCGGGAGATCTCGATCCCGAAGATCGCCCCGACCTCGCCCCGGCAGACCAGGGTGACCAGGTCCCTGAACCCTTCCCGTGTCACACCGAAGCGGCCCGAGATCCCCAGGTCGGTGTCGATCACCTGCACGTTCGCCGGTGCCCAGCCGAGCCGTTCCGCTTCGCCGGCCAGCCCGTACTGGCGCATCGTGGACTCGGTGTGCTCGCGGACCTGGGCCATCGAAGACTGGCGCAGGTAAACCACCGCCAGCCGCTCCCGGTGAAAGCTGGTGACCTTCTGCTCGCCGTTCACCACAGCCTCCCAGCGCCGCCGATGTCATGTTGGCCAGCACCGCCACTGCCTCCGCGCGGGCGGGGCCGGGCAAGACGGCGCCGGTCACCGCCTACTCCAGTTCCCGCCGGGCCAGCAGCTCGGCGTTGATCGCCGAGATTTCCGCCAGCACCGCGTCGACCTGCTCGCCCCGCCGCAGATGCCCGCGGACCGTCTCCACCAGCCCGGCCGGCACGTATCTCAGCCGCCCCCGCCCTCGGGTTCGCGGGGTGAAGTAGGCATACGGGCCGTGCGGCTCCCCACCGGCGCACCGGCAGCCCGGCCTTGCCGCACCGGCGCGCCTGCTCGACCAGTGACCCGGCCAGCACCTGCTCCACATCGCCGATCCGGCCGGCCAGGGCGCGGCGGCGGGCCAACAGCTGCCGTCGCGACATCACCGAGAGATCGTTCTTGTGTCCACTCATCACACAAGAGTATGCCGCTATCAGCCACCGCAATCAACGACCCGGATCGCCCGGACCAGCGTGTCGAGCCCGGCCAGCCCCTCCGCCGACAGCCGGCCCGCCGACGGCAGGCTCGCCCCGGTCAGTCCACGACCCCGGCAGCGTGATCTGCCCGCCGACACCTCCCGAGCAGACAAACACCACGGCCGGGCCGCGCCTCTTGACGAACAAGACCTCGAGCCGCTGACCGCGCAGCGGATGGAACGGGTGCGTGACGACAACGGAACCAGAAAGATCACTGGACGGTGCGGCACTATGCCGCCTCCGTCGGAATGCCCAGCATCCTCATCCCGCCGCCATGCTGTTTCGGTATCTCCACCGCACGCACCGCTGGGGGGAAGTAGGTCCCCGATGACATCCGGTTCCAGATCTTGAACAGGTTGTTCTTCAGATCGGCCTCGAAGTCAGCGACGGACTGCCCATCCACCCCGGCAGCACCCCGGTTCGCCTTCACCTGCCGGAAGGCCTCCCAGACCTCCCACTTCGAAATCTCAAACGACTTGCCCTGCGACTTCAGCCTGCCCACGCAGTTCCTCCCGGCAATCTCCGGTTGACCGAGCGAACAACAGCCGCGGATGACCCCGCCCCTTGGCTCCGCCCCCATTACAGGGGCCTCACAGCTACTACGAGCGGGTCCGCCAGCGCGCCTGGCGACGGTACTCAGTCCCTCACGGTTTCAGCCGCCCGGGAGGCTCCCTCTCACCACCCTGACCAGGGCAGCAGTGTCCAGCCGCGCCTTCTCCCGTTCCACGCGGACGCAGCAGGCCAGGCTCACGTCACCTCTACGCCGGACACCACCTGGCCAGTCAGCAGGCACCCGCCAGGCTCATCCCGGGACCATTTGAACGCCCCGGTTCCGATGCCGTCTTAAGATTTTCGACGCTTCCGCAGTGATCGTCTTCCTGGTCCCCACCTGACGCCTCACCCGGCGCCTTTTCCTCATCGCTCACCACGACGGTCTTCAGCCAACGCAGCATGAGGTGGTTTGAAGCCTCCCCCTGCAGGGCGGCTCCGGAGGGCCACAATCCTCCATCGTCCACGCAGCACCGCATCAAAGGGCTCTGCCTACATCGAGTCCCCCTCTACGTTCGGGACACACACAAATGATCAAGGGCCTGACCGCTGTGACCAGCAATCAGGCCCTTCACCTGCTACTTCTCCAGTAGCCCCGACCGGATTTGAACCGGCGCTACCGCCTTGAGAGTGCAGGTCAGCCATTCATATGGCATTTGAACACAATGGCACTTCTGCACTAAGCTGCAGGTCAGAGGCACTATCCTAATGTCAGGCAGTACCGGGTTGTATCGAAGATTGACGCGGAGTCTGCCCACAAATTGCCCCCAAACGATCACGGGCAGGGTGCGACATGGGTTGGATCGAGACACGGACCGGCCGCGACGGCAAGCCCAGGTATATCGCGAAGTACCGGGACTTATGCGGGCGTAAGCAGTCCGCGGGCACCTTTGCTACCAAGCGCGAAGCCAACGGCGCGTGGCAGCGCGCGGAGGTCCAGGTTGCCGAGGGCCAGGTCACCGACCCTCGCCGTGGGCGGCAGACGTTCCGGCGATATGTCGAGGAGAGGTGGCTCCCCCACCATGTGATGGAACCCACCACCAGGGAGAAGTACACCTACTACCTGAACGCGCACATCCTGCCGGAGTTCGGCCCGATGCGGATGATGGACATCCTCCCCGAGCATGTCCGCGCCTGGATCACCAAGATGCAGGCCAAGGGCGCTTCGGCGTGGACGATCCAGTACGGCAAGTACGCCATCCTCAACTCGATCTTCACCACCGCCATGCAGGAAGACCGGGTGATCACCTTCCACCCGAGCCGGGGTGTGCGAACGCCGACGGTTCCCAGCAGGCCACGGCAGATCATCACCCCGGAGCAGTTCGACGCCATTTACCGGGCGCTGCCCAGCGCGGACATGCAACGGTTGGTCGAGACGGCCGTCGAGAGCGGGCTGCGCTGGGGTGAGCTGACCGAACTCCGGGTCGGGGATCTTTCGCCGGTGACGAGGATCTTGACGGTGAGCCGCAAGGTGATCGAAGTCAACCCCAAGTTCGAGCCGAACGGGAAGCGCTTCGCGGTGAAGGACAAGGAATACCGGCGGCTCAAGCTCAGCGCTCAGCTCGTGCGGAAGATCGAGGCCCATGTGAGGTCAGCAGGGCTTGAACCGGGGGATCTCTTGTTCGCGCACCGGGCCGGCCCGATCGCGGCCAGGCCACTACGGGCGGTCCCAGATCCGGCCACTCTCGGGCTCACTAAGCCGAATGAGAAGGGCCGCAGGTATCGGCACGGGACGCTCAGCGCCTACACCGCTGGCCGGTGTCGCTGCGGGCGCTGCCGCGGGGCGTTCGCGGTCTACCGCGCCAGGCGGCGTGCCGAGGCCGGTGCTCGGCCGCAGCCGCGCGCCGGATCCGATGGACACATTCCACGCAACTGGTTCCGCCGCAGCATCTGGCTACCGGCCTGCCAGGCTGCCAGGCTCGGATTCAGTCCGCGCATGCACGACCTCCGGCATACTCATGCGTCGTGGCTGCTCGCTGGCGGCGCCGACCTCCAGGTCGTGAAAGAGCGGCTCGGCCACGCGTCGATCATGACCACGCAGAAGTACCTGCATACGCTGCCCGACGCTGACGAGACGGCGCTCGACGCCTTCACGAAGATCCGCGGCCGCAGCCAGGGACGGCCTGCCTAACCTCAGCACGTCTCTGCGGCGGGTAGACCAGGGCGTACCTCATGTCCCTTCCTCTTCCCTGCGAATATCCCGGGCCAGTTCGGCGGAGGTCCAGGCGGTGAGCAGCACGCGCCGGTTGCCCACGCAGCGGTAGGCCATAAGGCGGCGCGCATCTGGCCCACTGGCCGCTGTTGCCCACACGGTCGTGATCTGCCATCCCGGGTGCTCGCGTTGCAGCGCGGCCACGTCGTCGTCCAGCATGCCAGAAGTATACGCTAGGCTAGGCTACGCTACGCTAAGCACCAGGTCACGGGCTCGCCGGTAATGTTGATCATGTGCCCAGACCGTCCCAGATGCCCTTTGAGCGGGTGTTCTCTGCGCTCAAAGAGAAGATCGAGAACGGGGAGCTTTTGCCGGGTGAGCAGATGCCCACTCTGATCAAGATCAGCGAGGAATACGGGATCTCTCGGACCACCGCACAGAAGGTGATCAACGCGCTGGCCGAGGCAGGGTTCGTGGAGATCAAGCCCCGCTGGGGCACGTTCGTCGCAGAGAAGCGCTGATGGAGAACTGGAACTGCTCGAGGCGGCCGCAGGCTGCGCCTGGTCGAGACGCTAGCGACGCGCTGGAGCTACCGCTGCGATACGGCAGGCATCGTCACCTGGTTCGAGCTGACCAGGAAACCTCA
Source organism: uncultured Actinomycetes bacterium (assembly GCA_963730235.1). GTDB lineage: Bacteria > Actinomycetota > Actinomycetes > Streptosporangiales > Streptosporangiaceae > DASXKD01. The sequence goes on from CAVSRH010000002.1 coordinate 635,890, forward strand.
CGAGTAGTGCGGTGCTCCTGTTCCTGGCTTTGTTCGCCGAGGCCGCGTCATCGGCGTGGCCCGGCCCGTTTGGGCGGCTGGTAGCCACGGCCCGGGGTCGCGTCCCTGGTGCTTGCCGCAGCAGCGGCCAGTGCCTCGTCGAGCCGCAGCCCCATCGGGAAGTCCGCGTGGGCTGCGCCTGCTTGACCTGCCGACTTTGACTGCTGCGACCGTGCGGCCTGACCTGGCGCGGGCGCCGCTGATCTGGCTCGTGCCATGGCCGCGTGCATGTGCTCGGCGGCCTTCCGGGCCGCCGCTGCCTGGGCGGCGTGCCGCTGGGCCTGGCGCAGCTCCGCCACCGCGACGGCCAGCCCGACGAGGTTCGCTAGCAGCGTCCCGGCCAGGACGGTGTTGTCACTGCTGAGGTCACCTGCCAGCGCGAGCAGCCTCGCGAGGACGCGCAGCCGGTCACCGTCCGCGGTACGGCGGGGAATCTGCCCGTAGGCCGTGCGGGCCGCCCGGCCGTAGGCGTCCGCTGCGTCCCGCAGCGCCGCGTCGTGCAGCGCGTCCGCTGTGACATCGAATGCCGCGGCCGCCGCCCAGGCCGCATCGGCGGCCGCGTTCGGATCGTCCCCGGCGCTGCGGCGGATCTGTTCCGCGGCCAAGGCAGCCTGCCGCCCGGCGTGCCGGTACAGCAGGTCCCGTTCCGGAACGGTGAACCAGAATGTTCCGGCGCCTTCCCGCGCCTGGTGCTGCCGGGCCCAGCGGTGACGTAGCCGGGGCAACGTCAGGTCGGCGGCCAGCCGCCCGCCGCCGTACCAGCGCAGCGCCCCTCACCGCCGGTGTGGCCGGTCAGCGTCACGGCGTACCCGGTGACCTGGCCCGGGTCGGTCTCGCTGAACCGCAACCGCACCAACACACCGGATCGTCGGAGCTGTGCGAAGAACTCCGCCTCGCCCTGTGTCTGTTCCGCCGCTTCTGCGATCCGGGTCCGCAGCACCGCCCGGGCCATCTGCGGCGGCAGCCCAGGCCCGACACCTTCCTCCGCCGGGGTGGCCCAGCGGGCGCGCAGCTTGGGCAAGGTCAGATCCGGGGCTAGCTTGCCGCCGCCGTACCAGATCACCTCACCGCCCTTGGTGGTGTGGTGTGGCAGGCCCACCGCGTACCCGGTGACCTGGCCGGGGCTCGTCATGCTGTACCGCTGGCGGACCAGGACGCCCGCCTGGGCCAGGCGGGCGAAGAACTCGTGCTCCGTGCTCGATCCGCCTGCCGTGGCGGCCACCTTCCGACGCAGCGTCGTCCGGGGTGCCTCGGCCCAGCCGCGCCGGGCCGCCTGTTCGGTTTCGGCGCGGGCCGGCCGCCTGGCTGCGGTGCGATCCGCCGGAGCAGTGGACCGCAGCCCGAACCACCGTTCCGCCTCGCGGCAGGCGTCGCGGACCCGATAGAAGTCGTTCCAAGTCTTCGCCCGAATGCCGTCCTGCCGGGCCAGCGTCGCCACGATGTGAATGTGATCCGGCGCGTGCCGGACCGCCACCCACCGCACCCCGGACTCATCACCACGGCGGGCGAGGCCGGTACGGTCCATCACCCCGGCGGCGACCCGTGCCCACTCCGCATCCGACAACATCCGATCCTCAGGCGCCGCCCGGACCGAGCAGTGCCAGACCAGCTTGCTATCGCATGATCCGGTGATCAGTGCCAGCGGCTGGGCGAGCAATCCGGCCAAGCGCCGCAAGTCCCGCGATCCGTCCCGGCGGCGTTCTGGTTCAAGCTCGGCCGGATCTCCGAATCCGGCGACCAGGTGCGGATCGGTGTGCTCGTTCGCCCGCCCCGGCCCGTATAAGTAGTACAGCAGCCGTGCCGCGTTCTGGCCGCGGATCACTTTCCCGATCATCCGGAACGCTCCGGCGCGGTCACGGAATGCTCCGGCGCACCTGTTCCGCCGCCTCATCCAAACGCCGGATCACTCGCGTGCAGAACTCCGCGGCAGGTACCAAATCCCCGCCACGCTCCCCCGTCGCATTCAGCCGCGCCACCGCCTGATTCAGGTTCGTACCGACCCGCCGCACCAATCCGGCCGCCGCCATCAGCTCCGCTAACGCGACCCGTAACGGCGACCACACCCGGGCCTGCATGCCACGAGCCGTCGCAAGTGTCGCCTCGGCAGCAAACGCTCCGCGCGCCAGGCCAGACCGCGCTGCCGCCTCACTCACCTCGGCGAACTCCTCCTCAGACAGCGTGAATTGCACCGTCCTCGGCCGTGGCACCGCTCGCCGTGACCTACGCCGCCGTATCCCTTCGACCGAGCCCACCACCAGCCTCCACATCGCCACTGCGAAAGGGACCGCGCCCGGTCCCGCCCACCCATTGTTTATCTCTGGACCGCGCCGGTCCAGAGATATCCAGTGTTTAAAGGTATCTTGCTCGTCTCCAGTGGCGTCAAGTCGTCTAAGAACGGCTGGAAGGGTCAGCCTTCGAACTAAAGCGACTGTAAATGCTATCAGCCGACTGTTGACCGACACGAGAATGTCAGCGGAAACGGCACGACAATGTCAGTGCGGCGACACGAAATGTCAGTGGCTCCGAGGACCCGCGCGGCCAGACGGCCGGTTCTGGCGATTAGGGCGCCGACACCAGCTGCTGCCTTTACCACGCTGACATCACCGCGGCGGTGCCTCGCCGCCAGGCAGCGACAGGCCTGCCGGATCGGTCCAGGCATCATCCTCATCGATCTGGCTGCTGCGGCTCACCTCGGGCCATGGGCCGGGCTGGCCCGGATCTGAGTGATCCTCGCTCCACGGCCACGCGGCGTGGTCCAGCGGCAGCGGCTCGCCGAGCTCGCGGGCGATGTGGCGGTCGTCGCAGTAGCGGAGGCTGAATCTGACGTCGTCGCTGACGTGGACTTCGTCCGGGCCGGTGCTGCTATAGATCAGGCCAGCTTCCTTGAGGGCGGCCTCGGTGGCGATCCAGCCTGGCTGTGCCCGCAGGGCGGGGTAGTCGCCGCGTTGGCATTTCTGCCCGACGGCGAGCGCAGCGAGCAGGACGCAGGCCTGGTCGTCGTCGAGGGTGGCGGCGCCGGTGGTGTCGCGCAGGGCGCGGCGCTGCGCCTGGGTGAGGACGTCCAGCCGTGGCGTGACGGTCCAGGTTTCGGGCGGGACGCGACGCAGCGCCAGCGAGCCGCCCAGATCGGGATTGTCGTGGGCGGCGGCGATGGCGGCCGCGGTGCGCGGCAGCTGCCATCCCAGTGCGCGGGCGAGCTGGTCGGCGGACAGCGGCGCCCGGGCGGTGGCGAGCGCGGTCAGCATGGTCAGCGCGTCGGCCCGCCCGTCCTGGCCGCCGAGGGCCTCGCCGAGGGCCTGGCGGCGGTGCGACAGCAGCGGCTCAAGTTCGGGGACCAGGTCGGCCGGGTGGATGTCCAGGCGGCGTGCGATCTCGATGAGGACCTGCACCGGCCGGGCGGTCAGCAGCGGCTGGGGGTCACCGATCAGGTGGGGGTGGATGCCGAGCAGGTCACCCAGCTCCCACGGCGACAGGCCGGCGTCGCGCAGCCGCTCGCGTAGCGTCGGTCCGGTCATGCCGGGCCGTCACTGATCCACCGGGGCCGCGCGGGCCGCCCGATGGGCGGCGGCGGCTTGATGGCCTGGTCCTGGCCCGGGCCGGTGCGGGCCAGGACCAGGCCGCGCTCACCGAGCCAGCTGTGGCCGCGCCAGGTCACGCCGATGTCGGCGCCGTACCGGCAGTCATCGCCGTGCAGCCAGGGCAGGTCCAGGCCGATCCGCTGCGCGGTGCTGCGGATCGCCGCGCGCAGGACGTCGGTAGCGGGCTTGTTGCCGGGATCGCGGGGGTGCGTGAAGTAGGGGTCGGTGCTGGCGGCGCCGCTTTCGCGGCGGTAGGCCAGGTGCGCGGCGAACAGGGGCCGCGCACAGTCCGGGATGAGGATGGGCTCGGCCGTGGCGATCTCGCGCCAGCTCCGCTCGTCGGCCGCGAGCACCTGGCCGTACCAGCCGGCCGCCCCCGGCGTGATGCGCCGGCGGGACCGTGCCCGGCCGGGCGGGACCCGGATGGCGGACCCGTCCGGGGCGACGTCGCTGAGCTGCAGCAGGCCGAAGAACGCCGGGCCCTGGTTGAGGTGCGCGGACAGCGCGGTCGCGGCGGCCGCGTCGGTACGGACCGCGGTCTGCAGCGCCCCGGCGACCTGCGAGGTGAGGTTGCCGGGCAGCCGGGTGGCGGGCTGCGGGCCGAGGGGGCCGGGCCGCCAGGACAGCACGATCGCGCGGACGAACAGCGCGGCCTGCACCGCACGCAGCCGCACCAGGGCGGCCGGCCCGCACGCCGCCGGGCCGATCGCGCTGTCGCGCAGCCAGCCGGCCAGCGCCGCCTCGAACCCGGGAGTGAGCTGGCCGTCGCGCGGGTCGCGGGGAGCGCCGTAGGTGTCCAGCCAGGCGTCGGCGGCCTCGGCGGTGTCGTAGTACAGGCGGGCAACCTGAGCAAACTCGCGGCGGGGCAGGTAGCGGCGGCAGGCCGCCAGGAAGGTGAGAAAGTCCGCGGCGGGCAGCGGCGGCCAGTCACCCGGCTGGCCCGGTTCCGCGGCCACGGGCAGCGGCGGCGCGGCGGCGGGCAGGCGCCGGTAGAACTCCCACAGGGAGATGACCTGGGTGCGCGCCCCGGCCACCAGGTGCGGCGCCCCGTCATAGCCGGTGCCCCACAGCAGCCACACGGCGGCGCCGGCCTTGGCGGCCGCGGCCGCGGCCGCGTCGGCCTGGTCGCGGGTGAGCAGGTGCGCCCGGTCGACGATCAGGTCGGTGACGCCGAAGCGGGCCAGCCATGCCTGCCCGTACTCCCAGGACAGCGTGGTGACGTGTTCGCGCCGGGCGGCGTGCGGCGGTTTGCCGGCCGCTACCAGCAGGTCCCAGCCGGTGGTGAGCAGGTCGCCGGCGCCGGGCGTGGGCCGCAGTACCGCGCGGTGCCCGGCCGGGCCGCCGCAGGCGTTGATGTGGCGGACGGCGGCCAGGTCATCCCCGGCGTTGTCCACCACGCATACCCGCAGTCCGGGCGGGTCGGGCGGGGCGGTCAGCGGATGCCCCCGCCGAGCTTGGCGTACACGTTCCCGGCGACCTCCGCGGTGACCTGCCCGGTCCCGGCCGTGCCGCACATGCCCATCGCGGCGTGGGTGAACACCGCCCAGTTGCGCAGCATGCCCTTGCCGTAGGCGTCCTCGATTTCCAGCAGCAGCGTGTCGCTGACGCTCTCGTAGACCGGGTGGTAGCGGCGCATCAGCGCCGGGACGGCGGGCCGGTCCAGCCGGGTGAACGGCAGCCGGCGGAACACCCGGGAGGCCAGCATCGGCTCGCGGGACAGCACCTCCCAGCAGCCGTCCCCGCCGACGTACAGCAGCGCGAACCGGGTGTGCGGGTGGTCGTGCAGGTGGCGGATCAGCTCGATGCAGTCGCCGTTGAGCCGCTGCGCCTCGTCGATCACGACCAGCCGCCGCGGCCCCGACAGCAGGTCGGTCAGCGCGGCGATGAGCTGGAACCGGTTGCGGCTGCGCGCCGGGGCCGCCCCGGTCAGCGCGGTCAGCAGCTCGTCGGCGACCAGCCGCATGGTCGGCTTGGCCGGGAACGCCAGCGTGCACACGCTCACCTGGGAGCCTGCCGGGCCGGGCACGGCGTCCCGGAGCCGTTCCAGCGCGGCCTGGACCGCGTACGTCTTGCCGGTCCCGGCCGGGCCGTGCACCACGCCGGTGGCGGACTCGGCGATCAGGTCGTCGATGATCTGCCCGGCCAGCTGGTACTGCCGGGTGGGCAGCGTCGCGGCGCCGGGAAGGTTCACGAAATGCTGCGGCATCAGCTCTCCTGTCCGGGCCCGGACTGCGTTGGCTGGGTGGGGTCGGTCAGGCCGAGCAGGTTACTGCGGGCCTTGCGGCGCAGCAGCGCGTCACCGCGGCGGACGGCGAGCTCGTCGCCGGCGTGGGGCGGCAGCACCCGGGACTCCTCGGCGCGAGTCTCGCCGCGGGACAGCGGGGCCAGTTCGGCCCGGGCCCGCGCGGATGCCTTGCGCCGCTCGGCGGTGAGCCGCTTGCGTTCGCGGGCGGCGTTCTCCAGGAACGCCTCGGTCTGTTCCGGGGACAGCCGCTGCGCCGGGTAGGCGGTGCACAGGTGCTCCGCGCCGAGGTAGACCTCGATGCTGCGGTCATCGTGGGGCATGTACCGGATCTGCACCCGCTGCCCGCCGCGGCCCTGCAGCTCCGGGGCGATGTAGGCCAGGCTGCTGAACCGGATCCCGTCCTTGCCGATGATCCGCTCCCCGCTGGCCAGCAGCAGGTGCCGCAGCCGGTCCGGGCTGATGCGGTGCAGCGGGCCGGGATCGTCCTGCCACGCCTGCAGCGGGGTGCGGCCGTCCAGCCCGTCATGGGGCCGCTCGTTGTTGTACCAGTCCGCCCACTGGCCGAACAACCCGGCGAAGGCCTCGATCGGCATCGGCGTCACCGGGTCCCCGGCCGCGCGCAGCCGCGCGGCGAACCGGTCATCCAGCGGCCCGTACAGCCGCCCGGCCGCGTCCCTCGGGCCGCCGGTGAACCCCGGCAGCCCGCACAGCAGGGTCTGGTCGATGGTCCGGTGGACGCGCTCGATCTTTCCCTTCCGGTGCGGCTGGAATGCGGGCAGCCGCCGCTGGTCGATGCTCAGCGCGGCGAACGCGTCGCGGACCGCTTCGGCGGCGAACTCCAGGCCCCGGTCGATCCGCACCTGGGCCGGGATCGCGCCGAACGGGCTGCGGGCCGGGTCGTGCACCAGGGCCATCCGCACTGCGGTCAGCACCGTGCCCGTATGCGGGGTCAGCGCGATCGCCCACCCGGCCAGCACCCGGGTCGCGTCGTCGATCACCGACGTCAGCCAGGGGCAGCACGCCGCGCCGCGCGGCGGCATCACCAGGATGGGCAGCTGCTTGTGATCCATCTCCCAGGTCTGGTTGCGGTGCCCGGCCGGGCGGGTCAGGTAGACGCCCGCGGCCCGCTGCCCGTCTTCGCCCTCAGCCCACGCCGCGGCTTCCGCCGCGGTCAGCTCGCGGCGGAACGCGCGCTGCAAGGTCCGCTCGGTGACTGGCAGTGCCCCGCGCCAGCCGTCCCGCAGCGACGCCGGCAGCGGCACCCCGGCGGCCAGCACCACCGGCGCGGCCGGGCTGGCCAGCACCGCCTGCCGGGCCCTGTGCACCGCTGCCACGTTGCCGCGGTACCGCGCGTATGCCTCCCGGTCGGCCTCGCTGAGCTGGTACAGGACCCTTCCTGCCGCGGCAGCGGGCTGGCCGGGGGGCAGGCGCAGCCACCGCCATACCGTCCGCTCCCGCACCCCGAGCCCGGAGGCGGCCAGCCGCACATGCGCCGCCGTCAGCTCCCCGCTGGCCCGCAGCTGGCCGAGGCGCTCGACAGCCGCCTGGCGGCGCTCCGGGTCAGCCCGCTTCCCGCCGATGCACCTCACCGCCTTCGATCGGACTGGCCCGCCCGGCCAGTTGCGGGTACGTACCGGCTCGGTGACCGGTTCACCGGCCGCCCGGCCGGTATCCACAGCACCATAGAGGCCAGGTCCCGGCGTTGTGACCGGGTCCCGGTAGCAATCGCGGAAAATCCAGCGAACCCACCGCTGACCGGCGGTGATGTGTTTTATCCGGGCGTGGTTAGCGAGTCCTGCGTCGTGCTGCGGGGTCTGCGTCGGCGGTGACCTGGGCGGAGGTCTGCTCGCCGAGCTGGACGTACCGGCCGAGGCTGCCCAGGTGCAGATGCCGGGATTTGGCCTGGAGCTCGGGGGCGGTGCGTCCGTCGGCGGCTAGGTGCTGGAGGGCGGAGTGGCGGAGCTGGTGGAGCGTCCAGCCCTGCTTGTGCGGGTCGCAGTCGGCGGCGGCCTGCTTGAACAGGTACTCCGCGCGCGGGTAGGACAGCCGGCCGCGTCCGGTCTCCGGGCAGACGTCCGCCTTGGCAGGGGCTCGCGAACCGGACAAGGGCGCGCGCCGGCCGGCGAGGAACACCGGCCCTGAGGTGCGGCCACGGAGCAGCCGGGGCAGGAGGCGGGCGGTGCCGGTGGCCCAGTGGACGTACTCGGTCGCGCCGCCCTTGGAGGTGACGCGGCCACGCCGGAACTCCGGGTCGAGATCCTCGATGTCAAGGGACAGGAGCTCCTCGGCGCGGGCGGCGGTCTCGTAGAGCATCCGCCACAGGACCCGCTCGCGCAGGCCGTGCCGGTCGTCGGTGAGCAGCTTGTCGAGGCGGGCGCGGGGGATGGCCCGATCGGCGCGGCGGGCAGGCTTGCGGCGCTCCAGGCGGCGGGCGGGGTTGGCGGTGAGGATCTCCTGCCGCCCGGCCCAGGCGGTGAAGGACGTCAGCGCGGACAGGTGCCGGTTCCAGGTCGCAGCTGCGGCGCCATCCCACCGTCTCATCACCGCGGCACAGTCCCCGGGCACCAGCGCTGCGGCGGGCCGATCACCGGCGAGGGCGGTGAGGTGGGCGAGGGTCTCGGCGTAACTGTCGCGGGTCGTCCTGGCCTGGATGGAGTCGAGGTAGCGGTCGACGGCGGCCGCGACGGTCGCGCCTTCGGCGATCGCCGGGTCCGCGCAGGCGGGCGGGGCGGGGAACGGCACGACTGTCACAGGGGACCTCCTGCGCTGATGTGACACATAACGTTGCCGAGTCGGCTACCGGCCGCCGGGCGGTGAGCTTGGGCGGAGCGCGGCCGTGAGAGCCAGTGTGACAGGTAATTCAAATTCTGTGTCACACGGCGGCATCGCCTCATTGACCTATATCATCCTTCATTGTCCGATGATGATGGATATAGGTCAACTGAAGGAGGCGTGCCGATGCAAGACCTGGTGCTCGTAGTGAACGTCAGCAGCCGCTGGCCCGAAGTGCAGCGCGGGGAGGCCACCGTCCAGGACGTCGTGCTCGGCGACTGGAACCTGGAGACTCGCAACATCGATCCCGGCCGGATCGCGTGCGTGTACGCCTCGTTCCGCAAGCGCGTCGTAGCCGCCTTCGCTGTCACCAGCCCGCAGCCCGTGCCCGGCTACCCCGAGCCCCGCATCCGGTTCCAGGCCCGCCTCCGCCTGCCGCACCTGGAAGGCCAGGCCTCCCCGCACATCTGGCAGCGCGGCGAGATGAACCCCGTAGTCGCGATTCCCCTGGAGGAACTGCCCGGCGACCTGGACGACGCCGAGGGAGAAGAGCACGTCGAGCTCGCCGGGTACGTGCTGTGCGTGCACCCCGGCGGGGACGCCACCGTGCTCACCCCGGCCGGCCGCACCGTCAGCGTCCGCTCCCTGCCCGAGAACCCTGGCAGCGCGACGGGAATCAGGCCGGGCGGCATCACCAAGACCTCGGCCGCATTCGACTCCGACGGGTTCGCACTGCAGCCGGCCGTTCTCATCGCCGACGAGGTGCACCAGCCCCCGGAAGGATCATGATGGCCGCCAGCGACCCCCGACCGGCGTGCCCGGTGACCGGAGACAGTGGGATGACCCCCGAGGATGCCGGACGCTGGAGAGCCGCGCGGACTCTGGCCGACCTCGGCGAGCTGACCGCCCGGTGGCTCGAAGGCACGATCGCGTCCATACCCACCGTCATGCCGGGCTACGGTCCGGACGAGGAAACCGCTGACCTCATCCCCGTCCTGGCGGCATGCAACCGGGCCGGCTACGTCACCACCGACTCCCAGCCCGGCGAGAAACCCGGCCGCGGGCACGACGGGCGGCTATGGACCAGCGCGCCGCCGTCCAGGGCTTCGCCGGTGCGGCCACAGTCGCGGCCCTGCGCGCCTGCACGGCCGGCACGCCTCTCATCGTCCTCCCTGGCCGCCCCGCCAGCCAGTATGGACTGCGGCCAGGAAACCTGATCCCGGTCACCCTGGCCGGCGACCAGGAAAACACCTGGCTCGGCTACCACCTCGACCACCGTGACATCGAAGACGATCAGGCCGGATACGGCATCTGCCACCCCGACGCCAGAGCGCTGGTCAGGGATATCCGACCAAATTTCCCCGTTGCTACCTGGGGTCCCGGCAGCAACGACGAAATTTCCAACGGATATAGCCCCGGCCTGCGGTGACGTCGAGCGCAACACGGGCCTCGCCGACGTGCGAATCCCGGTCCTCACGCACGTGGCTGCGGACGTGGGACTGTGACTATCAGGTCTCCCGGGCACCTGCCGGGCCTTTCGTGCGGCGAGGAGTTGTGACTTTCCACCTGCCGCGAACTGGGTTCATGGGTTGGCGTCACGGCGGTTGCGTACGCACGGCGTAGTCGGTCAGGGCCGGTTCCAGCAGGTCGAAGACCTGGTGGGCGGTGTCGGCCACGATGGCGGCGATCTCCTGGTTGTCCTTGTCCTCCAAGGTCAGGTCCATGATCTGCTGGAACAGGGTGCGGTGGGCGGCGGTGAGCAGGGCGGCCGCGGCCTGGGGTGTGCGGTCGCCGGGGGTGGCCGCGGTGTCGGCGGCGAGTACCTGGGCGAGGGCGTCCTCGCGCAGGTCGTGCAGTTCGCGGAGGCGGGCGGTGAGGGTAGGGCTGTCGGCGAGCATCCGGGCGAAGCCCGGGCCGGAGAAGCCGATCACGGCGTCGTGCCGCGCGAGGGCGGCCAGGAACTCCCGGCGCAGGGCGGCCAGCGCGGACTCGCCTACTGAGCGGGTGGCGACGGTGCGGGCCAAGCTCGCGGTGAAGGTCTCGTGGTAGTCGAGGGCGAGGTCTTCCTTGCGCGGGAAGTAGTTGGTGACGGTCATCTTGGCGACCTGGGCGGCGGTGGCGATCTGGGCGATGGTCACCGACTCGAAACCGTGCTCCATGAACAGCCGGGTTGCGGTGTCGGAGATCGCCTGACGGGTCTGCTGCTTCTTCAGCTCGCGAAGTCCTACGGTCATGGCGACCATCCTCTCATAGGACTGACCTAAAAAGAGGGTTGACATATACTTAGGTTCAACCTAAATTTAGTTAACGAAACCCACTCGAAGGAGCGCGAGATGCTTTCCGAACTGACCGAAGCAATGATCGTCAACGGCGTCGTGCTCGCCACCGTGCTGGCCACCGACCTCGGCCCCGCGCGCAAGATCAGCAAGATACGGCTGCTGCGTCCCGTGATCGCCGCCGCGGTGATCATCCCGTTCTTCGTCGACTGGCCTGCCGACCCGCGGATGGCCCTGGCGGTGGAGATCGCGGGCGCCGCCGCCGGCCTGCTGTGCGGGCTGGCCGCCAGTGCCCTGATGGGCGTCTACCGGAGCCCGGCGACCGGCAAGCCGGTCAGCCGGGCCGGGCTGCCGTACGCGATCTTCTGGACCGCCATCATCGGTGCCCGCGCGGCCTTCTCCTACGGCTCCGTACACTGGTTCACCGCCCCGCTGGTGAGCTGGGGCATCGCACACCAGGTCAGCGTCGCGGCCCTCACCGACGGGCTGATCTTCATGGCCATCGCCATCATCCTGGTGCGCACGGTCGCCCTCGGCGTGCGCGCGTCCCGGCTGCCTGAGCGGGCCCTCGAGCCGCGCAGCACCGAGGCGGCCGCCCGAAGCGGCCAGCCCGTCGCCTGATGCCGGAGCGGCCAGCCTGGGCCGATGGCACCGGCGCCACCCGGGCCCCAGACGTCTGTATGTCATTCCCGGCGCCAGCACGGGTGCCTTCCCCACTACGGCAAGAGAGGGCGCTGACACATGCACATTCGGGCCACGCCCGAACAGATCGCCGCCGTCAGGGCTCAGACCGAAGCGAAAGGACCTCACTCTTGATCTTCACCCGAGCAGAGCTCGACTACCTGGCCACGCAGCACATCGGGCGGCTGGCCACCGTCTCGCCCGACGGGCAGGTACAGAACAACCCGACCAACCTCGTCGTCGACGCCGACGCCGGCACGATCGTCATCGGCGGGCGCGCTCGGCAGGTCAAAGAAGTTCCGGAACGTCCAGCGGGCAGCACGGTCGCGTTGGTCGTGGACGACCTGGCGACGGTCGACCCATGGGCGCCCCAGGGGCATCGAGATCCGAGGCGCCGCGGTGGCGCTGACCGATCAGGAACCGCCGCTGCCATCCCAGTCTCGAGAGATCATTCGGATCACCTCGATCAAGATCGTCTCTGGGGCTCGATGGACCGCGCGCGAGCCGTGCGGTGTGAAGTCCCGTGACGGCGGAGCTGTCCAAACTCGAGGAGAACATTCATGTATATCCGTGCCGCACCCGAAGAGATCAGTGTCGTCAAGGCTCAGCTCGAGCTGCTGAGGGCCGGCGTCCCCGACCTGCCGGTCGGCGCTGACCGCGGGTCCGCGCTCCCCCGTGGGAGCGGGGTGTCGGGCCAGTGGGTGAACGCCTCCGGGCGGTCGGCCACGGACGCGGGGGTTGTGTTGTACGTCCACGGCGGCGGCTTCGCGCACACCGAACCACGAGCCGAACGGCTGCTGGCCTATCACCTGTCCAAAGCGACAGGCCGGCCGGTCTTCGCCCTCGACTACCGGCTCGCCCCGGCACATCCCTACCCGGCTGCTCTGGACGATGTTCTGGCCGCCCACGACAGCTTGCTCGCCGGTGGGGCGGCGGAGGTCGTCCTGTTCGGCGAGTCCGCCGGCGGCACCCTGGTCCTGTCGGCGCTACTCGCGCTCAAGGCCGCGGACAAGCCGCTGCCCAGGGCCGTCGCCGTGTCGCCGGTGACCGACCTGACCCTGTCCAGCCCGTCATTGAGTACCAACGACGGGCTGGACCTGATCAGCCGAGCCGTGCTGGAACAGGCTTGTACCGAGTACCTGGCGGGGGCGCGAGCCGATTGCGCGCCTCAGTCACCCCTGCACGGAGACCTGGCCTGGCTGCCCGACCTGCTGCTGGTGGCCGGGGCGGCGGAGGTCCTGGTCGACGACGCCCGGCGATTCGCCGCTGCTGTCGCCGCGGCGGGAACGGCCATTGAACTCGATGTCTACGAGGGCATGCCGCATGTCTTCCACCTGGCGATGCTGACCGGCACGCCGTCATCCACCACGACCACGTTCCTGCGCCGCCTGGCGGACTGGACCGAAAGGAGATCCGCGTGAACCTGCGCGTTACCCGAGAAGAATCGTTGCGACTGATGAGCGTGCACGCCCACCCCGACGACGAATCGAGCAAGGGCGCCGCGACACTGGCCAAATACGCCGCCGAGGGCGTGGACGTCCTCGTGGTCACCTGCACCGGCGGCGAGCGCGGCACCGTGCTCAACCCCGCCATGGACCGGCCCG
>CAVSRH010000003.1:0-65241 GCA_963730235.1 uncultured Actinomycetes bacterium
CGCGCGGGGCGCGGGCGGCCATCTGGTGAACATCGCCTCGGCCGCCGCGTTCGCGCCGTCGGCCATGCTGCCGGCCTACGCGACCACCAAGGCGGCGGTGCGGATGCTCAGCGAGTGCCTGCGCGCCGAACTGGCCGGGGCCGGGATCGGGGTGACCGCGATCTGCCCCGGGTTCACCAGCACGCCCATCGCCCGGGCCGCCCGTTACGTGGGCGTTCCCCTCGGTGCGGAAGACCAGGTGCGCGAGAACATCGCCCGGGCCCTGAGCCGCCGCCGCTTCCCGCCGGAGAAGGTCGCCCTGGCGGTGATGCGTGCCGTGCTGCGCGACCAGCCCGTGGTGCCGGTGAACGCCGAGGCGCGGATCCTCTACGCGCTGTCCCGGCTGGCTCCCGGCACCCTGCGCGCGCTGGCCAGGGCCGAGGCGCGGCGATCGCCGTTGCGCGCTACCCGTTGAGCGTGAGTGCCGAGCCGCTGACCTCCCGCACCCGGCCGTTGCCGGTGTCGGCGATGAGCAGGTTCCCGGAGCCGCGCACCGCGGTCGCCTGCGGGTCGTCCAGCTGGGCCGAGGTGGCCGGGCGGTCCTCGCCGTAGAAGCCCGTCAGGCCGTTCCCGGCCACGGTGGCGATGTCGCCCGCGGCCACGGCCTGGCCGTAGTACGTCCCCGGGGCCGCCGCGACCAGCCGGACCCGCTCGTTGCCGGTGTCGGCGATGAGCAGGTTCCCGGAGCCGTCGACCGAGACCCCCAGTGGGTCGTCCAGCTCGGCCGAGGCCGCCGGGCCGCCGTCCCCGGTGAAGCCGAAGCTGCCGGTGCCGGCCACCGTGTAGATGTGCCCGGCGGTCATGGCGACGCCGTAGAAGGTGCCCGAGGTGGCGGCGACCACCCGGAATCCGGTTGTTCGCGGAGTCGGCGATCACCAGGTTCCCCGCCCTGTCGGTCACCACCGAGGCCGGCGCCTGGAGCATCGCGGCGGCCGCGGGGCCGCCGTCGCCGGAGAAGCCGGGCGTGCCGGTGCCGGCCACCGTGTAGATGTGCCCGGCGGTCATGGCGACGCCGTAGAAGGTGCCCGAGGTGGCGGCGACCACCCGGATCCGGTTGTTGCCGGTATCGGCGATCACCATGTTCCCGTGGGCGTCGACCGTCACCGCTTCGGGACTGTTCAATTCCGCGGTCGCGGCGGGGCCGTCGTCGCCGCCGAACCCGGGCGTGCCGTTGCCGGCCACCGTGTAGATGTGCGCCATGGTCATGGCCTGGCCGTAGAAGGCGCCCGAGCCGGCGGCGACCACCCGGATCCGGTTGTTGCCGGCGTCGGCCAGCAGCAGGTTGCCGGACCGGTCGAAGCTCACCCCGCCGGGGGGCGGCCCCACCCTGGCCGCGGTCGCCGGGCCGCCGTCGCCCATGTACCCCGGCCGGCCGTTGCCGGCGATGCCGTATATGCGGCCGGCCGACATGACCTGGCCGAAGAACGTGCCGGAGGTCGCCGGCACCAGCCGCACCTCGCCGTAGTCGAGCACCGCGTAGTTGCCGGCCCCGCTGCCCGGGCCGTCCACCGCGATCGCACTGGGGGAGGAAAGCTCGGCGTTGCGCGGCTTGCCGGTGTTGCCGGACTCGAAGATCAGCCCGTTGCCGGCCACCGTGTAGATGTCGCCGGCGGTCATGGCCTGGTCGTAGAAGGTGCCGGACCGGGCCGCCACCACGCGCACCCGCCCGGTGCTGGGCAGGCTGATGACCAGGTTCCCGGAGCGGTCCACCGCGACCGACGAGGGGAAGCCCAGGTTGGCGGCGGTGGCCGGGCCGCCGTCGCCGGAGAACCCGGGAGTGCCGGTGCCGGCCACGGTGTAGATGTCGCCGGCCGTCATGGCCTTGCCGTAGAAGGTCCCGGTCTTGGCCGCGACCACCCGGATCCGGTTGTTGTAGTAGTCGGCGATGACCAGGTTCCCGGCGCCGTCGACGGTGGCCGTGTTCGGCAGCTTGAGCTCGGCCGAGGTGGCCGGGCCGCCGTCGCCGGAGAACCCGGGGGTGCCGGTGCCGGCCACGGTGTAGATGTCGCCGGCCGTCATGGCCTTGCCGTAGAAGGTCCCGGTCTTGGCCGCGACCACCCGGATCCGGTTGTTGGAGCTGTCCGCGATGACCAGGTTCCCGGCGCCGTCGACGGTCACGCCCTGGGGATCCGCCAGCGTGGCCGAGGTGGCCGGGCCGCCGTCGCCGCTGAAGCCGAAGCTGCCGTTGCCGGCCACCGTGTAGATGTGCCCGGCGGTCATAGCCTGTCCGTAGAAGGTGCCCGGGGCAGCCGCGACCACCCGGACCACTTCGTTGCCGCTGTCGGAGATCACCAGGTTCCCGGCGCCGTCGACCGTCACCGCCTCGGGGCCGCCCAGTTCCGCCGAGGTGGCCGGGCCGCCGTCGCCGGCGAAGCCGAAGCTCCCGTTGCCGGCCACGGTGTAGATGTCGCCGGCGGTCATGGGGACGCCGTAGTAGGTGCCGGAGACGGCCGCGATCATCCGGATGCGGTTGTTGCCGTTGTCCGCGACGATCACGTTCTGGTGCTGGTCCAGTGCCAGCCCGCCGAGGAGGCCGAGCCGGGCCCGGGTGGCCTTGCCGCCGTCACCGCCGTAACCGGTGACCACGCCCACCCCGGCGATGGCCTTCTCCCAGGTCGAGGTGTCGTTGAACTGCCGGACGACGCCCTGGACGTCGCTCACGTAGACCGAGCCGTCCGGGGCCGTGGCCACCCAGTTGGCTTCCTGTGCCACGTTGTGGACGAGCCCCCGCCCGGGGCCGCCCGCCAGGGTGGAGATGATCCCGGGCGAGACCGCCGCCCCGGCCGGTGCCGCTCCCGGCACGATCGCCGCCATGGCCACCGCAGCGGGCAGCATTCCTGCGAACAGGCCGCGCGCACGCGCTCTCATCCCAGCTCCCGTCCCCTACGCAACGTAACCTTGCGACTCCGTATTGTTATACAGCGTTGACGGAGCGTCGGCAGGCTGTCCGGCGGAACGTTGTGATACTCGCCGCCGCGCGCACCGTGGCGCCGGGGCCCGGCATTGGGCACTGGGGGCCGGGCCCCGGCCGATCGGTGGCTACTTGATCAGGGTCAGGTAGGCCAGGGCAGCCAGGCCGGCCACGATGCAGTAGATGCCGAACGGGGTGAGGGTGCGGGTGCGCAGGTACCGGACCAGGAACCGGACCGACAGGTAGGCGCCGACGCCGGCCAGCAGGCTGCCGAGCAGGATCTGGCCACCGATTCCGGCGCCGAGCGGGCCGAACAGCTCGGGCAGCTTCAGCAGCCCCGCGGCGAGGATGGCCGGCGTGGCGAGCAGGAAGGCGAACCGGGCGGCGTCCTCACGGGACAGTCCGCGCCGCATGCCCGCGACCATGGTGACCCCGTCCCTGCTGATCCCGGCCACCAGGGCGAGGATCTGGGCCGAGCCGACGAGGACGGCCTGGGGATAGCTGAGGCTGGCCAGCCGCCCGTCGGACATGGTGACCGCGGCCTGTTCCTGCTGGCGGTCGGCGCGGGGCCGGCGGAGTGCCGGCCCCCGGCGGCCAGCTCGGCATACTCGCGCTGCCGGGCGGTCTCCTCGTCGGCCTCGCGCGAGGAGCGCCGCCGGAAGTGCTCCCCGGCGATCAGGATGATGCCGTTGACGGTCAGGAACAGCGCCGCGAGCCGGGGCTGGCCGAACACGGTCTGGACGGTCTTCTGCAGCGCCACGCCCGCGATGCCGACCGGGATCGTGGCCAGCACGATCATCCAGGCGAGCTTCTCGTCGGCGGTGTAGACCTCGCGGTAGCGGATCGAGGTGACCAGGCCGCCGAGGATCCTGGCCCAGTCGCGCCAGAAAAAGATGAGCAGGGCCGCCGCGGTGGCCACGTGCAGCCCGACGATGAAGGCCAGGTAGGGCGACGAGGTCGCGGCGAGGTTCAGGTTCGCGGCCCACTGCCCGCCGAGCAGCGCGGGGATCAGCACACCGTGGCCGAGGCTGGAGACCGGGAACAGCTCGGAAACGCCCTGGACCAATCCGACGACCGCAGCCTGCAGGTAGGTCAGGTGTGTCATGCCAGCCCTTCGCGTGTACCGGGGGAGCCGCTTGCGGCGAACCGCCGGTTACGCTGCGCCTGGCGGGCCCAGATGGCATACTCAAACCGGTCTGTGTTCTACATGCACTGTAGAATATTTACGGGACTTGTAGATACTAATCGGGCAAGGAGGCGCACCGGGTGCACGATACCGGCCCCGGCCATCCGCCCGGGGAGCCCGCGGAGGCGCCACGGCGGCCCGCCGGGGCGCTGGAGGCCGAGGTGCTAGCCGTGCTGCGGGCGGCACAGGCGCCGCTGAGCCCGGGCCAGGTCCGTGCGCGCCTCGCCATCCGGCCGCGGGGTGAGCTTTCCTACAGCACGGTGGTCACCATCGTGTCCCGGCTGCACGCCAAGGGGCTGCTGGCCAGGGAGCGCGCCGGGCGCGGGTTCGCCTACTCACCGGTGGACCCGGCCAGCGTGGCCGCCGGCCAGATGACCCGGGCGCTGGACGCCGGCGCGGACCGCGGCGCCGTGCTGACCAGCTTCGTGTCCGGGCTGTCCGGCAGGGACGCGCGGCTGCTGCGCCGGCTGCTGGCCGACGGTGCGGCCGCCGGACAGGACCGGGGGTAGCCAGGTGCGGCTGCTGGTCTACCTGCCTCTGCTGATCCCCCTGCTCGCGGCAGCCGCGGCCCGGCCGCTCGCCGCCCGGCTGGAACCCAGGGAAGCCACCTGGCTGCTCACCGCCACCACGGTGGCGCTGGCCGGGTGCAGCACGGTGGCGCTCGCGCTACTCGCCGCCGCCGCGGCCGCCCGGGTGCCGGCCCTGGCCGCGCTGGGGGATTATTCGCAAACCGTGGTGCACCGTGCCGACCCCACCTCCGCCGTCACCGGCGCCGTGGCCGCCGTCGTGCTGACCGCGGTCGCGGTCGCCGTCGCGGTCACGTTCCGGCACCGCGCCCGTGCCCTGGCCGAGTCCTACCGGCGCGCCGCGCGGCTGCACGACGACGGCACCGTCGTGGTCGTCCGCGGTGCCGCGGTCGAGGCGTACGCGCTGCCCGGCTGGCCCGGCCGGATCGTGGTCTCTGGGCACCTGCTCGCGGCACTGGACGAGCCGGGCCGCGCCGCGCTGCTTGCGCACGAGCGTGCCCACCTCGCCGGCCGGCATCACCTCTTCACCACCGTGGCGCACCTCGCGGCGGCGGCCAACCCCGTGCTTGTCCCGCTCGCCCGCACCGTGGACTACACCGTGGAGCGCTGGGCCGACGAGCACGCCGCCCGGGTCACCGGCGACCGCCGCATGGTGGCGGTCACCATCGGCCGGGTGGCCATGCTGGCCACTCCGTCACGCCGGCCAGCGGCCGCCCTCGGCATGGTGGCCGGGGCGCGGTCCCGCCGGATCTCGGTGGCCTGGGCCGGGCCGGTGCCCCGCCGCGTCGCCGCCCTGCTCGGCCCGC
Organism: uncultured Actinomycetes bacterium; assembly: GCA_963730235.1. Classification (GTDB taxonomy): domain Bacteria; phylum Actinomycetota; class Actinomycetes; order Streptosporangiales; family Streptosporangiaceae; genus DASXKD01. The sequence goes on from CAVSRH010000003.1 coordinate 5,470, forward strand.
CGCCGCGCTCGCGGGTCCTGCTGATGGCCGTCGCCGTGCTGATCGTCGCGATCACCGGCGCCTCGGCGCTGGAGGCCGCCAGGGACCTCCACGCGCTGCTTGAGCTTGCCAGCGCGGGCCACTGAGCCCGCGCGTCAGCGCCCGGCCGCCTGCGGCGAGTGTGCCAGCCCGGCCGGCTGCGGCTGCTCTGACGCGCAGGCCTGCCCGGCGGGGCGGAGTTCCGCGAGCCGGACCATGGCCACGCCGGCCAGGATGAACGCACCGCCCAGGAACTGCACCGGGGTGGGCAACTGGCCGAGCAGCAGCCAGGCGAACAGGATCGCGAAGAGGACCTCGGCCATGCCGATGAACGACGCGAGCCTGGCGCCGAGCCGGCGTGCCGCGCCGATGCCGGCGACATACGAGATCACCGCGGCCAGCAGCGACAGCCCCAGCACCGGCAGGATCCAGCTCACCTGGTGCCCCAGGACGTGCACGTCGCCCAGCTTGGCGGTGACCGGCAGCAACCCGGCGGCGGCCAGCACGGCCAGTGCGGCCGCGCCGGTGCACATCCCGGCCCACGCCATCACCAGGGGCGGCAGTGGCTCCTCGCCGCCGCCGGCCGAGAGCACGAAGAAGGTCGCCAGGCCCACGGCGGCCAGCAGCGCCCAGATCACCCCGGCCGGGCTGAGCCGCGCCGCACCGGCCAGGTTGAGCACCATCACCAGCCCGGCGATCGCCACGGCGCCGCCGGCCACGGTCAGCCGCCGCGGGCGCTGGCCGTGCCGCAGCCAGAGCCAGCCCACCACCAGCACCACGCCGAGGTACTCCAGCAGCAGTGCGACGCCCACGGGTATCCGGGCCACGGCGTTGAAGTAGCACAACTGCGGGGCGGCGACCGCGAGCAGGCCATACGCGGCCACCCGGCCCGCGCTGCGGCGCAGCGTGGCCCACTGGCCGCGCAACCGGGCCACCGCGGGCGGGGTGAGGATCAGCGCCGCCACCGCCAGCCGGGCGAGCACGGCCGCGCCCGGGCTCCAGCCGGAGCCGATCAGGGCTGCGGCGAACGTCCCCGAGGTGCCGAAGGTGGCCGCGGACAGCAGGGCGAGAGCCAGTCCCGCGCCGCCCGCGGCACGCTGGCCGGCCTGGGTCACCATGGCGCTCCTCCCACCCTGTAAGTGGCAAAATGAGTTACGCTAGTGACGCTATCCGGGAACGGTGAAAGGGGTCAAGATGATTTTTGCCCATGACACCGAGGTGGCGCTGGCCTCCGCCGCCGCCCTGGTCAACACCGGCCGCGGTGACAAGGAACTGCTCCCGGACACCGGTGCGCTGGACCGTTTCGTCGCGGACTGGGGCTGGACCGGTGGCCGCGCGCACGACCAGGCCGAGCTGGATGCGGTCCGCCGTCTGCGGCCCCGGCTGGAGCGGCTCTGGGACATGGCCGAAGACGCCGCCGCCACGCTGGTCAACGCGCTGCTGCGGGAGGCCAGCGCGCTGCCGCAACTGGTCAAGCACGACCAGTGGGACTACCACCTGCACGCGACGCCACCCGACGCGCCGCTGGCCGACCGGATGGCCGTCGAAGCGGCGATGGCGTTCACCGACGTGATCCGGTCCGGGCAGCTTGGCCGGCTCCGGGTATGCGCCGCGGACAATTGTGCGGACGTGCACGTGGACCTGTCCAAGAACCGGTCGCGGCGGTTCTGCAGCGTGGCCTGCGCCAACCGCACCAACGTCGCCGCCTACCGGATACGCCAGGCCAGCCGGTGAGGCCGGCGGCCCCGGCGTACTCCCCGCGCCGACTGTTGCCGGGCCGGGCACCCCTCCCAGGTGCCGGCCCGGCAACAGCCAACCCTTGAAGACCTCGCCCGTGTGTCCCGGATCGCACGGGACGCGTTCCCCGTGCGTCCCGATGGCACGTCCGCGTGGTCTTGGATTCTGCGCTGCCCCTTGCTGCCCGACATTGTAAAAACCGCCCGGCAAAGAGCATCAGGTGTTGGCTGCACATGGCTCCGCCAGGGCCTGTGCGCAATGCACACCGCCGGCGGGGAGTGGATGGTCCATGTGGTGCGGGACAAGCCGGATGTGAAAAGTGATGAAACCGGGTGCTGTGGCGGGACCGCGGGCCGAGCCTTGACGGATGCCGTGCCGTTGCAGAGCATGGACTGTGCGCGACGAAGGCGCCGGGCCGCGCTGAGCACAGCGGCCGGTCCGGTGGGGTGCGCAGGCGGTCAGCAAGCTGTCCCGGAATGCCGGAGGGAGAGGACTGGCGCGGTGATTGTTAGCGCTAACAAAGTGCGCTGACAATTCCGGGCATAACGCCCGGCGGGACCTTGATGCCGGTCCTGTGCAGGAGAAATGCCCGGGGCGGGGCGAACGCCGGATCATTCCGGAGCCTGGTGCCGCGCGGCTCACCGCAGGCAACCATTGAGGAGAACGCCATGGCCCGCCGCCTTCTGGCCGCCGCTCTCGCCTTACCGGTCGTCCTCGTGGCGGCTCAGGGAGCTCAAGGAGCCCAAGCCGCCCGCATCGCCCAGTCCCCGGCCCCCACCCAGTCCCCCGTCTTCGCACAGTCCCCCGGCACTAGCCGCCACCCCGGCACCGCCCGCAACCCCGGCACCGGCCGCAACCCCGGCACCGGCCGGGCCAGATCCGCCCTCGCGCCTGTGTCGCCCGAAGCGCGCGGCACCGCCGTGCCCAGGCCGGCGTTCCCGCCGCCCAACGTGCGCGAGCGCCCCAGTGTCCGTCAGCCGCCCAGCCTCGTCGGGTACTGGAAGTTCGACGAGGGCACCGGGAGCACCGCCGCGGACAGTTCCGGCTCGGGCAACACGCTGACCCTCCAGGGCGGCGCCGGCTGGGCGCCCGGGCTGGTGGGGCCCTACGCGCTCGCGGTCACCCCGGAGGAGGACGCCGCCTCCACCGGCCCGGTGGTAGACACCACCAACAGCTTCACGATCTCCGCCTGGGTCGATCTGGCCAATACCAACGGCTTCCAGACCATCGTGAGCGAGGACGGCAGCCAGGTGGCCGCGTTCTACTTGCAACTGCGCGGCGACACCCACCAGTTCGCGCTGACCAGGCTGGCCTATGATTCGCCGGCCGCCTACACCTCGATCGCGACCAGCGGCATCGTCCCCCAGCCCGGCGTCTGGTACCTGCTCACCGGGGTGTACAACGCCACGGCGCAGACGATCTCGCTGTACGTGGACGGCCAGCTACAGCAGACCGTGCCCGCCCTCGGCGCACCGTGGGCGGCGAGCGGGCCGTTCGCGGTCGGCCGCGGTTTCTACGACGGCGCCCCGTCCGACTGGGTCAGCGGCACGATCGACGACGTACGTGCCTACTCCGGGGTCCTGCCGGCCAGCCAGATCAAGGCCCTGGCGGGCACCGGGTCCATCACCGTGAACACCACCCAGCCCGGGCCCGCGCTCAACCCCACCCAGTTCGGTGCCTTCCTGGAGGAGATCAATCACTCCGGTGACGGCGGCATCTACGCCGAGCTGGTCCGGAACCGGGACCTCAAGGAGAGCAGTTCCTCGCCGGCGTACTGGTCCGCGGTGCAGGACGGCGGCGCGTCGGCCAGCATCGCGCTGGACAGCTCCGTGCCGCTCAACAGCGCGAACCCGGTAGCGCTGAAGCTGTCGGTGGCCAGCCTGCCACCCGGCGGCCAGGCCGGCATCGCCAACGCCGGTTACTGGGGCATCCCGGTCAAGCCGGCGACCACCTACAACCTGTCCTTCTACGCCATGGCGGACACCAGCTTCTCCGGGCCGCTCACCGCGAGCCTGGAGAGCAACAGCGGGAAGGTGTGGGCCAGCGTGGTGATCCCGGCAGTGACCACCACATGGGCCAAATACACCGCCACGCTGACCACGCGGAAGAAGATCCCGGCGACGCTCACCAACCAGTTGGTGATCACCACCAGCAACCCCGCCAACGCCGGCTCGTCGGCCTGGTTCACCATGGTGTCGCTGTTCCCGCCCACCTACGACAACACCCCCAACGGGCTGCGCATCGACCTGATGCAGAAGATCGCGGCACTGCATCCGGGCTACTTCCGCATACCCGGCGGCAACTACCTGGAGGGCGAGGACCTGTCCACCTACTTCAACTGGCAGAACACCATCGGCCCGATCGAGGACCGGCCGGGCCACTACAACAGCGCCTGGGGCTACTGGTCGCAGGACGGCATGGGCTTGCTGGAGTACTTGGAGATGGCCGAGGAGGTCGGCGCGCAGCCCATCCTCGCGGTGTTCGCCGGCTACACGCTCAACGGCACCGTCGTCCCGCAGAGCCAGCTTGGCCCCTACGTCCAGTCCGCGCTGGACGAGATCCAGTACGCGATTGGCGGGACCGACACCACCTACGGCGCGATGCGGGCCGCCGACGGGCACCCGGCGCCGTTCAACCTGAACTACGTCGAGATCGGCAACGAGGACTTCTTCGACGGCTCGGGCAGCTACAACGCCTACCGCTTCCCGATGTTCTACGACGCGATCAAGGCCGCCTACCCGCAGCTGAAGATCATCGCCACGGAGAACGTCACCAGCCGCACGCCGGACGTCATCGACGACCACTACTACTCCAGTGACCCGTCGGTGATCGCCGCCGACGCGCACAACTACGACACGACCAGCCCGGCGGGCCCAAGCACATCGTCGGCGAGTACGCGGTCACCCAGGGATCACCCACCGGCACGCTGGCCGGTGCCCTCGGCGAGGCCGCGTTCCTGACCGGCCTGGAGCGCGACGCCAACGTGGTCATCGGGGCCTCCTACGCGCCGCTGCTGGTCAACGTCAACGCGCCGAGCTGGCCGACCAACCTCATCGGCTACAACGGCCTGGTCAGCTACGGCTCCCCGTCCTACTACGCGCAGACGATGTTCGCCGATTCCCTCGGCGACCAGGTCGCGCCCTCACAGATCGTGGGCGGCAACGGCAACCTGTGGGCCGTCGCCTCCACCAAGTCCGGCGGCACCACCTATGTCATCGTGGTGAACCGGGGTGCCAACGCGGCCCGGGTCACGGTCGGCCTGTCCGGCGTCTCCGCCGTGCAGGGCGGCACCGCCACGGTGCTCACCGGCAACCCGTCCGCGCAGAACTCCATCACCGACCCCACGGCGGTCACCCCCACCACCCGCCAGCTCGGGCCCCGCGGCCGGAGCTTCGGCTACTCCTTCCCCGCCAACTCACTCACGGTCCTCGCGCTCGCCACCGGCTGAGCGCAGGCCTCGCGGGTGGCCGGCCGGGCCCGGGGCCGGCCACCCGCGGCGCGCCACTTCCGGCCCGGCGTCACCCCGCCGGGCGGGCGCAGCCGGACCCGGTACCGGAGCGTCACGGCACCGTCAGGTGGCCGTCCACCTGGCGCAGCCGCCCCGCGCGGACGAGGTCGTCGATGAACGTGCCGGTCCAGTACCACATCCAGGAGAACCAGCGCCGCGGCTCCGCCTCGGGTGCCAGGACCGCGGCACGCACGCCCGCGATGACCAGATCGCCGAGCGCGCGCCCGGGGCCGGTGGCCGCGCCGCCGCCGGCCGGGTAGGCCTGGTCCCAGCGGGCCAGCACGCTCGAACGCGCCTCCCCGGCTCCGCCGGTGACCTCCATCGAGCGGGACACGATCACACCGCAGCGCTCCATGGGTGCGCGCAGCGCCTTCAGTTCCTGCCGTTTCAGCCTGAGCTCGGTGCGCAGGTCCTCGATGCTGGACGGGCCGACGGCGGCGAGATGATCGAGCAGGCGGCGCCAGTCGCCGTCGGCGGCGCGCATCCGTTCCGTCTCCGCCCGGCAGATCGGGTCGAGCAGCGCCGCCACCTCGCGGCCCACCAGCAGGTTCTTACCGCGGTGCACGGCGGTGCTGAGATAGCCGCGCCCGGCCAGTTCGCCGAACCACGGCCAGCTGTGGGCCGGCCAGGTGGCGAAGCCTGGGCGGCCGGGGCGGTACGGGTCCTCATGGCAGGCCTCGTACAGGCTCGGCAGCGCACAGTCGGTGGTGCGGGTCAGCAGCCCGCGGTCGCGCAGGAAGGCATCCGCCTCGTCCAGGGTGCGCAGCGCCCGGGCGGGCGCCAGCCGGCACTCGAAGACCCGCCGCTGCCGCAGATCGGCCAGGGACTCCACACCGCCATCCTCCCCGGTCGGCGCCGCGGGATCACCGGGTTTTCGGCGCGGCCCGGCGGATCGGCGCGAGCGTTTCGGCCGGTGAACGTCGGCTCGCGATCGTGCATGGCGGCCAGCTTGGCGACCACCACGCCGTAGTGGCCGATTCCGTCGGGCGACAGCTCGCCATAGCTGCGCTCCAGGAAGTCCGGCGGCGCACCGTCGAGTACCCGGTCGGCCCAGCCGTCGCGATGGAACACCCCGGCAGCGGGAAATCATCGCCGCCCCGCTGTTCCGGGCAATGGCCGGGCAACCGCTCCCACGCTGTGACATTCTCGGCTCTCGTGACCATCGCAGGCGGCCGGACGGCGGTTCTCATCGTGGCTGCGGCCGTCCTGAGCGCCGCCCTCGGTGCCGGGCGGCCGGCCGCCGTGGCGGCGGCGCGGGAGGCGCCCGCGGCCGGCCGGGCCCTGCGGGCCGCCGACCCCAGTTCCAGCTACAACGCGCTCACCAGCGTGACCGCCGACTCGGCCAGCGACGCCTGGGCGGTCGGCGCCTACAGCAACAACACCACCGGTGTCCGCGACACGCTGATCCTGCACTGGAACGGCACGGCCTGGTCGCGGGTGGCCAGCCCCAGCCCGGGCACCCGGTTCAACACGCTCACCGGGGTCAGCGCGGCCGGCGCCAGCAACGCCTGGGCGGTCGGCTTCTACCGCGGCCAGGCCGCCGGCGCCCAGCCGCTGATCCTGCACTGGAACGGCACGGCCTGGTCCCAGGTGGCCGCCCCGGCCTCGGGCCTGCCGGAGACCGAACTGAACGGCGTGAGCACCGTGTCAGACAGGGAAGCCTGGGCGGTCGGCTTCGCCGGGACGCCCGCCGCTGGCCAGTTCGGCACGCTGATCCTGCGCTGGAACGGCACGGCCTGGTCGCGGATGACGAGCCCGGATCCGAGCCCGAAGGACAGTTTTCTCCAGGGCGTGAGCGGCACCCAGGGCGGCGGTGCCTGGGCGGTGGGCAGCTACGCGCGCGGCAAGACGCTCCGGACCCTGGCGCTGAAGTGGAGCGCCACGGCCTGGACGCAGGTGAAGAGCGCCAGCCCGGCGCCGGCCGGCCGGTACAACCTGCTGTCCGGGGTCAGCGCGATCGGGCAGGGCCACGCCTGGGCGGTCGGCAACAACCCGGACCTGACCACCGGCCCGGGCCAGACGCTGGTGCTGCAGTGGAACGGCACCTCGTGGCCGCGGGTGCCCAGCCCGGACCCGGGCGCGGGCGCCAACGAGCTCACCGCGGTGAGCGCCGTCTCGGGCACGCAAGCCTGGGCGGTCGGCGAGTCCGCGCTGAACCTCAGCGGCGGCCCGGTGGACACGCTGATCCTGGGCTGGAACGGCACGGCCTGGTCGCAGGTGAGCAGCCCCAGCCCCGGCCCGGCCAGCAACGTGCTGACCGGGGTGAGCGCCGACTCGGCCAGCGATGCCTGGGCGGTCGGGTCCTACGTCAGCAAGTCCGTGCGCGACACGCTGATCCTGCACTGGAACGGCACGGCCTGGTCGCTGCGGTAGCCCCGGCCCCGGCCGGTACCGTGGTGCCATGGCCGGTGCAGGCGTGGTCGTCTGGTACAACCCGCACTGCTCCAAGTGCCGGGGCGCGGCCGAGTTGCTCGCCGAGTACGGCGTGCCCGCCCGGCAGGTGTTCTACCTCGACGACCCGCCGCCGGTGGCCGAGATCACCCGGGTCCTGGCGCTGCTCGGCACGACGGACCCGCGGGCGCTGATGCGGGCCTCCGAGCCGCGGTACGCGGAACTGGGGCTGGCCAGCGCGACCGCGGACGAGCTTGTCGAGGCGATGGCGCGCTACCCCGAGCTCATCCAGCGGCCGGTCGTGATCTGGCCGGGCCGGGCCGTCGTGGCGCGGCCTCCCGAGTTGCTCCTGCCCCTGCTGGAGGCCGGTCAGGGCCTCCAGCAGGCTTGACCGTCCAGGTTCACTGCCGGACGGTGCTCATGCCGCCGGGATCGTGAGCGCCTGGCCCGGGAGGATCAGGGCGGGGTTGTTGCCGATGACGGCCTTGTTCAGGTCGTAGATCTCCGGCCACTTCGAGCCGTCGCCGAGCTGCGCGGTCGCGATCGAGAACAGCGTGTCGCCCTGCTGGACCACGTAGACGTGTACCTGACCGTTGCCGCTCTGGCCGCCGGTCTGGCCGCCGGGGTGCCCGGGGCCGGGGTGGCCCGCCGAGCCGGCCGCGAACAGCCGCCTCGGGTTGATCGCCCCGGGGTCGGTGTGATCGTTGTCCGGGGTGACCGCGTGCGTGAAGTGCCCGGCCCGCTGCCAGGTCTGCCGGTCGCGGGGCCCGGCCACGCCGGACGGGAACACGTCCGGGATGCCGAACGCCCGGAGCCAGTCCATGATCCGGCCCAGCCCGCGGCACGGGCCGTTGGTGAACGGGTGCGCCGCGAACCCGACCACCTCGATCTGGATGCACGGGTTGCCTTCGGTGTTCGTCGGGAAGCCGAACTCCTGCAGGCCCCTGCCGTACCGGTTGGCCGGGATGGCCTGGACGACCGCTCCGGACACCGGGTTCCACACCAGGTGCACGGACCAGTTCTTCCGGTCCAGGTACGCGGCGATGGAGGCCGCGAACGTGTCCGAGGGGTCGTTCTCTGTCGAGTGCCACACGACCCGGGGCAGGTGCCCGGAGACCGCGCCGCCGTCTTCGCGGGCCAGGCGGTGTACCGCGCCCGGCAGGAACAGCTCAGCCATCGGACGATCCCCCCTGGTCAGGCGTGGGCACTTGGTCGGGTTCGACGTCCGCGGCGGTGAGTTCGAGCTGCGCTGCGTGGCCTTCGATGAATTCCGGATCTGTCATGGTCCCCTCCTCCAGAGCCGTTAGCCAGCGTCGTTTTTAACTTCCGCTGAGCTGGACATTACCGTAGCATTACCTTTGTTCACCGCTACGGAACACCGCAGAGACCGGAGGGGACAGTCATGTATCCATCCCGGAGCCTTTTCACCTCAGCCTCCGCGCGGCTCGGTGCCATGGCCGCGGCGGGAGCGGTCGCCCTGGCGGTCAGCCTCGCCACCGCCACCGGCGCCACCGCGGTCGACTCCTCGTTCTCCTTCGCGCTGCAGCCGTCCTCGGCGGCCATCAGCGCGTGCTTGCCCAGCGCGTCGGGTCATGTCACCATCACCACCGGATCGCTCAACGACGTGATGACGGTGACCATCCAGGGCATGCCGCACAACACCGGCTTTGACCTCTTCGTCATCCAGCAGCCGGCCGCGCCCTTCGGTGTCTCCTGGTACCAGACCGACATCCACGCCAACAGCAGCGGCACCGGCACCGCCACGGTCAGGGGCGTGTTCGACTCCGAGACCTTCTCGGTATCCCCGGGCGGCACCACCACGTTCGCCCCGACGCACCAGTACCACCTCGGCCTCTGGTTCAACAGCCCCCAGGTCCCGTTCAACCTGGGGTGTGAGCCGGGGGCGACCTCCCCGGCCGTGACGCCGTTCAACGGCAACCAGCATGCGGGCATCCAGGTGCTGAACACCGCGCAGTTCCCGGTCGCCGCGGGACCGCTGTCGCACGTGCACCGCTGAGCCGGGCCGGGCCGCTCCCGCCCGGCCATCTCCCTTCGTGATCATGGCGTTTCGGCTGCTCCAGCAGCCAAAACGCCATGATCATCGCCCATGGGCCTGGCCCACCCGGCCCGGCCCGGCCCCGCCAACGGGGTATCCGCACTCCCCTGTTCAGCCGAGCCCCGGCAGGGTCCCCCGCCCCTAACGTGACGCCAGGACCAGCAAAGGTCTCACGGGGACAGATCCGCGGCACGCTGCCGCAACGGGGAGATTTCATGCGTTATCACCGTGCACTCGCCGCGTCCGTCGCGGCGGCTGCCTTGATCACACCGCTGCTCGACGGCCGGCCTGCCCGGCCAGTGCCCGCGGGGCAGGCGCGGGCGCGCACGTTCGGGGGGGCCCGGACGGCCAGTCGGCATCCGGAATGCCCGCGCTGCCCGCGCCGCCGAAGCCGCGGCACAGCCACCCGCGCCCGCCGGCCAGGTACCAGGCGCCGACCGCCCTGACGCACAAGGCACGCGGCCAGCGAAGGTCCGCGAGGCCGCGACCCCGGCCCAGGCGAAGACGTGGGGCAGCCGAGCTCCGGGACTGCCACCACCCTGGTGCTCTACGACAGCACCAACAGCTGGGGCTACCTGGGCCAGCTCTACGGGATCGCGGCCGGCAACCTGGCCAGCCACTTCGGCAAGGTGACCGCCGAGCCCGTGGCCGACTACGTGGCCGGGCAGATGAGCAACTACACCGCGACCGATCTACATCGGCTCGACCTACAACGAGCCGCTCCCGCTCGCGTTCCTCAACGACGTGCTGTCCAGCACCCACCCGGTGATCTGGGCGGCCGACAACATCTGGCAGCTCACCGGCACCGAGGGCAGCTCCGCCGACCAGGCGTTCATGGCCAAGTACGGCTGGGACCCGTCCCAGTCCTACTTCGACACCACCGACACCGTGACGTCGATCTCCTACAAGGGGCAGACGCTCACCCGCAGCGCCGCCAACGGCGCCGACATCCTGGCCCCGGACATCACCAACCCGGCCGCGGTGACCGTGCTCGGCACGGCGAACTGCACCGACGCCAACGGCAACCCGGTCAACTGCGCGCCGATCGCGCAGACCACGGGGACCAGCTTCCCGTGGGCCATCCGCAGCGCCAACCTGACCTACGTCGGCGAGGTGCCGTTCTCCTACATCTCCGAGACCGACCGCTACGTCGCGTTCTCCGACCTGCTGTTCCCTGCCCTGGACCCGACGGCGGCGCCGTCGCACCTGGCGCTGGTCCGGCTCGAGGACGTGGACCCCACCGCCGACCCGGCCGCGCTGCGTGCAGTTCGCCGACTACCTGTACAGCCAGCACGTGCCGTTCAGCGTTGGGGTGATCCCTGAATACACCGACCCGAACGGGTTCTACAACGGCGGCAAGCCGCAGACGATCACGCTGGCGCAGCGGCCCGCGATGGTGGCCGCGCTGAAGTACATGCAGTCCAAGGGCGGCACGATCATCGAGCACGGCTACACCCACCAGTACTCCAACATCGCCAACCCTTACGACGCGGTGAGTGGCGACGACGCCGAGTTCTACCGGGCGCAGTGCTCGTCTACCCAGAGTCCGCCTTACATCTTCGATGACTCCGTGCCAGCAACACCGACTATGTCGTCGTGGACCGGCCCGCTGCCTGGTGACTCCACCGCGTGGGCGCAGGCCAGGGCGCAGGCGGGCGGCTTCGCTGTTCGCACAGGCCGGGCTTGGCACGCCGACGATCTGGGACGACGCCGCACTACTGCGCGTCGGCGGCGGACTACGCCGGGATCGACAGGGTCTATAGCACTCGCTACGAGCGGGAGATCTTCCCGAGCGGGCTGCTCGGCGGGACGCTCGACTACACCCACCTGCTTCGGCCAGTTCTTCCCCTACGTGGTGCACGACGTCTACGGCGAGAAGATCATCCCGGAGAACCTGGGCGACTACGAGCCGGCCGAGGACAACAACAACCCGCCGCGGCTGCCGGCCGACGTCATCCACAACGCCCAGGCTGAACCTGGCCGTGACTCAGGGGGTGGCCAGCTTCTACTACCACCCCGACTACCCGCTCAGCGATCTGGAGCAGATCGTTGCCGGGATCAAGGCACTGGGCTACACGTTCGTGAGCCCGGCCAGTCTCCCGGGTTAACCGGGAGCGCGCCCGGTCGGCCGGAAGCGGGGCCGGCTGACCGGTAGCGCGTATGGCCCGGCTGGAGCTCCCCTCCAGCCGGGCCATAGTCGTGCCCGGGGCGGGCGCCGCCGCGAAAAGGCGTGTCCGATCCGGCGGCGGCCGGGGGATGATGCCGTCCGTGGACAAGGCGGCGATCACGGCGGAACTGGCGGCGCGGCTGGTCGCGGCGCAGTTCCCGCGGTGGGCGGGCCTGCCGGTGCGGCGGGTCGAGCCGGGCGGGTGGGACAACGTCACGTTCCGCCTCGGCGCGGACCTGTCGGTGCGGCTGCCCAGCGGCCCCAGCTACGCCCTCCAGGTGGAGAAGGAGCACCAGTGGCTGCCGGTGCTGGCCGGGCAGCTGCCGCTGCCGATCCCCGCGCCGCTGGCCAGGGGTGCCCCCGGGTGCGGGTTCCCGTGGCCCTGGTCGGTCTACGAGTGGCTTCCCGGCACCCCGGCGGCGACCGCGCCGGTGCCGGACCGGGCCGCCTTCGCGGCCGATCTGGCCGGATTCCTGGCCGCGCTGCAGCGGATCGACCCCTCGGGCGGCCCAGGGCCCGGACAGCACAACTTCTACCGGGGCGGCCCGCTGACCGTCTACGACGGCGAGACCAGGGACGCACTCGGGGCACTCGAAGGCGAGATCGACACGGCCCGTGCGGCGCGGGTGTGGGACGAGGCGCTCGCCGCGGCCTGGCACGGCGAGCCGGTGTGGGTGCACGGCGACGTGGCGGACGGCAACCTGCTGGTCGAGCACGGCCGGCTGAGCGCCGTCATCGACTTCGGCTGCTGCGCCGTGGGCGATCCCGCCTGTGACACGGTCATCGCCTGGACCTACTTCTCCGGGGAAAGCCGCCGGGTGTTCCGGTCCCGGCTGCCGGCCGACGCGGCGACCTGGGCCCGTGGCCGCGGCTGGGCGCTGTGGAAAGCCCTGATTGTGCTGGTCGAAGCGCTACGGGACGATCCGGAGGACGCCCGCGCGACCAAGCGCGTCATCGCCGGGGTGCTCTCCGCCGATCCAGGTATATAAGGTGACAAACCCTCGCTCGGGCAAAGGGCGCGCGAAGCGCCCCGCCGAAGTATGATCCGTGCAAAGCGGCCGAGCGTAACGGGGGTCGCCCAATAATCGGAGGAGCGGTTCCATGGGCATTCTCAACGAGGCTCGCCGCGAGTTCATCGCAGCACCGGACAGCTCGAAGGGCCAGATCGTCTTCAAGTGGCCCGACCAGAACATCCGCAAGTTCGCCCGGGCCATCGTCGAGCCCGACGCGGTCGCCGTGTTCATGAACCAGGGCCAGGTCATGGGCGTGCTGCTCGCCGGGCCAGCACACCCTGGACGCCTCGGAGCTCCCGTTCCTCGGCATGTTCGTGGACTGGGCGCAGCAACAGCAACGCGTTCAAGGCCGAGATCTACTTCGTCGGCGCGCGGGAGTACCCGAACTGCCGCTTCGGCGGCCGGCTGGACGAGGTCCAGGACCCGCAGACCGGCCTGATCGTCACGCTCCGGGCGTTCGGCGAGTACGCCCTGCGGGTGATCGATCCGACCAAGCTGATCCTCAACCTGGTCGGCACCGTGGACGTGACGAACAACGAGGCCATCACCGGCTGGGTCGCCCAGCAACTGCTGAAGGTCACCCGGACCACGATCACCACGCAGCTCATGTCCGGGCGCCTGGCCGATCCTGGGCCTGTCCGTGCACAGCCCGGACATCGAGGCGGCCGCGCATGCCGGCCACCAACGAGCAGCTGGCCGACTACGGCCTGGCCATCGCCCGGTTCGGGAACCTCGACGTCAACCTCGACGACGACGACAACGCCCGGCTGAAGAAGCTGGCCGGCGACACCGCCTACAGCCGGCTGGCCGGCGGCTTCCTCCAGGCCGCGCAGGCCGAGGCGCTGCAGGGCGCGGGCGAGGGCATGGCCCAGGGCGGTGCCGCGGTGACCCCGATGTTCCTGGGCGCCGGCATCGGCATGGCCAGCCAGATGATGCAGCGCGCCGGCGCAGGCCCAGCCCACACCGCCGCCCGGCACCGGTTTCGCCGGCGGCGGCCAGGGCTTCGTGCAGCGCCGCCCGCCCGCCGCCGCCGGCCGCCCCGGCGCCCGCGGCCCAGGCGGCCGCGCCCGGTGCCGCGGCGACGGTGGAGTGCGCGCAACTGCCACAGCCAGGTCCGCGCGGGCGCGAAGTTCTGCGGCGAGTGCGGCACGCCCATGGCACAAGCACTGCACCAACTGCAATGCCGACCTGAGCGCCACCGCGAAGTTCTGCGCGGAGTGCGGCACCCCGGCCAGCCCGCCGCCGGCGTAACCGGCGCCGGACCGCACGCCCGGCTCGGACGCGAGCCCGGCGCGGCCGGCCACGGTGCCGGCCTGCCTGCACACCCATGCTGCCGCCGGTGGCGGCGTACGGCATGACACTAGTGAAGGGCTGTCCTCATGGACCGGATCGAATGCCAGTGGTGCAAGGCCCAGAACGAGACGGGCCGCACGAACTGCACGACCTGCGGCGCGCCGCTCGATAAGAAGGACCTCGTCACCGACTCGGGCTGGGCCGAGGCGCCGCGGCTGCGGGACATGACGGAGTTCCGGTTCTCCAACTCCACCTGCCAGATCGAGGGCGAGATCGTGCCGGTGGCCGAGATCGCGCTGGCCCAGGGCGACTCGGTGTTCTTCGAGCACCACGTGATGCTCTGGAAGGAACCCCAGGTGCCGATGTCGGCGCTGAACACCGGCGGCGGCATGAAGCGGATGATCGGCGGCATGCCGCACATCCTGAGCGTGGCCCACGGCCCGGGCCGCGTCGCGTTCTCCCGCGACGCCGCCGGCGAGGTCGTGGTGCTGCCGCTGCACCCGTCGATGGAACTCGACGTGCGCGAGCACGCCTTCCTCGCCGGGACGCACTCGCTGACCTACTCGTTCGTCCGCATCAAGGGCCTGGCCAACGTGCTGCACGGCGGCGGCGGCATGTACATGGACCGGTTCGTCACCCGCAACGAGCCCGGGCTGCTGCTGCTGCACGGCTACGGCAACGTGTTCCAGAAGACGCTGCAGCCGGGCGAGAAGATCCTGGTCGAGCCGGGCGGGTTCCTGTACAAGGACTCCTCGGTGACCATGAACGCGTTCAAGCAGAACGATCAAGACCGGGATGATGGGCGGCCACGCCATGTACCTGGCCGAGATGACCGGCCCCGGCCGGGTCGGCATCCAGTCCATGTACGTCCACCACGGCTCCGAGTAGGGGGACCGACATGATCGATGCCACCTGCCCAGGGCGCCTACACCTGCCCGTACTGCCGGATGGCCAGCGACGGCGGCGGGGGCACCTGCCCGCACTGCGGCGCGCCGGTCGACGTCCGGCTGCAAGCGTCTCCGACTCCGGCTGGATCGAGCAGCCGCCGATCCGGGACATGGCCCGCATCCGGTTCGGCCACTCCACCTGCCAGATCAGCGGCACGTACGTGCCGGTGGCCGAAATGGCGCTGCACGACGACGACTGGGTCTACTTCTCCCACCACGTGCTGCTGCACACCGACCCCGAGCGTCCGCCTGGGCAACATGCCCATGAAGGGCGGCTGGAAGCGGATGCGGGCCGGGATGCCGCTGATCATGATGACGGCGCAGGGCCCCGGGCACATCGCGTTCAGCGCCGACGAGCCGGGCGAGACCCTGGCCGTGCCGCTCGCCCCGGGCCAGCGCCATCGACGTGGTCGAGCACCGCTTCCTCGTCGCCACCGGCAACGTCAACTACGACTGGCAGAACGCCAGCGTCTGGTTCACCACCCAGGACGGCGACGACGAGGAGTGGCACTACCCGCTGGGCCGGACCATGGACACGCTTCCACGCGGCCGGCGGCAACGGCCTGCTGCTGCTGCACGCCCCGGGCAACACGTTCGTCCGTGACCTGGCCGAGGGCCAGCGCATCCTGGTGCAGCCGGGCGGGCTGATCTGGAAGGACCAGTCGGTCCGGATGTTCCTGCACTTCGAGTACCCGCACGGCGCAGTACTGGTTCAGCTCGCCGCGCTAGCAGGCCAAGTCGACCTGGCTGACGCTCCAGGGCCCGGGCCGGATAGCCGTCCAGTCGGTGTTCGAGCGGCCCGAGGGCACGGGTGCGGTGCGCCGCAGTTCCGGCGCCACCACCCAGTACTGGTAACCGCTTTCGCTGCGTTACGACAGCCCGGGCCGGCCTGGTTTCGCCGGCCCGGGGCTGGTTCGTGCCTCACTAGAGCCGGTGGGTCCCGCTGTGGCAGTAGGGGCACTCGATCCCGCTGCTGCCCACCGGGAACGACAGCGGGGCACCACAGGTCTGGCACGGGACCTCGCCGCCGGCGATGTCCAGTCTCGTGCCGCAGGACTCGCACACCACGGCGTTCGCCCCGGGCAGCGTGTGCAGCTTGTCGCCGCACCGGCCGCAGTTCTTGGTCACCGCGTCGGTGACGTCCACCCGGGCGTACTCGCCGGTCAGGCCGAACGTGGCGAGGAACCGGCCGGTGTCGGCCGGCGGCAGGTGCGGGATCCAGCCCTGGCAGAACGTGGAGTACTCCATCCGGACCGCTACCCCGGGCGGGGCCTCGTCGGGGTCCATCGCCAGCACCCCCGTGGCGTCCAGCATCCGGTAGCCCTGGTCGATCAGCTCCTTGAACATCGCCGCCACCTGCCAGATGCCGTCGCTGACCAGCCACGGCCCGGTGCCGTTGGTCCGGCGCTGCAAGGTGGCGATGACCGCGTTCATCTGCCCCTCCAGCGCCGCGAGGGCGGGATCGAAGTCCTTGCGGAGCTGGGACTCGGCGAGGTAGGCGGCCATCCGGCCGCGGAACTCCGGGTCGGACCTGACCCGCGGCGACGCCGCCTGCGGGCACTCGTTGAGCCATTCGGTGTACACGCGCAGCAGCAGCTCGCGGTAGCGGCCGGCGTCCCCGGCGGCGCGGGCCCGGTCGAGGCCCGGCTGGACCGGCGCGATCAGCCGGTGGAACACGGTGTTGGTGAGCCCGGCGTTGGTACCGGAGTTGGCCAGCCGGAAGTCATAATCGACCAGTGCCCCGCAGTGGTCGCAGTACATGTAGGCGGTCTTCGACGGCAGCCGTTTCGGGGCACCGCAGGCCGGGCAGGTGACCTGCTTGACGAACTCGGAATGGGCGAAAAGCGACGGCTGCCCGGCCGACTGGATAAGTTGCTGCAGCGACTCGGCGGCGGTCGGTGGGGGCGCCACGGGACGCTTACGGAACAGGCCCATGCCGGATGGTAGCCCGGCCGGACACATGGAGGCGTGATGAGTGAGCAGGACCCGGAAGAGCCGGCCGAGGAGTTCCACCGTGACCGCCGTGAGCACGGCGGCATCCCCGGGCGCCTCGACGACGACCAGCTTGCCCGGCTGACCGAGGAGGAACGGGTCGCGGCCGGGCTCGACGACTACGACCCGGACGAGGTCCCCCCGGCGACCGATGCGCCACCGGAGCCGGACCTCACCCGGTCAGACACCTACCAGGAGGCGCGCGCCGAGATCCGCCGCGAGTACGACGAGGACGAGCTCAGGGTCGAAGGGCAGCGGGACCCGTACCCGCCCTCGCACTACGACGAGTGAGGCGCCGGGTGCCGCCTGCCGTCGTCGCGACCGGCGGAAACGCCGGTTTCGCCTGCTGCCGGGCGGGTGGCCGCACCGGGCTGGTTGAATCGCCTTGTGCGAGCGTGGCGGCGGCGCGGCCCGGCCCGGCGGGGAACCAGGTTCCTGGCGCGCGGCCTGATCCTGCCGCCCGCGCTTGCGGCGGCCGTGCTGGCGGCGTCTCCCGCCGCGGCGGTACTGGTGCCGTCGAGCCTCGGCGCGGGGCCCGCCGCCCCGGCGAGCGCTGGGGCGCCGCGTCTCGATGCCATGAGCGGCGGCCTGGTGGACGCCAGGACCGGTGTGACCCTGTGGGGGAAGGACTTCGACGCCGGCCGGCCGATGGGCAGCATCACCAAGGTGATGACCGCGCTGCTCGTGATCAGGGCCGGTGACCTGGGCCGGGAGATCGAGGTCACCCGGGGCGCCATCCGGTACGTGCACAAGCGCGGTGCCAGCAGCGCCGGGCTGATCGCCGGGGATGTGCTGACAGCGCGCCAGCTGCTGGAGGCGATGCTGCTGCCCTCCGGCTGCGACGCGGCCTACCTGCTGGCCACCAGCTACGGCCCCGGCCGGAACGCGTTCATCGCGAAGATGAACGCGGCCGCCACCGCGATGGGGCTGCCATCGACCCGTTTCTCGCATTTCGACGGAATGCCCTACCCGACCGAGTACTCCACCTACTCCTCGCCGGCCGATCTCATCCGGCTGGGGGCGCAGGCCATGCGCCTGCCGCTGTTCCGCCGGATCGTCGCCCAGCGCAGCTACCAGCTGCCCGCCGGGCCGGGCCACCACAGCTACCTGTGGCAGACGACCAACGGGCTGCTTGGGTCTTATCCGGGCATGCTCGGCATCAAGACCGGCAACACCAACGTCGCGGGCAACTGCTTCCTGTTCGAGGCGCGCCGCAACGGACGCACGCTGATCGGCGTGCTCCTGCATGTGGATCCGACCAGGGACGGTGCCGCGCTGTTCACCGCGGCCCGGCGCCTGCTGAACTGGGGCTTCCGGCAGGCCTAGGGCTTGCGCGCGACGCCGGCCCACAGCGCCGCCGGGCTGGCCGCCTCGGTCTCGCTGACCGGCCGCCACTTCGAGGCCTGGACCATCCCCGGCTCGGTCAGTTCCAGCCCGGTGAAGAACCGGGCCACGGCCGCGTTGTCCCTGAAGGTGACCTTCTCGGCCATCATCTTGTTGAGGCTCTCCGCCATCCTGGCCATGGCCTCGGCATTGATGTCCCTGGCGGGATGGGACAGTGCCAGGTAACTGCCTGGTGGCAGGGGCTCCAGCAATGTCTCGACAACCTGGTACGGGTCGTCCTCGTCGTCGAGGTGCTGCAGGACGGCCATCAGCATCACCGCGACCGGGCGGCTGAAGTCCAGCAGCCGCATCGCGCCGGCCAGGATCCCCCGGGGATCGCGCAGGTCGGCGTCGATGTAGTCGGTGGCGCCCGCCGGGTCGCTGGTCAGCAGGGCGCGGGCGTGCGTGAGCACGACCGGGTCGTTGTCCACGTACACGATCCGGGCGGCCGGCGCGGCCGCCTGGGCGACCTCGTGGGTGTTGTTCGCCGACGGAATTCCGGTCCCGATGTCCAGGAACTGGCGGATCTCGCACTCGCCGGCCAGGAAGCGCACCGCCCGCGCCAGGAACGCCCGGTTGGACCGCGCGGACAGGCCGATCTCGGGGAAGACCCGCATGGCCTGCTCACCGGCGGCGCGGTCGGCGGCGAAGTTGTCCTTACCGCCGAGCCAGTAGTTGTACACCCGGGCGACGTGCGCCACGCTCGTGTCGAACGGCAACGGGGGGCTGCCGTTCGCCGTCACCTCGGGGCTTTCTCCAGCCATTGACGCCTGCTTCATGGGGGGCATTCGTTTGCCTGCCAAGGGTACCGCCGCAGCCGTGGCCCCGGCGGCAATCACCCCCCTGGGGGGATGCCCGCCGGCCGGGCACGACGGACAGTGACCGTCATCGGCTAGCGCTGAGGACGGTCACCATGGCTGACGCCACAAACCGCAGGAACCTGCCGCAACTGAGGTCCGGGCCGCTGATCGCTGGTGGGGTGCTCGCCGGGGCCGGCGCCATGCTCGCGCTGGCAGGCCTGGCCGTGGGCAGCGCGCACCTGTTCGCGGCCACCCGGGCCTGGGTCAGAGACATGGAAGTGCCGCCCTCGGAGCGGGTACGGCAGCATTGGGCGCGGGCCAAGGCCGCCGCGGCCGCGGGCTCCAGCGCCTGGCAGAACGGATCCCGCGGTCGGCGCGGCCGCCGATTGATCAAGGGAACTCGCCCCCGGCTCATCCGCCGCGGGTGAGGCAGGCCAAGCGCCCGCTGGCCACATTGTCACCAGAGGTCAGGGGGCCTGCGCGGCCTGCTCGTGTGGATCATCATCGACATCTTCCGCTGTGATCGCGCGGGGCGGCAGCATGCACGAGCGCCTGGGCCACCGTTCCTAGCCCCGCTGACGGCCTGCCGGGGCGCGCCGGGCGGGCTTGGTGATCCGGACATGCAGCACGGTCAGTCGTCGTCCTGGAGGCGGCGCACCTCGATCACTTGGACACCGAAGGTCTCCAGCCTGGCCAGGAGCCCATGCAGGGCCGCCTGGTCCTGGAGCGGGCCGTGCACGACCGTTTCGACCTGCTGCACCGATGCGCTGAGCTTCTCGAAGTCGAGCAGCGCTTCGGCGGGGAGGACTCCGGCTATGCGGATCTCGTAGTAGACGGACGGCACCGCAGGCCCCCAAGGTTCGTGGGAAAAGCCACAGTCACCTCACCCTGCTCCGGCCGGGCGGGCGGCACCCCACTCGGTACGGGTGATCCGGCGCGGCCGCCGGATCGGGGGCCGCCTCACCCTGGTGAGATCGCCAGCGGGTGATGACCGGTCACCCGGGTCCGTGCGAGAACAGGTATCAGGCGGGCTAGCCCGCCTGGGCGAGCGGGTCGGCCGGCGACCAGGGCTCGCAAGAGGCGGTGGCGATGGTGACCAGTGTGACCATACCTGCGACCGCCGGCTCCGGGCGGCAAGCAGCGGGGGCTGGCGATCCACTCCTGGCATCCAAGGTCATCGTGCCTGGCGTGCCCGAATGGCTCATTCCGCGGCCGCGCATCGAGGCACTTATCGCCGAGGGTGCCCGCGGCCCGGTGACGACGGTGACGGGGCCGCCCGGGGCGGGCAAGACGATGGCACTCGCGCTGTGGGCCGCGGGCGGCAGCACCGCGTGGGTCACCATCGATGACCACGACAACCAGCCGCGGGTGTTCTGGTCCTACCTCCTTGAGGCGCTGCGGCGGGCCGGCGTGCCGGTCTCCAGGGTGATGTCCGCGGCGGTGCGCCGGTACCCGGTCGACCACGAGTTCCTGCTCCGGTTCGCCTCGCTGATGGCAGCCCAGGATCCCCCGGTCACCCTGGTGCTCGACGACGTCCACCTGCTGACCAGCGCCAAGGTGCTGGATGGGCTGGCCTATGTGCTCAGGAACGCTGCCCCTGGGCTGCGGCTGGTGGTCGCCTCGCGGATCGATCCGCTGCTGCCGCTGCACCGGTACCGGCTCACCGGGGAACTCACCGAGATCCGGGCGGGTGACCTCGCCTTCACCACCGCCGAGGCCTGCCTGCTGCTGGCACAGCACGGCATCGGGCTGTCGGCGGAGTCGCTGGACCTGCTTACCCAGCGGGCCGAGGGCTGGGCGGCGATCCTGCGCCTCGCCGCCATCTCGATGGACGGGCACGCCGACCCCGATCAGTTCGTCAAGGAACTGGTCGCGGAGGACAGCGCCGTCGCCGGCTACCTGGTGGAGGAGGTCCTCAACGCCCAGCCGCCGCACGTCAGGAGCTTCCTGCTGCGCACCAGCATTCTCGACCGGATCAACGAGGAGCTTGCCAGCGAGGTCGCCGGCCGGGGCCGGGACGCGGCCATGCTCCCCGACCTGGCGCACGTGAACGCGCTCGTCCAGCGGGACGACAGCGGCTGGTACCGCTACCACTCGCTGTTCGCGGCGGTCCTGCGGCTGAAGCTGCGGCGCGACGACCCCGGCGGGATGCAGGACCTGCACCTGCGCGCGGCCCGGTGGTTCCGCCGGAACGGGTACCTCGCCGAGGCGGTCCGGCACGCCGCCGACGCCGGCGACTGGCAGTTCGCGGCCGGCACCGTGGTGGACGAGCTTGCCCTGGGCGATCTCATCGAGCCGCAGGGCAACGAGGCGCTGGCCCGCGGCTTCCGGCAGATGCCACGCGACCTGCGGTGGACGGCGCCACAGCCGCTGCTCGTCGCCGCGGCGATCGACCTGTCCCGCGGCGACAGCGGCACGAGCGGCGCCTTTGCCCGCGCCGCCGAGGACCTGCTCGACCGGCTTCCCGCGGAGGCGGAAATGCCGTCCCGGCTTGCCGCCGCGCTGATCCGCATCGCCCTCGCCCGGAGCACCAGTGACGTCGGGGCGACCGCGGCCGCCGCCGACAGCGCGGAGGTCCTGGTCGGCGCCCTTCCCCGGCACCAGCTCGCCCGGCACCCGTGGAACCAGGCGCAGTTGCTGGCCGGCCGCGGCGCCGTGGAGCTGTGGTCGGGCCGGTTCGACGAGGCCGCCACCGTCTTCGCCTCCGGCGTGATCACCGCCCAGGCCCCGGGAAGCACGGCCGAGCGGGCCGGCTTCCTCGGCCACCTCGCCCTGATCGAGGCGCTGCGGGGCAGGCTGAACCATGCCGAGGAGCTCGCCACCGAGGCGGCCAGCAGGCCGGGAGACGATGCCGACCGGCCGGTGAGCGCCGGGGGCGCCGCGGCCGAGGTGGCGCTTTCCTGCGTGCATCTGGACCGGAACGAACTGGCGGGCGCCCGGCGCTGGCACAAGCGGGCCGAGAGCGCCCTGCATGACCGGCCGGACAAGCTGGTCGGCGTGCTGGCCAGCCTGGTCGCGGCACGGCACAGCCTGGCGGAGGGCCGCGCGAGGGCAGCGCTGGACACCCTCGGCCGGGCCAGGGAGGGCTGGTCGCCGCCGGCCTGGATCGAACGCGGGATGCTGCTGATCGAATCATGGGCCCACAGCGCCACCGGTGACCACGAGCTGGCCTGCGCGGTGGCCGTACGGGCCGGGCCGGAGTCCTCGCTCGGCGCCGCGGTCGCGCTCGCCCGTGCGCTGCTGGCCTCCGGGGACCGCCAGGCTGCCGCGCGGGCGCTGGCCGCCGCGCCACCCGGCAACGATGCGCCGCCCAGCGTGCGCATGGTGGCATGGCTGGCCGACGCCAGGCTGAACTACGCGGCCGGGGACGCCGTGCGCGGCCGGCGGTCACTGGAGCACGCGCTGCGGCTCGGCGAGCCTGAGCTGTGCCGGCTGCCCTTCGCGATGGAACGCGACTGGCTCCGGCCGGTGCTGCAGCGCGATCCCGAGCTGGCCCAGGCCTATCGCCGCCTGCTGGAGCCGGACCTGGCCCGGCCGGGCTGGATGGAGGTCAGGGAGTCACGCGGGCAGGACGCGCCGGTGATCGTGGAAGCGCTGAGCGAGCGCGAGCGCGAGGTGCTGGAACACGTGTCGGCGATGGAGAGCACCGCCGAGATCGCCACCGAGATGTACATCTCGGTGAACACCGTCAAGACGCATCTCAAGAGCATCTACCGCAAGCTCGCGGTGACACACCGCGGTGAGGCCGTCCGCCGGGCCAAGCGGCTCGGCCTGCTCTGACCGGCGGCTCCCGCGCCGCACGGGCGCCGGCGCGGGGGCGGCGGCCAAGGCCGCCCTGGCTACTGGGTGCCGCCCAACACGGCGGCCTGCGGATACAGCACTTCGGGGCCAAGCTCGGTCAGGCTGACAATATGCAGTGCAAATTCCTGAAACCGGTCCAGCAGGCCATATAGTTCGGACTCATCGCGCACCGAGGCCATAATGCAGGTCCGGCCACGGCCCGACTCGACCGTGAACCCCTCCAGGATGCCCGCCAGCAGCTGCTGGCATTCACCCCTGAGGATGATCCGGTACCGCTGGCGGTGGTTCGCGGGCCCGCTCATGGCGTGTTCCTCCCATGGCGCGACGGGGCGCGGCTGTTTGCCTGCGCTTCCCCGGGCGACTGAATTTATACCTTTGTACACAAAGACCGGGTGAGAAAGCCCACTCCGGTCATTTGTTCACCCGGGTGATCTGGCGCTTTTAGATCCCCAGCCGTTTGCCGCGCGCCACGGCGTCGTGCCGCGAGGAGACGCCGAGCTTGCGGTAGATGGCCTGGGTGTGCGTCTTGACCGTGTTCGCCGACACGTACAGCTCGTGCCCGATCTCGCGGAGCGAGAGCGTGCCGCCGAGCATGCGCAGGACCGCCACCTCCCGCTCGGTCAGCGGTTCCGCGTTGTCCGCCTCACGTGCCGGGCGGGCGATCTGCCGGTCGATATCGGCCAGGCGCGCCTGGAGCGCCTCGGTGCCGTCCGGCAGCGCGGTCAGCACCTCGCGCACCTCGTCGGCCAGTTCCGCGGCACCGGCGGCGTCGCCGAGTCCGAGGCGGATCCGGGCCAGCATGAAGACCGGCACGATGGTGCTCCACGGCCCCAGGCCGGAGTTCCTCCTGCGCAGGTCCAGCGTCGGCTCAAGCTCCCACCGGGCCTGCTCGAACCGGCCGTGGGCGGCATGGACCGCCGCGGTCGCCGCGTAGGCCATGACGGCCTGCGGCAGCCGGCCGAGGTCGCCACTGATGACGACGTCCCGGGCGGCGTCCGCGTACTCCTGCGCCTTCGGCAGCCTGCCCTGCCCGACCATGACCATGGAGAGCACGGCCAGGGCGAACATGCGCACCAGCCGCAGAGACGCCTCGCTGTGCACCGCCTCTTCCAGAGGCCCCGCCGCGGCGTGCATGTCGCAGGACAGGAAGTGGCTGAAGCCCAGTGCCCCCCGCGCCAGGGCAAAGTACGGGGACGACGGGTCCCGTTCGATCGCGGCGGCCGCCCGTGCCGCGGCATGCATCGCCGGGAGGCCGTCGAACCCGAACGAGGCGCGCAGCAGTGCCGCGGAGGACTCCAGCGACCGCATGCCGTCGGGCAGCGGGCCGTCATAGCGGCCCCGGTCGATGACCGGCAGCCAGTGCCGCACGCCCTTCTGGTCACCGGACAGGCCCGCCGCCCAGGCCGCGCAGTGCGCGGCGAGGGGATGGTCGGCGATCCGGTCGTCGCCCAGCGCCCCCATCCAGCCGCGGACCGTCGCCGTCCTGCCCTTGTCCACGTAGGCATGCCAGTAGCGGGCGATGAGCGCCACGGCCTGGGTGACGTCGCCGGCGGCGAGCGCGTGGTGGATCGCCTCCTCCGCCGACCCCGGCCCCCGGTGCCAGCCGCTGGCCCGCTCGTGCAGGGCGGTCACCAGGCCCGGCTCGGTCCTGGCCAGCCGGCTTCGCAGCAGCTGCCCGAACAGGTGGTGGTAGCGGTACCACTGCCGGTTCTCGTCCAGCGGCACCAGGAAGAGGTTCTCCCGTTCCAGCACCTCGATGATCCCCGCGGCGCCCGACGCGCCGGTGACGGCGTCGCAGAGCGGCGCGCAGAACCGGGCCAGGATGGAGGTCCGGGCCAGGAACTGCTGGATCTCGGCCGGCTGGCGGCTCAGCACCTCCTCGGCGAGGAAGTCCACGACGAACCGGTTGTTGCCGGTGAACTGCCGGATGAAGGCGTGCGGCGAGGGATGCCCGCGCAGCGAGATCGCGGCCAGGTACACCCCGGCGGGCCATCCCTCGGTCCGGTCCATGAGCTGGCGCAGGTCGGCCTCGCCGAGCTGGAGATCCGGCCACGGCGGACAGCAGCCCGGCCGCCTCCTCCGGGGTGAAGCGCAGTTCGCGGGCCCGGATCTCGGCCATCTCCCCGGCCGCCCGCAGCCGGGCCAGCGGCAGCGGCGGATCCGCCCTTGTGATGAGCACGACCTGTGCGGTCGGCGGCAGGTGGAGCAGCAGGAACTCGATCTGCTCGTGGCAGCTGCGCTCCCGGATCAGGTGGTAGTCGTCGAGTACCAGGACCACCGGGGCCAGGAGCGCGGCCAGTTCGTTGGCCAGCATCGGTAGTACCGATCCGGCGAGCTCCGGGGATTGCACCCGCAGCTCGGTGAGGATCGCCTCCCCGTCGATTTCCGGGCATGGCCCTGGTCAGCGCGCTGACGATGTACCACCACAGCCTGACCGGGTCACCGTCGCCGCGGTCGAGCGATACCCAGGCAAAAGGCTTGGTCTCCGCCGGGCTGGCACGCCATTGCGCGACGAGCGTGGTCTTGCCGAACCCGGCTGGCGCGTCCACGAGCACGAGCTTCGCGGTGGTGTGCGTCAGTTCGTCGATGAGTGCCGACCGCTGCACCCACTCGTCCCGCGCGCCCGGCGGGTGGAGCTTCGTCTCGATCGGCGCGTCGAGCCCCGGCAGGGCAGCGGACATCGCAGGGACAGCGCCTAGGCCTAGCCCCGGTTGCCCTCGTGTGCCGAGCCGACTGCCATGGTGCACTCCGTCGAGCCTAATAAACAAATCCATGTTTGGCTAGGAATGATGTTCCGTGTCCGTTCTCCGCCATTCTGTAGCGGCGCGGGGGAGCCCCAAAGTGGCGCCTTATATAACGTATTGTCGAAGCCTCGTCGCTTTCAGTTACTTGCGGGCCGGGCCCGCAGATCACCCGTGCCGGGCGAGGCGTTCCGCCGGGTGCACGGCCACAGTGGAAGCGGCGAGGAGGTGGAATTGCGGTGACGATCGGTGCCAGCGTCCGCTCATAGTCGTCGGCGCGATTCTCCGCTTCGGCGTGACCTGGAAGCCCGCCCACGTGGATCTCCAAGCCATCGGCGTGATTCTCATGGTCGCCGGAGTGCTCGGCCTGGTCATGCTCGGTGGTCTTCATGGTGATGAAGCGAACGACCGCCGGTGGGGCCCAGGTGTATGAGGAGCGCCGCTACACCGAGCCCCCGGCATCACGGGACCGTGGCCCGGCGGCGCCAGCCGGCCTGGCGCCGCCGGCCGCCCGGTCACCCGGTCACCCGGCGGGCGGAGCGCTGCCGCGCCCGGACTTGATGCACTCGGCCGGGTTCCATCCAAGGAGAAGGAGAAAGAGGCGCAATGGCTGACTTGATTGCCATCGGCTACCCGGACGAGGCCACGGCGGAGGCGGCCGCCGAGGAGGCACGCCGTCTCGCGCGGGATCTCATCATCCAGCCGGACGCGATCGCGGCGATCGTGCCGGGACGCGGAGGCAAGCTCCACGTGCACACCAGCCACCACCCGGTGGGCTCCGGTGCCGACGTGGGGCATGTTCTGGGGCATGCTGTTCGGCCTGCTGTTCTTCATCCCGGTATTCGGCATGGCCGTGGGCGCGGGCCTGGGCGCGCTGATGGGCAAGATCACCAAGACGGGAATCGACCGCGAGTTCCAGGACCAGGTGCGCGACATGCTGCAGCCCGGAACGTCGGCGCTGTTCCTGATGCTGGAGAAGATCACGCCGGACAAGGCCACCGAAGCGCTGGCCAAGTACGGCGGCACCGTGCTGAAGACCTCGCTGTCCAAGGAAGGCGAGAAGGAGCTCCAGGACGCCCTGCACGGCGGTGCCGGGTAATTGCCTGGGCTGCTGCCCGCCCGGCGTGAGGGCGGCGGGAGTTTCGCACCGCCGCCGGGGCGGGCAGCCGGTGCCAGCTTCCACGAGGCCAATTTCTGATTCGCGCGGGCCATATTTCTGGCCCCTGCCCCCGCGGTGAAATGTGCCGCGGTTCACAAAACCCGCTCCTGCGATTAACGATCCGCCGCCTGAAACGGCGGCCATACCCGGACGGATGCTGACATAAATGAACGGATGGTTCTGGGGACTCGGGATCCTCTACCTGGTTTTGCTATTCACCCTGGCCGTCATGACCTTCCGCAAGGGGCACTGGGTCCTCGGCCTGATCGGCTTTATCTTCCCGGTCCTCTGGCTCATTGGCGCGATCCTGCCGAACCGGTCCCGGCACGGCCGGCACTGACCCGGCGTCCTTGGCCGGCGCCGGGGCGAGCCGTGCCGACGCTACATAGGCCACCACGACCGCGACGATCACGACCGGCATGACGGCCAGGCCGTCCGACGTGAGCAGCACGGTGGCCAGCAGCACCGATGTCATCGGCAGCCGGAGCATCACCGCGCACATGGCACCGATCCCCATCGCCGCGCCCGCTACCGGCGGCAGCCCGGGCAGGTGCGACAGCGCAACCCCGCCGACGGCGCCAGCGAACATGGCGGGAAAGACCGGGCCGCCGCGGAACCCGCTCAGCGACACCGCGTAGGCGGCCCCCTTGCATGCCAGCAGCAGCAGGAGCGCGCCCACGGTGTAGCTGGCGCTGTGCACGAGCAGCGGGCCGAGCGCGTTCTGCCCGCTGAACAGGACGTCGCTGAAGCCCTTGCCGGTGCCCGCCGCGTACCCGATGGCCAGCCCCGCGACGGCCAGGCCGGCGATCGGCGTGGCGAGCAGGATCCGGCGCTGCACGTGCGGCCGCAGCACCAGCGCGAGCCACCGGATCGCGGACCCGAGCACGGCGGCAGCCACCCCGATGACCAGCGCCCAGCCGAATTCGTCGGCGGTGAGTGTCCCGAGGCGGGGCAGATCCGGTATCGCCAGCGAGAACGTGCCGAGCCCGGTCCAGTGGCCCAGGCCGATGAAGATGAGCGAGCCGACCCCGGCGGCGAGCAGGCCGGGCACCAGCACCAGTTCCAGCGTTGCCCCGGCGATCCCAGCCGCCTCCATCAGCAGGAACGCGCCGAGCAACGGCGAGCCGAACAGCGCGCTGACGGCGGTGAAGCTGCCGGCGGCGGCCATCATGGTGGCGACCTGTGGCGGGGCGTCCTTTCTCGCGAGCCGGACCGCCCAGGCGCCCAGCCCGCCGCCGAGGGCGATCAGCGGTGCCTCCGGCCCCAGCACCGCGCCGAGGCTCAGGGTGGCCAGCGCCGCCAGGACCACGCCGGGCAGATCGATCGGCGCCGGGGGCGGCCCGCCCGCCTGGAACCCGTCGGCCGGGGAGTGGCCGCCGGTGCCCGGCAGGTACCGCAGGGTGAGCGCGACCAGCAGCCCGGCCAGCGCCAGCGCCGGGAGCGGCCACCACGGCGGCGTCCCGTGGAAGCCCAGGCCCTTGGGCAGGTCGGTGAAGATCCACGGCTGCAGCTTGCCGACCAGCGCGAGGAACCCGTAGGCCACCGCGGAGATCGGCACGCCGATGATCGCCGCGAGCGCCAGCAGGACCAGGTAGCTCCGGGAGCGCAGCAGTGCGGCGGGATCGGGCGGCGACGTCACTGTTCCTCCCGGGCGGGCTTACAGGCCGTGCTCGGCGGTGATCCGTCCTGATGCGGCGGCGTCGGCCAGCGCCTGGTGGTCCCGCTCGTTCTGGTCGGCGTACGCGACGGAGAACTGCGTGACGGCCTTGTCGAAGGCATCCGAGCCGCCGAGATAGGCGGCGATGGCGATGCGGTCACCGGAGCGGGCGTGCGCCCGGGCCAGCGTCCAGCCGCATACCTGGCCGTAGGCCCGCATCCCGGCGGGCAGCATGGTCGCGATGTCCAGGGAGAACTTCCAGTCCCTGAGCTGGCGCACGTAAAAGTCGCGGGCCTTGCCGTCCAGCCCGGCCTGGATCCGTTGCCAGCCCAGGAAGATGTCGCTGCTGGCCTGCATCAGCCGCTGGCCCGCGACCACCCGCTGGCCCTGGTTGGCGTACTTGCTGGCGCCCACGAACCGGCTGAGCACCGACCGCTCGGCCTCCTTCACCTGGAGGAACAGCGGGTCGCCGGTGTCCCGGCCGAGCATCAGGACGATCCAGCACCGGGTGCCGACGCTGCCCACGCCGACGACCTTGCGGGCCATGTCGCGGACCTCGTACTGATCCAGCAGGAACTTGCGGTCGGTTTCCAGCGTGCGCCGGTACTGGGCGACGAGGCCGGCCAGCTCGGATTCGAAGGCCGCCCGGTCCTTGTCGCTGGGAATCAGCTCGGTGACCGGCACCAGCAGCGGCGGATCGGACAGGATCCGCGGCTGCCCGTCCACGGTCTGGCAGAGCTTGGCCACCGTCTGCATGCTGTCCCTGGTCCGCGCCTTGGCGATGCCGTGGTCGAACGCCTTGCGCTGCCGCGCGGTGAGCTGCGCATCGAGGTCGGCCCGCAACTGCTGCACATCGGTGCGCGCGTACCAGACCTCCAGGTTCGTCTGGCCCGCGAAGCCGCGCATGGCCTGCCGGTAGCTGGCGACCGCCGCCGTGACGATGTCACGCCGCTGCTTGGCTGGGAATCCGTTCTCCCTGCCTGCCACCTCCAGGCTGGCGGCCAGCCGCTTGACGTCCCACTCCCACGGGCCGGGCAGGGTCTCGTCGAAGTCGTTGACGTCGAACACCAGGCGGCGCTCGGCCGAGCCGAAGATGCCGAAGTTGGACAGGTGCGCGTCGCCGCACGCCTGCACCGCCAGCCCGGAGACCGGCGTGGTGGCCAGGTCGCTGGCCATCGGCAGGGCCGCCCCCCGGTAGTAGGTGAACGGGGAGACGAGCATCCGGCCCCAGCGGACCGGCACCAGTTCGGGCACCCGGGTGACCGCCTGCTCCTCCAGCAGCGCGATCGGGTCGGGCCGGTCCGGGCCCGGCTCGAACTCCGCGTGCCGGGCGCGGGGGACCGCGGCCCTGGCCGCCTTGCCCTTGGCGGCGCTCTCCGCCGGGGCCAGCCGCCCCAGGGTGGTGTCCAGCTGGTACCGCGTGGGCCGGGGCGGAGCCTCGGCGGTCAGTTCAGGCATGGTTGGCTCCTCCGCTGTGCTGTGCCTGCTTACGCGTGTGACATCTCCCTGGCCCGGAGCGCATGCCGGAGCAGCACCCCGCCGATGACCTCGAAGACGCCCATCACCATGAACCAGATACCCAGCAGCGTGGCCAGCACATCCAGCGACGAGGAGGGCGCGGCCGCCACGGCGATGCCCGCGATGAGGCTCGCCGCGCCGAAAACGATCCACCACGCGCGGCCCTCACGCACGCCGCCGGCGATCCCCCCGATGAGCGCGGTGAGCCCCTGGACTATCCAGGTGATGCCGATGACCAGGCCGATGAACGACCGGGTCAGGTGCAGGTGACGGATCAGGATGACCCCGATGACGATGAACAGCAGCCCGGTGATGCCCAGCCAGACCCGGTGCGGCTCGGCCAGGTCGAAGACCCGGATCAGGTGGAAGATGCCCGAGAAGATCATCAGGATGCCGAGCAGCACCGCGATCACGTTCACCGAGCTGCTCGGGTGCAGCGTCACGATGAGCCCGAGGATCAGGGTCGCCGCACCGAGGAACAGCGCGGCCTGCCAGGAACCGGCCAGTGCGCCCGGCGGTGCAGGCTGGCTGCCGTTGCTGTCGGTCATGGCCCGTCTCCTTCCGTCCCCGGCTCCTCATCGATGCTGTCCGGGCGCCCCGGGCCTGTCGTCACCCGCCCTGGGTGAGAGCGATCTTCCGGCGGTGCGGCGGCCGCCCGGTCTCACCCCCGCGGGGTGGTGCCGGACCGGTTCGGTGATCCCTAATGTCACGGTCAGGGCGCGAGAACCGGGAGCATGCGCGGGCATGTCTGCGACACGGCACCAGCTTCGGCACATGAAGTGGATCGCGGCCGGTACGTTCTCGATGGGCTCGGCCGGCTTCTATCCGGAGGAGCGGCCGGTGCACGAGGTCACGGTGGACGGCTTCTGGATGGACGAGCATCCGGTGACCGTGGCCGAGTACCAGCGCTTCGTGGCCGCCACCAGGTACGTGACCGTCGCGCAGCGCGCGCCCGACCCGGCCGGCTACCCCGATGCCGATCCCGCCCTGCTGGTGCCCGGTGCGCTGGTCTTCCACCGCACCGCGGGCCCGGTCGATCTGCGCGACTACCGCAACTGGTGGGCCTACGTGCCCGGCGCGGACTGGCGGCATCCGGCCGGGCCCGGCAGCGACTGCCGCGGCCGCGAGCGGCACCCGGTGACCCAGGTCGCCTACGCGGACGTGCAGGCCTATGCGGCATGGGCCGGCAAGGAACTGCCCACCGAGGCGGAATGGGAGTACGCCGCCCGCGGCGGCCTCGACGGGGCGGTCTTCGCCTGGGGCGATGAGTTCGCGCCGGGCGGCCGGATGATGGCCAACACCTGGCAGGGCCAGTTCCCCTGGCAGAACCTGCTGATCGACGGGTACGACGGGACCTCCCCGGTCGGTTCCTTCCCCGCCAACGGTTACGGCCTGTTCGACATGACCGGCAACGTCTGGGAATGGACGTGTGACTACTTCACCCCGCGCCACCCGCGCGGGGCCGCGGCGGCCTGCTGTGCGCCGCGCAACCCGCGGGTGGACTCGGCCGCGGCCGGCGGCAGCTTCGCCGGGCCGGGAGCGCAGCTGCCACGCCGGGTCATCAAGGGCGGCTCGCACCTGTGCGCGCCCAGCTACTGCCTGCGCTACCGGCCCGCGGCCAGGCAGGGTGAGGCAATCGACACCGCCACCTGTCACCTGGGCTTCCGGTGCGTCGTCCGTGGCACCGCACCGGCCGGCCGGTGAGCCCCACGGGCGGCGGCCCGGTCCCGGCGGCCGGCGGCGGCCCGGTCACGGCGGCGGGTGACGGCGCGGTCACGGCGGCAGGCAGGGGCCCGGTGAGCACTGGCCACCTGCGGGCGGTGTTCCTCGGCCCGCGAGGCGGCGGCACGCTGCGGCGGCGCGCGTCCGATGCGTTCCGGCTCGGCTTGGCCATCCTCGTCGTGGCGGTGTCCATCCCGGTCATGCGGGCCAACTCGGCCGCCGAACTTGCCCTCGTGCATGTCCTGAACCCGCCGCCCGACGGGGTCCGCTGGCTGGTCACCACGTTGTTCTGGGTCGGCTCGGTGGGGGTGGTGGCCGGCCTGGTCGCGCTCGCCCTGCTGGTGCCCCGGCTGGTCGCGGTCCGCCGGGCCATCGTGGCCGGGCTCGCCGCCTGGGCCGCCTGCGCGCTGCTCGGCGCGGCCCTCGGGCCCGCCGCGGGCAGGCCCGCCAGTCCCGCACTGGCCGGAGTGAACACCGGCTATCCCGTGGTGGCACTCGCGGTCGTCATCGCCGTGGCCACGACCGCGCTGCCCTACCTGCGCCGTGCCCTGCACCGCCTGGTGTCTCTCCTGATCGTGGTCGCGGTCCTCGCCAGCGTCGTGGCCGGCGCGGCACTTCCGGTCAACGCCGTATCCAGCATGGCCATCGGCTGGGGCGTCGCCGCGGCACTGCACCTGGCCCTCGGGTCTCCGCTCGGGCTGCCCGCCGCGGCGGAGGTGGCCGGCGGGATCGCCGACCTTGGCGTGACCGTCACCGCCCTGGCCCGGGCACCGCGCCAGGCCTGGGGGCTGGAGAAGTTCACCGGCCAGGACGGCACCAGCGGGACGGTCGAGCTGTCGGTCTACGGCCGCGACGCCGCCGATGCCCGGGTGCTGGCCAAGCTCTGGCGATTCTGCTTCTACCGTGACTCCGGGCCAACCCTCATCCTCAACCGTGACCTGCTGGTCGAGCACGAGGCCTACCTGACGCTCACGGCCGGCCGGGTTGGCGTGCTGGTGCCCGAGGTGCTGGCGGTGGGCCGGTTCGGGCCCAGTGGGGACACCGCGATCGTCACCAGGCTGCCCGCCGGCACGCTCCTCGCCGACGCCGACCTGTCCACCGCTCCCGACGGCACGCTTGACGAGATCCTGGCTGCCGCGCTGCGGCTGCGCACGGCAGGAATCGCCCACGGCGCGCTTGGGCAGGACACGATCCTGCTGTCCGGCCAGAGCGTTTGCATCAGGGCGTTCCGCTCGGCGTCGGCGTCGGCACCGGTCGGCCGCCTCGATGCCGACCTCGCAGCGGTGCTGGCCGCCATGGCGGTGCGCGCCGGGGTGGAGCGCACCGCCGCCGCGGCCGCCCGGGTGCTCGATGAGGGCACCGCACGCGGCGCCCTCATCCACCTGCAGCGGACGGCGCTGGATCCGGTCACGGTCGGCGCCCTCAAGGAGCACAGGGGCCTGCTCGCCGAACTGCGGACCGCGGTGGCCGCCGCGGCCGGCATCGAGGTGCCCAAGCTCGCCGAGCTGAAAAGGATCAGCTGGGTCAACCTGGTCTTCGGCATCGGGTCGCTGGTCGGCCTGTGGGCGATCGTCGGGGTGCTCGCCGATGCCTCCGGGTCCCTCGACGTCATCAAGGGGGCAAGCTGGGGCTGGGTCACGCTGGCGTTCGTGCTCGCCCAGCTCCCTATCGTGGGCCAGGCCTGGATGGTCATCGGGGCCGTACCCGGGCAGCTCCCCTTCGGCCGGTGCCTCGCGCTGGAGACGGCGGATGAGTTCGTCGCGCTGGTCGGTGGTGACGTTGCCGTGTTCGCGGTCCGGGTGCGGTTCTTCCAGCGCCAGGGCTACGACGCGGCCACGGCGCTCAGTTCCGGGGCGATCGCCACCACGGCCGGCTGGCTGGCCAGGGGGCTGCTGCTCGCCATCTCGCTCATCTTCGCCGCCGGGTCCTTCCACGTGCCCGAGACCACGGGTGACCGCCAGACGGCCGTATGGATCATCATCGTCGTGGTGGTCGCGGCAGGGGTCGTGGCCATGCTGCTCACCGTGGTCCCACGGCTGCGGCGGCTGGCCAGTGCCCGCGTCCGCCCGCACCTGGTACAGATCTGGGCCGACCTCAAGACCATCGCCACCCAGCCACGGAAGATCTTCTATGTGCTGGCTGGTGCGGTGCTGAGCCAGCTTGTCATCGTGCTGGCCCTCGGGGCGTCCCTGCACGCGGTGGACGAGAACGTGAGCCTCGCCACGCTGTTCGTGGTGAACATGGCGGCCGGGCTGATCGGCGCTGCGATCCCGGTCCCGGGCGGTGCCGGGGTCGTGGAGGCCGGCCTCATCGCCGGGCTCACCAGCGCGGGCGTGCCGCAGAGCCAGGCCGTGGCCGCGGTGTTCATCCAGCGGCTGTTCGCCGCCTACCTGCCGCCGATCTGGGGATGGGTGACCCTCGCCTGGATGCGGCGCCGCGAGTACGTATGACCACGCCGCAGCCGGGCTGGGCCGAGCGGCAGATCCGCCGCGCCGACCGGTTCCAGCAGCGCCATGTCGTGCTCGCGTTCCCGTGGGCGGTGCTGCAGAAGTTCGGCAACGACCAGGCCGGGGGCAAGGCCGCGCTGATGGCCTACTACGGGCTGTTCGCGCTGTTCCCACTGCTGTTGCTGCTGGCGACCATCCTCGGCTTCGCGCTGGCCGGGGACCCCGCACTACGGGAACAGCTGATCGATTCCGCGGTGGGGCGCATCCCGGTGATCGGTGATCAGATCGGCTCCGAGGTGCATCCGCTGGAGGGAAACTCGGTCGCCCTGATCGTCGGCATCGTGGGCACCATCTATGGCAGCCTCGGCATCGGCTTCGCCGCGCAGAACGCGATGAACACCGTGTGGAACATCCCCTACGTCCGGTGGCCGAACATCTGGAAGCGGTATCTGCGCACGTTCGGCGCGATCGGCCTGCTCGGCCTGGCGGTGGCCTCGTCCACCGCGCTGGCCGCGTTCGCCACCGCGGTCGCGCACGGGGTGGCCGCCACGGTGCTCGGCGTCGCCGGCTCGCTCCTGGTCAACCTGGGGCTGTTCCTGCTCGCCTTCATGGTGCTCACCGCCGAGCCGCTGCGGCCCCGCGAGGTGGCGGTCGGCGTGGTCTGCGCCACGGTCTTCTGGGAGGCGCTGCAGCTCGTCGGCACCTGGTACGTCACCCGGGGGCTCGCGCACGCCAGTCCCACCTACGGCGTCTTCGCCGTGGTCATCACCCTGCTGTCCTGGCTCTACCTGGGCTCCCAGCTCACCCTGCTGGCCGCGGAGATCAACGTGGTGCTGCGCTACCGGCTGTGGCCGCGCTCGGTGACCCAGCCGCCGCTGACCAGGGCCGACCGGCTGACGCTGACCCGGCTCGCCCGGATGGAAACCCGCCTGCCCGAGCAGGTGGTCACGGCGACCTTCACCGGTGAGGCCGACCGGGATCCGCTGGAGGGCCTGCCCTGAGCGGACACCGGCCGTGCCCAAATCCCCCCTGACGGGTGACGTCCGGCGGCTATGCCCGGGCCATGCTTGCGCCGTGTTCACTGGTTCATTTCTTGCAGAACGATCCCCGGGCGGCCGTGGTCCGCGCCGCTGGACAAGGTGCCTGGTACCCCTGGTGACGGTCGTCGTGGCCGGTTCGCTGGTCACCGGGTGCAGCGGGGCCATCAGCAGCGCGATCAGGAGCGCGGCGCCCAGCGCCAGCCTGCCGACGGTGAGCCTGCCGAGCCGGAGCCCACGGGAAACCCCGGCCGCCGCGTCCAGCGAGCCGGAGCCGGCGGCCTCGAGCGCGGCGGAGCCGGCGGCGTCCCCGGCGGCGAGCAGTAGTTCCGGGTCGGATCTCATCTGGCTGTGGGTGGTGCTGGGGGCGCTCGTCCTGATCGGCGTGATCGTGCTGATCGCCCGCTCTGGCCGTCGCGGGCCCAAGCCCGCCGAGGTGTGGCAGTCCCGCGCCCTTGACGCCTATGCGAAGGGGTCGGCGCTGCAGGACGCGATGCGGATGGCGGAAGCGCCGGGGGCGCTCATCGCCCAGGACGCCGCCGCTCGCTGGGCCGACATCCAGCGCCGCGCGGACGATCTGGGGCAGGTACTGTACGCCATGCGTGAGGCCGCGCCCGACGAGGACAAGCGCATGCGCAGCGCCGACGTACTCGCCGCGCTGCAGGCGGCCCGCTCGGTGATGGCCGCCGAGCGCGGCCCGGACGTCACCCGCGTGCCACCGCCGGAGCAGGTCCGTAGTCGGCTCATGGCCTTCGGGGCGGCCCTGCAGGGGCTGCGCGAGCCGGACGAGCGCATGCCCTACTGACCGCGGGCCTGCCGCGGCCCGGTGACGTCGATGGGCGCCTGCCCTGATCCGGCAGGCGCCCATCTTCGGTGCTGGCGTTTACTCGCGGGCGAGCATGGCCTGCGCCTGGCGCTCCAGGTCGACATAGGGCGTGCCGCTGACGTCGACCACGACGCGCTTGATCGTCCCGCCGGTGAACCGGTAGGGCCGCTCGCCCGGGTAGTCGCCGGTCACGGCCGCGCCGCTGTCGCGGCCCACGCACAGGCCCTCGCCGGCGAGCTCGAAGTAGCCCGGCTGGTTCTTGATCCGCGCCTCGCCGACCTTCCGGTCCGCGTGGTAGAGCGACAGGATGCCGGTCGCCACGCCGGGTGGATCCTCCCCATCCTTGTCGAACGACGCGGACAGGATCAGGTCGGTGCCCGTCGGCACGTCCTCGTTCGCCACCACCTTCTGCTCGAACATCCCGACGAAGCTGTAGACGTAGTGCAGCCGGTTGTCCTTGATGTAGAGCGTGTGCCCACCGAACCGCGCCCCGTGCGCGAAAATAACGCCCTGCGCGCCTGGCCCGGGGATGTCCACCTGCGCCCCGATGGCGTAGGAGCGGTTGTGGATGTTCACCGACTGGTGCTCCGGGACCTCCGCCACGTCCGGGTAGTAGGTGTAGCGGTCACGCGGGCTGGTGAGCTGCGGCCGGGGCGTGTTGAGCACCTCCAGCGGGGTCCGGTCGTCGAGGGGGAACGCGCCGTTGGCGCCGGCCTCGGCGAACCACAGGTTGACCATCTCGCGCACCATGTCCGGCCGCTCGGCGGCCAGGTCGTGCAGCTCGGACCGGTCGGTGTCGGTGTGGTACAGCTCCCAGGTGTCGTCGTTGAAGTGGCTCCAGCCGCTGATCGTCGGGTGCGTGGTGACGGCCTTCCAGCCGTCGTGCCAGATCGCCCGGGAGCCGAGCATCGAGTAGAACTGGGTCTTGCGCGCCGACGGGGCCGACGGGTCGTCGTAGCAGTACCGCATGCTGACCCCGTCGAAGTGGCTCTGCGCGTGCCCCTTGATCGTCTCCGGCGCGGTCACGCCGAGGCAGTCCAGGATCGTCGGCACGATGTCGATCGCGTGGTGGTACTGGTGGCGGATCTCGCCGCCGTGGCGGAGTACCGAGGGCCAGGCGATCAGGCAGGGGTCGGCGGTGCCGCCGTTGAACTCGTATCGCTTCCACATCTTGAACGGGGTGTTGAAGGCCATCGCCCACCCGGTCGGGTAGTGGTTGTAGGTCTCCGTGCCGCCCAGCTCGTCGATCATCGCGAGGTTCGAGGCCATGTCGTCCGGGATGCCGTTGAACAGCTTGTTCTCGTTGACCGAGCCGTTCGGGCCGCCCTCGCCGCTGGCCCCGTTGTCCGACACCAGGATCACCAGCGTGTTCTCGCGCTGCCCGGATTCCTCCAGGTAGTCCAGCAGCCGCCCGATGTGGTGGTCGGCGTGGGACATGAACCCCGCGTACACCTCCGCCATCCGGCTGAACAGGCGCTTCTCGTCCGCGGACAGGGAGTCCCAGGGCTTGGTGAATTCCAGCTCGGGGAACGGCTTGCCATCGGGACCGGTGCGGTCGGCCGCCGTGCCGATCGGGTTGAGCGGCGGCAGCTGCGTGCCCGCCGGGACGATGCCCATCTCGATCTGCCGGGCCAGCGTCTGCTCCCGGATCGCCTCGTAGCCCATGTCGAACTTCCCGGCGTAGCGCTCGATCCACTCCCTGGGGGCGTGGTGCGGCGCGTGGCAGGCGCCCGGGGCGTAGTAGAGGAAGAACGGCTTGTCCGGCGCGATCGCCTTGGCGTCCTTGATGAACTCCAGCGCCTTGTCGGTCAGGTCGTCGGTGAGGTGGTAGCCCTCCTCGGGGGACTTCGGCTGGTCAACGGGGTGATTGTCGTAGACGAGGTCCGGGTACCACTGGTTGGTCTCCGCGCCGAGGAAGCCGTAGAACCGCTCGAAGCCCCGCCCGGTCGGCCAGTTGCGCCGGGTCGAGGCGAGGTTCATCTCGTCGGTGGGGGTCAGGTGCCACTTGCCGACGATGTAGGTGTTCCAGCCCTGCTCGCCGAGGATCTCCGGCACCATGCCGTTCTCCGGCGGGATGGTGCCGCTGCCGTTGGGGAACCCGCAGGCGGCCTCGGTGATGCAGGCCATCGAGTTGCGGGTGTGGTTGCGCCCGGTCAGCAGGCAGGACCGGGTCGGCGAGCACAGCGCCGTGGTGTGCCACTGGGTGAACCTGACCCCGGCGGCCGCTATCCGGTCGATGTTCGGTGTCGCGATCGGCCCCCCGTAGCAGTTCAACGCGGAGAACCCGACGTCATCGAGCACGATATAGACGACGTTGGGCGCCCCGGCCGGAGCTTTGGGTGGCTCGAACGGCGACCAGTCCGGCACCGAGTCCCTGATATCGACGTTGATGGTGCCCTGGAACGCCTTGCTCATCTGCCCTGCTCCGTTCGGCGATCTCGGCGGCCCAGTCCTGGCGGCCCGTGCCAGGGCCAGGTCCCGGGCTCAGCCGAGCAGTTTGGCCTTGGCGGCGGTGAATTCCTCGTCACTCAGCGCGCCCTGCTTGTGCAGGTCGGTGAGCTGGTTGAGCTGGTCGAGCATGGATGGCTGCGCCGCCGGGGCAGGCGCTGGCGGCGGAGCCTGCTGGGCAGGCTGCTGCTGTTCCAGGTCTGAGATGCGCTGGTTCTGGTCGGCCTCCGCGTAGGCCTGATCTTCCCTGCGCCGGCCCGCGTGCCTGCCCGCCATGTATGCGCCACCGCCGACCGCGGCCGCGCGCAGCAATGGGCGCCGTCGTCTGATCATGACTTGCTCCTTCGTCGCTGTGCTGCTGGGGCCGGCGCTACTCCCCGTCGGGCAGGGAAAGGCCGAGGGCAACCATGAGTTCCGGCGCGGCCGCGACCACCCTCGGGCCGCCGACCTGCGGTGCGATGGCGGTCAGCACGCCGAGGAGATCCGCGGGCGTGCAGCCGGCATCCATGGCGTTGGCCACCTGCCAGAGGTAGGAGGACGGCGGCGCGTCGAGTGCGACCAGGGCAGCGATCTTGACGAGCGCGAACGTGCGCGAATCCAGGCCGCTGCGCGCCTGCCAGTCGGCCCGCAGTTCCAGGCCCGCCAGCAGTAGTTCGGGGTCGCTCAGGGCCAGGCCGGTCAGTGAATCCCTGGTGGCAGCATCGACATCGATCTTGCTAGGCATGTTCATGGACGGGTTCCTCCTGGGTCGATCCGATGGGCGGGCCCATGCCTGGCCTGCCCCGGCGGTCCACAGTTACCGCTCGGCGGCGTCCCCGGCGTCACCCGTCAGGGGGGATGCCGGGCCCGGCAGGGCGCCCACTTGGGCCTCGCGGGCCAGGAACCTGAGCCTGGCGGCCCGCGCGTCCCACGAGTAGACCACCGCGGTGCCGGCGATGAGGTCGTGCAGGGCGCGGTGTTCCCGTTGCACGAGGATGCCGAGGAAGCCCAGGCCGAACAGCAGGAAGCTGAGCGGGAACACCAGCGCGCGCACTACACCGCGCCACGGGTCGATGGTCTTCCCGTCCGCACGGACCACCCGCACGCCGAGCACCGCCATGCCGAGCGTCCGGCCGCTCATCGCCCAGGAATAGCCGAAGTAGAAGAACTCCCAGGCGACGAAGATGACCGTGACCGCGATGTCCTGCCGGTTCCAGGAGACGTGCTTACCGGTCACGACCTGCACCGCGTAGGAGACCCCGGCGAGGGCCAGGGTGAACACCGCTGTGCTGACAGCCAGGTCGATAGCGTAGGCGAGGAAGCGGGACACCGAGCCCGCGTAGTGGCCTTGCGCACCCACCGAATGGGCAGGCGTGCGGGGGCTCACTGGCCGGCCTCGCCGTCCAGCAGTGCGCGCGGCGCCACGGGAGCGGGCTGCTTGCGCCGCAGGGCGCGCTGCACCCAGCGGTCAATGAACTGGTCAAGTCCCACAGCCTCGCTGCGCGCCGCGTCCAGCGCCTCGGTGGCCATGCCGCCGGAGGACCTGGCGATCACCGCGCCGAGGTCGGTCTGCTCGACCAGGGCGTCCATGTCGATACGGCTCAGCATCGCGTTGATATCGATCCGGTCGAGCAGGGCACCGGTGTCGATCCGCGCGAGCACCGCGTTCAGGTCGACCTGATCGACCAGCGCGGTCACGTCGACCTGGGCCAGCAACGCGTTCAGATCCACCTGCGCCATCAGGCCGTTCAGGTCGACCCGCTGGATGATGGCATTCAGGTCCACCACGTCCAGCACGAGGTCCACTACCCGTTCGGCGACGCGCTGGGCCATCGCCTCGACCGGGTCTGTGATCCTGCGGCGTGAGTTCACCGGACGACCGTGAGCCCGTAGATCCCGTTGGCGACCATGATTCCTCCCACCGCGACGAGAACGCAGACGAGGATGATTTTGCCGTGCGCGCGCAGCCAGCCGTTGAACGCCGTCAGATAGCGTGTCGTGGCTCCCGGGAATACCAGGTGGGCCACGATGGGCAGCCACACCAGCAGCACGTTGATGACCACGACGATGATCAGCGCCAGGACCGTGAGGTCCACGCTCGCCCGCGCCGTCGCGATCACCTGCACCGCGGCGAGAAAACTGATCCCAGGGGCGAAGACCAGGATGCCGACGAGGAATGCGCTCAGCGGTGCCGGGTCGGCCACCATCCGCGACACGATCCCCTGACTCGCCTTGAGCGGGTCGGGCGGCCGTGCCTTGCGCCTGGCGACGACCGCGGCCGACGCGAGCATCAGGATGCCCAGGCCGAGCCGCAGGCCGTACCGGGGCGTATGCTCGCCGGGACGTTGCAGGTTGGCGCCGCGCAGGATCTCCAGGATCACCACGCCCATGATCAGGCTCATGACGACGGCCCCGGCGAGGTAGAACCCCCCGATCAGCCGGGGGCGTGCCGAGCCGAGGTAGACGGCGGCGACCAGCAGCGCCGTCGGGGACAGCGCGGCCAGCAGCGCAAGCCCGGCCGCCTGTACCAGCATCGACCCGCTACCGCCGGGCACGGTAGTGCCCGCGGGATAGTGCCGTGCTCAAGGCTGCCCAGCGATCTCCGGCCGGCCGGGCGGCCTGCCGATCAGCTCGATCAGCCCGAGGACTACCAGCAGGACGATGACCAGCACGATGACGCTCGCGGCGGTGGGGCGGCCCTGGAACACGAAGATCACGGCGGCCAGGCCCACCGCGCAGATGCGCAGCGCGTGCCGGTGCCCATAGGTCCACCGGCCGGCCTGCCCGGTGGTCAGGCCCTTACGCTCGCCGCTGGACCGCAGCCAGCCAAAGGCCGAGGTGAACGCGCCGCGGGTCCGTACCGCGGTCACCGACGGACCGGTCAGGAACGCGCCGATCGCCACGATCAGGCCGAGGACGAGCAGCGCGCGCAGCGCCACCTTGATGAATCTGACGAAGGTGTCGAACATGACGGCGGCGGCGTCGCTGGGCAGCACCGCGTTCGGCACGGTGTTCAGGTACACGCCGCGGAAGATCAGCAGGACGGCGCCGAGCACCAGCATGGACGCGGCGAACCCCAGCCCGGCCCCGACCAGCGCGCGCCGGTGGTTCCTGGCGATGTACACGCCCGCGGCGATCAGCAGCAGCGACAGGATCGGCAGCACGATCTTCAGGTCGTTGATCAGCCGGTAGAGGGTCTGCGCCTGGACCAGGTCGCGGGCGGAGAACAGCGCCAGCGTCGGGTGGATCGGCGGGAGGCTGTTCACCAGCGAGAACCCGCGCTTGGCCAGGTCCTGCTTGACGATCGCGATGAACGGCGCGAGGTCGATGGTGACCTGGCCGTTGCTGACGCTGATCGATCCGCCCTGCCCGGAAAGCGCCTTGACCAGTTGCTCGTGGGCCACGGTGTTGACCTGGACCCAGGCGCGGGCGAACTGGGGACTGGTCACGATCTTGTGCACGGTGCTGTGGATGAACCCGGTGACCGCGTTGTTGATCGCCGGGGCGAACGTCTTGAGCAGGGTGCCCACCCGCGGCAGGCCCTTGCTGGTCAGCAGGGCGGCGGCCTGGGTGGTGTAGCCGGTCACGTTGAGGCGGCTGGTGATCGCGATGGTGACCTTGTCGGTCAGTGCGTTCTGCACCGCCGGCTGGTGGATCAGCGGCTCGATGTTCGCGATGTAGCGGTTGGTGTCGGAGACCTGGTTGGCGGTCCAGACCGCCACCACCGACACCGGGGCGAGCACGCAGCCGATCACGATGAGCAGCGCGGCGACGGGGGTCCGCCACGAGGGGCGGTGCCGCGGCCGGGTGCGCCGCAGCGTGGTCACCTCGGCGCGCAGGCGCTCCAGTTCGGCCCGCTCGTCCTTGCTGAGCCCGGTGGCCTGCACCGTGGCGTCCGGTTCCTCGGTCGCAGCCACTTTGGGTCATCTCCTCCGGGCCGGGCGGTGGCGCTGCTGTGCCGCGGGGCCGCCGTGACGGTGTGGCCTCGTATCCGTTCACGTTTGTTCCTGACGGCAGGTCGGTACCTCACCCTGGCCGGGTGAATGCGGCGCGGGGAATTGGTGGGAGAACGCTGTCATGACCATTGGCGGGAGCATCGCACTGATCGTCATCGGCGCCGTGCTGCGGTTCGCGGTGACCTGGAAGCCCAAGTACCTCAACCTCGAAGCGATCGGCGTGATCTTGATCGTCGCGGGGGTGGCCGGCCTCATCGTGTCCGTCGCGGTGCTGATCTCCCGGCGGCGCGCCCGCGCCGGGTCTCAGGTGTACGAGCAGCGCCGCTACACCGAGCCGCCGGTCTGACGCTGCCCGCGCCCGGCCCGCCGGCTGCCTGGTTCAGTCCCGCCGGTCGCTCGGCGCGCGGAACGCGGCGACCAGCCGGGCCACCAGCGTGGCCAGGAAGATCTGGCCGGTCAGCGCCTCCAGGACGGCCATGGACCGGCCGGGGTTGTATCCGGCGGTGAAGTCGCCGTAGCCCAGGGTGGTCAGCGTGGTGTAGCTGAAGTACTGGAACGTCTGCGTATTGGCTTGTTCACCGGGGACGAAGAACTGGTCGCCGTAGAAGTGGTAGATCGCCGCGAAGACGGCGGCGAACATGAAGCCGATGACGAGATACGCGCTGATTGCGCCGTAGATGCTCTGCAGGGTGACCGTGCCGAAGGCCAGCACCCGGCGGACGATCATTATGGCCGCAGCGAGCAGCACCAGGGCGGTCCACACGTCGGCGATGCCGCTGCCGGCGTCACCGGTTACCGTGCTGAACGAGAGGAAGAACATGACCGGCAGCCCGACGACCGCGGCGATCAGCATGAGGCGCACCGCCCGCCGCGGTATCGATGCGCTCCGCAGGGCCAGCAGCACCGCCACGGTGAACAGCACCACCTGCACCGCCTCGATCCAGTGCTTTTGGATAAACGCGGACAGCAGATAGCTGGCGATCAGCAGGATCAGCAGCGCGCCGTACCGGCCGGGCTTGGGCGGGACCGAAGGCGCTGGCTCACCGGGCGCCATGCCGCTAGATCCCCGGCAGGGTCAGCACGGCGGCCATCCCCGCGTTCCTCCTGATGGTGGCATGGAAGAAGGCTCCCGTCGCGGCGCGTGCGCCGGTTCACCCGGCACGGGTGACGTAGCGGCCGCCGGTGTCCGCCCGAGGTCAGCGAACGTTGCGCCAACGGCAGGAAAACATCCGGCTGAGCATCAGCATCCTCTGAGATTTCACTCAGATCCGGAGGTGACCCTGAATCGGCGGACAAAGGGATCGAGGGATTACGTGGCCACGCAGCTGACTCTGGCGCTGCCTGCGAACGGGCAGGCGGCCCGGCTGGCACGGCAGGTGACCCGGGACGCCCTGTCGGCGTGGCACCTCGCGCACCTGGAGGAGACCGCGGTCCTGCTCGTCTCCGAACTGGTCACGAATGTGCTGCGGCACGCGTGCACCGGCAGGCTCGGCATGGCGCTGTTCCTGACACCGGAGGGAGCGTCGCTGCTGATCGAGGTGCACGACGGCGATCCGCACGAACCGCGGCCGCGCACGCCCGGCGGGCTTGACGAATCCGGGTTCGGGTTCGTGCTCATCGAGGCGCTGGCGGGCAAGTGGGGAGTCCGCCAGACCGCCACGGGCAAGGCCGTCTGGGTGGAACTCGACGCGCGGCAGGCCGCCAACCACCCGTAGCAGGGGATGCCGGCCGGGCCTGCTGCCGGAAGCATGCGACCATGCCGTTGCATGAGCGTGACACCGTGCGTGACCAGATGGCGGACTGCGTGTTCGTCGGGCGTGACCTGACCAGGCCGGTCCCGAAGTACCGGTTCCCCCGCGACGAGGCCGCACCCGCCGAGGCGTTCCAGGTGGTGTCGGATGAGCTGATGCTCGACGGCAACGCACGGCAGAACCTGGCCACGTTCTGCCAGACGTGGGAGGAACCGGAGGTTCTTGCCCTGATGGCGCTGTCGGTCAACAAGAACATGATCGACAGGGACGAGTACCCGCAGACCGCCGAGATAGA
Organism: uncultured Actinomycetes bacterium; assembly: GCA_963730235.1. Taxonomy (GTDB): domain Bacteria; phylum Actinomycetota; class Actinomycetes; order Streptosporangiales; family Streptosporangiaceae; genus DASXKD01. The sequence continues at coordinate 50,112 of CAVSRH010000003.1, forward strand.
ACGGCGCTGCGTGCACATGATGGCCGACCTGTGGAACGCGCCCGAGGCGGCCAACACCATCGGCGCCTCGGCAGTCGGCTCGTCGGAGGCGTGCATGCTGGCCGGGATGGCGGCCAAGTGGCGGTGGCGGGCCAAGCGGCGGGCCGCGGGCAAGAGCACGGACAACCCGAACATGGTGTGCGGCCCGGTGCAGGTGGTGTGGCACAAGTTCGCCCGCTACTGGGACATCGAGATGCGCGAGGTCCCGATGGCGCCCGGCCGGTACGCCATGGACGCCGAAACCATGCTGGAACGGGTGGACGAGAACACGATCATGGTGGTGCCGACACTCGGCGTCACCTACACCGGCGCTTACGAGCCGGTCGCGGAGATGGCGGCCGCCCTCGACAAGTTGCAGGCCGATTCCGGCCTGGACATCGACATTCACGTGGACGCGGCCAGCGGTGGCTTCCTCGCCCCGTTCTGCGCACCCGAGGTGGCCTTCGACTTCAGGCTGCCGCGGGTGAAGTCGATCAGTGCCTCGGGGCACAAGTTCGGCCTGGCCCCCCTCGGCGCCGGCTGGGTCGTCTTCAGGGACGCCAGCGAACTGCCCGACGACCTGGTGTTCCACGTCAACTACCTGGGCGGGGACATGCCGGTGTTCCAGATCAACTTCTCCCGCCCGGCCGGCCAGATCATCGCCAGCTACTACAACTTCCTGCGCCTGGGCTTCGACGGCTACCGGCGCATCCACCAGGCCTCCTACGAAATAGGCCAGTACCTGGCCGGCGAGATCGCCAAGCTGGGCCCGTTCGAGCTGCTCTGCGACAGCAATCCCAGCACCGGGATACCGACGGTCACCTGGCGCATCGCGGAGGGCGAGGACCCCGGGTACACCCTGTTCGACCTGGCCGACCGGCTGCGCGGCCGCGGCTGGCAGGTGCCGGCCTACACTCTTACTGGGACCGCGGCCGACATCGCGGTGCAGCGCATTCTGGTCCGACTGGGGGTGAGCCGGGACATGGCCTCGTTGCTTCTCGCAGATTTCCGCGACGCGGTGGCTCACTTCCGCAAGCACCCGGTGACCGTGCCCATGTCCAAGGAGGAGTCCAGCGGGTTCAACCACCTCTGATACCGCGCCGCACGGGCACGGCCGCCGCCTGATCGGCTTGCTGGCCGCCTCGCTGGCTCTCGCTGCCTGCGTCAACTTCTGGGCCGGCATCTATTTAATCGCCCGCGCCGCCAGCTACGCCGCCACTCCCCGCTACGTGTTCGGCGACCTGCGAACCTGGGGTTTTGTCACACTGCTCATCGCGATCTCGCAGTTTGGCGTGGCCGTGGGCGTATACACCGGCAGCCAGCGGGCCCGCTGGATCGGCGCGGGGCTGGCGCTGGTGAACGGGTTCGGGCAGATATCCGGGCTCCCCGGGTACCCGTACTGGTTCCTGGTGGTCACCGCCGTGGACATGGTCGTGCTCTTCGGGCTCGCCATCTATGGCGAGCGCCGCAAGAGCAGATCAGCCGTCCAGGAGCGCAAGCTCGCGTGACCGGGCGACCGCCTGGCCGCGGGAGGTCGCCAGGAGCTTGCGGTAGACCGACGCCGTCTGGGACTTGACGGTGTTGCGGGACAGGGCCAGCTCGTCAGCGATCTCCGCGAGCGACAGGTGCGTGGCGAGCAGCGGCAGCAGCCGCAACTCGGCGGCGGTCAGCGCGGAGGCACCGGGGGCCGCCGGGTCCCGGCCGCCGGGCAGCCGCCCGCGCAGCGAGCGGGCCTGATCGGTCAGCGTGCCCAGGCCGGGCCGCCGCCGGAGCACCTCGTCGATCTCCCGCAACAGCGTCCGGGCCCCGGCCACGTCGGCAAGGTCCAGGTGAACGCGAGCAAGCTCGATGCGGGCCTGCACCGCGATATGCGGCACCGTGTAGGTCAGCAATGGCCGGGCACGCTGTGCATGAACCAGTTCCCGGCGCGTGTGCGTGACGTCCCCCCGGTGCAGGGCGGCCCGGGCCTGCGTGGCGCAGACCAGCGGGGTCATGTAGCTTTCGTAGGCTCCTGCCTGGTGCAGTACGGCATGGGCCTGCCCGGCCAGCGCGTCGGCTCCGGCGCAGTTCCCCCGTGCCGCCGCCAGCAGGGACCGCTCGCTCAGCGCCGCCGCGGTAACCTCGTGCGCGCCGCTGCCCGCGCCGATCCGGGCCGCGTCGGCCAGGCTCGCGTCGCCGGATTCGAGGTCGCCGGAAAGTACCTGCGCAATCCCCAGTAGTAGCGCGGCACCGGGCGTGACTATGCCTTCCGCGGCGAATCGCCGGGCGGCCTCCTGAGCGTCGGCCTGCATCTGAGCCACTCCGTGCCGGCACATGAACGCCCTGGACAGGGCGGCCCAGGCCGCGGCTGGGTCGCCTGGACAGCCTGGGTCCTGGCCCGGCCGTCGCTCGACCACGTCGGCCCACCTGTCCGCCTCGGCCGGCCGCCCCGTCCACGAGAAGATGAGCGCGCCCAGCGCGGCCACCGCCGGGTAGTCTTCGATTCCGCCGTGGCCGTCGAGCCACCGCAACCACCGTTGCAGGGTCACGCCCCGGCCCCGGCGCCGGGCGGGCACGGCGAGTTCCGCTATCAGGCGGGCGGCGGCATCTGCGTCACCAGCCGCGATCGAGTATTCCAGGGCATCTTCGGGCAGGCCGTTATGCACGCACCAGTGCGCCGCCCTGCGGCGCAGGACCGGGACCAGTCCTGGTTCGGTGCGGTGCAGGTCGGCCAGGAGCATGTCGCGGAACAGATGGTGGTAGCGATACCAGCCGCCCTGGCCGCCGAGCGGAACGAGCAGCAGGTTCGACCGGGAAAGCTCGGCCAGCGTGGCAGCGGTACCGGGGGCATCGAGCACCGCCTCGCACAACGCGGCGGACAGCCGTTCCAGGACCGCCGTCCGGGTCAGGAACAACCGCTGCCGGGGTGACACCCGGGACAGCAGTTCCGCCTCCAGGTAGTCGCTCACCTGCCGGTTGGCGCCGCCGAAGGTCGCCGCGGCGCGCGGCAGCGAGCCACCTGCCCGCAGGTGCAGCGCGGCGAGGTACAGTGCGGCCGGCCATCCCTCGGTGTGCCGGTGCAACTCTGCCGCCTCGCCCGCGCCGAGGGTGACGCCGGCCTCGCGCAGTAACGACGCCGCCTCGCCGGCGCTGAGCACGAGGTCCGCGGGGCCGATCTCGGTGATCCTGCCCTCGGCGCGCAGCCGCGCGTACCGCAGCGGCGGCCGGGCCCGGCCCGCCAGCACCAGCTGCGAGCCGTCCGGGACATGTTCGGCCAGCGCCGCCACCGCCGCCTGGCATTCCCGGTTGTGCAGCAGGTGCACGTCGTCCAGGACCAGCACCACCGGCGTGGTCATCGCGGCGAACGCCGTCCCCAGCCGCGGCACCACCGACCCGGGGACCGAGCTTCCCGGCGAGGCGAGCGCGCCGAACACCCGCTCGCTGATCGGCTGCACCGCGTTGAGGGCCGCGGCGATGTAGCTGAGCAGCACCCTCGGGTCGTTGTCCGGCTCCTCGACGGACACCCAGGCGAACGCCCGGCGGCCCTGCTGGGCCCACTGTGCCAGCAGCGTTGTCTTCCCGAAACCGGGTGGCGCGACCACCGAGACGACCGGGCGCGGGCTGGGCGGGGCCAGCCGGCCGATCAGCCGCGGCCGGCCGAACCGTCCCGGGCCGCAGCACCGGGTGCCGGAGCTTGGTGGCGACCAGCACGAAACCCGGCCCGCTGGCGCGCCGCTGGCGGTCGCGTGGCCGGTTGTCCAGGTCCGTCTCGCCCATGCCGCTGTGGCCTCCTCGAATCACCCCGCCGGCCGGGTCTCTTCGAAGGTGTGGAACCGGTCAGCCGCGGCAGCGCGCCAGCCCGCACGATGTGCGCCGCTGACCAGGTGCCCAGATTACGCTCAGTTGCCGTGCAGCGGGCGGTCAGCGCGCCGGGCGGACGCAGGCGATCGAATCCCGGAGCCTGGGGCTGTGCCCCGCGCGGAGTGCTGCCTGGCTAGCGTGGAGTTCGTGGATTCGCAGAACGGGCCCCCGCGGAACCGGGCGGAGCGCACCGCGGGCATCGCGATCAGTGGGGCCCGGCTGCTGCTGCGCCCGCTGCGCGACGCGGAGATAGCCGAAGAATGGCGGGCCATGGCCGCCGCCGACCCGATGACGATCGCCAGCCTGCCGGACGAGGGCAGCTTCAAGGCCCGGCTGCGGCGGTCCGGCCGGCTGGTGGACGGCTGGCTCGATCTGGCCGTTGACCTGGACGGCACCTCGATCGGGCGGATCCAGACGTTCGTCCCCGCCGGGCGCCCGCTGCCGCCGGGCACGTTCGAGGTCGGCATCGCGCTGCGGGCAGAGGCGCGCGGCAAGGGGTACGGCCGCGAAGCGCTCGTGCTGCTCACCGGATGGCTGTTCGAGCACGCCGGAGCGGAGGTTGTCGAGGCACCGACCGATCCGGCCAACGTGGCGATGCGCACGGTCTTCGACCGCGTCGGCTGGGCGCAGGCCGGCCTGGTGACCGAGTACGGCCGGCCGTGGGTGATGTACCGGATCACCCGGCCGCAGTGGGCGGCCGGCCGGGCCCGCGGGAGCTAGCCTGGCCGTTCAGCCGGCCGCGATGGCGAAGATGTGCAGCGCCGGGTTGTAGCCGGCCACGTCGCCGAGGGAGGGCAGGGTGACCGCGGCCAGGGTCTTGCCGGGGTCGATCGGCACCGACTGCTCGAACACGTACACCTGGTGGCCCGAGGAGCCGGTCGGGTAGTTGGCGTAGTTCACCGCGGCCACCTGGGTGTTCGACGGGTTGCCGCTCTGCCCGGCCGGATACCAGAAGTTGCCCACGTTCAGCGTGAACGGCTGCGTGCTGCCGTCGGTGTAGTAGATGAGCCCGGTGCCGGACTCCGCCGAGTTGTTGGCCGCGGCCAGGAAGCCGAGGCTGGACCCGGAGCCGGAGAGCGCGATCGTCTGGCCCTCGGCCATCGTGTTGTCGGGCTGAGCGGACGGCACGTTCGGCCAGGTGAACGTCAGGCCGCCAGCGGTCACCGAACCGCCCGGTGCCAGGCCGGCCGCGGCCAGGCCCTGCGCGGAGAACGTCGTGCCCTCCCCGTCGAAGCCCTCGAACCCGGGCGACGGGTTCGTGTCGCCGTCGTCGGTGATCCCGGTGTTGTCGAACGCGGCGGCCAGACTCGGCGCGGGCACGTTGACCTGTGCGGTGTTGATGAGCGTCTGGGTCTGCCCGGGGCCGGGCTGGGTGCGGCCAGCGGCAGGCCCCGGCCGTCGTAGCGGCCCGAAGCCAGCACTGCTGAAGGTGGCGCTCGCCAGCAGGCTGGCGAGGCCGGGGCTCAGCCCGGACGAGGGGGCGGTCACGGTGAAGGTGGCCGACGCCGACGCGCCGGGCGCGACAGTGCCCAGCGGCACGCTGCCGGACGGCGCGACGGTCCAGGCAGCGGACGGGGGCGTCAGCGACACCGAGGCACCGCCGAGCGGCCCGGAGCCGGGATCGGCCAGCGTCGCCTTCACCGTGAACGTGCCCGCGGCGAGCGCCGTGGACGGGATCGCCGCCAGGGTCGGCTGCGGGGCCGTGGGCGCCCCGTACACCTGCGGCGAGTAGCCGGGGCTGGCCACGGGGAAGACCGGGACGCCGCCGGCCTGGTTGCCCTCGGCGACGAGCTGCACCTGGTCGAGGCCGCTGCTGGTGGCGTCCAGGCCCCAGACCGCGATCGCCAGCGTGTTCGGGCCGTGGTCGTTGAGGATCCCGGCGGGCACGTAGAACTGGTGCTGCGGGCCCACGTTGTTGACGTAGCGGCCGATCAGCCAGCCGTTGACGAAGATGAACGCGCGGTAGTCGGCGGTGCCCGCGCCGGGCCCGGGGCCGCCGATCTGCACGGCGATGGGCGTATAGCCGTGCTGGGGCAGGTTCAGGCCGAACTGGGTCCGGTACCAGCCGATGCCCGGCGGCACGCCGCGCGCGGCCCAGCTGTCCGGCAGCGTGACCTGCTGCCAGTTCTGATCGGGGTAGCCGGGCAGGTCCCAGCCGTTGCCGGTGCCGAACAGGCCGGTGGCGTTCATCACCCCGCGGACCGGATCCTGCAGCGTGCTGCCCCCGGGGCTGCCCATCATCCGCCAGGTGACCGCTGCCGTGGAGCCGTCCAGGCTGGCGCTGTACAGGCCGGTCTTCTCGCCGCTCGGCCCCTCGGGGTTGCCGGTGTTCTCCACCAGGACGGCGATGACGTTGTCCTGCCCGGTGCTGACCGAGCCGGCCGGGAAGCCGAACGTGGCCTGCTGCGCGCCCGCGGCGGAGTGGGAGCCGAGGAACGCGCCGTTGAGCCAGACGGAGAACGCGCCGGTGGGGGAAATGCCGTCGGCCTTGAGCGTGACCCCCGTCTCGGTGCCGGTGGCGGTGAAGTGCCCGCGGTACCAGGTGAAGCCGTGGTCGTAGCCGTAGTCCGAGGCGTAGAGCGCGGGCGTGCCCGCCGCGGTGCCGTTCGTGGTCACCGGGTGGTCGGCGAGCGTCCAGGAACTGTCGTCGAAGCCGGGCTGCGCCTCGGGTGTCTCGTAGCTGAACCGCCAGCCGGTGAGGTTCGGCAGGCTGACCTGCTGGGGGCCGGGCAGGCTGCCCTGGAGTGAGCCGTCCTGGCCGACGGCGACGTGGACCGGCTGGCCGTTCCAGGTGACGTACCTGATGCCGGACGGGGCCCAGACGGTGAGCGGGCCCGGCTGCGAGGTGTCGCCGGTGAGCGCGAGCACGGGCCCGAACGTGCTGGCCGTCCTGACCAGGTAGCCGCCGCTGACCAGGACCGGCCCGGCCTGCGTGGTCTCGGGCCAGAAGCCTTCCGCGGTGCCGGTGTCGGCGATCAGCAGCAGCAGTGGCGGGGTACCGCCGCCGGAGATCCGGACCTCGGCCAGGCCCTGGTGGGTGTAGTCGAGGCGCAGGTCACCCCGGGTGGGATCCCAGGTGGACTGCACCGTTCCGGAGAGCACGTTCACGGTGGGCTGGCTGGCGTAGCGCAGCACGGTCTCCCCGTCGGTCCCGGCGTCGCCGTAGAGCAGCGCGACCGCGGTGCCGCCGATGGTCGCGTGGGTCATCAGCTGGGAGGTGGAGTACATGAGCTGCTGGCCGTCGAACTGATAGTTGGCCAGGAGCAGGTCCGCCTCACGGCCCTGCAGCGTGAGCGAGCCCTGCTGCGGCACGACCGGGTAGTAGCCGGCCTGCTCGGCCGCGGTCAGCACGTTGATCGCGTCGACCACCACGGTGTCGGCGGACGAGGCCGGGTTCTGCTGGCCGGTGACATCGATGGTGAGCGTATCGGCTGCCGGCCGGCAGCCCGGTCTGGGAGAACAGCAACTGCTGGTATTCCTTGCCGGATGACGCGTAGGTGTCCACCGTCCCGGCCAGGCTGCCGTCGAGGTACACGTCGGCGATGCCGCCGTTGGTGTTCTTCGGCCCGATCCACTGGATGCCGGTGCCGGTGAAGGTGACCGACATGCTCGCCCCGGCCTGGGTGCTGTACGACTCGGTGCCGTCCCAGTCGCCGCTGGTGAAGCCGGAACTGGGCCCGGCATGGGTCCAGGTGCCGGTGTAGCCGAGCGCCGGGTCGGCGTCGTCGTAGGTGTAGCCGGTGGTCTGGCCGGTGTTCAGTGCCAGGTGCGTGCTCACCGTGGCGGTCGAGGTCGCGTCGGACTGGCGCACGTAGACGAACTGGGTGCCGTCGTCGGTGTTGGCCCGGGACATCGTGGTGACCGCCGGGTTGTCCGGCGCCGGCGGCGCGACCTGCGTGGTCTTGGTGAGCGGCGCGACCGAGGTCTCGAAGTCGTTGATGAGCTTGTTCTCGCCGAACTTGGACCCGGTGATGTCGCCCGGGTCGGCCGGGGTGCCGAGCTCGCCGGTTTCCCTGATCCCGGCGCCGTAGTCGTAGGACGTGTACACCTGCGGGGCGGGCAGCCAGCCCCAGTTCGTGCCGCCCACGCCCATGTAGTAGCTCTGCATGGTGGCACCCTGGGCGATGTTGTTCTTGTAGTAGACGTTCTCGAAATCCGCCCCCGTCATCGTGTAGCAGTTGTCGTAACCGCTGCCGCCCCAGCCGTCGAACGAGCCGCCCTGGAACTCCGGCAGGTACAGCGGTTCGCCGGGCTGGGCCGGGTAGCCGAACGGCTGGCCGAAATGGCTGGTGTCGGCGCAGTTGAAGCCGAGCGGGTAGTTGTCCGGCCCGCTGATGTTCACCGCACCGGTGCCGCTGGTGTAGAACGGGCCGCCGCAGCACTGGTTGAACGTGAACGGGACGTTGATCCCGTCGGAGTGGGCCTGGGCTTCCAGGTTGGCCAGGTACTGCAGGTCGGCGGCGCTGCGCCCGGTGTACTCGTTCTCGATCTGGTAGGCGATCACGTCCCCGCCGTTGGTGATCTGGTGCGGGGCGATGATCGAGTCGATCTCCGAGAGCCACTGCAGTTCCGCGGACTCGAACGGCCTGGCATCGGTGCGGTAGCCGCCGGGGGAGGTCAGCGCCCAGTCGGCGATGCCGCCCGCGTCGGTCTCGGCGTTGATGTACGGGCCGGGCCGGGCGATCACATACAGGCCCGCCTGCTGGGCCATGTTCAGGAACAGGTTCATGTCCCTGACCCCGGTGAAGTCGTAGACGCCCGGTGCCGGGGAGGAGTAGTCCCAGTCGAAGTACACGGTGACCGCGTTGTACCCGTCCGCCTTCATCTTCTGCAGGTCGTCGAGCCACAGCGACGGGGACGGGGTGCGCCACGGGTCGAACTCCCCGGCGGTGACGTACACCCGCTGGCCGCCGATGGACATCGAGTACTGGTCGTAGCTGACCTGCTGCGGCTGGCCGTGCAGCACCGGGCGGGGCGAGGGCAGCGGAGCCGGGGTCACCGGGGCGGCGGTGGCGGCCGGGCTGGTCTGCCCGGACGCGGTGCTGGCCGTGACCGTGAAGGTATAGCTGGTCCCGTCGGTCAGGCCGTCCGCGATCGTCCAGAGGTTGGGCACGTTCGCGGTGAGCTGCTGGCCGGACGACGAGGTGATGGTGTAGCTGACCACCGAGCCGGCCCCGCTGGCGGGCGGGCACCACACCACGGTCGCCGAGCCGTCCCCGCCGATCGCGCGGACCTCGGTGGGCGCGGTGAGGGTGGCCGATCCCGCGGCGGCGGGCGTCGTCGCCGGGCAGGAGGCGTCGGTTCCGGACGGGGTCCCGGGACCGTTCCCCTGATCGTGGCCGGCGTTGCGCGCTAACGGCCGGGCCGCGCTGGTACTGGCGAGGTGGGCGGGCGCCGCGGTGTGTGCGCGCGCCGCCGCGCCGGCCGGGGTGGCCGCCGTCGCCGCGATCGTGACGGTGGTCAGGGTAACGATGCCTGCAGAACGCGCCAGCTTGCCGGCCCAGCGCTGACTCATCAGACTCACCCACGATTCAACGTTGTCAAACATCCTTTCTCTGCTACCGCAAACTAAATGGCGCAGAATGTCAAGTCCCCGGCGGCTCGCCGGGGTTCGTGGGCCGGCGCCGTGCGGGCCGGATTCATGGTGCCGCCCAGAGATGGGGAAGCTGCTGCGCCTGTTCCCCTGACCGCGAGCGAGTGCGGCCCTTACCCCCCGGCCGACTTGGCGTCGGCCTCGATCTCGGCGGTGTCCGCCTTCAGTTCCCTGGACTCCACCTTGCGGGCCTTCCGCATCGACCGCTCGATCTTCGCCCCCATGTCGGACACCCCGACCACCACCAGGCCGGCCTGCCCGGTGTCGAGGTGCTCGCCCAGTTCCTTGAGATCGTGGCGGCTCATCCCGGCGGCCGCGTGGCCGGCGACCGCGCCGAGCACCGCGCCGCCGGCGGTCGTGGCCAGCAGCAGCCCGCCGCCGATCGCCGCGAACGGGAACAGCACCACCACCAGGCCGGTCGCCAGGCCCACCCCGCCGCCGAGCACGCCACCGACCCGGGTCGGCGTCTCGTGCTTCTTGGTGATCTTGACCTTCCCGTCGGCGCGCCGTTCGACCACCGCGGCGTCAAAGGAGTCGATCAGGCCCGCCTTGGTGTGCAGGTCCTTCACGATCTGGTAGTCGTCGTCCGCGTCGGCCGCACTGTTGTACACGCCGACATAGGCGATGAACGTGTCGATAGCCATCGCGGTACCTCCAGTGCCGCCGGACAGGCATGCCTGCCAGATTTGCCGGTAACCCGGACGCTACGGTCCAGCCGCCTCCGGTGGATCACCCGCCCCGGGGGAGGAGGGGCACCGGCCCGTTCCCGGCCGCCGGGTTCATTCCGGCAGCGCCGGCAACTCGGCGACGGTGCGCAGGTCACCGGCTTCCGGGACGCCCAGGCTGGTGTAGCCGGCCAGGGCCTGCTCCCAGTGCATGCGCCCGGCGTCGTGCTGGCCGGTGGCGTGGCAGGCGTCGGCCAGCCCGCGGTGGGCGCGGGCCTGCTCGAAGCGGTCCCCGGTCTGGCCGGCCAGGGTCAGCGCCGCGTGATGGCAGCGGAGCGCCTCGCCGGGCTGGCCGGTGGCCAGCAGGATCTCGCCGGACCCGTTGAGCGCGGCGGCTTGCCCGCCAGGGTCGCCGATCTCCCGGTAGAGGGCCAGCGCGTCCCGGTGGAAGCCGGCCGCCCGGTCCAGCTGGCCCTGCCGGTAGCAGATCGCGCCGAGTCCGGTCAGCGCGCGGGCCTGTTCCCGCTTGCCGCCGGTCTGCCGGGTGAGGGTGAGCGCGTTCAGGTGGAAGCGGCGCGCCTTGTCGTGCTGGCCCATGGCGAGCATGGTCTCCCCGGAGCCGTTGAGCGCCTCGGCTTCGCCATCGCGGTCGGCCGCCTCCTGGAACGCCTCCAGCGCCTGCTGGTAGCCGCTGACCGCCTGGTCATACCGGCCACGGCGGCCGTCCACCGCGCCGAGCCTGGCCAATGCCCAGGCCTCGACCCGCCGGCTGCCCAGTTCCCGCGACAGGGCGAGCGCCTGCTCCTGGTACCCGGCGGCGCGCTCGTAGTCGCCCTGCCGGTAGCACACGTCACCCAGGTTGGTCAGCGCGATGACCTCGCCGAACCGGTGACCGACCTTGCGGTAGACGCCGATGGCCTGCCGCATCTGGCTGGCCGCCCGCTGGTAGCGGCCCTGCCGGAGATAGACCAGGCCCAGGTTCGACAGGGCGACCGCCTCGCCGGTGACGTCCCCGAGTTCCCGGCACAGGGCGAGGGCCTGGCGGTGGCACCTGGCGGCCTCCGGATAACGGCCCTGCTGGTCGTGGATGAGCGCGAGGTTGCCCAGCGCCCATCCCTCGGTGAGCCGGTCACCGGCCTCCCGGGCCATGCCGATGGCCTGCTGCTGGCATTCGGCGGCCTCGGCGTACCGGCCCTGACGGCCGTAGATGACGCCAAGGGTGGTGAGCGTGCGGGCCTCGGCGCCGCGGTCGCCGCTGTGGCGGGCGGCGTCCAGGGCGTGCTGGCAGATCGTCATGCCCGCGGTTTCGTGCACGCCGTCGAAATAACGGTGCAGGGTCTGGGCCAGGCCGATGGCGTATTGCGGCCAGCCGTGGCTGGCGGTCTGCCCGGCAACCGCCACGATGGTGGCCAGTTCGGCATCCAGCCAGGATCTGGCGGCGTCCGGGTCGCCGAAGCGGGGGACGGGGGTGCCGGTCGGCGGCGCCTGCGGCCGGTGATGCTGCTCGGCGAGCGCAAGGCTGTCCATCGCCGCGGCGCAGGCGGCCAGGTAGTAGCCGTAAAGCCTGGTCAGGGCCTCGTGCCGGGCCTGGTCATCATCGAGGCTGGCCGCCTGCCGCGCGGCGTAGGCGCGCAGCAGGTCATGCATGCCGTGGCGGCCCGGGCCGGCGGGCTGGATCAGGTGGCCCCGGGCCAGCACGCCGAGGAACTGCCCCGCCTGGGTCACGGTAGTGCCGCCCAGTGCGGCGGCCGCGTGCGCATCCCAGTCCTGGCCCGGGTACAGCCCCAGCAACCGGAACATCCGGGCGGCGTCGTCCGGCAGGTGGCGGTAGGACCAGGAAAGAACGCTGGCCACCGCGCTCCGCGAATCCCCGCCCGCGTCCAGGAGTTCCAGCCGGTCCCGCTCGCCGGCCAGCTCGGCCGCCAGTGCGTCCAGCGGCATGCCAGGGCGGGCCACCGCCAGCTCGGCCGCGACCCGCAACGCCAGCGGCAGCCGCGCGCACAGGCCGGCCAGCGCCAGTGCCGTCGCCGGGTCGGCGTCCACCCGCTCTCCGACCAGCGTGCGCAGCAGCGCCACCGCATCCTCGGCGGGCAGCAGGTCAAGGTCCAGGCGGTGCGCGCCGTCGCGGGCCACCAGGCCGGGCAGGGCGGTGCGGCTGGTCACCAGCACCATCGCCGACGCGCTGCCCGGCAGCAGCGGCCGGACATGCTCCGCCGCGGCGGCGTTGTCCAGCACGATCAGCAGCCGCCTGCCGGCCAGCAGCGACCGGTACCGTGCGGCCCGCGCGGCCTCGCCGGGCGGAATGGCGGCGCCCGCGCCCAGCGCGGCCAGGAACCCGGCCAGCGCCTCCCCGGCGGTCACCGGTTGCTCGGGGTCGAAGCCCCGCAGGTTGACATAGAGCTGGCCGTCCGGGAACTGCCCGGCCACCCGGTGCGCCCAGTGCACCGCCAGTGCGGTCTTGCCCGCTCCCGCGGTTCCCGAGATGGCCGCGATCACCACCGCGTGCGGCGTACCGCCCGGCTCCGTGGCCCCGGGCAGCAGGGCATCCAGCTCCGCCAGTTCACCGGCCCGGCCGGTGAAGGCGCTCGACATCGGCGGGCAGCTCCCGCGGCACCGGCGCGGAAGCTGGCGGCCCGGTGCCCGCCGCGGCCGGGGCGCCGTCCGTCCCGGCCGCCGCATCCGCCGCGGCCAGGACCTCCGCGACGGCTGGCCCGCCCCGCGGCGGCCTTGACGAAGACAGCACGCGGCACTGCCCGGCCAGGTTCAGCGCGCCCGCCAGCCGTTCCGCGGTGGGCTTGTGCGCGGTCCGGTGGCGGCGTCCCTCCAGGTCCTGGATCGTCCGCAGGCTCACCGCGGCGTCCTCGGCCAGCTCCTCCTGGGTGAGCCTGGCCTCCTTCCGCAGCTGCCGCAGCAGGCCGGCGAAGTCTGCTGGAGGCCGCCCGGTCACTGTCCCACCGCTCCTCACCGCTCCGGGGCCGCCCCCCGGGAGGGTGTCCCGTCTCCGCAAGCGTACGCAGGCGGTGTGCCGATGCCCGGCGTTTCCCGGCGAGCCTCGCAGATGGCCGGATTCCGCCCGCCCGGGCTCATGCGGCCCTTGTCTTCGCAATGGTTTCGGGAGACGGTAGAGGATGCGCCTAACCAGCAAGTTGCTGGCCGGCTGCGCTGTCTTCGCAATGCTCGCGACAGCCGCGGCACCGGCGCTGGCTGACCCGCCCAGGGGGCCGTTCCGCGCGCGGCCGACGTGGTGGGCGTCGGCTCGGACACGATCGGGTTCCTGCTCGACCAGTTCTCCCACGACTACAACAAGGCCCACCCGAAGGCAGCGACGCTGCTGTATAGCTGGGATGCCGTGGACCCGGCCACGGGCAAGGCAGGCGGCCCGATCGTGACGAAGGCGGCTGCGCCAGGCATCGCCCGCCCGGACGGCTCCTCGGCGGGCATCACGGCACTGGAAGCCAACACCACCGACCCGTCCGGCCCCGGCGACTTCTGCATCGACTACGCCGGCTCGTCGCGGGCGGCGCAGGCCGGCGACCCGGCCTGCGTCCGTCGGTCGGCATCTGCTTCATCGCGCTGGCTGGCGACGCGGTCACCTGGGCCGCCCGCGATACGGCGAGCGGCGGCACCGACGCCCCGGCGAGCCTGACCGCTGACCCAGCTCAAGAACATCTACCTGTGCAAGGTCACCAACTGGGCCAGTGTCGGCGGGCAAGAAGGGGCCGATCAAGCCGTTCCTGCCGCAGCCGTCCTCGGGCGTCACGGCCTTCTGGCTCACCGCGCTCGGCGGCGGCAAGACCCCGATCACCCCGGGTCCCTGCGTCAGCGACGACGGCGGCACGCTGCAGGACAACCAGGGCATCAGCGCCGGTGCTCGACAGCCCCGGCGCGATCGTTCCCTACTCGGTCGCCGACTACATCGCGCAGGTCTACCACGATGCCCCGTGCACCAAGGCTCTCGTGCACCGGCTCCCCGGCCTGCAAGCCCACCGGCTCGGAGAACCTGTTCGGCTGCGACGAGCATGGCGTGCTCGGCCTCGGCGAGATCGGCGGCGACGCGCCGTTGCTGCCCTGGCCGGCGCCTCCGCCGCCCTGCGCCACGTGCGCGATCAGCTCGAAGTTCCCGCCACTGTTCCAGCACGACGTCTTCGTGGTGGTCCGTTACGCGGCCACGGCCACGCACATTCCGGCGAACCTGCAGCCGATCTTCGACCCCGCGTCGGCCAAGCCTCCCGGGTTCATCTGCGGCACCACGGGCGGGAACGACATCACCGCGTTCGGGTTCCAGAAGCTGCCCTGGCCGCCGAAGGCGCGCCGCTCGGTGGCGCTGGCCGGGTGCGGCACCCCGCAGCACACCCCGCCGCCCTGACGGCGGGCGCCCTGACGGCAGGCATGGCCGCGGGCCGCCGTTCCCCCCTCGCGAACGGCGGCCCCCGGCTGCCCGGGCGGGACCAGGCCCGGGCGGGGTGATCGTTATGTAGTGGTCATGGGCTTTGCAGCGACCGGCAGTGGGCGCATCGGGTAGCCGGCTGCCTCGACTCTGCTCCCGGGGCGGCCCGATCACCACACGCGATCGGCCACGCAATCAGCCACGTGATCGCCAGAATTGGGCCATGGTTTCTCAGATCTTCGACCCGCAGCGCTGGCGTCCCGTCGAGGGGTTCGCCTTCACCGACATCACCTACCACCGCGCGGTCGACTCGGGCACGGTCCGCGTCGCCTTCGACCGGCCCGAGGTCAGGAACGCCTTCCGGCCGCGCACGGTGGACGAGCTGTACCGCGCGCTGGACCACGCGCGGATGTCGCCGGACGTGGGATGCGTGCTGCTCACCGGCAACGGCCCGTCGCCGAAGGACGGCGGGTGGGCCTTCTGCTCCGGGGCGACCAGCGCATCCGCGGCCGGGACGGATACCGGTACGCCTCCGGCGACAGCGCCGAGACCATCGATCCGGCGCGGGCCGGCCGCCTGCACGTCATGGAGGTGCACCGGCTGATCCGGTTCATGCCGAAGGTCGTC